>JAFLCE010000059.1 GCA_017303655.1 Anaerolineae bacterium
GCTGGGTTTCAAAAGATCATGTTGCAAAAAGGCTCGGTACGCGATTTTGAAGTGAACAACACCCGCAAAGATGGCTCCGTCATGGAATGTTTGCTGACCGCCACACTGCGGCGTGACGAAGCCGGGCAACCGATTGCCTATCAAGGCATTTTACGCGACATCACCGAACGCAAACGCGCTGCACGTCTGCTCGAAGAGTACAACCGCACGCTCGAACAAAAAGTGGAAGAACGCACCGAAGAATTGCGCCGCGCCAAACAGGAAGCCGAAAAAGCCAGCAGCGCCAAGAGCGCCTTCCTTGCCAACATGAGTCATGAACTGCGCACACCCTTGAATGCCATCATCGGCTTCACACGCATCGTGCGCAGAAAATCAGATGGCGTTCTGGAAAATAAGCAAGTTGAAAATCTCGATAAAGTGCTTACCAGTTCTGAACACTTGCTCGGGTTGATCAACACCATTCTCGACATTGCCAAGATCGAAGCCGGTCGCATGGATGTGCTGCCTGCCAACTTTGGCATTCACTCCCTCATCGATCATTGCTCCGCCACCGCCACTCCCCTGCTTAAACCCAGCGTGCAGCTCATCAAACAAGTAGATGAATCGCTTTCGAGCATTCACTCCGACCCGGATAAGATCAAACAGATCGTGCTCAACTTATTAAGCAACGCCGCCAAGTTCACTCATGAAGGCAGCATCACTTTACAAGCCCGCCGTGTCGATGCAAATCTCGTCATCGACATCACAGACACCGGCATCGGCATTGGTCCCGATGCGCTCGACAAAATCTTCGAAGAATTTCAACAAGCCGACTCCAGCACCACGCGTCAATACGGCGGCACCGGGCTGGGGCTCACCATCAGCCGCAACCTCGCGCAACTCCTTGGAGGCGACCTAACCGCCACGAGCGAAGTCGGCAAAGGCTCCACCTTCACGCTCAGCCTGCCGATTCAATATAGGATTAAGAGCAGCGCCTCCGCCAACCTCAAACCTAATTCTATTTCTTAGAACTTCTGCCACCCGAAAACAACCCAAGGACACTTCATGCACACCAAATCCCGCATCCTGATCGTAGACGACGAACCCTTTAATGTAGACTATCTCGAACAGGAACTCGACGGACCCGAATACGAACTCTCCTCCGCATCAAATGGAGCCGAAGCCCTGCAAAAGATCCAAAGCCAAAAGCCGGATCTGGTCCTGCTCGATATCATGATGCCCATCATGGATGGCTTCAGCGTGCTCGAACAAGCCAAAGCTGATCCTGCAACGCGTACTATCCCCATCATCATCATATCCGCCAATAGTGATCTGAAAAGCATCGTCAAAGGGATCAAGATGGGCGCGGAAGATTACCTGCCCAAACCTTTCGAGCCGACCATCCTACATGCACGCATTGCCGCCAGCCTTGAGCGCAAACATCTGCGCGACCTGGAACAGATGCACACTCAAAGCCTCGAACGGGAAATGAACACCGCCCGCGACATTCAAAAAGAATTCCTGCCGCCTGAACTACCTGCCTTCCCTGGTTGGGAAGTTGCCGCGTATTTTAAAGCCGCCAACATAGTCGCAGGTGATTACTACGACGCCTTCCCATTGCCTGATGGCAATCTCGCACTCGTGGTTGGAGACGTATGCGGCAAAGGCGTAGGCGCGGCACTTTTTATGACCCTCTTCCGAAGTCTAATCCGTGCCACTTCGTCTGCTGGGCTGTTGGGCGCGGAAATTGAATCTAATACACGACGCATTGAGCAGGCTGTCTCGATCACCAACCAATACATCGCCATCACGCACGAACAAGCATTGGTCTTTTCGACACTCTTCATCGGCGCCTTGAATGTAAAAGATGGCACATTGACCTACATCAATGCCGGGAACGAAGCACCGCTGCTGTTGCGCTCAAACGGGAGCGTGGAACAACTCAAGCCCACTGGACCCGTCGTTGGTTACCTTGCAGACGCTGTCTTTAAAGTCGGTGAAACCCACCTCGAACCGAGTGACAGCCTGATCGCCTTTACAGATGGCATTCCAGATAGCAAGAATCAACGGGATGAATTTTACGGTCACGAGCGCCTCAACAAAATCCTAAAGCAACGCGGTATGTCCTCTACTGAGCTGGTCAACCACCTGGGTGATGAACTTTTGCAGTTCATCGGAGAGGCAGATCAGTTCGACGATATCACCATTTTGGCAGTTCGCAGGCTGCCCCAGCTATAATCCACTTGAACATAACAATTCGATGACAGACAGGCGCCATGCCGCCTGTTTTCTTCATTCTGCTATTGACGATTCACACGCCCCTATGTAAACTGAATCGCACCTTGAGGTATCCATGCCCGGAACAGGCTCAAAGAAAACCCCACCGAAAACGAAAAAAACAACGCCTACGAGCGCCCCTAAAAAAGCCGCCAGCGTAAAACCAGCTACACTGGCACAAGTCCGCAAGCAGCTAGAGCAGCGTGAGGCGGAACTCGCCATCATCAAAAGCGTGCAGGATGGGCTTGCTTCCAAGTTGGAGCTGCAAGCGATCTATGAACTCGTCGGGGAAAAGATCCGCGACCTGTTTGGCGCACAGACCACCATCATTGCCACCTTCGACCATAAAACCCAGACCCAACACTTTAATTATTATGTAGACCGTCAGGGACGTGAATACCTCGACCCACGCCCCATGAGCGGGCTGGTGCAGGCGCTCATTCGCGAGAAAAAGACTTTTCTTTTTAATGATCGCGTCGTAGAACGGATGAATGAATATGGCGCTCAATTGATCTTGGGACCCTTGGTTCCAAAATCTGCTTTGTATGTGCCGTTGATCGCTGCGGGCGAAGTGCGCGGGGTGATCTCCCTGCAAAACATGGATAATGAAAATTCGTTCAAAGCCTCAGATGTACGTTTACTGGAGACACTGGCAAGTTCGATGAGCGCTGCGTTGGAAAATGCGAGGCTCTTCAATGAGACACAACGCCTGTTGCATGAATCGGAACAACGCAATAATGAGTTGGGGGTCATCAACACAGTGCAGCAGGTATTGGTGTCAAAACTTGAGTCACAATCGATCATTGACCTGATCGGCGATACGATCCGGGATATTTTTGATGCCCAGGTGGTGTTGATCACATTATTAAACCCGGTGGCTGAGCAAGTGAATCATCGTTATGCCAGCGAACGTGGAAAACGTATTCACGTCAATGAACCCATGCCCATCGACCAGTTTCGGCGGCGCGTGGTAGAAACCAGAAAACCCTGGCTTATTAATGAAGGCTACCAACGTATTGCAAGGGAATGGGGCGAAGCACCTGTCACTGCCGGTGAAGCGCCCAAGTCGTTACTCTTTGTGCCCATGTTGGTAGGCGTTGAAGTAACTGGCATTCTCAGCCTACAAAACCTGGATCGTGAACACGTCTTCAAAGAGTCAGATGTGCTGCTGCTTTCCACCATTGCAACCAGCCTGAGCGCCGCGCTTGATAACGCCAAGCTATTCGAAGAAACTTCGCGTCACGCGCGCGAGTCGGCTGCTTTGAATGAAGTGGGACGCGACATTTCGGGTACGTTGAATCTCTCCTCCGTTATGGATAAGATCGCCGCGCATGCAGTCAACTTGTTGAAAGGCTCCAGCAGCGCCATCTACATCCCTGAGCCCAATGATAAAACCATGCGCGCCATTACCGCCGCCGGAAATATCGCCGACGAAATCATGGCAGACAGGATCATCATCGGCGAAGGCATTATCGGGTCTTTAGCAAAGAACGGCAAAGCAGAATTCATCAATGACACCAACAACGACCCGCGCACGGTGCAAATTCCCGGCACAGAAAAAGTAGGCGACGAACGCCTACTGGTCGCGCCTCTACTGGCTGGCAGCAAAGTCAACGGTATGATGGCAGTCTGGCGCGAAGGTGGCGATCCATTTTCAACCCTCGACATGAACTTCCTGGAAGAACTTTCGCTGCAAGCGGCGATCGCCATTCAGAATGCAAATTTTTTCGTTGAACTGCAACAACGCGCCAATGAATTGGAGATCATCAACAGCGTTCAACAAGGCTTGTCTTCCAAGCTGGATGTGCAATCAATCTATGAACTGGTTGGCGAAAAAGTACGCAGCATTTTCAACTCCCAAGCAGTTATCATCTCCTACTACAACGAGAAGACAGATACCGCCGCCTTCCCTTACCTATATTGGCAGGGAGAACGCGTGTACCCGCAACCCGAGCCGCTTTCAGGCTTTTCTGGGTACGTGATCCGCAACAAGACCTCACTCTTCATCAACGAGAATGTTGATCAAAAAGCGAGAGAGTATGGCTCTACGTTATTGGCAGGCAGCAGCTTCCCCAAAGCATTGATCGCCATTCCCATCTTGGTCGGTGACCAAGTCTATGGCTCGCTCTCGATCCAAAACTTTGAACGCGAACGCGCCTTTCACGAAAATGACTTGCGCCTGCTTTCCACTCTCGCAGGCAGCATGGGCATCTCGATCCAAAACGCCAAGTTGTTCGATGAATCGCAAAACCTGCTGGCAGAAACCCAACAACGTGCTGAAGAGCTTTCACTGATCAACAATATTTTAGGTGAGTTGGATACCCGGCTGGATATTCAACTGGTATACGACCGCACCGGCAACAGGATCCGTGAGATCTTCGATGCCCAAACCGTGGTCTTAAGCATCTACGAAAAAAGCACAGGCATGACCTCGTACCCTTACATCATCGAGAACGGCGAGCGGCTGTATCAAGACCCACTGCCCCTGCGCGAAGACGGTGGTGGATTCGGTGGGCAGGTTATTCGCACCCGCAAGCATATTCTAGTCAACCGCGATTTTGAGGAATATTCCAAACGCTTCCAATCAGCCAATTTAGGCACAGACATAGAAGAAGATGTGGTCGTCCGCTCGGGCTTGTGGGTACCCATGCTGGTTGGTGAGGAAGTGCGCGGCGTGATCTCGCTGCAAAACCTTGAACGAGAAGATGCCTTCTCCGAATCAGATGTGCGCCTGCTGACGACCATCGCCAACTCGATCGGGGTTGCTATCGAGAATGCGCGCCTCTTCGACGAAACCCAACGCCTGCTTAAAGAGACCGAACAACGCGCGACCGAGCTTGCCATTCTTAACAACGTGAGCGAATCCATGTCCCGCGCTCTCGATGTCAACTCCATTACGCGCAATGTGGGCAATAAGATCCATGAGATCTTCAACGCTGAAATCGTGGACATTCTGCTCTACGACCCAGCCACCAATATCGTGCGGTTGGTGTTTAGCTTCAGCGACAACCTTTATTATGAAGATGAGCCACCCTGGGAATTGGGCGAAGGTCTGACCTCAAAGATCATCATCACAAAACAGCCACTATTATTGAACACCAGTGCGGAGATTGAAGCAAACGGGGCAGCGGCATACGTCACCGCGCCGGAAGATACCGACGACATAAAATCGTACATGGGCGTGCCGATCATGGTCGGTGACCAAGTTTTCGGCGTTGTGGATGTGCAAAGCTATAAAGCCGAAGCCTTCGGTGAAGATAACCTACGCATTTTACAGACCCTCTCTGCCAATATGGGCGTCGCCATTCAAAATGCGCACCTCTTCAATGAGACCCAACGTCTGCTCAAAGAGACCGAACAACAAAACACCGAACTGGGTGCACTCAACTCGGTGCAGCAAGCCCTGGTCTCGAACCTGGATATCAAATCCATTTATCAGTCTGTGGGGAGAAAACTCGCTGAGATCTTTTCAGTTCACTCGGCAGTGATCTATACCGTGGAATTCGACACCGGCATCATGACTTATGAGTTTGCCTATGAAGAAGGTCACGAGTGGGATATTCCACCCAAGAAGGCGACCAGCCTGCATATGCATATCGTGGAGCAGGTGAAAGCTACGAAGAGAAGTTTTGTCATCAATCACAACTTCGAAGCCTATGCCTCGAATTACCCCGATTTCAGAGGCTCGCGTTCGCGCCTGCCAAAATCGTTGTGCGCCGTGCCTATGATCATTCGCAAGAATTCCGTCACTGGCATTTCGCTGCAAAACCTGGAGCTTGAAGATTACTTTACCGATTCCACGTTGCGGCTGTTAGAGACCATCGCCAGTGCGGGCGTAGTAGCGCTTGAAAATGCGCGTCTGTTCGATGAAACCAAACGCCGTGCCACCGAATTAGAGATCATCAATGATATTGGGCAGGTGCTCACTCGCCAGCTTGATGTACAAACGATCATTGAAACCGTGGGAGATAAGGTTCGTGAACTCGTCAAGGAAGATAATATTGGCATCGGGCTGTACGACAAGGAGACCAATACCGTCACTGCCCACTATGTCACCAAAGACAGCCAACGTGTTCAGTTTCCACCCTTCCCGGTCAATGAATTTACATACAAAGCTTCGATGCAAGGCAAAACCCTCATCATCAACCGCCGTTCGCCCATCTTGTGGCGCAAGCTCGGCTCGAATATGACCACCTCTGAAGATATTCCAAAATCGGTGGTCATGGTTCCCATGATCGTCGGTAAGGAATTGATTGGCGGCTTTACCATTCAAAACTTCGAGCGCGAGAATGCCTATGATGATTCGATCATCAAGTTAATGGAATCGATCGCATCGAGCACTGCCACAGCGATCCAGAATGCGCGTTTATTCGAAGAAGCCCGCTCGGCACGCGCCGCCGCCGAACAAGCCAACGAAGCCAAGAGCGCCTTCCTCGCCACCATGAGTCATGAGATCCGCACACCGATGAACGCCGTGATCGGCATGAGCGGATTGCTGTTGGATACCAAACTCAACGAAGAACAGGAAGATTATGTTGAGACGATCCGTAGTTCCAGCGACGCCCTGCTTGCCATCATCAATGACATCCTCGATTTCTCGAAGATCGAAGCCGGGCGCATGGATATTGAGCATCAGCCGCTCGACCTGCGTGATTGTGTTGAAACCGCACTCGATCTGGTGACCGCCCGCGCCGTTGAAAAAAGTATTGACATTGCCTACATCTTTGAAGGTGACATTCCACCTGCCATCGTTGGTGATGTGACCCGCCTGCGGCAGATCATCACCAACCTGCTCAGCAACGCGGTCAAGTTCACAGACAAGGGCGAGGTCGTTTTAACGGTATCCAGCCAACGCTACAAGAACGGAGGCGTGAAAGAGAAAGCCCTGTTGACCTTTGCCGTGCGTGATACGGGCATCGGGTTAACGTCCGAAGGCATGAGTCGCCTCTTTCAATCATTCAGCCAGGCGGATTCATCCACCACGCGCAAATATGGCGGCACCGGCTTGGGACTTGCCATTAGCAAGCGGCTGGCAGAGTTGATGGGCGGCAGCATGTGGGCAATGAGTGAAGGACTCGGGCACGGCTCGACCTTTACCTTCACCATCAAGTCTGAGGTTGCTGAGCTGGCGCCCGCCAAGAAGCAAGTGTATTTGGGCATTCAACCTGCCTTGAAAAACAAACGCGTGTTGATCGTGGACGATAATGCCACCAACCGCTACATCCTCAACGTGCAAACCTCCAAGTGGGGTATGGTTCCGCGTGATACCGAATCACCTAAAACCGCCCTGGAATGGATCGAGAGCGGTCAGCGCTTCGACATTGCCATTCTCGACATGCACATGCCCGAAATGGACGGCTTGGAACTGGCAAAGAAATTACGCGGCAGGGCGAATTTCCCGCTGGTATTGTTCAGCTCGTTGGGGCGACGCGAGGCAGGCGATGACGCTGGCATTTTCTCGGCTTACTTAACCAAACCGATCAAACAGTCGCAGTTGTTTGATACGCTGGTGGGACTCTTCGTGCAAAGCGTTGAGGATGAAAAACAGACGACTGACCGCTTCAAACCGGACCCGCTCATGGCGTCGCGGCACCCGTTGAGAATTCTCCTCGCTGAAGACAATGCGGTTAACCAAAAGCTGGCGTTGCGGTTGTTGGAGCAGATGGGCTACCGTGCCGATGTCGCTGCGAACGGACTCGAAACCTTGAAAGCCGTAGAACGCCAGACCTATGATGTGATCTTGATGGACGTGCAAATGCCTGAAATGGACGGGCTGGAAGCCACGCGTGAGATCGTGGCACGCTGGCCCCAAGCGCACCCTTATATCATTGGGTTGACGGCGAACGCCATGCAAGGTGACCGTGAGATGTGCCTGAATGCAGGCATGAATCATTACATCCCCAAGCCCATCCGCGTGGTGGAGTTGGTGGATGCCTTATTCAAAGCGAAGCCATAAAAGATAGTTTTATAATGTCAGCCTGAACGAAGCAGACTCCCCCACCCATGCTTAGGCTGACGAGAACCTTCTGGAGAACCATGCCAATTTTAGATATGACTGTTTACGATGCACTTAAAGAAGCCGCGGGGGCGGACTTTATCCTTGAACTGATGGAAACTTTCTTTGAGGATGCATACAAACAAATGGAGCAGATGAAAACCGCCCTATCTGCCCAAGATGCCGAGACGTTTCGGCGGGCGGCGCATAGTTTGAAATCGAACGCGGCAACCTTTGGGGCGATGGAGCTTTCTGGGTTGGCGCGTGAGTTGGAGATGATGGGGCGTGACCAAAACTTTGAAGTGGGCAACCGGCTCGCGGCGGTGAGTGAGGCGTTTGAATCCGTCAAAGCCCAATTGGTTGCGTTGAGGTGATATCCGCATGCCGAAGATAAAGATCGAACCTGCCCGCCTGTTGGTGGTGGATGATAATAAAGTCAATCGCATGGTGCTTTCGCGCAGTTTGGAACAGCAAGGGCACCAAGTGGAGACCGCCGAGAATGGACAGGAGGGCTTGGAGAAATTCCGTTCGGGGACCTTTGACCTGATGCTGCTCGATATTGAGATGCCGATAATGAACGGCTTTGAAGTATTGGAAGCCTGCCTAAACGACCTGGACTTGCGGCAGATTCCCATCATTATGACCTCTGCCATGGAAGAGTTGGATGCGGTGGTGAAGTGCGTGGAGCTGGGCGCTGAAGATTATTTGACCAAGCCGGTGAACCCGATCCTTTTGCGGGCACGTGTGAATGCCAGCCTGGAAAAGAAACGCCTACGCGATGAACAACGCAAGTTGTTCCGCACCTTTGCCACCAAAGAAGTTGCCGAACAGTTACTGCGTTCGGGCTTTTCACTGGGCGGTAAACAGGTGGTAGCGAGTGTGTTATTTGCGGACATCCGCTCATTCACGACGATTGCGGAGAGTCAATCGCCCGTGGATACGATTGACCTGTTGAACCAATATTTCAGTATGATGTTCGATGCGATCACCGATAACGGCGGGACGGTAAACCAGATGATGGGCGATGGCTTGCTAGCGATCTTTGGCGCGCCGATCTTTTTTGATGACCATCGCGAAAAGGCGGTGCGTGCCGGGTTGAAAATGCTGGAACGATTAAAGGAATTCAACCAGCATCAACGCGAGCAGGGCAAGAATCAACTGCATATTGGCATTGGGATTGCTTCGGGCAAAATGACGGTGGGTTATACCGGCACGCAGAACCGCGCGATCTATACCTGTATTGGCGATACCGTGAACCTGGCAGATCGCATTCAAGATTACACCAAAGATGCGCTGCGTCCATTATTGATCGACGAGAATACCCGCCTGGGTCTGCCGGATGAATTTTTGGTGGAGGATTTGGGTAAGATCGTGTTCAAGGGCAAGAATCAGGCGGTGAATGTGTTTGCGGTAATTGGTAATTGGTAATTGGTAATTGGTAATTGGTAATTGATAATTGCGTTTTCTCTTTGGGTGGGGTGGCTTATAATTTATGTATCGGTACAAAGTATGTTATGCGGAAGTATTCGGCATAACACCCCGTAGGGGGACAAAAAGCCGAACGGTTCGATTAAAGCGTAGTTGGGCGTTTGGAACGCTGAACAGACAATCAATTCAAATAGAAGGCACAGCACAGCTATTTGATGTGAACATTTCCATGTCAAAATGAAAATATCCTCTATAAACTTTCTCCGTTCAAGTCTATTAATCCCATACATCTTTGCTGTTCTATTGTATGGGCTATCTCTCGTTTTTGACTCCAGCACAATTCCTGAATCGAATTCATCAGTGACACAGATTGTGACAGGTACTGTTTCTGTGATAGTTGAGCTAACAAGCGTTATCTATCTATTCGGGGCAATGTATTGGCTCATCCCGTATACTGTTTTAGTAATTTTTCTTTGGATTTGGAGTAGAAAGAAATCTATTAACCAGATATACAAATTACTGATATTATCCCCTTTTATTCTGGCAGTTTTAATACCGACCTACTCAATAATCTTGTCGTTTCTAAAGCTTAATAAGTTTTCTCAGTTTTATTCCGATACTTTTGTAGGAAGTATTATTTGCGGAATCCCATTATCACTACTTTTTGGATATGTTTTTATTAGTATTACATCGTGGATTTATGGTTCTCTTAAATCAAGAAATATCATAATGGATGAAGAAATCGCAATATCAAGTAATGAGTAACAAAAGCCCTCAACAAAGCGCGCAGCAACTGTCTTGAAAGTCAGGGCCAAAAACACCTTTTCTGGTTGGACGGCTTTGCCAAGTCCGCGTGACGGGGCAGGCACATACCCCATCCCTTCAGGCACAAGACCGTTAGACATTCCAACGAATGGAGTTACATAGATGATGCTACCAGATTATTGGCTACCTCGCCCCAATATGGAGTTGAATGAAACAACTCGGTTCGCGTTTGATGACTTGATAAACACAACCCTCGGCATCAGCGGATGCCCAACCATTCAATATACATTGCCTTTCCCAAAGTGGCAGTTCCTATGCTATCTGGCAGATCATCATAACCTTGCCTTACATGGCTCCGGCGACTCCCAGATTGCTCTGTTTGAGCCACGCCAGGCAAATGATCTCAACGAATTTGGCAGTCAAAAAGCTGTCTATGCCGCCTCAGATGGACTATGGGCTATGTTCTTCGCCATCGTCGATCGCGAACGCGTGAACTCGATCACCAATGCCTGTGTCCGTCTTGAAGATGATGCGGGCACGCTACACGGTCCATACTATGTCTTCTCGGTCAGTCAAGCCTCCCTGCCCAACCAACCATGGCGCACAGGCACGGTGTATCTCCTGCCACGTACCACATTCGTTACTCAGTCCCCCATGCCGTTTGGCTCTTACCAAGTCCATATTGCGCAGTTGGCAAGTTTAGAACCTGTTCAGCCTTTGGCAAAACTTACGGTCACACCGGCTGATTTTGCTTTCTTGACACAGATCCGCGGGCATGATGACGAGCGCCTTCAGGAATATGCAACAGCACTCCAAACCGGTGCGCCGTGGCCCAAAGACATGTGAACCATAAGAGAATACTATTATTGGTTGGAAAAAATTGCATATCAGGAGAACCCTATGTTTATTGAAAAAATCATCACCGTGTTCGTTGAAAATATTATCGTGATCCTCGCCGCAATTATGCTGTTGGGAATCTCCGCATACCTATTTATCAATACACGGAAATTCGTCCATGCCGCCACCAAAACAAAAGGGACTATCGTTCGACTCGATCCGCGCGAGGGCTCCAAAGGCGGCACAATCTATCTGCCCATCTTCGAATTCCGGACATTGGATGGGCAAGTCATCACCGTGGCGCACGACAGTGCCCAAAAACCAGCGCAATATAAAGTCGGACAGTCCATTGATGTATTGTACAACCCCGAAAATCCTCAAGACGCCAAAATCGGTAATTCCACAAACCTCTATATGCTTCCTGTCATCCTTGCAGTAGGTGGCGTTGTGGCTTCCATCTCATTTTGCAGGATCTTTACAGGAGAACTTTTCAAGTTATTATTCCCTTAAGTTCTTACTCATGGATATTTCCTGTCCCGTACTTATGTAATATTGGGGCAGGAGAATCCCTTTTCTGATAAGACGGCTTCGCCAAGTCCGCGTGACGGCGCAATGGCACCTTCACGCACAATGCTAATGAACAGATACTCACACATCATCCTCATAACGGTTTTAGCAGCCTTACTGTCTTATAGTATTGTTTATGCCTGCTCGCCTGTCGAGCCAACAATCCTTATCCGATGTAGTAATATGGAAGTTCGCATTGGCCCAAACTCAGGACGAACAGACGGTGAAACTTATGGGGATATGCAAGAAAGATGGGTAAAAGAAACAACAAATAATTTACTAGCTATTGTTCCAAATTGCGAGGAAGATTTAACGCCTGTTCTTGAATCTTTCAAGAAAGATATCACTATATGGCTAGATTATGAAAATAAAAGAGGTGCTTTTCTAGATGGCGACTTAATCTTAGAACCATACTCCGAGGAAAAAGAAGTTAAACTTAGTAAAGAAAAAAGCAACCTCTTTTCATGTGGTTATGCAGAATATAAACACATAGGGGATTGGTTAATAATCTTTGAGACAAGCAGACCATATTGTCGCACATTTGGGTTCGCTGATGGCATGTGCCCCAGTGTTATTTTCTCTTTAGGTCATTTCTTTTTTTATCTCGCTGCAAATTTTAGTATGACGACGCTGCCGTATTTTGTAGCCTTGTTTATAGTAGGCTCATTAATGATTTATGCATGGTGGGCATTCATAAAAAATCGTCCTAAACTAAACCAACGGAGAATAGTTTCTTTATCATTTATCATATTCATTGCAGAACTCTTCCTGATAATTATGCCATTCTGGCTTTGGGGTCAAATCATTGGATGGGTCTCATTTATAGGTGTTTTGGTTTTATGGTACAAATATTTAAAAAATGACAAGTACAATTCCAATCAAAAAGTGGGCTAACTAGCGTCATGAACAATCATTGGGCAAATCAAGAACTCATGAGCATCTGCCTAGGCTTAAGCGATGAAATCATTACAGACAACAATCCCGGCTCCTACGGATCGATCCGCGAAACCTTTGCCCACATTCTGAAGGCAGAGATCAGCTTCTTAAAGCGGATTCATGGGGCATCTCCAGAACCAAGCTTCCAGTGGGAAGAGCATCCAAGTCTCTCTCAAATGATGGCATATGAAAAAAACCTGCACGAAGCACTATTGGATACTCTTCAGCACGTCCCAGCCACTCAGAATGTGCATGAAGCAGAAGACGACTGGACATTCGATTATCAAGCACGCCTGATCTTCATGTCAGTGGTTTACCACGGCATCGCCCACCGGACGGATATCACTACGGTGCTGAACAACAAAGGCGTTAGTCTCCCAGAGCTAGATGTCTGGGGCTACCAAGCTGCATACCCCGAACGGTTTCAAGCCAGAGTGGTAAAAACCGGGCGTGATTTTTAATCTCAAACCACCCAACTCAACGCCCAAGATGATTCAATCAAAAGGTATTTTCAGGAAATGGTCAGGCAAATGGATAAAGATCGGATGTGCAATATTGCTTTCCATTTTTGTGGTTTGCTGTGGGGCACAAACCACAAAGACCGAACCTACTGCTCCTTTAATGACAGCATCACCCGTTGCGACTCTAGATTCAAAGGTCGTTTTGCGTGAAGGTCTTACGCAAGTATTAGGTACGGATAATAGAAATACGCCACGACTGACAGAAATTTCTTACAGTACCCCCGAGGCTGGCGATATAACCATAACTTGGGCAATCTTTAGCGATGACCTCCAAAATTCAACAAAAGTCACTGCACAAAAGGATGCGACAAATATTCTAAAAGTCCTTGAAGACAGCAAAGCCCGCTTTATTTATGTTGTTCTTATAGGAACAATTTCGATGCCAGATCAACATGGGCAAGTGACTGAAACACAAGTGATGAGTCTTGGGTTCAATAAATCAAAACTTGACAAAATAAACTGGGAAGGTTTTCAGTCTTCAGATATTTACGACCTGGCAGACGTAGTGGATGTAGTAGAGGAATTGGAGTGAACAATCATCAACGCCCACTTTTCTGGAGTAAATCAAACAATGTACAATCATGCCCCTGAAAACTACATCTGTCCTTTTTGCCTCTTGATCCAGGGAGGTAGAAGCGAACATGCCTATTCGATTGAAAGCGACATTGTCTACCAAGATCAAACCATCACCGCCTTGGTCAGTTCACATCAGTGGAGTAACAATCCTGGCAATGTAATTATTATTCCAAATAAACATTTTGAAAATATTTACGACCTGCCCATATCCTATGCTCAAGACATCCATAAACTTGCCAGAAATCTGGCACTGGCAATGAAACTTGCCTATTCCTGCGATGGCATTTCCACGCGCCAACATAACGAACCGGCAGGCAGTCAGGATGTTTGGCATTATCATGTCCATGTAACTCCGCGCTATAAAAACGATGATTATTATAAAACCCCAAAAGAACTGATGCCAAGTAGTGAACGGGCAAGACACGCCGAAACCATTAAGAAATCTTTAGCAACCATTCATATAAATGAATAAGCGGGCACTCCCGCGCATCCAATCAGAACATCCCCTCTTCACAATCCCTTATAATTGACGGATGTCGTTTCGCTCCCCCACCAGCCGTCAAACCCTGCTCATCGCCATCCTCACCGTCAGCGCCTACGGGCTGCTGCTGCCATTCACCGGCTTCTACTGGGACGACTGGCCCTTCGCATGGATCGCAAAATTTCTCGGTCCCGCCGAGTTCGTCCCTGCCTTCATGCCCTTTCGCCCATTTCTGGGTCCTATCTTCGTATTCACCACCAGCCTCGTTCCTACCCATCCACTCGCATGGCAGGTCTTTGCGCTCATCGTCCGCTTTCATATCGGCATCACCGCCTGGTGGACCTTCAACCAGATCTTCCCCAATCGCAAAACGCTCGCCTTCTTCGCCGCACTGCTCATGCTAGTCTTCCCCGGCTACAGTCAACATTGGGTGGCACTGACACATATCAATCAAGAGCTCATCCCCTTCCTTTTTTACCTGCTCTCCTTTGGCTACACCTTCAAAGCCCTACGCACCCACAAAAAGACCGATGTCATCATCGCCTTACTTCTGCAAGTCTGCGGCATCTTCCCGACCGAATATTTTTTCGGCATCGAAGGGCTGCGTTTCTTCTTTCTTCTTTCCTTCTTTCAAGGTAGCCTGCTCGAACGCTTTTCAAAAACGATCAAAGTCTGGCTGCCCTATCTTCTCATCTGGATTCTCAATGCCGCCTGGCTTTTCTATTATTACAAATTCGGTCCCTATCAATCCTACGAAGTCGCCGCCGCGCAATCACCCAACCTGCTTTACTTTTTAACACAAGCGCTGGATGCTCTCTGGAAAGCCGGATTCTACATCTGGGCACAAGTCCTCGTTCTCACTTTTTCCTCTCTACCCGCGCCCGCCTCTCTCTTAACTTTGGGCTTGGTTGCATTTGCATTCATTCTGCTCCTCCGCAGCTTTCTCCGCTCCGCGCAACCCGAAGCGACGGAAAAATCATTCGCCATCTCCCTGCTCGTTACGGGTATCTTCGGCATCTTGCTTGGGCGTCTGCCTTCTCTCGCGGCGAATCTGCCATTGACCTTGCAATCGTCCTACGACCGCTTCATGATCTCCATCATGCTCGGCTCGGTCATGTTCGTGCTTGGCTTAATGGAACTATTCCTCAAAGACCATCGCGCCCGTATGATTATTTTCTCTGCCCTCATCGCTCTTGGTGTGGGGCAGCAATTCT
The DNA here is from genome assembly GCA_017303655.1 of Anaerolineae bacterium. Taxonomy (GTDB): domain Bacteria; phylum Chloroflexota; class Anaerolineae; order Anaerolineales; family Villigracilaceae; genus Villigracilis. Next base: position 15,577 of record JAFLCE010000059.1, read on the forward strand.
TCAACGCCAACATCTTCCGCCGAGACTGGCAAAAGCAAGGCGAGATCTACTGGCAAATGGCTTGGCGTATGCCCGCCCTCGAAGCGAACACGGTCCTTCTCACCCACCAAATGCCAATCGACTACGAAACCGACCTCTCTTTCACCGCCCCCATCAACTGGATGTATGCCCCCGCATACACCCGTGCCGATCTTCCCTATATGCTCTTATACACCGAAAAACGGCTGGGCGGCGTCACCCTGCCTTCGTTGGAAAAAGACACGTTTATTACCTATCCTTATCGTACTGTAAACTTCAATAGCTCAACATCCAACGTAGTTGTCATTTACATGCCGCAAAACGGCTGTCTACGCGTGCTTGACCCACAGCGTGGGCACGCCGTCATCTACGACAATATCGCTGATTCATTCACCCAAGCCATCCCGCTTTCAGATCCCTCGCGCATTCTCGTTAATTCAGCTCAACCCGCACAGCCAATATTCTTCTCTGAACCAAAACCAAATTGGTGCTACTACTTCAGCCGTGTAGAACTCGCCAACCAACAGGGCGAATATCAAACCGCCGTCGCATGGGCAGAAGAAGCTCTAACGGCTGGTTTCGAGCCAGAAGATCCGCATGAGTGGCTGGTTTTCATTGAAGCCTACGCCATGTATGAGGATGTTGACAAGGCAGTTCAGCTCTCGAAAACCGCCCTCGCAGAAGACAAGAAAATGCTCAAGGCGGTCTGCATAGTTTGGGAGCAGATTCAGGCGCAGGGTCCAGAAAGAGGCGCAGAAGGGGTTAAATCCGCTCGATTGAGGCTTGGTTGCAATCCGTGATGCACGGCTTGACGCTTTAAACGTCATGTGCTACCATCTTTTTTTATAGAGTATCGCATCGATTCCGAAATGGAAGTGAGAGTTGCAAGCGCTTCTCACGTACAGTTTGGTAATAAATTACGCGATAGCAAAAGGAACGAGGAGAAAATATGCCCAGTAAACATCGTAGTGTGCAGGTTATTTCGATCATGATGATCGCGGCTGTCTTGTTGAGCGCCTGCACACAATCCCTTTCGGAAGCCCCCGTGGCAACGCCGACCTTAATCCCGACAGGGTTGTTCGTTTCCCCGATCGCCTCCGTTGATAACCCGATGGCATTGATCGAAGAATTTGCAAAACAAACAGCTGCCGCACAAACCACGATAGCGGGCGGTGGCACACCCGGCGCAACTTTGCCTGCCGGAACAGCCATCACCAACACCCCAGACCCGGCTTTGCCCAGCGCAACGCCTACAATAAATATCATCAGCACCCCCACGAACGCGAATAGCACAGCGGCGGTTCCTACGGCTATCCCCGGAACGGCTGTTCCCGCTGGAGTGCGTCCAAACGAATACACATTGCGAGATGGCGAATACCCCTACTGCATTGCCCGCCGCTTCAATGTTGACCCCGATGCCTTGCTTCAAGCCAGTGGCTTAACCAGCCCGGATATTTATTATGCCGGTCTGAAGTTGGTTATTCCGCAGAGTGGGGCATTCCCCGGCTCGCGGTCATTGAAGGCACACCCGGTTTCTTATACGGTCTCTTCAGGCGATGAAACTGTATACTCCATCGCTTGTGCATTTGGTGATGTAGACCCCAACTCCATTGCCTCGGCAAATGGCATATCTGCCTCCGCAAAATTGACGGTTGGGCAGGTACTGCAAATTCCGTAAGTTGAACCTCAAAAAAGCCCAGGTAAACAATACCTGGGCTTTTTTTCTATAATGTCAAATAAAAGGAAATTCACATGCCCTCCTTTGAATTGCTCAAAACCGAAACTCTTCTACAAGGACGCGCTTTCAAAATTCGGCGCGACACGCTGAAAACGCCAGACGGTCGTGAAACCAAATTCGACATCGTCGAGCATGGCGGTTCGGTGGTCATCGTGCCAGTGGACGCGGACGGTAATCTACTCTTCGTTCGGCAGTATCGTCACGCCGCAAGCATGGACATGCTTGAACTCCCTGCTGGAACCCGCGATGGCGATGAACCCTTTGCAGATTGCGCCGCGCGAGAGATCCGCGAAGAGACGGGCATGGAGGCTGGCAAGTTGATCCAAGTCGGTTCGTTCTACCTCGCGCCAGGCTATTCCACAGAATACATGGGCGTCTTTTTAGCGACTGATCTAAAGCACAATCCGCTTGAGGCAGATGATGATGAATTTTTATCGGTGGAAAAAATCCCCGTCCAAGAAGCGTTGAAAATGGCAGAACGCGGCGACATGCCCGATGCCAAGTCGTTGGCGGCGTTATTGATGGCAAGATCCTATTTGGAGAAATAAATGAAACCTATGATGATCCTCATCGCCGGTCCATATCGCTCTGGCACGAACGACGACCCTGATAAAATCGCCGCAAATGTTCACTTCATGGAGTCGTTTGCAGTACCCATCTTCCGCAAGGGACACATTCCCGTACTCGGCGAATGGTTCGCACTTCCATTACTTGCTTTGGCTGGCTCCAAAGAAACTGGCGATGAGATTTTCAACGAGATCTTCCACCCCATTGCTGTACGTCTGCTCGATAAATGTGATGCCGTTCTACGTGTGGGCGGCGCATCCTCTGGTGCCGATCTGATGGTCAGCACCGCCAAAGAAAAAGGCGCGAAGATATTTTTCTCATTGGATGAGATCCCCAATAGCTCATAATGACAATCGTTCAAAATCCTTCAAAACACCTCGAAAACATCGAGGTGTTTTTATTTCCACCAATCCTATCCAATATATGACATCCCGCAGGGGATTTAAGTCATATATAACTAACGTAATTCGTCCCATGGGAATACACTTACGTATTGAGAAATTCCGAGGCTTAACGCCTCTTCACAGGAGCAAAGAATGGACAAAAACATCATTATGATCGACGGCAACGAGGCAACCGCCAGTGTTGCCCACCGTCTCAGCGAAGTGATCGCCATCTATCCGATCACCCCATCTTCCGGGATGGGCGAATTCTCAGACGAATGGTCTGCCAAAGGCAAGAAAAACATTTGGGGCACCGTTCCGCTCGTGGTCGAAATGCAATCCGAAGGCGGCGCGGCAGGAACCGTACATGGCGCACTTCAAACCGGCGCACTGACCACCACCTTCACCGCGTCTCAGGGCTTATTGTTGATGATCCCGAACATGTACAAGATCGCGGGTGAACTCACCAGCACCGTCTTCCACGTTGCTGCGCGCGCTATTGCCTCCCACGCCCTCTCCATCTACGGCGACCATCAAGACGTGATGGCTGTCCGCCAGACCGGTTGGGCAATGCTCTCCTCCGCCTCCGTGCAGGAAGCGCAAGATTTTGCCGCCATCGCCCAAGCCGCCACTCTCAAGGCGCGTGTCCCCTTCCTTCATTTCTTTGACGGATTCAGAACCTCGCACGAAGTGAATAAGATCTTCCAACTCTCGGATGAAGACCTGCGCCTCATGCTGGACGATGACCTGGTACGTGCCCATCGAGCCCGTGGACTCACCCCCGAGCACCCCACCCTACGCGGCACCGCCCAGAACCCCGATGTCTACTTCCAGATGCGCGAAGCCTCCAACCCATACTATGCAGCAGTTCCCGCCATCGCTCAGGAAATGATGGATAAGTTCGCCAAGATTACCGGGCGTCACTACAACCTTTTCGATTATTCCGGTGCACCCGATGCAGAACGCGTCATTATTGTCATGGGTTCCGGCGGCGAAGTGGTGGACGAAACCGTGACCTACCTCGCCAAAAAGGGCGAAAAGATCGGTTGTCTGCGTGTTCGTTTGTACCGCCCCTTCTCAGTAGAGCATTTCATCAAGGCACTGCCCAAGAGTGTCAAATCCATCGCCGTGCTCGACCGCACCAAAGAACCTGGCTCGATGGGCGAACCGCTTTACATGGACATCATCAGTGCTTTAGTTGAAGGTCAAAGGTCGAATGTCAAAGTGATTGGTGGACGTTACGGTTTGTCCTCCAAAGAATTCACCCCCGCGATGGCAAAAGCCGTCTTCGACGAAATGTCCAAGCCTGAACCCAAGAATCACTTCACCGTCGGTATCAACGACGATGTCTCCCATACCAGCCTCAGTTTTGACCCGTCCTTCTCCATCGAATCTGAAGGAATGGTCAGCTGTGTCTTCTTCGGTCTCGGCTCCGATGGAACTGTAGGCGCGAACAAGAACTCCATCAAAATCATCGGTGAAGAGACAGAAAACTTCGCCCAAGGCTACTTCTATTACGACTCGAAGAAATCCGGCACGGTGACCATGTCTCACCTGCGCTTTGGACCCAAGTTCATCCGCGCGCCGTATCTGATCGAAGCCAACCAAGCGAATTTCGTCGCCTGCCACCAGTATTCCTTCCTCGAACGTGTGGATATGCTCAAGTACGCCAAGGAAGGCGCCATTTTCCTGCTCAACAGCTTGTACGGTCCTGAAGAGATCTGGGATCATCTTGAACAGGAAGTCCAAAAAGACATCATCGAAAAGAAGCTCAAGTTCTACGTCATCAACGGCTACGATGTAGCTGAAAAAACCGGCATGGGCGGACGTATGAACACCATCATGCAGACCGCTTTCTTCGCCATCAGCGGCATCCTGCCAAGAGAACAAGCCATTGAGCAGATCAAATACGCCATCAAGAAAACCTATGGCAAACGCGGTGAAGCTGTGGTGGCTAAGAACTTTGAAGCTGTGGATGCCACCGTGGCAAATCTTTATGAGGTCAAGGTTCCAGCGAAGGTAACGTCAAAGACGACGCGCAGGCTCCCGGTCCCGAATGAAGCGCCGGACTTCGTCAAGAATGTACTCGGTCAGATCATCGATTCAGACGGTGATAACATCCCCGTCTCTGCTTTCCCCGTCGATGGTACCTTCCCCACCGGCACGACTCAATGGGAAAAACGAAACCTCGCGCTGGAAATTCCGGTTTGGAACGAGGATATTTGTATCCAATGCGGTAAGTGCGTCATGATCTGTCCGCATGCGGTCATCCGCCATAAGGTGTATGAAGAGAATGTGCTCGGCGGCGCGCCGGAGGCGTTCAAACATGTCAAGTCGAAGTTCAAGGAATTTGGCGAAGGCTACGCCTACACCTTGCAGGTTGCCCCTGAAGACTGCACCGGCTGTACGCTGTGTGTGGAAGTCTGCCCGGTGAAGGACAAGACCGCCGTGGGACGCAAAGCGATCAATATGGAGCCGCAGCCTGCGTTGCGCGAAGCCGAAGCTAAGAACTGGGACTTCTTCATGAATATCCCTGACTTGGACCGCAAATTGATCAATCCGTCCACCATCAAAAATGCGCAGTTGCTGCGCCCGTTATTCGAGTTCAGTGGTGCTTGTGCAGGCTGTGGTGAGACGCCCTATGTGAAGCTCGTCTCGCAGTTGTTCGGTGACCGCGCCGTGATCGCGAATGCGACCGGTTGTTCGTCCATCTATGGCGGCAACCTGCCCACCACTCCGTGGGCGAAGAATGCCGAAGGTCGCGGACCTGCCTGGTCGAACTCGCTGTTTGAAGATAATGCCGAGTTCGGTTTGGGCATGCGCCTGACCATCGACAAGCAGCTTGAATATGCCCAGGAATTGCTCAAGTCCTTCGAGCAGACCGTTGGTACCGAATTGGTTGAAGCCATTTTGAATGCCAATCAGGACGACGAAGCAGGAATTGGCGCTCAACGAGAACGTGTTATTCAATTGAAAGGCAAACTCAGCAAATCCAGCGACACCCGCGCGAAGGATCTCATCAGTCTTGCCGACAATCTCGTCAAGAAATCGGTCTGGATCATCGGCGGTGACGGTTGGGCATACGACATCGGCTACGGCGGGCTCGACCACGTCCTCGCCAGCGGGCGCAATGTGAACATTCTGGTGCTCGACACTGAAGTGTATTCGAATACCGGCGGTCAGGCGAGCAAGTCCACGCCGCGGGCGGCAGTTGCCAAATTCGCCATGAGCGGAAAAGGCATGCCGAAGAAAGATCTTGGATTGATTGCCATGTCGTACGGCTATGTGTACGTCGCGAAAGTCGCCATGGGCGCCAACGACCAGCAAACGCTGAAAGCCCTGCTCGAAGCCGAAGCCTATGATGGTCCCTCCCTCGTGATTGCTTATAGCCCCTGTATTGCCCACGGCTACGACATGGCACGCAGCCTCGACCAGACGAAACTGGCAGTACAGTCGGGTCACTGGCCCATGTTCCGCTACGATCCAAGACTGGCAATTGAAGGCAAGAATCCGCTCGTGATCGAATCCAAAGAGCCGAGCATTCCGTTCTCGCAATATGCCTACAACGAAACCCGCTACAAGATGCTCACTCAAATGAATGAAGATCGAGCGGAAGAACTAATGAAGGAAGCCCAGCACGATGCCAAGTCCCGCTGGACGTTGTATCAGCAGATGGCTTCCATGCATTACGAAAAAGACGGCGATTCTGAAACAAAGTAGACAAATAAACAAGGATGCAGACATGACTAATTTATCCACCACTTACCTTGGTTTAAAACTAAAAAATCCGCTCGTGGCTTCGGCTTCGCCGCTCTCAAAGAAAATCGACAAAGCCAAAAAGTTGGAAGATGCGGGCGCTTCTGCCATCGTGATGTTCTCGCTCTTCGAAGAGCAGATCATCCACGAAAGCCTTGAACTCGATCACTTCCTCTCGCGCGGCACAGAATCCTACGCCGAAGCCCTCACCTACCTGCCCGACGGCGGCATGTACAGTGTAACCCCTGAGAAATATCTCAATCAGGTTGCTGGGCTTAAGAAAGCCCTCAGTATTCCAGTTATTGGCAGTTTGAACGGCGTTTCCAAAGGCGGCTGGACAAGCTACGCTAAACGCATCGAAGAAGCCGGAGCAGACGCTCTCGAACTCAACTTGTACTATATCTCGACCGATCCCAACCTGACCGCCGCCGAACTCGAAGACGCCCAGGTCGAATTGGTCGCAGACGTAAAATCCGCGATCAAGATTCCGCTGGCGGTGAAACTCAGCCCCTACATCACCTCTCTGCCCAACTTTGCCAAACGCATCGTAGACGCAGGCGCGAGCGGACTCGTCCTTTTCAACCGTTTCTATCAGCCAGACTTTGACCTCGAGGAACTGGACATCGTCCACAATCTCGATCTCAGTACCTCAGCCGACCTGCGCCTCCCGCTCCGCTGGATCTCGATCTTGTACGGCAAAGTCAACGCGGACTACGCCCTGACCAGCGGCGTCCACACCGCGAAGGACGTGCTCAAAGCCATGATGGCAGGCGCAAAAGTCACCATGATGGCGTCCACCCTGCTGCACAACGGTGAGACGGTCATCCCGTCCATGCTTGAAGACTTGCAAACCTGGATGAAGGAACGTGAGTACGAATCCATTGAGCAAATGCAGGGCAGCATGAGCCAGAAGAACGTCAAAGAACCGGCAGCCTTCGAACGCGCAAATTACATGAAAGTCCTTGGTTCATGGCGTGATTTGCCGTAATTTTATGCTCAAGCCGCCGTCCTCGGCGACGTAATTAAAACCAAAAGGCTCTCCAAAACGGAGAGCCTTTTATTATTCAGATCGCAAGGACTATTCTTCAACAGGGGCAGGGGCAGCTTGCTTGCGCTGGCGGAAGGTGATCCGTCCGCGAGCCATATCATAAGGGGACATTTCGAGGGCAACACGGTCGCCCAACAAAATGCGAATGTAGTGCTTGCGCATCTTCCCTGAAAGGTACGCCAGAACCTCGTGACCATTGTCGAGCTTCACGCGGAATTGGGTGCCGGGCAATGCTTCGATCACTACACCGTCCACTCTGATTTTGCCTTCTTCTTTAGTCATACATGCCTCTTCCTATTTTATTCGTTGTCCTTGAAGGAACGTCGCTTAATGCGGCGGATCGCCTTCTTCTTCTCCATACGTCGGGTTTCGCTCTTGGAAACGAACCAGCGTTTGCGGCGAACCGTACTTAATACACCGCTCTTTACGACCTTTTTACGGAAACGTTTGAGCAATGAATCCTGGGATTCACCACTTCTTAAATTGACACTTGCCACTGGTTGTCACCTCCTTTCCGTTATGGAAATAAAAAATCGGCTGTCATTCGCAGACTCAGCCGAAAGCGTCCATCAAAAAACCTGAAACGAACTCCATGATCGAACGATCAATAATTGCGCTTCAATTCTCCTTTGATACGAGCGGAACCGCTCCATTGCCGAACCTGCGAACAAGATTATACCCGATTCACCCCCGGATGAGAAGATAATTACGCCTTTCCCGAAACCAAGTATAAGAGCCGCAGGATCTTCAGATCATCGTAATTTAACGCCCCATTCAGCTTATCAAAGACCGGCTTGAGATACGCCGTGCCTAATTCCTCAAAAGCTGCAAAAACGGCTTCCTGCTGTTCCAGCGAAACAGATGTTAATGACTGCAGATCCTCCCCCGCACGCAGTTGATTCCCGGCAGCAAGGTAGCGTGTCAGGTGCTCAAGGATCGTCCCGGCTGTAACATTGTATCGTTCCATCAACGCTGCCACCGTCTCACCAGAATTAAATGCCTCACCTACCATCAAGGTACGCCCGCCTGCCTCACTTTTCTCTCGAGTCGCTACCACTGTTTTGGGTTTTTCCTTAATATCATGACGTTGGCAATAATCCTTCATGACCTCCAAAAACGCATCGCCATACTGACGCGCCTTCACCTGCCCCACCCCGGCAATCGTCAACAAACCCTCCTGCGACTGTGGAAAATACGCTGCCATCTCGATTAACGTCCGGTCCGGGAAAATCACATAAGGAGGTACGCCCGCCTCATCCGCGATATCCTTGCGTTTCTGACGCAGGATGGCAAACAGCCCGCGATGATATTCCAACTCTGCGGCTTTCTTCTTCCCATCTTTTTTGACGCGCTCCGCCGCCTCCTGCATAACGCCGAGAATTGGTTCCCGCTTCCGAAGCGACTCCAACGCTTTAGCCGTCAGGTTGAGCGTATGGAACTCACCTTCCTGCTTCAGGTACCCAAACGAAAGCAGTTGACGCGCAAGGTGCATCCATTGTTTCTTGTCCAGCTCTTTACCGATCCCATACGTGGATAGTTTTTCGTGCTCCCAACGCAGCACCTTCTCGTTTTTTGAGCCAAGCAAAATATCCACAATATGACCGGCGCCAAACTTCTCATCCGCGCGTTTGACGCACGAAAGGAACTTCTGTGCGGGAATGGTGATGTCTGTCAGCGGGGTTGGGGCGGAGTTACAGTTGTCGCAGTTGGAGCAGTTCTCGGCAGAGTAGGATTCTCCGAAATAGTTGAGCAAAGGCTTACGACGGCAGTTATGCTCATCTTCAGCATATCGAACTATGGCATTCAGATGTTCAATGGCTACACGCTTTTCATCACCTTCTTTTAGGTCTATAAAGTAATTGAGTTTGGCAACATCGGAGTAACTATAAAGCAAAACACAATGGGCAGGCAATCCATCGCGACCGGCACGGCCGATCTCCTGATAATAGCCCTCAATGCTCTTGGGCAAGTCATGATGAATGACAAAACGGACATTCGGTTTATTGATCCCCATACCAAAAGCAACCGTTGCGACAATGATCTGAACATCATCGCGGATAAATGCCTCCTGATTGCGGCGGCGTTCGGCATCATCTAACCCGGCATGGTACGGGCGAACGGAGTATCCTTTCATGCCGAGGTAGGCAGAAAGTTCGTCCACCTGCTTACGAGAAAAACAATATATGATGCCCGATTGGTCTTTGTAGCGATCAATAATCTCTCGTACCTGCTGGGAAGGATCCTGTTTTGGGATTACTTCGATAAAAAGATTTTCGCGATTGAAACTGGCTATAAACTCGTTTGTTGTCGCAAATTTGAGCGTCTGCCGTATATCCTGCCGGACTCGCGAGGTGGCAGTAGCGGTCAACGCCATGCAAACAGCTTCCGGGAACTTTTTGCGTACCTCTACGATCTGGCGGTATTCGGGGCGAAAGTCGTGTCCCCACTCTGAGATGCAGTGCGCTTCGTCGATGGTGAGCAGGTCAACTTTCAGCGTGGAAAGAAGCGTGAGAATTCTTGGGGTGAGAAGTGTTTCCGGTGCCACATAAAGCAATTTAACTTCGCCGCGCTTGATGTAGTCCATATTCTCCTGGTATTCCTGCGGAGAAAGCGAGCTATTTAGGAAAACAGATGGTACGCCAAACGCCCGCAATTGCTCCACCTGATCCTTCATTAATGAAATCAGCGGAGAAATTACGACGGTCAGTCCTTCAAAAAGAAGTGCGGGGATTTGATAGCACAGTGATTTTCCTCCGCCAGTAGGCATCACTGCCAGGGTATCACGACGTGCAAGTACATTCGTAATCACTTCCTGTTGAAGTGGTCGAAAACTATCGTACCCAAATGTGTCTTTAAGAATAAGTGCAGGCATTTTCATAAAATCCCTCTTATTTGAGATACTTTATTTTAACACCAGTTAAAACAAAAAGCCGCCTACATTTCTATAGACGGCAAATAAGTAAAGAAAAGCCCCTTGGCAATGACCTACTCTCCCGGGAGGCTGCCCTCCAAGTACCATCAGCGCTGATATGCTTAACTGCCGGGTTCGGGATGGGACCGGGTGTACCCATATCGCACAAATCACCAAGGGACTAATTCACAAGGAATTGTCCTGAATAACAATTTTGATGTAGTTTTCTAGGAAAAGTACCAATTTCTCCGCATCACAGGATGAAGCCCTCGACCATTAGTACAGGTTAGCTGAACGCATTGCTGCGCTTACACACCCTGCCTATATACCAGGTAGTCTACCTGGGGTCTTACTCCCTTACGGGAATACAGGGATCTAATCTTAGGGCGAGTTTCCCACTTAGATGCTTTCAGCGGTTATCTCTGCCAGACATGGCTACCCAGCGATGCTCCTGGCGGAACAACTGGCACACTAGAGGTCTGTCCACTCCGGTCCTCTCGTACTAGGAGCAGCTCCCTTCAAATCCCTTACGCCCACAGCGGATAGAGAC
>JAFLCE010000006.1 GCA_017303655.1 Anaerolineae bacterium
GGAGCTGTTCACGCCAATCTGGGCGCACAAGCAAGCCTTGGATGTTGTCGCAAATTTTTCGTAGGGTGGGGACGTCCGTCTGGTTTTGGTAGGATTCGATCAACGGCTCATATTGCTGACGAATGTCATCGGCTTGATTTGGGGGGGCGGTCATGCCGTCGGCGAGTTTGAGCGCTTCGAGGTATTCCTGTGCGGCTTCGGGGTAGCCGACCTTTTTGATCATGATCTGACCCAGCAACAGGCGAGATGCTAAAGCATAATCAATATGCTTGACGGCATTTTGCAGGAAACGTTGTGCGCTTTCGTAGCGCTCGCTTTTGTAGCGCATTAGCCCGAGGTTGTAATACAAAGCTGGGTTGTGCAACCCGGCATTGTGGGCAGCTTCTAATTCTTCGGCTGCCTGGCTTTCATTGCCTTTGGATTGAGCATCAATTGCCTGACCCAGATGGAGAATGACTGTGACTTGTTCGGACTGATTCGAGATCGACCCCGTACCGCGCATGATGGCAGAGAGACCTTTGCGGTCTTGTGCGGCGGAGCTGCTATCGTCGGAGAAATCGAAGAGGAACTCTGCCAGTTGAGTCAACGCTTTTTGGCGGGCTTCCGCGATCGGGTCCATGCCGGAGGCGGCTTTTTGCGGCTGCTGCAGTTGTTTCACCTGCGCCATGCGGATAGGTCCCGTTCCGCCTTTGGCGCGCAATGGTTTCGGTAATAGTTGACCGGTTTTGAGCAAGGTTTGGGCTTGCCTTACTTCGGCGCTGTTCGGCAGGAGGGATTGAGCTTTGGTGACCATCTCCTGGGTTTTTTCGCCATTGCCTGCCCGTTGCAAGATACTGGCGATGGCGAGGTATTCCATCACAGCTTGTTGTTGGTGACCCAGCCGTTCATGAACTTGTGCAAGGCGCGAGTGGGCGATGGCATTTTCAGGGTTGATGCTGGTGACATGCACCCAGTTTTCAAGTGCTTTTTCGGTGTCGCGCTGTTTCAGAAATAGATCACCCGCACGCAGGGCGGCTTCAACTGCAGTTTTCAAGTCGCCGACCCGCTCTGAAAGATGCGCCACTTTCTCCACCGAGACGGGGTCATCGGGTGACAGTTTCACAACACGTAGATAGATCTGTAGGGCTTCATCCACGTTGTTTTGCTGATACAAAGCAAGCCCAAGGCTGTTCAGGGCTTTGGGGTTATCTGGGAATTCTTCGAGGGCACGGCGATAGGCGCTGGCGGCTTTAGACCATTCCTGGTCCCAGGCAGCAGAATGTCCCTCGTTCATGGCTTTTTGAAAGATGTTTTCTCGTCCGGGCATAATGATTATTTTACTTTCACAGTCCGTTTTGTAGGTGTTTAGGAATTATAACTGTATCCGGGCTCTTTGGAGCCGTTTTGTAAATAAATCTGAAATTTCACTATGAAACCACAATTTTCAGCGGTAATATTATGGCAAGCGACCAACGCTGTAAGTGCCAAGGACGGTTAAATTAAGTAGTGATTAGACTTTATCGGAAATAAAATCGGGACATGGTCAATTAGGATTTACTAACTGGAATTCTCTCAATGAAGTTTTTGTTGATATGTATATGAATTGGGTGTCTATCTTTTTCTGTAAGGAGAGATGTATTCATGAGAAAAATCGCTTTTCTACAATTAGTTTTACTAATTGTTATCTGCTTCATCCTTGCCGGTTGTTCGCCAAAGTATCCGCATGCGGATACTTTGGTTCCTGTTTCTACATACACAGCATTACCAACCTTGACTATCACGCCGATAAGTACGCCTACATTTATTGCAACACCAACTTTGTTCCAAGCAACTCCAGTAAACACAATGACATTTGAGGAACAAAAGGACTTTGTTAAGGAATTTATGTCTAATAGTGGCGATTGCCGCCTACCTTGCTGGTGGAGTATATCCCCTGGTCAGACATGGGAAGACGCTGAAAAAAGAATTCATAACTTAAACGGTAGTTTAATAGAAGTATTTCCTGGTTATGATTCTGAAACCATAGTTTATATTATTGGTATTAAAGATACATCGCCTATTGATAATTTGCATCTTGAAAAGAAGCAGGGCATAGTTTATGCATGGCATGTTTTAGACACAGGCGGAGTAATAGACCCTGATAGATTTGGTCGTAATTGGAAAAATTATTCCGTTCAAAAGATAATGAATAGATATGGGGAACCTAATAGAATTTTGCTCAACAGTAGCCCTTCCTACAATTCTCAAGCGTATGGAATTTATTACTTATGGTTATTTTATGACAAAATTGGGTTTTCAATATTATACAACTCAAGAATCCCCAGACATTTTTCAAATTTAGCCTATTTTGATATTTGCCCTGGCACAGACCCTCTTTTAAATATCGAACTAAATATGCAGTCTCCCGATAATCCTTTGCCATTGGATAGATTTGACCAAACTCTTGAAGACGTGAGAATAAGTACAGAGATTGGTAAACTTATTGTGGTTCGTTCTTTTCAAGAAGCAACGGGTTTAAGTAATGAGGAGATTTATCAAACCTTTATGCATGAGAAAGATCCCTGCTTTGCTATCCCATCTGATATTTGGATGGGTAATAGCACGCCATAATAAAAAATCTTCTGACGGTCAGTGCCTTTAATATCACCTCCACCGAAAAGACAACCACCATCGTGTATGGACTGGGTCCCATCGCCAATTACCCAATCACTTCCATTTCGCCCCAACTGATACCGGCGCGTGCTTCCGTCTCCAGCGGGATGCTCATTGGGTAAGCCGTTGCCATCGTCGTTTGCACAACCTTGGCAGTTTCATCAATTTCTTTTTTCGGCACTTCCAGCACTAATTCATCATGCACTTGCAAAAGCATTTTTGCTTTCAGTCCAGCCGCCTTCAATGCCGGTGGGATCTTCAACATGGCGATCTTCATGATGTCTGCCGCTGTGCCTTGGATGGGGGCGTTGATGGCTTCACGCTCTTCACGGTTCTTTACCTGAACCGGCGCTTGGCTCTGCAATGCTGGGAAGTAACGCCTACGCCCAAGCAGAGTCTCCACGTATCCGATTTCTGCGGCTTGACGGCGAATGCCGTCTAAATATTTTTTCACACCGGGGAATTTCTTGAAATAGGCTTTCACAAAATCTTCAGACTCTGCCAGAGTTAAACCGGTCGAGTGCATCAACCCAAAAGCGGACATGCCATAGATCAAACCGAAGTTGATGGCTTTGGAATGACGACGCATGTCTTTGGTTACTGTATCAAGTGGAATGTCATAAATGGCGGCGGCGGTTGTGGAGTGGATGTCTTCTCCCGCACGGAATGCCGCCAGCATGGCTTCATCTTCTGCCATGTGCGCTACGATGCGAAGTTCGATCTGCGAGTAATCAACCGATAGAAGTAAATTGCCTTTATCGGCAATAAAGCCATTGCGGACTTTTCGTCCTGTTTCGGTGCGAATGGGGATGTTTTGCAGATTCGGGTTGTTGGACGAGAGTCGCCCGGTCACCGCGCCGATCTGACTATAGGAGGTATGCACACGCCCCGTCACCGGGTTGATGGCTGCGGGCAGTGCATCCACATAGGTGGATTTCAACTTGGAGAGTTCGCGGTGTTCAAGGATAAAGTCCAAGACCTGGTGTTGACCACGCATCGCATCGAGCACGTCGGCTGAGGTGGAGTAAAAGCCCGTGGAGGTTTTGCGTCCCTTGTCGGGTGGTTCGAGGCGCAAGTGATTAAAGAGCACATCGGAAAGCTGCTGTGGGGAATTGATATTGAAGGTCTTGCCGACATGCCCGAAGATTTCTTTTTCGATCTCTGCCAGTCGCGTGGCAAGCTCAACCGACATCTTCCCAAAGAAATCGGTATCGATCAACGCGCCGGTCATTTCCATATCGGCGAGGACGGCGGTCAACGGCATGTCGATCTCGTCTAGGATTTTTTGTCCGCCTACTTTTTTTAATTCTTTTTCCTCAATCGCCAGCAATCGCAAAGTGGTCTCGGCATCGGCGGCGGCATAATTGGCAACCGCTTCAATGGCGACCTCTGCCATACTAATCTGCTTCTTGCCCTTGCCGATCAGTTCTTCGATGTGGGTCATCTCTTCGCCCAGCCGAAACTCAGAAAGATTTTTCAACCCCAACTGGCGCGAGGATGGATCCACGATGAATTCTGCCAGCATGGTATCGAAGGTCAGTGGGGAGATGGTAAGCCCGTAGCGAGCGAGCATGATGAAATCGTATTTGGCATTGTGTGCCACTTTGCCGATCTTCGGGTTCGTCATGGACGGTTTGATGGCGGCGATGATTTTTTCAATCGGCAGGTTATTTCCACTCGTGTGCCCAACAGGAATGTAATAGCCCGTGCCAGCTTTCACCGAAAGTGAAATGCCGACTAGGTCTGCATTCATTTCTTCAGTACCGGTGGTTTCTGTATCAAACGAAATCACCTCGGCTTGGTCAAGTTCTTTTGCCAGGCTTTTTAGTTTTTCTTCGTTATCTACAATGATCACTTCAATGTTCGAAGGTTTGACCATCACAGCAACGGGCTGAGGTGCTTCAGCGAACATGGTCATCTGCCCGGCTTTGTTCTTGCCTGTTTTTACCTTGGGCGTCGTTGACTCGCTTGCGAGAGTCCCGCCGCTGATGGCTGGCACCTTGGTCACCAAGGTTTTGAATTCCATTTCTTTAAAGAAAGTTTCCAGAGTCGACCCGTCAAAGGGTTTGACTTTGGCATCTTCGAGACTGAACTTAAGCTTGAGGTCTGTTTCGATGCGTGCCAGGTCACGGCTCATATAGGCGGTTTCTTTGCTAGCTTCGAATTTCCCCTGCCAACGTTTCTCTACCTGGTCGAGGTTGGCATAGATGGCATCGAGAGTTTGGAACTTTTCAAGTAGAGCAACAGCTGTTTTCTCGCCCACACCTTTTACACCGGGAATATTATCGGAGGTGTCACCGACGATGGCTTTGTAATCAACCACTTGATTCGGACGCACGCCGAGCTTTTTGATCACATCCGCATCAGTGATATAGGTTTGGTCATCGCCTGCAAGATAAACGGCTGTCCGTTCGTTGACCAGTTGCAGCAGGTCGCGGTCACCGGTAATGATCTTCACGCCCAAGCCTTCTGCGGCGGCTATTTTAGCGACACTGCCCAACACATCATCGGCTTCATAGCCGTCCATTTCGAGGCGTGGAATGTGAAAGGCATCCACCATCTCACGGATGCGCCCGATCTGTGTCCGCAAATCATCGGGCATTTTCTCACGGGTGGCTTTGTATTCAGGGAAGATCTGGTCACGGAAGGTCTTGCCCACATCAAAGGCAACTGCTAAATATTCCGGCTTTTCCTGCTCGAGCACGCGCACGAGTTCACGGGCAAAGCCATACACTCCGGCAGTGGGTTCACCTTTCGAAGTCTGCCAGCGCGAATTATTTCCACCGCCAGCGGTTAAAGCAAAATACATGCGGTAGGCAAGGGCGTGTCCATCAATTAGATAAAGAGTAGGGGGCATGAAGATATATCCGGTGAGTTAGTAGGTCAGGTTAATTGTTTGCATTCCGTCATGATATAAAACAAAACGCAGAGCAATTATACTCTGCGTTTTTTATTTTAGAACTTTTGTTTCAGATTAGCGCGAGGAGGGTGTATCTTCCATGCCCTGGCGTTGACGGGTCTGCCTAATATAGTCACGCACCAGTTGTGGCGGGTGAGGTTGCGAACCGCCCATGATCAAATACCCAGGTGCCCAAAAATCACCAGATGGATTTTCACGCTTCATACGTGGGAACTCGCTGAAAATCTTTTCCGAAGTTTGCTGACGCATAATGCGCATCAGATGCCCCGGCGAGGTATTCGGCTGCACATTCACGACCCATTGCAAATATTCAGGGCGTACGGCTAAAAATTCCAGCCGCCAGCCGAAGGCAATGCAGATCGTCGGCAGCCATTCGCCCATATGGTCAGAAAGATCGCCCGTCAGATAATGCGACGAAAAACGCGGCACTAGCAGGCAGGCGTAGGTCAAATGATACATGCCCGCCGAAATCGGTTCCACAACAAGTTTACGAGCCGCTTCGGTAGTGCTGCTTTCGCGGGTGGAGTCGCTGTCACCAGGCAATGGTCTCAGGATGGGCGTTGCCGGTCGTGCCTTGGGCTGGGATGGAGCCGTTACCTCCACATCATCAAAGGCTGTTTGTGTTTCGCTTCTCGGCTCGGACGTTGGAACAGGTCCAGTTGCCCGGGCTTGATTCCTCGGGAGAGCGGGGGATGGGTCACGACTGAAAACAGAAGCATTCGATAACGAGTCAGATACACGAGTCTGATTCGGGTCGATCACTTCTTGTGATCTGCGCGGCATATCGAAGAGGCGTGAGGTAGAAGGTTCTGGGTTGGGAGCGGGGATATCCGACAGAATGTTCGCAATGGGGGGAATATCCATCGCATCGCCTTCATCCATATCGCTGATATCGTGATCTGGTTTATAAGATGATTGGGACGAGCGTGGGTCTTGTTTTTCAGTACCGAAATTATTGAGGAGTTGACTTGCCTGGCTGCGAATCGTGCTAAAGGGAGTCTCAGCATCGAAAACAAGAGCAAGCACGGCGTCGGAGGTGAGGCGCGTGGCATAGAGCATATGCTCCGCTTTGGTGCTTTCGAGTCGGATAAAGCGTAGAAGATCAGAACCCTTTTGTCCATCCCAATTGCGGGTAACGGTTTGAGCCACTTCCTTGGCAGCGTTTTGAGAGAGACCACCGGCATACGCCCAGAGGTCGCTTTTTTTCGTGATCAACGCTGCTTGAGCGGAAGACTCAAGGGTGAGACGTGTGAGATGCTGTGCCGCTTTATTAGGCTCACTGAGCCACGGCATAAATTGAACCGTATTGGATGGCGGAACGTTTGCAGACGATTGTGGCTGACTGATCGCATTCATAAAATCTGACATCCTAAAGGGTTTACGTACCATGATCCACGGGCGCAGCGAGTCGAAAGCTGGCGGAGACCCATGTTCTTCGCAAAGTAAAATTAAATTGATGCTGGCGCGTACCGTACGTAACGCCGTGCCGATCTCTAACACCCAATCTTCACCGAGCGCCACATCCAACATGGCGATGGGGGCGCCGATCTCGTTCGAACGCACAATGGCAGATGCCTTGTTGTTGACAACATGGACCCGATAGAGTTTTGTTTCGTCCAAACCACGGCGAATGCTTTCGCCTAGGCTGGCAGAAGGGGTGACGAGCAATAAATCAGCTGGCATTTCTTAAAGTGTAACACTTCTATTATACGCCTGCAAGGAAACCCGAACGGGCTTTCTCATCATTTTTGTCAAGAACTTCATAAAATTTCCCCAAAATTAGCATTTTTAGCTTTGCCAGGGTCAAACCGACCGGGTTCTTCCTTGATGCCCAGCAGCGCCATCAGCACTTCAGGCGGGATATCCGCTTCGGGTAGGTCAGTCTTGTATAACTGCTCGTTCTCGGCACGTTCGCGCAGGCTCTTCCAGAGCAGGTTTCGTTCTTCGCCTTCCACCACCAGATCGTTCAATGTTTTTGCATTGAGCAGATATTCGCCAGTTGAATAAAGAAAGGTTAGCCGTTTCCACTTATCGGTGTGGATGGGCTCCTTCAACTTCTCCAACCCGCCTAGCTGGATTTTGAAATACTCCTCTTTGGCACGGGGATGATCGGACTCATCTTTGAGTAATTCGCCTCTGGTAGTTAATTCGTGCCCCCGCACCTGAGCGATGTATTCGACTTGCCCGCCTCTTTCGCCGAAGGAAGTGGGTTGGTAGAACGCGAGATAATCCACGCTGACAACTTTCGGCGCGCTCTTCAATGGGATGCGATACCAGCCGAGTAACCGTGCGATCTCCATATCACGCGGAGTTGGTAGCAGGCAGACGAGAATTAAGTCTGTGGGTTTGAGCATGGGCTCATTATAATATCTGGATGATGTTCAATCACACTTCTCCCTACGAACGTGTCACTGCCTGGACCGATGTCCTGATGGGTTTACTGGCTGGTTTTATTGCTTTTCAGCTTTCCCAGATTTCTAGTCTTAAATTCACGGTTTGGATTTGGGCATTCGGACTGCTTGCAATTTCAGCTTTTCTTGGCGCGGTTGCGCATGGATATGAGATGACGCGCAAAACCAATGACCGGCTATGGATGCCGATCAATTTGTCACTTGGCTTGGCATTGGGTTTGTTCGTAGTGGGGGCGTTGTTTGATTTGAGCGGCGAGGCGATAGCTCGCATGGCTTTGCCTGTGATGCTTGCGATCGGCTTTGGCTTTTTTCTCATCACCGTTTGGAAGCCTGGTACGTTCATGACCTTTATTGCCTATGAAGCAATAGCGATGCTGTTTGCATTAGGCGTTTATGTTTATTTACTTTTCACTTCATCGCTGGCGGGCGCAGGCTGGATGGTGACCGGGGTGTTGGTGACGGTCATTGCCGCGGCGGTTCAAGCGACGGGCAAGGCGGGGAAGGGCATCTTTTGGTATTTTGATAACAATGGGGTCTTTCACATTATTCAGATGGCGGGGATGGCTTTGTTGTATTTTGGATTAAACACGTAGGGGCGGGGTTACCCCGCCCCTGTATTGTGTTAAACCTCATTGGGCGCGGAAACCGCGCCCCTACATATCTTTTCTTTTACACCAACCCAACTTCTTTATTGAACTCGACGATCAGCTCGTCAATTTCATTTGCTTGTTTCTGGACGCTGGTCCAGTAATCGGGCTGATACCACTGAGCTTGGATATCTTCGTAAGTCTTGCCTTGTTGTTCCACCCAGGTATAGTATTTCAAGTTATGTACACGGCGACGTTCGGGGTAGGTTAGCTCGAGCATATTGTCAATGGACTGTCCGTGCAGGTAGCGGGCGAAATCGGCGGCGGCGTTGACTTCGCTATATTCGCCGAATTCCTGGTGCATCTCATGCAGGCGTGAGCGATACAAGTCCATCGAGTCGGTTAGGACGGTGATCATGATATCGTTCTCGTCCATCTCGTAATATTTGGCGGCTTTGATGCAGGAGAGCACGTTCGAGATGCCGGAGAAGCCGAGCAGATCGAGCTTGTTGACGACGTCTTCAGAAATACCCATCTTGACCAGATAGGCTTTGCCGTTCTCTTCATTGAACAAACGCGAGATGTTGACCACGGCATTATCGTCAATGGCGGTGACCATATCAGTGTTCTTAGTATTGTGAACCCACGGCACATGCTTATCGCCGATGCCTTCGATGCGATGTGCGCCGAAGCCGTTCTCAAGCAGGGTCGGGCATTGCAGCGCTTCACTGGCGACGATCTTGCTATCGGGGAAGAGTTGCTTCATGTAATCGCCAGAAGCAATCGTGCCTGCCGAACCCGTCGCGGATGCGATGCCGCGGAAGCGCCCGTGTTTGCCAGCCACTTGCTTGAAGACTTCTTCCATGGCGTGACCGGTGACTTCGTAATGCCAGAGGTAATTGCCAAATTCCTGGAACTGGTCGAAGATCATCAGGTCCTGACCGGAGTTGCGCAGCTCCCAGCATTTATCAAAAATTTCTTTCACGTTCGATTCGGAGCCGGGGGTCTTGATGGTTTCGCCTGCGACTTTTTCCAGCCATTCAAAACGTTCTTTTGACATGCCTTCGGGCAAAATGGCGATTGATTCACAAGCGAGCAATGCGGAGTCATATGCACCGCCACGGCAGTAATTGCCAGTGGAGGGCCAGACGGCTTTCTGCGTGGTCGGGTCAAATTGACCGGTGACCAGGCGCGGCACTAAACATGAGAACGCCGCGCCGACTTTATGCGCGCCGGTGGGGAACCACTTGCCAACGATGGCAACGATGCGCGCCTTGACTCCCGTCAGCGAAGAGGGAAGCTCAACGAAGTTGACTCCGCCATAGGTCCCGCCAGAAGCGGTGGGTTGATTGTGCCAGTTGATCCGAAACAGGTTGCGCGGATGAATATCCCAGAGTCCGATCTTCGCCAATTCCTCTTTGACTTTGGCAGGAATTTTGGAAGGGTCTTTCATTTGGGCGTAGGTGGGGATGATGATGTTGCGCTCTTTGGCGCGTTGAATGGCGCGGGCGCGCCGATCTTTATGGATGGTCAGGTCGATTGTGGTCATTTGGGTGCCTCCTGAAATTTGTCAGACAAATTAAATTATAGCGCACATCGGTATAAATGGGTCATATCTTTTGAGATGGGAGGGAGTATAGTGATTCATAGTACGTGTAGGGGCGACCCGCCCAGAGAGAGCAAAGTACTTTACAGGTATTGAAGGGTCGCCCTTACTTACGATTGAACATTTGAGGAGATTTTAGAAATGAACAATGCAAAGACGAGTACTGTTTCAGGTTGTGTCATTTGGTTCTTGTTGATCGCGATCATCGGCAGCTGCGTCATGCCTGTATTCTTTCTGGCAGGGACGTTGAGTTCCTTTACTGATTTCGCGGTCCAGACCATGGGCGGATGGTTATGCCCGGATGGGACGACGCCTGAAAAATATACCTATCAAACCACGATGAGTGATGAATACGGCAACCCGCGACCGGCAACCGCCTATGAACTTCATTGTGTGGATGCGAGTGGAGATGTGGTAAAAACCGACCCGATCGCTTATGCCTTTATTTGGGTTGGCATCATCGCCCTGCTCGGCGTGGTGCTGACGGGTGTACTGGCATTCGTATTCGCCGTCCCTGGTGGGATGTTGGTGACGCGGCTGTTGAATAAATTGCGTGGGTCGCGTAGTAATTCTGTGTAATAAAAACGTAGGGGCGGGGTCTCCCCGCCCTTGTGTATATATAAAACATTGGGCGCGGGGACCGCGCCCCTACATCATTCCACGCCTTCCACCGCATTCCTCACGTCCTTCAAAATTTTCCCGCCTTCGCATTTCATCAATTCATCGAACAACCACAGCAAGGACTGGACCGCTTTCGAGCTAAGGATGATCTTTTACGATGCTTTTACCATTATCCATTACTATGGATTTATAGTGTTCTTCAAATATTTCTTCTTGATCTATTATTTCTTCCATTATCTGGTCAATGAAAGAACTTGCATTGATTTTCTTTGGATTTATCTTTTTTATGTTTATATCAAAATCTTTTATGCCTTGATTTGCCCAAGATATTATATTAGGCGGAGCGAGATGAATTCCGTATGACAAAGTTAGGAACAAGAATAATATTCCTAACTTTAAATTAATTCCTTCAATCACCTCAATTGATTTATCAGGTAGAAAAAGACGGTTTTCTGCATAAAAATGTAAGTAATCAAAATATGCTGCCGAAACCTTTTCCGTTGCTTCATCGATTTCCGCATTCCTTTCTTTTCCCTTACCTGGCGATGCAGAAAGAATATTTTTTGTTACTTCAGCTAGCTTATGTGAATTTTTCAGAAAAAGAAATATCTTCTGATGTAAAGCCTCCAAGGTTTCTATCTTTTTTTGATACGTTCTTGTGAATTTTGTCTGTTGTTCGAACAGTGTGTATTGAATATTTGCCCGAAACTCTTCCAATCTTTTATTAAATGAATTTTCAATAGATTTTTGAATTAAATAAACAACAACTCCAGTAACTATGGCGCTCGTAAGGCTGGTAAAGAGAATTGTATTAATATCATGTGGATCTAAACCAAACATGGGCTATATCACCTTTTTCTTTCCTGCTTTTGTAGTACTATTCAAAATGCTGTTTTCCGTTTGATAGTATTTGAATATGAGACGAAATCGACAATTTGGATCAATTGGCACATACGATGTGTTCTCATTCTTGTATTTGAATTTCAGTCAAGTTTTCTGTTTATGGAATACTGTTTTATACTAAGAAGTAAATAAGGAGCATTATAATTAATGGAGGAAGATAAAATGGTAAGATGCTCACAGAAGTTAAAACATTTATATAGCTGAATCTTTCACCTATATAGTTATGTACAGGAAATGTAAATGGTTTGATTTCAATTGTACTAAACCTTCCCCTAGTTAAATCATTGTATATTCCACGATACTTTCTTGCGGCTTGTATATAGTAGGTATCCATAAGCCAAAATGTGATTATTGGTATTATTGCTAAAAGCGCAAATAATTTATTTTGAGTTGCCGATAACATGCTGGCAGCTATAAATGTAGAATGCCAACCTTTAATTTGAAATGAGTAAGCCTCAAGTTGTTGAATATCACTTTTTACTAATTCCATATGTTTTATTTGTTCTTCACTAAAATCTGAATTGTTGATTTTTTTAACCATGATTTTACCCATTCCCTTTCATCTTTAAATATTTATTTGCGGTTCATTCTTGGTGTCTGTCAAATTGCCAATCGAACAACTGCTGAATTACACAGCGTTCTAAAGCGCCTCATCTTTCGTTTTCTCCTTCAAATAGCTGATAAAACAATGCCCGTCTGTCATGAAACACTCCCTGAATAAGCAGACCCTAAAGGTATGTGTCTTTAGGGTCTTGTAGTTTTACACAATGAAAAAGATTAACAGCAAAATTCCGATGACCAGAAGATACAGCGGTAGGATAGTCACTGACAGGAACACATCGCCGAATGAATATTTCCCGCCTTCGTATAAATTGATCGGCATGGCGAAGAGTTTGATCTCTTTCGGCTCTTTAGCGAGTCCGGTCACATCGTTGTAAACGCCGCGGAATTTTCGTTCTAGTTGTAGGTAGTATGTGTCCAAGCCCCAAAAAATGAGCGTTGGCAAAAGTGCCAGCAGCACGAAATTCTTATTTCCGGTATTAGCAAACGACCCGAGTAGGGCAGTAACAAGGATCAACATCCAGCTTTTCATTTGGAAAGAGTTGGAGTTCATGCGGGTGATCGCATCTTGAATAAATTCAAGATGCTTGATCTGCTCGTCTGAGAACGTAACCTGTGATTCTTCCTTATTCTTTGCCATGGCGTTTCCCTTTCGCTGTAAACGGATTTCCTCTCATTATACCCACCCTTCCCGCCATGGCATGGACTTAAATTCCCAGCATCTTACTCACCACCGAAAGCAAAATTCCGCCCGCGATGACGCTGCCCAATTGCCCGGCTGTATTCGCTCCCATGGCGTGCATGAGGATGAAGTTATCCGGGTCTTCGTCGTTGGCGGTCTTGGCAGCGAGACGTCCTGCCATGGGGAAGGCGGAGATGCCTGCCGCGCCGATGAGCGGATTGATCTTTCCACCCGAGAGTAACGACATCAATTTTCCAAACAATAAGCCAGCCACCGTATCGAGCGCGAAGGCGAATAAGCCAAGGATCATGATCTTGCCGGTATCCAAATTTAAGAATCCCGCCGCGCTCATGGTCGAGCCAATAGCAAGACCCAGGAACAGCGTGGCAATGTTGATGATCTCATTCTGTGCAGCATTGCTCAAACGGTCCACTACGCCGGAGACTTTCAATAAATTCCCCAGCATGAGCATGGAGATGAGCGGAGTCGCTTCGGGCACGAGCAAACCAACCGTCAGAGTCAGCACGACTGGGAAGAAGATCAATGTCCGCTTGGAGATGGGCTTGGGGGCATAATCCATTTTGATCAGGCGTTCTTTTTTCGTGGTCAGCAATCGCATCAATGGCGGCTGGATGATGGGAATTAAACTCATATAAGAATATGCCGCCACTGCAATGGGAGCGAGTAATTCCGGTGCAAGTTTTGTGGCGACAAAGATCGAGGTCGGTCCGTCAATTGCGCCGATCACGCCGATGGATGCGGCTTGATTCAAAGGAAAGCCCAAGGCAATAGCCAACATCAACGTGCCAAAGATGCCGAACTGTCCTGCCGCGCCGAGTAAGACCATGCGTGGTTGTGCCAGTAAAGGCGAGAAATCGATCATGGCGCCAACGCCGATAAAGATCAACAACGGGAATAATTCTGTTTTGATGCCCGCGTCGTAGATCACTTTCGTCATGCCTTCGGCGGCGGTCATGCCTGCCAGCGGAATATTCGCCAGCAAACAGCCAAAGCCGATCGGCAATAACAATACGGGTTCGATTTCTTTGAAGACAGCCAAATAGATCAAGACCAACGCAGCAAAGATCATCACACCATTGCCAAGCGTGAAATTTGAAAAGCCTTTTAGCAACTCTGGTAATAGCTCGCCGAGGTTCATCCTGCAAACTCCACCAACGCTTGTTTGTGCGCCACGCTTTGTCCCTGGCTCACTAACACTTTTTCTATCGTGCCGCCGCGTGTCGAGCGGATGCTGTTCTTCATCTTCATCGCTTCGATCACCAGCATCACCTGTCCCGCCGCCACGGTATCACCAGGCTTCACGAATAATTCAACGATGGTTCCCGGCAAAGGCGCGCTGAGGGAATTCCCACCAACAGGCAGATTCGCCACTGCAGCCGGACTCTGCGTAACGGGCTTAGTCTCCGCCTGCACGCCCGCCTCTACCTTGATTTGGGCTTGGTTGCTCGCTTCAGGCATAATCTCAAACCGCTGCCCGTCTACAGTCACCACGACCGGGCGCGCGTTGATATTTTCGATCTCAACTTCATAGCTTTGGTTATTGACGTTAAGTTTATATTTCATATTCCACATTTCTCCAGAGA
Source organism: Anaerolineae bacterium (assembly GCA_017303655.1). GTDB lineage: Bacteria > Chloroflexota > Anaerolineae > Anaerolineales > Villigracilaceae > Villigracilis. The sequence goes on from JAFLCE010000006.1 coordinate 14,527, forward strand.
CTTCGGAAGTCTTTAAGACTTCCGAAGTCTGGGTTGCCTAATGCCTTCTGAAATTTCCTTTTTCAGACATCTGTCTGGTGCGCATGCCCAATTGCCACGCCGAGACGATCGCCGTAGGCGGTTCTTCCAACGGATGTGCAGAGGATGCATCTTGTTCTGCCAACGCTATCGCCACAGCGAGCAAAGCCACTTGCAGCTTCGAGTCTGCTTGGGTGGACGAATCAACTTCGGCTGAGTCAGAAGCGGGCTCTTTATCCGCAGTGAGTGCAGTTAAGATAACCATCATCAACCACAGCAGCAGGATCGCACCGAATACGAGTCCCATGCCGAGGGCAGTAATTTGGAGGGAGAGAGTGAAGTCATTCATATGATTCACTACACCGGAATATTCCCATGTTTTCTCGGCGGTGCTGGCGCGTACTTATCGCGTAATGCTGAAAGCGAAGCAATGATCTTCGGTCGCGATTCGCGCGGCTCGATGATGTCATCCACATAACCGGTGGAGGCGGAATAATACGGATTGTTGAACTTCTCGCGATATTCATCAGCGAGGCGTTTGCGTTCAGCGAGCGGGTCGGCAGCGGTTTCGATCTGTTTTCGATACAGAATATTTGCCGCACCTTCTGCGCCGATCACGGCAATTTCTGCCGAGGGCCATGCATAGGTGACATCGGTTCCGAGATACTTGCTAGACATAACCACATACGCGCCGCCATAGGCTTTGCGAGTGATGATACAAATTTTTGGCACCGTGGCTTCGGAGTAGGCGTAAAGCAATTTCGCGCCGTGACGGATGATGCCGCCGTGTTCCTGTGCGATGCCAGGCAGGAAGCCGGGTGAGTCAACGAAGGTAACGAGCGGAATATTGAAGCAGTCACACATGCGTACAAAGCGGGTCATCTTATCGGCGGCATCAATATCGATTACGCCTGCCATAATGGAAGGCTCCTGCGACACAATGCCCACGCTGTGTCCGCCGATGCGAGCTAAGCCAACGATGGCATTGCGCGCCCAATCAGGTTGAATTTCGAGGAAGGTGCCAGTATCAATGATTTTCTCAATGACCTGATGCATCACATACGGTTCATTGGCTTCGAGCGGAATGATGCTGTTAAGTGATTCGTCCATACGGGAGAGTGCATCATTGGGTTGAACAAATGGTGGGTTCTCAACATTGTTCGATGGTAAATAAGAAAGGAAATGCCGCGCCATATCCAATGCGGCTTTTTCACTGGGAACACTCAAATGCGCTACGCCGCTGACCGAGTTATGCACGACTGAACCGCCCAATGACTCAGCGTCGATCACTTCACCTGTCACGGCTTTGATCACGTCTGGTCCGGTCAGGAACATGAACGATTGTTTCTCGACCATGATGACTAAGTCTGTCAGAGCAGGGGAGTAGGCTGCACCGCCCGCGCATGGTCCGAGCATGACGCTCACCTGCGGCACTACGCCGGAGTATTGCGCATTGCGTCGGAAGATTTCTGCATATCCGCCCATCGAACGCACGCCTTCTTGAATGCGCGCGCCACCCGAGTCAATTAGTGAAATGAAAGGCACACCGTTGCGCACGGCTAAGTCCATCACGCGGCAGATCTTGTGCGATTGCATCTCGCTTAGTGTTCCGCCATAAATTGTAAAATCTTGTGAATATAAATAAACTGTCCGCCCGTTGATCTGTCCGTAACCTGTGATGACACCGTCACCGTAAAACTTATCCTTTAGCAATCCCAATTCATCGCCTTGATGTGTGATGAACGGTTCGATCTCGTTGAAGGTGCCTGGGTCGAGCAGAGCATCGACTCGTTCACGTGCTGTCATTTTTCCCTTGGCACGTTGCTTGGCGTTGCGATCTTCACCGCCGCCTTCCTTTGCCTTCGCGCGGACTCGCCGCAGTTCCAAAATTCTTGGGTCTTCTTGGGTCATGTCAAATCCTTTAGGTGAAAAATTTCACAAATAAAAGTATAACATCGGATGTCAGACAAGCTAGTGATGGAGGTCATATAGGAAATAGGATAATCCGCCTCCTCTTTTGTTTTGGGGTTGGTTTGGGACTATAGGCTTTTGCTACACTGTAAATTGATTCTGCTATCGTCCGATAAGCACAATCTCTCTTTGTGGCTCTCCAATGTATAAAGCGCCTTCTTGGGTGAGGACAACATCCTCTTCGAGTCCGATATATCCCTGCGAGACTGCCAGCCCAGGTTCGATGGTATAGACCTGACCAACTTCCAATGTCTGATTAGGTGAGTCGCCGTACTTTTCCCATTGCGGACCTAACAGCGCGCCGCCGTCATGCGCTACACGCCCGAGTTGATGCCCAAGCGCGTACATGTATTCGGGATAACCAGAATCTGTTAAGACCTCGCGTGAGATCACATCAATCGAATTGCCTGTGACGCCCGCTTTCATTGCGCCGCGTGATTGTTCAATTGCCGTCCGAACGGTGATGAATCCGCGCTGCACTTCGAGTGGAGCCTCGGTCTCGCCTTCGCGTAAGACATATGCTACGCGTTGAATGTCAGAACAATAGCCTTCATATTTCACGCCAAAATCAAAGTGGATGACGTGCCCCGGTTCAATACGGATGTCCGTCGGTCCGTTGTGCCCGACGGGGGAGTTAGGACCAGAGTTGACGGCGGGGTTGTTTTCGCTGGGCCAGGCATGTCCCACGCCGTATTCTTTCATCAGCGCATGCATGTAATCGGCAACTTCGATCTCGGTCATGCCGACTTTGATGAAGGCGAAGGTCTTTTCGTATATTTCATTAGTGATGTCCACCGCTTTTTGGATGCGAGCCAGTTCGGTTTGGGTTTTCCGTCCGCGCATGGCGTTGATGACTGGTTCGGCGCTGACGAGTCTGTCCGCGTAGGGCGTGTCTGCTAGATAATCTTTCAACTCTTCATACATGGAGTGGGTCAAGCCGTCCGCGTGGACGTTGTTGCGGGAGGTGTTAACCGCTATCTGTTGCGGTGCGAGGCGAATGATCGTATCGCGCAGCAATTCCTTGGCAGATTTGTCATAGCCAATCACTTCACTATATACACCCATTCGTAAGGCTGTATCTTTTTCTAGGTTGCCAAGGATGAATATCTTTTCGCCTTTACGCGTGAGGAGGATCGCCGAATGCCAGGTCAGGTCGTTTTCGCCGATGAGGAAGTCCAGCACAGGGTCACGCACGCCGCTGGTCTCGCGGACGAAGGTGAGCCAGAGGTCGGTGTCCTGTTCTTTGAGAATTTCAATAGCTTGATTTACTTTTTCATCAATTAATGACATTGGAAAATCTCCTTATGCAGTTGCAGCCTTTTGCCTGCGCGGATCTTTGACGAGGAATACTAAAATACCGATCATCACCAGAGAGAGAACGATTGAGATGCTGAATGTTGGAATGAATCCAGCCGAGTCCGCGATCCAGCCGCCGAGGATGGGGGCGATGATGGTGGCAGGCGCGGTGAGGGTTTGCGAAAGCCCAATGTAGATGGGACGTTCAGACTCACTGCCAAAGTCTACTGTCATGGTCATGCCGATTGTCCAGATGGAGACGTTTGCCATGCCGGTGAGAAGAAAGATCGGATAGAACCATGCAATGGAGGCGGCATTCCATGCCAGCACGGCGCTGAGGAATGCGGCGACGGCTCCCGTGATGAGCATGGCGCGATGACCGATCCGGTCGCCGATCCAACCCATGCCAATGTTAGCAATCGTTTGTGAGATAGTCAGCGTCGCTGTGAGGTAGCCTGCCACGACCTCGGTCATGCCGAATTCGCGCAGGGCGTAGATGATGTAGAACGAGAATCCCATGGTAGCAAACTGTGAGAGGATGCGCGCGCTCAAGAACCAGTTGAAATTTTTGTCGCGGCTCAGCACCTTTTTGGCATCGTCCCAAAAGTGAGTTTTTTCTTCGGGGATGATCTTCTCGTTATCTTCTGGTTCGTGGGTGGCGGCTAGGGCGAACCAACTCAAGGTGAAGAAAATGCTTGCAATGAAGAAGCAGACCGCAAAGTCCCAGGGAGAGGCGAGGGCATTGAGCAGATATCCGGCTGCGATGGCTGATCCGCTAATGAAGAGATTCGCCAGCCCGGCTTGCATCCCAAAAAATGTACCGCGTGATTCAGGCGGGATGATCTTGGAGATCATCGAAGTCCATGCATTGGCAGTGAAGCCGCCACCGAGTCCCTGCCAGACGAGTAATAGGAAGGTGAGGAGCAACCCAGCATTCGCCCCAACGATGGGGAGTAGCAGTGCTACGATGGCAAAGCCTAAAAATGGGATGCGCTCATGGACGGTCATCAGCAGCACAGTGCGTAGATAATGACGTAAGCGCGAAACGTGACTGGCGGTAAAGAGTTGTGGCAACAGCCAGCCCGCCGAGTGAATGGCAGGGACGAGACCGATCAGCATGGCGGAGTCGGTCATGGAGGCGACGAAGAGTGGCAGGATGGTGCCGAAGGAGGCGAAACCAAGCGCCATGCCGAATAGTCCGCCATCCCATAAACCTACGGTGACATTGTGTTTTAGATTTTTTCGAATATCTTGTTCAAGTGGGGAAAGCATGAATGGATTTTACCTTATCGAATTGATAATGACTTAAATAATCGCAGTACTAATGATAAGAGTATGATTTCATTCTACTTATACAGTGCTACAATAAAGATCGAAATGAGATTTTCCCCATGCTGTGGAAGCAATGAAAAGGAGTAAACATGAAAGGTGATGCGAAGTTAATAAAGGCACTCAATGATATGCTGGCGGATGAACTAACCGCTATTAGCCAGTTGATGGTTCATTCTGAAATGTGCTCGAATTGGGGCTATGAGAAACTGCACAAGCAGATCGAAAAGCAGGCGATCGATGAGATGCGTCATGCCGAATGGCTGATCAGCCGTATCCTCTTTTTGGATGGAATGCCGGTCGTTTCAAAGCTGAACGAAATGAAGATCGGCAAGTCTGTATTGGAAATGTTCACCAACGACGAGAACGCCGAGCTGGGAGCGATCAGCGCCTACAATGCAGGCATTCAATTGGCGGGCGAAGTCAGCGACCAATCCACGGCGGACTTGCTGACGACCATCCTCAAGATGGAGGAGGGGCATCACGACTGGGCAAAGAAACAGCGGACGCAGATCGAGCAGATGGGGCTGGAAAATTATCTGAGCAATCAGGCGGGCGCTGGAGATTAAAGAACCTCGGCTACGCTTGAGCAAAACTCACCCAATGACTTGGGTGAGTTTTTATTTAACTCTTGACAACTTTGCTCACTTTGGTCTAAAATGAAAACGAACGTTCGTTCATTTTTATTTGGAAGGAAACCATGCCTGTAAAAGAGAAGGAAACCCCAACCAAAGGTGAGGAGACCCGCCTGGCGATCGAAGATGCCGCCATCGAGTTATTTATGGAGCATGGTTATCATGCCACGTCCATGCGCGAGATCTCGAAACACGCCAACCTGGCGCTGGGCGGCATCTATAACCATTTCAAAAGTAAAGAAGAAATATTCGAAGCCATTATTGTCGATAAACATCCCTATAAAAAGATCCTACCCCTCATCCTTGAAGCGGAAGGGGAGACGATGGATGATTTTCTCAGCCATGCGGCGCGAGTGGTTATCAAGGAATTAACCTCCCAGCCGTATTACATCAAATTGATGATGATCGAGATTGCTGAGTTCAATGGTACGCACGGCGCTGTGCTGATCAAGGAGATCGGACCTAAATTACTGCCGGTCTTCGAGCATATTATCAAGACTCGTAAAAATCTGCGCGTGACCAACCCAGCATTATTAATGCGAACTTTCATCGGCATGGTCGTTTCATACATGATCACCGATATGCTCATATCCAATTCCATGTTAAATAAGTTGATGCCCAAAAATCCCATCGATGTCTATGTGGATGTGTACATGCATGGCATCGTCAAACTTGAGGCTTGATCCCATGTTCAATACCCGTATTATGTCTATTGTCCGTAAGGAATTCACGCAGATCTTCCGCGATCCGCGTTCACTGGCGCTGATCATCGTCATGCCTATCATTCAGTTGTTTTTGCTTGGGTATGCCGCCACTACTGACGTGAAGAATGTTCCCATCGCCGTACTGGATCAAAGTCAGAGTTCTCAATCCCGCGAATTGTTGGATGCCTTCCGCGCTGCTGATTATTTCCGCATTGACTATTACATCGGCTCAACCGATGAATATCAACTGCTGATCGAGGCTGGCAAGATCCGCGCGGCGTTGGTCATTCCACCTGATTATGATGTTCAGGTTCTGGATGGCAAAGCACAAGTCCTTTTTGTGCTGGATGGTTCGGATGGTAGCGTGGGGGCGACCGCGCTTTCCACGGCGCGACTCATCGGGCAATCATATGCCACCAAGGTACAGGAGAGTCAATTCGCCTTGCGCGGTTCCGGCTCCATGCCTACGCCGCCAGTGGAAGTACGCACCCAGGTTTGGTACAACCCTGATTTTCGTTCCGCCTACTTCATGATTCCTGGCGTGATTGGCATGATCCTTTCATTCATCACCACCATTCTCACTGCCACGACCATCGTCCGTGAGCGTGAGCGCGGCACGATCGAACAACTTATCGTCACACCGATCCGCTCATGGGAGTTGATCGTCGGCAAACTGTTGCCGTACGTCATCCTCGCTTTTGTAGAAACCTTCGAAATTCTCATCGTCGGTCATCTTGTCTTTGATGTCCCTGTGCGCGGGAGTCTTTTGCTCATCACCTTGGCTTCTGGTTTATTCCTCATGTCCAGCTTGGGCATTGGTTTGTTCGCTTCCACCATTGCCAATACGCAACAAGAAGCCATGCTGACGGTGATGATGTTCAATTTGCCCATGATTTTTCTTTCCGGCTTTTTCTTCCCTGTGCAAGCCATGCCGCAATTTTTGCAGTTGGTTTCATATGCCATTCCACTGCGCTATTATCTCGTCGTAATTCGCGCGCTCATGCTTAAGGGCGTTGGCATCGCTGCTATTCAAAGCGAGCTCATCGCGCTAACAATTTTTGGCATCGTCATCATGGGTGCCGCCGCTCTGCGTTTTAGAAAACGTCTCGATTAACTTTCAACTCTGGAGTCTCTCATGCAACCTAAACTTCCCCCTCTTCCCGTCCGTATTGTTGTGGCTGTGATCGTGCTTGGTACGCTGGCATACTTTGGCTTTCAATCACTCAAAGATGATACCAACGGCAGTCTGACCGCTTCTGGCACCATCGAAGCGACCATTGTGAACGTCGCCCCTGAAACCGCTGGTAAGGTGACGGATGTCCGCGCCGATGAAGGCGAATCGGTGACGAAGGGACAACCGCTTCTCACCCTCGACGCAAGCCTGCTGACTGCCCAACAAGCCGTTGCCTCCGCCGCAGTGGATTCTGCCACTGCCGCCCTCGCCGCCGCTCAAACCAAATATGACCAAACCCTCGATGCCGCTCTTTCTGCTCAGGCAACACAACGTTCCAAAGATTGGCAAGTCGATGCTCCCAGCGAATTTGACCAGCCCAATTGGTATATTGAGCAAGATCAACAGATCGAGGCTGCCCAAACCGAGCTGGATGCTGCGCAAGCTGATATCGACGATGCGAATGCTAATCTCGACAAAGTCATCACTGATTTGAAGAATTCTGACTACCTGCAAGCCGAACAAGACCTTGCTGATGCACGTGCCGCCTTTATCATTGCCGAGCAGGTGAAAGATCAGGCAGCAGATGCTTCAGATAGCGGTGGATTAAACGAAGCCGCGCAAGATTATTACGATGAAGCGCTGACCAATCTTGATGATGCTGAAGAAGCCTATAACGACTTGATGAATAGCGATGAAGCCAGTGATATTGAATACGCACGCGGAAAAGTCCTCGTTGCTCAGCAACGTTATGATGCCGCCTATGCTCGCTTGCTCACACTGCAAACTGGCGAACAATCTCCTGCTGTGATCACCGCTGGCAAAGAATTGGATAGGGCGAAGTCTGCACTTGCACAGGCAGAAGCAAGCTTGGCGTTGATTGATACGCAGATCGCCAAACTCGAAGTCCACGCCCCAATGGACGGAGTCATATTAACCCGTAATGTGGAGCCGGGAGAATTTGTCCAGCCAGGTGCGGCAGCTCTCACCATCGGTAATCTCTCAGACCTGACCATCACTGTCTACGTTCCTGAAAATCGCTACGGAGAGATTTCTCTTGGTCAGACCGTCGAAGTGACCGTGGACTCGTTCCCTGGCATCACCTTCACTGCCACGGTGATTCAGATCGCAAATAAAGCCGAGTTCACTCCGCGCAATGTGCAGACGGTGGAAGGACGCAGCGCCACGATGTTCGCTATCAAACTCAGCGTGCAAGATGCAGAAGGACGCCTGAAACCGGGCATGCCTGCGGATGTGGCGTTCAAATAGTTTTATTTTTTGACAGTTTGGTAGTTACTGATTGATGAAGAGGTAATTATGAAACCTGTTGCGTTCGACTGGTCGAAAATGAAAAATATCCAGAAAATCCATCGCACACTTTATGCTATTGGATTTGGTCCACTCATCGGCTGGTTTATCGTCTTGTTGACGACGACGGGCAGAAAGTCTGGAAAGAAGCGGGTGACGCCTCTTCAATATGAAAAGATCGCTGAAGATTACTACCTCGGTGCGGCGCGCGGATTGAATGCGGATTGGGTTCGTAATATCCAATCGAATCCACAGGTGGAACTACGCGTGGGTGCGAAGCAAATTCAAGGCACGGCGGAGATCGTCACCGACCCTTGTAGGTTTGCCGATTTTATCGAAGTGCGACTTGAACGGCATCCGCGCCTGATTGGCTTAATTATGGAAAAGGCACATGGTTTGCCTCGGCGCCCCAGCCGTGAACAGTTAGAAGACATGGCAAAAACCGAAGCAGTTGTAATCGTACGACCCAACGTTTAACGTTCAACCAAAAGGCTGTTTATGAATGATTATCTGGTAAATGCAAAAAACTTGAAAAAATCCTTCGGTTCAACTCCTGCCTTAGAGGATATCTCCCTGCATGTTAAGAAAGGCGAGATCTACGGGCTGGTTGGTTCAGACGGCGCGGGCAAGACGACGACGATGCGTTTGCTCGTTGGTGCACTGTTGCCCGATGCAGGCGAGATCCATGTCTGCGGCTATGATGTACTGAAGCAGGTTGAACAAGTGCGCTCACAGATCGGGTATCTTTCACAGCGCTTTTCCATGTACGAAGACCTGACGGTTCTGGAGAACATCCGCTTCTTTGCCGAGATTCGCGGGCTGTCTTCATCTGAATGGTTGCCACGTTCGCTGGAGATTTTAGATTTTGTCGGTTTGGAAAAATTCAAAGACCGCCGCGCCGGTCAACTTTCTGGCGGTATGAAGCAGAAACTTGGTCTGGCTTCGGCGCTGGTGACTCGTCCGCGTTTGTTATTGCTCGATGAACCCACAACAGGAGTCGACCCTGTGACCCGCCAGGATTTTTGGCAACTGGTTATCAAGTTAGTCGGCTCGCGTGAAGGGGATGGCGTTTCTGTCATCATATCCACTCCATATATGGATGAAGCCTCGCGTTGTCATCGGGTGGGCTTCATGAAGAACGGCAAGATCATCGCGGAAGATACCCCCTCTACTTTGCGTGCTCTGTTGAATGACCGTGTGCTTGAACTGCGCGGCAATCCAATCAATACTTTGCGCCATATCGCGCATCAAGATGAAGATGTGGAAGATGTTGCCGCATTCGGCGATAAGCTGCATCTACGCGTTAAAGAAAAATCTGCCAAACGAGTAATTACGCGGCTTTCGAAAAACATCAAAGCGCAAAATGTACAACTCACCGAACTCCGTCTCATTCCGCCTGCCTTGGAAGATGTCTTCATTGCCTTATCGGAGTCCAACCATGACTGAGCCCGTCATCACTGTTCAAAACCTCACGCGCCGCTTTGGTGACTTCGTCGCTGTCGATCACATTAACTTTGAAGTGGGCAAAGGCGAGATCGTCGGCTACCTCGGACCGAACGGCTCCGGCAAAACTACCACCATTCGCATGTTGCTCGGTCTACTTCAACCCAGCGACGGCAAGGCGACAGTCTTGGGATACGACGTCCACAAACAAAGCGAGGAAGTCCGCGCGCGGGTGGGCTACATGTCGCAAAAGTTTGCGATCTATGATGACCTGACCACCTACGAAAATTTGACCTTCTATGGCGGCGTCTATGGGATTACGGATAAAGCCCGCATCAAGCAGACGTTGGAACTGGTCGGTCTCTCTGGGCATGAGCATACGCTGACAAGGGACCTGTCCACCGGCTGGCGTCAGCGACTGTCACTGGGCATTGCCATGGTGCATGAACCCAAGTTACTCTTTCTTGATGAACCCACCTCTGGCGTGGATCCTACTGCCCGCCGTGCCTTTTGGGATCTGATCTATCAACTCGCTGAAGAAGGTGTGACTATTCTTGTCACCACCCATTACATGGACGAAGCCGAGTACTGCGAACGCGTTGGGGTGATGCGCGACGGTAAACTATTAGCAATGGATACGCCCACGAATCTAAAACGCTCCATCATCACTGGCGACGTCTGGGAAGTATTCGCACATCCGCTTGAGCAGGGCTTGGAAGTTTTGCAAGAACTTGCTGGAGTGGAACGTGTCGGCTTGGCAGGCGATCACTTGCGTGTGATCAGCTCCAACGTTAAGAAAGAGGCGTTGCAAAGCCTGTTGAGCAAGAAAAAGATAAAGGTTGAAAGAATCGAGAGGGGAGAAGCCACGTTGGAAGATGTCTTCCTTGCCTTGGCGAGATGAGAACGAGTTGAAAAGTTTGCAGGTCTAAACGTTTGAACGTTCAAACCTGCAAACTTTGACAACGTTTTTTACTGCTCAGGGGTGACGATTGCCATGATGAGATAGACCAATAGCATGGCACCGTTGAAGGTGAAAAATCCCAGCACAAATAACAAGCGGACAATGGTTGGGTCAATGTTGAGATAGTCGCCAAGCCCGGCACATACGCCTGCGATCATGCGGTTGGATTTGCTCCGCGTTAGGGTTTTGATGTCGTTCATGTTTACTCCTTTCGTTTAGGTGACAGTCATTTCAAAAGTGACTGTCACCTTTTATTACGCGGATAAACGAAAAGAGTTGCGGGTTATTTATATTTTTTTGCTTCCAAATAATTAGTAAGCGCTGCATAAAGCAGGAAGACTCCAAGTGCCATGAAGAGCGCGGCTTGCAGACCAAGAAAATCCAATTGCCACCAACCAAAGCCTACAAAGGCAACTCCCACCAGCCCATAGAAGCTGAAGTTTTTCATGTACACAGATCGCACCCGTTCGGATTGCAAAAGATTTCGGGCGGTCAAAATCTCCAGTTTGTGGACTCCCTCTTCGTGGCGATTTTTACACGCAAGCACATCATCTACAACGGCGGCGCACTCGGAGCAAAGTCCGCGTTGGCAGTGTTTGCATAATCCAACGGCGGGGGTGGTTGGGTGATAAAAGCAATTCATAAAATCCTCGTTTACATGTTAGAAGGTTTGAATGTTAAAAGGTTTAAACGTTCAAACTTGACAACCTTCCAACTTTTAAACCTTGATTACTGGGTGTCTCAACACCGTCTTCATTTTATCAGGTGCAGCCTTGCGTGGGTCACTGATATAAATTTCATGATGTTTTCCACCAATCGGTCCGACAGCATCTTTCAGCACATTCTCTGCCATGAATTCCTTCATGCGGTCAATCGTGGCGGGTTCGGTGGCATATGGTCCAATGTGCATGGTTTGGACGCACAAGCCTTCTTCAAAATATACCAGTCGCGCCTTTGATACCATTTCTGAATCGCCTTTTTTCTTCATAACCTGTTCGCGGGCTTCCTCAAAGACGTCAGAGGTAATGACATCGGGTTGCATGATTATTAATGTGTAAAACCAATTGTCCTTGACGGTGATATCGAAGAAGCCGTCTTCCACCCACCATAGTCCTTCCAGTGCCATAACGGGGTAATCAAAGGCATTCGTCTTGCGTTTCTTGAGCATGAACTTGAGCGTGTAGGACAAGCTGTACAACGCCTGGGTCGCCTCTGCAAAAGATGGCGACTTGCCCGGCTCAGAGCCTTTTTCAATAGATCCATCGATCATGGCAAATTGCAGGTTCGGCACTTGCACAGTTTCGACCTTCTTTGCCGAAGGTTGATAGAGCGATTTGTACTGTTTTTTCAAGTCTAGAATTTTCATGGTTTTATCCTTTTTTATTTGACTGCTTTTCGAATTATCATCCGTGCCCAGCGGTAGTGACTGCTGGTGGCAGAGATGAAATACGCCGCGAGCAGGTTGTTATTTGTCCACGGGTAGATTTTACGAGTGAACAATTCTTTTTCAGGGATACTTTTGATTGTTTTCAGAATCTTCTTGTATGAGGCTTTGAATGTCTTTTGTATTTCAGTCAGCGGCGCATCGCGATATTTGAGGAAGGTGGCGTGATTCAGTGCGGGTAGTTGTCCCCAGTTGTATTCAGCAGAAGGTACGGCAGGGGTTTTGCCTTTTTTGCCGGTCTCGTACCATTGCACGACCATTCTTTCCCATTCAGATAGATGCGCCAACACATCTTTGATTGCCCATTCGCCGATCATCTTGGGCTGAGACATTTGTTCGGGCGTTAGAGTTGCGAGAAGTTCTTCCAAGGCTGCGCGTTCTGTTTGAGCGCTTTCGATCATTTCTTTTTTTGTCGTTGGCTTTGGTATGTCTGCCTCCTATGATTTGTATCGATCCAGAGTGGCTTGCGCCCATTCTTGGACTAAGCTTTTTAGTTCTGGTGGCTCTTGCACCGTGACCCAATTCGCAAAGCTCAAGGTCATGGATGCCAACCAGGGTAGGTCGGGTGCAGTGAGGGTCACATCCATGCTGCCGTCTTTATTTCCGTGCGTTGATTCCCACATGGAGAGATTGCTCTTGACCATAAATGCCGCTTCTGGCACAAAGTGCAAGTGAGCGCGGATGATTGGTTGATTTTTGAATTCTTCTTGTAGGTAGGTTTGCACATTGAAATCAGATGGGAAGTCAAAAGATGTAGTCAGCACCTTCAAAGTTTGAATGCGATCCAGCCGGAAGGTGCGTGGCGCTTTTCGCAGATGACAATACCCAACCAAATACCACCAGCCAGAACGAAATACCAAAGCGTAGGGATCTACTTTCCGCTTTTGCGCTTTTTCGTTGGCAGGTCCCTGATACTGTATGGAAATCTGCATTCGTTCGCGGGTAGCTTGACGCAGTTTCTCCATTACCGGTGAGAGGCTGGCGAGTTCGGCGCGGTAGAGATTGGTGCTGACCAGTGACCGTCGCGCCCATTGGATCTCTGTGCGTTGCTCATCGGGCAAGATATTCTCAACTTTTGCCATCGCGCTACGCGTGGCATCTTGGTACAACGTGCCCCATGTTTCGCGGATCAAATCTGTGCCCAGATAAACTGCCACAGCTTCTTCCAGCGAAAAGGTGAGTGGCGGTAATTTGTATCCACGTACGAGCGAGAACCCGCCATACGGTCCACGCTCGGCGTAGACAGGGATGCCCATTTCATCGAGCATAGCAAAGTAGCGGTGGACGGTGCGCAAAGAGACGCCTAACTTTTCAGCCAATTCATTGGCTTTTTGATTGGGCTGATTTTGCAGCAATGTGATGAGAGTGAGCAGGCGTGTGGCGACGTTGGTCATTGGGCATCCTTGTTAAATATAAAACGGGTATATGTCATATTGTGACATATACCCGCAGGGAATTCCAGCGACATTTTTACCCTTTTTTGATGATGCTTTTCCCATACTTATCTTGTAGTTGATCCACAACCTCCTGCAGTTTGCGGGACTTTTCGCTTCCTACGTCCCATAAGCTGAGTTGCCGCACTGGAGCTCCGATTCCGCTGACGCCGACTCCGATCAACCGCACAGGCTGATTCGGCTTGCGGACGGCTTTCATCAATTTGACGACGGCTTGGAAGATCTCTTCTTCATTATCGGTGGAGGTGGGCAGGGTGGTTTGACGTGTAATAGTGGTGAAGTCAGACCAGCGTAATTTTACTTTGACAGTCTTGCCAGCCAGATCATTTTTTCTCAATTGCCGCGCTACTTCTTTTGATTGTTCACGCAGGGTTTTTTCGAGAGTCTTCTCATCACTGACATCCACATTGTAGGTTGTTTCCTGGCTGATGGATTTGGTTTCGGACTCGGTACTGACGGGACGGTTATCAATACCATGTGCATGCTGCCATAAGTCGCGTCCGTTCTCGCCGAAGAGATTGACCAATTCTTTTTCGGGCCAGTTGGCAATGTCACCAATAGTATGGATGCCAAGCTCAGCGAGTCTTGCATTTGTTTTGGGTCCTACACCCCAGAGCATGTCCGCGGGGAGGGGTGATAAAAATTTAGCTTCTTCGCCCGTTGGTACAACTGTAAAGCCGAAAGGCGGTTCATTCTTCTTTTTGCTCGACTTCTTGCCAACTTCGGTGGCGATCTTTGCCACGAGTTTATTGGACGCAATGCCAACGCTCGAGGGGAGATTCAGCTCATTTCGTATGGACAGTTGCAAGTCGAGGGCGAGGCGGGGTTTATCCGCTTGAATGTCTGATATATCGAGAAAGGCTTCGTCGATGGAAATCTGTTCGACGAGGGGAGTCAGGCTGTGTAATTTTTCCATCACCTTCTGAGAATATTCGCCATAGAGATGATGCCTGCCCGACACGATGATCAAATCTCTGCACAGTTTTATTGCGCGAGACATAGGCATGGCACTGCGAATGCCGAGTGCGCGTGCAGCATACGAACAGGATGCCACCACGCCGCGTTCATCGGGTTTGCCACCCACGGCAAAAGGCTTGCCGCGCAGTTGCGGATTTTGAATTTCTTCAACCGAACAATAGAAGGCGTCCAAATCAAGGTGTAGAATCGTGCGAGGCATGCGCCCATTATAGTGCAGTCGATTTTGCGCCAAGAGAGACGGAAAATAGGAAAAATTACCTACCATTTTGTTTTGATTTCATTATTGAACAATTATTAAAGAAAAGTTATACTAGAAGAGCGTATAGTCAAAAGGGAACTTCTCACCGAAATTTTACGTCCTAATCCCGAGTTGACTTGATGGAGGAAGAAATGAGATCAGTTTTACGAATAGTATCCACATTGCTCTTGCTGGCGGTTTTATTGACCACCACGCCGGGAGCAACCCAACCTGCAAGTGCTGCGAGCTGTTATTGGGCGCAGTTCATTGCAGATGTTAGCATTCCAGATGGCACTACTTTTGCACCGAACACCGCCTTCAAAAAGACCTGGCGGATCAAGAATATTGGCACATGTGCCTGGAACAGCAATGATGTTTCATTGATCTTTGATAGCGGCGAAAAGATGGGCGCGCCTGCCTCTCTTGCCCTGCCGACCACCGTGAATCCCGGCGCAACCGTGGACATCACTGTGGACATGACCTCGCCAGCCAGTGCGGGTCATTACTTCGGGTATTGGAAATTCAAAAGCAATAGCGGCGGCAATTTTGGAATTGGCTCCACGGCTCAGAAATCTTTCTGGGTTGAGATCCGCGTGTCTTCTTCAACGACCAGTGCCGGATATGACTTTACTGCCAATGCTCCTTCTGCCACATGGTCGAGCGGAGCCGGTGCTTTAACCTTCCCCGGTACCGATGGCAATGCCAACGGGTTTGCGATCAAACAAGATCAGCCCAAACTCGAAAGCGGCGTGACCTCGGCACAGGCGGGCTTGCTCTTTGCGCCCAATAATGTCACCAATGGTTATGTCAAGGCGGTGTATCCTGCCTTCCGTGTTCAAACGGGTGACCGCTTCCAAGCGACCATCGGTTGTGAACAAGGCGCTACAAATTGTTACGTAGCGTATACCCTGTACTACAAGATCGGCAATGGAGCCGAGGTTACGCTGTGGACCTTCCGCGAAAAATATGAAGGTCTCACCTATAACGTTAACCTCGATCTGAGCCGACTCGCCAACCAGGATGTGACCTTTATTCTCGTCACCTCTGCTTATGGCACACCGATAGGTGACCGTGCCTTGTGGGTCAACCCAATCATTGCACGAGCTGGCGGCTCCACTCCGCCGACGGCTGTTCCGCCGACTGTGACTGGTACTCCGCCTACACCGACTCCCACCAAGACAGGAATCGTCCAACCGAATGCCTGTGACCGCGCTCAGTTCATCTCCGATGTCAGCGTGCCAGACGGCACCACATTTGCGCCCGGCATCGGTTTCAGCAAGACCTGGCGTTTGAAGAACGTCGGCACTTGTACCTGGACCAACTACAGCATCATCTTCGACACCGGCGAAAAGATGGGCGGACCAGACACCGCACTCATCCCAACCACCGTTGCTCCCGGTCAGACCGTGGATATCACTCTGCCGTTGACTTCTCCAACCACTGGCGGAACCTTCCGCGGATATTGGAAGTTGAAGAACAACACAGGCGTACCTTTTGGTATTGGCTCCGCAGGGACAAAATCGTTCTGGGTTGAGATCAAAGTGAGCGGCACGGGCATCAACCCCGGCACTGCCACAAAGACCAATACTCCCGGAACACCCTCCACGCCTGTTACTCCTGCCACGCCAGTAACGGGTACCAGTTACGACTTTGCCGCCAATGTTTGTGCCGCCAAGTGGTATAGCGGCGCGGGCGAACTTGCCTGCCCCGGCACGGATGGCGATGCAAAAGGCTTTGTCTTGATCGCCAATCCATCCAAGTTAGAAAATGGCACCATTGATGCTCGCACCGGTTTATTGACAGTTCCGCAGAACATAAACAACGGCTATATTCAAGGCATCTATCCTAGCTACAAAGTCAAAGCCGGTGATAAATTCCGCGCGACCATTGGTTGTGAGAATAACGCTACCAGTTGCTATGTGGTCTTCCGTCTGGATTACTCCGTCTCTGGAACGTCATCCGTCATCACATACTGGGCTTTCGTAGAGAAATACGAAGGCGGCGTATACAATGCTGAGATCGACCTTTCCTCTCTGGTCGGTCAGGATGTCAAATTTATCCTCACCGTGCTTGCCACAGGTCCCGCCGCGGGTGACCGCGCCTTGTGGACAGCACCGATCATCTACAACGCCTCCAGTTCATCTCCTGTTGTAACTGCCACGCCCACCAGTACCACCGCCGCAGCTTCAGCAACTCCCACAGCAACTGGAACGACAGCCGCCGCCACGGAAACGCCAACGGCTACTGCCACACCGACCGCCACCAACACCGTTACACCCTAAGTAAGTTTGTAAAAAAAGTTCCCGTTGTCCGAGTGGCAGCGGGAACTTTTTAATTACCACCCCGTCCTATTTTTGGAAAAGGAGACTCTATGAAACGAATCTTCATTTTGGCCTTACTCTTCTTAACGGCTTGTTCTTCGCCTCAGCCTACTCCCGCCTCACTCTTTGACCTGTCACCTGAATCGCCTACCCAGGCTTTGGGAACTACGCCCGAAGCGCTCAATCCCACACTTCAGGCAGTGATGCCACCACCAACTTCTGTGCCAGGCTCCACTGTTGAGACAGGTGAGTTGTACTTCTTTCTGCAACCGCGCCAACCGGGTGGCGTGATCGAGTTGGTAAAAGTCTCTGCCGCTTGTATTACAGACCCCATCAATTGCCCGTCCTTGGAACGGATCTCCGTTCCGTTCGCATTTAACTACACCATCAATGCGCTTGCCTGGTCACCCGATGGGAAGTATGCCGCTTTTTCGTACTCAGCCAACCCAAACGGCACGCCGACTCAATTATGGCTGTTCGATGCCAATGCAAAGACTTGGAAAGCCCTGGCAGAATTCCCGTATATTGACCCGCCCTTCTGGTCACCTGATGGAGCTTGGATTGCCTTCCGCACCCAAAATGGAGTCGGTGGCGAAGAGGTCTTTATTATCCGCCCAGACGGCGGCGAGTTAAAAAACATAGCAGCCGATTTACCAGTGGAAGGTCGCCCATACATCATGGATGGTTGGTATACCGAGAATGTCATCATGCGTTCTGCTTTGCCGGGTGCGGCTGGGAACATTTACCTCGTCCGCGCCGCAAATGGACAGTCTCGCCCGATGTTCGAGACTTTGCTCACTAAAGCACAATTCATCGCCTCGCCAGATGCTGGGTTCTTTGCCTACGACGAGTACGACTACACCTCGCAAAATCATTTTCTAAAAGTGATGGAGCCAGATGGTGCGAACGCCGTGACCATTGCCCAATTTGTGGGCGGTTCGATTTACCCCATGCTCTGGTCTCCAGATAGCCGCCTGATCGCGTTCAATTATTATGGCAATATAACCAGTGGCAACCCCGCCGCAGAAGTATTCATCATTCCCCGTACAGGTGGTGAATTGAAGTCGGTTTATAAAGGTAGCACAGTTGGGCGTTTGCTATTTTCCCCGAATGGCAAATATCTTCTTATTGAAGAAACAACCTCCGCTTCCGGCGGTCACTTGTTCCTGGTGGATCTGGCAACATCAGTCGTCAGCATTTTACAAGCCCCGGGTCTTTCAACTGATTTTGATTGGTACGCCCCATCGTGGAGACCCTAACCTACATTTTCTCCACCCATTCAGTTCGCCATTCAGGCGCTGAGAATGGTTCGGGCCAGAACTCAACCTGCTTCCATATCTTCCCATCGCGGATGGTGGAGAAAGTAATGACCCGGTCGCTCAAGGTTCCATCGGTGACGGAAACATCGGTCACTACTTCATCTCCATCGGCTACGATGGAATTAATCGTGAAGTGCCATGTTCCCTGGGTGGGGTAGGCGGTATTGAGTTTGGCAAAGTTTTCGCGTCCGCGAATGCGTTCACCCGATTGAACCCATTCCAATACGAAGTCATCGTGCAAGAGTTGAGCAACAGCGTAAAAGTCGTTGCTCTCCATGGTTTGCCAGAATTGCTCAATCAATTTTTTGGGTTTCATTTTATTCACCAGTCAGTTTATTCAAAACTTGCAATGCTCGGGTTCCATCTTTTATAGGTACAAAGATATGGTCATGATAATAGGCAGCGACAACATTGCAACTGATGTTTGCTTCAGTCAACGCTTTTGAAACGGCGGCGGTCAAGCCTACCGCTTCTAAAGACGAATGAACCGTCAACGTAATCCATGCACAAACAGTTGAATAAGGCAAAGAGGCTTCCTCTGCAGTGAGTTTTGGGAGGATGACGGTCACGCCTTCTTTTTCGTGAAATATTCCGATCGGCGCGAGCTTAACGGCTTGCTCCCATGAAGTGGCAAGGCAATAAACATATTCGCCTGTATGTAGTTCTGGTTTCATGTCTTTCAATAGTTTGGCAAGCTCGGTTTCGCCGGTCATTTTCGTTTTACATCTAGAATGGCAATCTTCGTGGAATGATTGAACGGAGCCGGGTCCGTAATCGGCTTGCCAACTCGATTCATACCAATGAAATCTTCTGGCACGGGGATCAATTCACGCAGGCTTAGGTAGCCATCTTTGCATAATGTTTTCAAGGTATCCATATATTCAGCGCCTGTGAGAAACACAGCATTATTGATCGCAATGAGAGTCCCGCCGTCGTTGATCAGCGGGCGGACTTTATTGATAAGTCGCTCGCTTTCATGCTCCAGGTCCACTTTGCCGCGCGAGGTGGCAGAGAAGAATGGCGGGTCAATAATGACGCAATCAAATGTCTGTTTGCCGGTTTTGAAGCGCGCGATCACGGGGAAGAAATCTTGCGCAATAAAATTTTGTTTTTGAATGGGGAAGCCATTAATCGAATAGGAATCTTTTGCCAGATTCAAGAATTGGCGATTTAAATCGGTTTGGATCACCTGCGTCGCGCCGCCTGCAAGTGCAGCTACGCCCAAACTGCCGGTGTATGCAAATGTATTAAGCACAGATTTTCCGCGCATGTTTTCGATGAGCCACTTGCGCAGGTGACTGGTATCGAGATAAAAACTTGCGTCGCGGTTCATGGTCAGGTCAATGGCGTACCAGACACCATGTTCCTTGATCTTACGGTCGGGGGAATTGCCAAAGACCACCACGCCGCGCTTTTCTTCCTGGGTGAGTCCATTGCGGGTTTTGAGAAGCCCGGCTCGCAGCCAGGGCAGGGAGTTTCTAACGTGCTCCACCACTTCATGAATGAGGTCTAGGTCAGGAGTTTCGGAGTAATCGTGAATGACCAGGGTCTGACCGTACACATCTAATACTAGGTTGGGGTAGCCTTCGTAGAAACCGTTGAAGAGGCGAAACGCTCCTTCGTGGCCAGATCCGTTCAAGGTCGGGCGTGAAGCGAGGGCTTGGTCAAGCAATGGGCGCAAAGCATCAAATGTCATCATTTTTTATGGGAATTTACTTTTGAAAGGTAAGTCGTTTGGCAAGTTGATCGAGTTGATCGACGCTGATGGGTTTGGAAAGCACCAGCAGGTTTTGGCTTTCAATCTCGCTTTGAGAAAGTTCCACTGCCTGAGATGGGTCCGCTGTGACGATCAGGACCCAGGTTTCGGCGGTGGCAGGGTTATTGCGCAGGGCACGAAAAATTTCAATACCCGAGTAATTTGGTAGATTGAGGTCAAGCACAATCAGGTCGGGAGTCATTTCTTTGAGGGCATTCATGGCGCTCTGCCCTTCGTAAAATGTTTCCACTTGCAAGCCGGAACTGCGTAGGGCGTCTGAATAGATTTCTGAAAGAAAGAGATCATCTTCGACGACGGCAGCGAGGGGCGGGTTATGCATGCTGAGATTCCAATTCTGTGATGAGTGGCAGGGTGATGGTGAAGGTGGTGCCTTTGCCTACTTCGCTTTCGAGTTGCACGTCACCACCCATTAAGTTAATTAACTGTTTGGTGATGGAAAGACCCAACCCGTATCCTTTGCGCAGGACTCTGGCGGCTTCGGGTAATTGTTTGAAGGGTTCAAAAACGGTTTTCTGTGCTTCGGGTGGAATGCCGGGACCTGTATCCGTAATTTGCATGGACCATGTTGTTTGAGTTGGCATAAAGATGCGAACGGTCACGGAACCTTCTTCGGTGAATTTTACGGCGTTGCTGATCAGGTTGACAAGGATTTGTTTGAGGCGCTGACTATCTCCCACAATGGATGTAGGAAATTCTTCTGAAATGCTGAAATGAAATTGGAGTTTCTTTGCTTCTGCCAAAACACTAAGCTGGGCGCAGGTTTTCCCGAATACTTCTCTCGGCTCGAATTGTGCATTAGACAGTTTGAGCCTGCCGCTATCCAGTTGTGCCTGATCGAGTAGTTCTGAAACCAGTCCATCGAGATAATGAGTGCTGTCTTTGATGCGGTGCAAGACGCTGAATTGTTTTTCTGTCAGTTCTCCGTATGATTTACGGATCAACAGGTCGGCATACCCGAGAATGATGCCTAGTGGGGTTCTTAACTCATGGCTGACGTTTGCCAGCAGTTGACCTTTGAAGGTATTGGCGTGCATGGCTTCATCGCGAGCGATTGCCAGTGCGGATTCGTTTTCCTTGAGGTCGGTTACATCTCGCAGGGTGACGATATGCCCGTAGTTGCGTGTGGGTGATACCCGTAAGGTGCTTACGAACAGGTCAAGCCAGCGCATTGGTTTGCCGGTGTTTTGAATCACGATGTCTTTATGATAGCCGTGAGTCTTTAGAGCAGTTTCACTTAATTGAAACCATGATTGAAACGTGGTTTGAAAGGGTTTTCCAATGACTTGTTGGGGATGAAGTTCGAAGAGGTCGCAAGCGGCGGGGTTAACGTCTATGAGGCGCAGGTCTGCATCGAGGACGATGACGGCGTCGGTGATGCTCTCAAAGACTGCGCGATGTGCCACGGGGACAAGGTCGAGCAGGCGATAACGCAGAAAGCCCCAGCCGAGGATCAAGATCGAGACGGAGAACATGACCGGGGTAATGTCGATGCGGATGGGCATCAGCCCGGCTATGACGATGCCATTCGATATCCAAGGCAGGACGATGGCTGTAATGTTGATCACGATCTGTGAGCGATAGACTTCGCGTTTGTCCCAGTATTCGCGCAGGAGAAAATAAGTGGCAAAAACTAGAATGCCATAAATGTATATAGCATGCAGCCAGAACCACCAGCCAAGCGGATTCCAGATCAAGACCAGCCCAAAGACGGGTTCTTTCCGCATGGATATTTCTGTAAAAAACCAATGGTGATATGCGTCTGTCCAAAGCACACCAAGAGTGAGAATGGGAAAGATCAACGCGAGCAGGATGTTCTTCTTCGTTAACCAGTTTGAGCGCCCAGAGTATGCGAGAGCGAATGCCGTCCATGAAAGTGGGACGCCGATCACACCGAAATAGCCGATCTTTACAGCAAGGGTCTTTACTGCCAGGTTGGTGCTGCCCAACTCAAAAATATAGCTGAGTGCCCAGAGTGCCGCGAAAAAACACATGGCGATAAATGGCGCTGCTGCAATGTGCCGCCGAAAGCGGAGGGCATAAATGCCCATCAGGATCGTCAGGATAACTGAGGCGATATAGGGATAAAGGAAGGGAGTAGACTGCATTGCAGTCATTATACAACGTGATACGGTTCTAGCTGAATTGCGAGACCATTATGATGATTTCATTATTGTTGGGGATGAGATGTACCCCTACGGATGTTTCACCCTGCCTGCTTGATGTTTTTTGGATTAAATACCGAGATCTCGACCATGCGTAGAATTGCCTGTGCATCCGCGTCTAGCCGTACCCAGTAAAAGCTGCGATGCTGTGAATATGGCTCGATCCGCATGACGGTGCCGGTGTACCAACCTTCACGTTCCCCAAACTTTTCGTCTAGGTACACTTGCACTCGCTCTCCAACTTGATAAGTATCCGCCATTATTTTTTGCGGGAGGCGAACCAGAACAACCCGGCTCCAACCGCGGCGGTGATGGCTCCATTGATCGCCCATTGAGGGTCGCCGGTCATAAAGCTGCCGGGGAGGATGTTAACCCCTTGCAAGATCCAAATGATTCCGGCGGCGATTAGTAAACTGGCAAATATCTTCAAAACAGTATTTAGCATAATAGTCCTCGTTTGATTTATAAAACTCCCTGCCGCTGGGGCAGGGAGTTGATAGCATATTTTTTTATGGATTGGGTGTGCCTTGTACGGCAACCCCAACCCAGGTGAATACTCGTTTTTCGCTGGCGGCGCCAGACGCGATCCAAATCGGTTGTCCTTGTTCATCCACGCCAGATTGCAGGACGGGCACGACCCACCAGCGCAGAACATGCGCCACGTTATCGTTCGGGCGGAAGGAAGTCGGTACGATGAATTTGGTGTCGGTGACGTAATCGGTAATGCGGCGAGTCTGGTTGGCAGTTACGTCTTCGATGATGACTTGATAGGCTTCACCGTCTCGTAATACGCCGACAGATGCCCATTGTAACGTGACCACGTCGTTTGCCAGGGTGAAGGCAGCGCCGTCCGCAGGCAGAAGCAGGTTCGGGGCGGGGTAAGGAGGCGGAAGCGTCGCAGTGGGTGTAGGTTGATTCGGATCTGGTGCACGTTTACAAAGTGGGATTTGTAGCGTCTGACCAAGGAAGACGTTATCGGTTGTTAAGCCATTGAATTCCTTGATATCTTGCATGGAAATTGCGTAATTGGCAGCAATGCTGGAGAGTGTATCGTTCTCTTGAACCGTGATCTGTACGGTATCGCATGAGATGCGGGTGGCTTCGGCTGAAAGTGGCGTGTTGGTGGGTGGCGGTGGGACTGTAGGTGTTGGGTAGGGGATTCTTAATACCTGCCCAACTGAGATCGGACAACTGGAAGCCAGATTATTCAAGACAATGATGCTTTGGACAGAGACGTTGAAGTTGAAGGCGATCTGAGAACAGGAACCATCGTTCGCAGAGACGGTATATTCAAAAGGCGGTTGCTCTGTGGCAGTTGGTGTATTGGTGGCAGGTAAAGTAACTGTGGGTGTCAGGGATGGTGTAGGTGTTTCGCTTGGGGTGGCAGTTTCGGGTACATCGAAAGTGCCTACGGGTGCGCTTGCTCGCACCGCAAAGAAGACAATGGCTGCAACCACAGCGATCACAACGACAAGGGCGCCAATGGCTGCGGGCAGGCTAAGAGTCAACTGCGGCAGACTAGCAGCTTGCACAGAGCGTTCGGTCTTTTTCGCGGCTTTCGGAGCAGGCTGAGCTGAAAACTCTGTTCCACACACCAAACAGCGGACGGCATTCTCGCTTAGGCGCGTTCCGCAGGTAGGGCAGACCTTGGTTTTGCTTGAATTGGTTTCTTGAGTCATACGGGCGGGGATTATACCATTGAACAAATATGCGCTTTTTGCGCGTTATTCTGTGGCGGGTTTAAGTTTGGTGGTGACCAGGACCTTATCGACCCGGCGCCCATCCATATCCACAACTTCGAAACGCAGATTGTTCCACTCAAAGTGATCTGCTGCTTGTGGGATGCGCCCCAGTGAGGTCATTACAAACCCGCTCAGGGTCTCATATTCGTCTTCATGTGGCAGTTCACTTAGCTCAAAGATATCTTTGAATTCATCCACCTCCAACATTCCGTCTAATAACCAGGAACCATCCTGGCGTTGGGTGGCTTGGGGTTCCTCATCCTGCAACACACCAACGATCTCTTCGAGAATATCGTTGATGGTTAACAAGCCCTGTACGCCGCCAAACTCATCTACAACGAGCAGCATTTCGGTGTTGTTCTTTTTTAATACTTCCAATGCTCGCGAAGCAAGCATGGTTTCGGGAATAAAAGTCGGTGCTTTTGCCAATTCTCTTAGGTTGATTTCTTTTTTCGCCAATGTCGTTACTAATAAATCACGCGATTTAACGATGCCGATAATGGTTTCAAGCGAGTCTTGTCTAAGAGGAAAGCGCGAGTAAGGGCTGTTGCCGATCTTTTCGAGGATTTCATCTGGATTATCTTCCACATCCAGCCAGACGACCTCGGTTCGGGGCGTCATCACAGAATAGACGCGTTGATCACCCAAACTGAATACACCTTCAACCATATCCTGTTCTGCCACTTCAAACACACCAGCTTGTGTGCCTTGGTCGATCAGCACTTGTAATTCTTCTTCTGTAATAGGCAGTTCAGCAGAGTGTTTGATCCCAAAAAGGGACAGGATCAACTCGGTGCCCCAGCTCATCAACTGTATAAGGGGTGAAAATAATCGCGAAAGGAGGACCATCGGTCCTGCAACCAATTTGGTGATTCGTTCCGGGCTGTGCAAACCGATTCGTTTGGGGACCAATTCTCCCAGCCAGATGGTCAGGATCGTGATGGTGATGACAACCACACCAAACGCCAGATTTTCGGCATAAGGCGCAATCCATTCGATCTTTTCAAGCTCAAACGCAAAGGCATTGGCAATGGTGGCACCGCCAACTGCGCCTGCAAATACTCCGATCAAAGTGATGACAATCTGAATCGTGGAAAGAAAAACGTTGGGATGTTTCAATAATTCCAGTGCAGCTTGGGCTGCTCTATCACCCTCATTTGAAAGCTGCTGTAATTTCACTTTGCGTGTAGCGAGCATGGCGGCTTCAGACATGGCAAGCACACCATTGATCACGATCAACACAAGGATGGTCAATATTTCACTGTTAACGCTCATGGTTTCCTGGGATGCGAATTAAAACAAAAAACAAATTAAGCCCAGCCGCAGGATTCATGACGCGGCAGGGGGATAAGATGCAAAATGCTTTATGGGATAAGGGGGAGGATGGACTAGAGTCCGGTTCTATGGGAATTTCAGACATGATGTTCTTACTAATTTGTTTCACCCTAATTGTACCTGAAAACTCAGCGCTTTTTTGAAACCTTCTCTTCGATCTTCTTAATGCGTTTGTTCAGTTTGGCATAGCCTCGGGTGAACAGCAACGGAATGACGATTGCCAGAGAGATCAACGCGCAAGTGAATCCCAGCTCGATGATGCCAATGCGGAACATCTCAACGCACCTCGATGCCTTTGCCCTGGCGCGCCTCACCAACGACCCAGATGGGCTGGTTCAATTCCTTTGCACGGGCTTCCAACGCGGAGAGCTTTTCGCGTGCCACACCAAACAATAAACCGCCGCTGGTCTGCGGATCGAATAGCAGCATTTGCGAAGGTTCATCCAGATCGCTGAATTGCACACTGCCTTCGAAATGACCTTTGTTATCAAAAGCGCCGCCGGGGAAGATACCCTGCTCGGCATATTTGCGTGCCCCGCTCAGAAAAGGCAGAGCTGAAAAATCAATTTGTAATGAAACACCAGAGGCTTCTGCCATCTCTGCGGCATGACCGAGAAACCCGAAACCAGTGATATCCGTCCCGCCGCGTGCTCCGAATTCCACTGCCAATTGCCCGGCAGCTTTATTCAAACGCGACATCCATTCGATTGCTTCTTTGATGTGTGTCTCTTCGGCTTTTTCCTGCTTAAGCGCAGTCGTCGTCACACCGCCGCCGAGCGGTTTGGTAAGCACCAACACTTCACCGGGTTTCAACCCGCCTTTGCTGATGATCTTTTGTGGATGCACAAACCCAATCGCGACCAACCCAAACTTCGGCTCTTTATCTTTGACTGTGTGTCCGCCCGCAATGACCACACCTGCTTCGCGCGCCTTCTCTGCCCCGCCGCGCAGAATTTCGCTGGAGATCTCCGCCGGGAGATTATCTGGCAGGGCGGCGATGTTCAACGCCAAAAACGGACGCCCGCCCATCGCGTAAACATCCGACAAACTGTTTGCCGCCGCAATTGCACCGTATTCATAAGGAGTATCCACGACCGGCGTGAAAAAATCGGTTGTGATGACGATTGCCTGGTCCTCACTTAAACGCCACACCGCCGCATCGTCCGGCGACTCGAGACCGATCAGTAAGTCGGGATATGCAGCAGGGTCAAAAATATCTTTGACAGGACGCAGAACCTGCGTCAGCGCTTCGGCGCTTAGCTTAGACGCTCAACCCGCACAAGCCGACAAAGTCGTCAGGCGGATCTCACGTCCATTTTGAGGAATGGGCATACTTATATTAAAAGACCTGACAGGTTCTTGAGAACCTGTCAGGTCTTTATCCTTTAAGGAGTCGTTGTTGTGTCAGGTAATGGCAAAATAAATTGCTGGTCGCTGGGGATAAAGATAGTTTGAACACCCGGCGCAAGGTTCAAAATATATTGATACTGGATCAATTCCGGCGTGAGCGACTCAGCCAATAAGCGGTTCGCTTCTGCCTCTGCCTGTGCTTGGATCAAACGTGCTTGAGCTGCACCTTCCGCTGCGATCACAGCCGCATCTGCAGAGCCTTGCGCCACCTGGCGAGCCTGCTCGGCTTCCTGTTTTCTTTGCTCGACCACAAACTTTGCCTGTTGAGCCTGCTGTTCGGCGATCTGTTTCTGCTCTACAGCGGCGGCGTATTCATCACTGAAACGGATATTGCGTAGAACGAAGTCGCGTAAGATCAGGTTGTTCTCGGCAAAGATCGTAACCAACTGGTCAGTAATTGAATTTGCCATTTCTTCGCGTTTTGTGCTGACGATCTCTTCCACGCCATATTGCGAAGCCACATCACGGATGATGCCGCGTGCCTGGGTACGCACGAACTGATCTTCGTAATTGGATCGCCAAGTGGAATATAACTGCACCACTTTGAGCGGATCCACGGCATAAATTACAGATGCATCAATGTAAACCTGCTGACCATCCTTGGTGCGCACTTGGATGGAATCATCGCCATTCTGTGCCCCTTCATCAGCCACCGAAGACATGGTGTAGTTTTGGTTTGTTTTAGGGAAGCGCTCCACACGTTCAGCAAATGGAACGATCCAGTGCAAACCCGAGTCGAGCGGTTCTGGGCGAATACCACCTTCACCGAGCACGGTCACGACGACAGCCAGTTCATCCGGCTCGACGAATACAATCCCCGCGCCAATACTGGTAAGTAAAACTGCTGCAACGAGCAGCACGATCGCTGCAGTGCTTAAGCCGCCCACAGGTTGTTTGCGGGTGGCGCGCATCGAAATCGCCACTAGGATACCGATAAGACCGATCCAGGCGAACGAAGCAATTCCTTGTAACAGACTAGAAATATTCATGGTTCCTCCAAATTCAATAGATGAGATTATAACCTTCTTGCATACGTCATCGAAGCATGTTAAGATTTTTCAAATGAAAACCACCAGCGCGAAACTCGAAGAACTCTTTTTGGATGGCTCCGCCCGCATCGCCTGCCCGCCCGAGCTGATTCCAACACCCGGGCAGTATCTGCTTGCCCATGCCGACGGCTCCAACGCGCCTTTGCCTGTTCCTCTTTTCTTCAGCCTGCCCAGCCCTCAAGGTGGGTTTCGCTGTGCGGCTCCATTACCCACGGACTGGCGTCCGGGTCAATCACTCACTATACGTGGACCGATTGGGCATGGTTTCACACTCCCACCCTCAGCGCGGAAAGTGGTGCTGGTAGCTTTTGACGATTCACCCGCCCGTTTGTCAGGCTTAATTAATATTGCTCTTAAACTCAATGCCGCCATTGTAGTAGTGACCGATACGCAAGTTGGAGATTTGCCCGAAGCCGTTGAAGTGCAGCCCTTGCAAGGTCTGTTCGATGCGCTGCAATGGGCAGATTACGCCGCCCTAGACGTGAGTAGGGAGAATCTAAATCAGTTAAGTGAAAGGTTGGGAGGCAAAGAACAAGTGACGGCGAAGTTGGAAGCGCAGGTTCTCATCCGCACACCTATGCCTTGTGGCGCTTTAGCAGATTGCGGCGTCTGTGCATTGACGATCCGACATGATTGGAAGATGGTCTGTAAAGATGGTCCGGTGTTTGAATTGAAGGAAATATTATAAAA
This sequence comes from Anaerolineae bacterium, assembly GCA_017303655.1. GTDB lineage: Bacteria > Chloroflexota > Anaerolineae > Anaerolineales > Villigracilaceae > Villigracilis. The sequence goes on from JAFLCE010000006.1 coordinate 43,282, forward strand.
AAACTCCGCAAGTGGGAGGTTTTTTAGTACCAGATTCTGAAAGACGTTGTGGTTTTGTCTGTGAGTGTATTGTATGTGCAGGTGATGTCAGTATAGATCAGGCTGCCATAGGGTTGATTTTGGAAATTGAGTGAAAAGATGCCGACACCATTCACGTCGCTGGGAATGACAGTTGAATCTTTGGCGCCGTTGGGCCAATGGACTTCTGCGGTGCAGTTCGCGCCTGACACGGGTTGCATGTTCTGATCTTGCACGATGACGAAGAACGACTGGTTGTCACTTGCGAGCGTAACAGCTTTCAATACAAAAGCACGGACGCGCAAGTCTGTGACCACACGGGGGGCATTGTCCAGCGGACTGACCGGTGTGAGCAAGGCAGGGTCTTCGCCGAGTTTATCGAAGTAGGCGCGTCCCAGGTCTGAGATCACCACGCGGTAACCTTCTGCACGCCAGGGTTGCCATTCCAGCCGGGTGCGTTCAAAGTACTGAACGATCTTATTCTCGTGATATTCAAAGCCAGAGATGGGGTAACCAAATTGAGTAACGCCGCCATTGGCATCGAAGAACTCAAGGAAAGCAAAACAAACCGGGAAGCCCGTTTCAGGGTAGGTGCGGCAGGCAAAGGAATTGCCCACATTCAATATACCTGTAGTGACGTACGTCTCACGCCCCAGTTGCGTCAGCGTCACGCGTTGCCCTTCGGGTAGGTTGGCATTCAATTCAAAACGTGCTCGCTGAAAATATTGCACGGTCTTTCCGTCGCGGCTGTTAAATTGTTCGGTGATCGGGTAGCCAAAATGATTCAATGCATTGGGGTTGGCATTATAAAAGGCTAAAAACTCCCCAGCCACATTGTGCCCGGTCTCGCTAAAATATTGGGTGTCTGTTGTTTGTGCGTAAACAGGACTCCAAACTGTCAGGAGCAGGATTGCAAGTGCCGCTTGAACAAATTTCTTCTTCATATTTTGACCGTTGTCATTATACACAGAAACCTCTGACTAGACATTACAATCAGTTATCGCGGAATTCAATAAGGGTTTCCCCTACAATACTTGAAGCTCTCGCACGATTCGTTCTGCAGCATGCCCATCGCCATATGGATTCGACGCCTGTGACATGGCTTGATAAGCGGATGGATTGTCTAACAACAGGCTCGCCTCTGCCGTAATTTGAGCTGTTTCGGTTCCAGTGAGCTTGAGCGTCCCCGCATCGACTCCCTCTGGGCGTTCGGTGACATCGCGTAATACCAGAGTCGGAATGCCAAAGGCAGGTGCTTCTTCTTGAATTCCGCCTGAGTCGGTCAAAATTAGATATGCACGTTTCATCAAGTGGACGAGGGGCAGATAGTCTAACGGCGGCAGGAGGGTGATGTGCTCCACGCCTTTTAATAATTTATTGACCGGTTCCTGCACATTCGGGTTCAAATGAACGGGGTAAACGATCTCTACATCACCACGACTCGCCAGTTGTAGCAATGCATTACAAATATTTTCCATTGGCGCCCCAAAATTTTCCCGCCGATGTGCCGTTACGAGAATCAAGCGACGAGAAGCGAGCGGCGAATTTTCGCTCGTTTCTCGTTTCTCATTGCTTAATCTTAATTTCGCCAATAGAACACGTACCTCTTCCGGCTCGGGTTGTTGTGCTACGAATTGCAGAGCATCAATCACCGTGTTGCCTGTCACTTTGATAATGTTCTCATCCACGCCTTCGCGTAGAAGATTTCCCTTCGACCAGTTTGTTGGTGCAAAATGCAGGTCGGCGATCACCCCGGCAATGCGACGGTTGATCTCTTCAGGGAAAGGCGCCCATTTATCGTGCGTGCGCAAACCGGCTTCCACGTGCCCAAAGCGAATGCGACGGTAATAACAAAGCAGCGAGGTCATTGCAACTGTGGTCGTGTCACCTTGAGCCAACACCCAATCAGGGTTGAAATCCGCGAGGATAGGATCAAGATGGGTGAGGATCTCGGCGCTCAAGCCAGCCAGCGATTGATTTTCACGCATTAGATTTAAATCGTAATGCGGATGAATATCGAACAACTCCAAGACTTGATCGAGCATCTGCCGATGTTGGGCAGTGACACAAACTCGCGCCTCAATGCCTGGCGTTTCTGCCAGTTTTTTTACTACTGGTGCCATTTTTACGGCTTCAGGGCGTGTGCCAAAGACGGTTAGGATTTTCAAGATTTGACTTCCGAAGTTTGATTTCCGGTCGCTGATTTGCCATCGCCAAGGCGGAAGAATTGAAAGCCTGCGCTTTTCCATGCAGACGCATTCCAGCTATTGACGGTGTCAATGGCGATGCGTGCTTTTGTTTTCACGGCAATGTCGGCGGGATTGAAGTTGGCAAACTCTGTATGTTTTACTAACAACACAATCGCATCTGCATCTTTGATAGAATTATCAAGCGACGAAGCCATGGTAATACTAGGCAGTTTCGCTTCGGGTTTGAACGGTTCCCACGCTTTCACAGATGCGCCTTCATGTTGCAGTAGGTGAATCACTTCATTGGCGGGTGATTCGCGCAGGTCATCTACATCGGGTTTGTAGGCAAGCCCCAACGCGGCAATCCGTTTGCCTTGCAGGTTGCCCAATGCCTGCCGAATGAGGTCCACTACAAATTGAGGTTGTGAGTCGTTGACCTGACGGGCATGATAGATCAGTGGTGTCAGCTCTGGCGCAGATTCGACGAAGAACCACGGGTCCACGCTGATGCAATGACCGCCTACGCCTGGACCTGGGCTAAGGATCTTCACTCGTGGATGCAGGCTGGCAAGGGAGATGGCTTCCCAGACATCCACGCCAAATTTATCGGCGAGGCGTGAGAATTCATTGGCGATGGCGATGTTTACATCGCGGTAGGTGTTCTCCATCAGCTTGACCATTTCTGCTGTGGTCGCGTCGGTTTGGATGATTTGTCCTTTAACGAAGGTGGCATATAAATCGTAACCCGCCTGGGCAGAGGCGGGCGTCACACCGCCGATGACGCGCGAGTTCTCAATCAGTTCACGCAAGATCTGTCCGGGCAGTACCCGTTCGGGGGAATAGCACAGGTGAAAGTCGATACCCGCTTTCAGCGAAGACTTCTCTAAAATGGGGGCAACCAGATCAAAGGTCGTACGAGGCGGAGACGTCGATTCAAGCACGACGAGATTTCCCTTCCTCAAAAATGGCACGATCGATTCGGCGGCAGAGATCACGGCACGCATATCTGCCAGTTTATAGGTGGTGCCTTGATAATTGCCGGTTTCGTTCTCTTTGAAGGGGGTGGGGACGGCGATGATGAAAGCGTCGGCTTCTTGAGGTTTGAGGGCGGCTTTGAACTTGCCGCTCTGCAGTGCGCTTTGAAAGGCTTCACGCAAGCCAGGTTCGTGGATGTGGATCTCGCCGCGGTTGAGGGTTTCGATGATGGCTGGGCTGATATCCACGCCCAGGGTCTCGATTCCGTGCATGGCAAAGGTGGATGCGGTGGGCAGACCGATGTAGCCGAGCCCAATAACGCAGATTTTTTGGTGTGTCACATGTGCTCCTGTGTCAGGCTTGATTTTCGCGTTCCATTATACAACCGCTAGAGGATTTGGTTTTGCAACGTTGGGGTTGGCGAATCGTATGTCTTAGTAAGAAATGGTGTTGTATAATTGTTTGGAGGCACAAAAATGGATTTTCTATTGAACCCGAACATTGCCTACCTGATTCTGCTTACTGGAATCTTGCTTGGCTTTTTAGCCATCGTCACACCAGGGACGGGGTTACTGGAAGTGGGTGCGTTGTTTTGTGTTGTGCTGGCAGGCTATGCAATTTATAACCTGTCGGTGAACTGGTGGGCTTTACTTCTGCTGTTGATTAGTATTGTTCCTTTTCTTTACGCGGTTCGAAAGCCAAAGCGGGAATTGTATCTTGGTGTTTCCATCTTGTTGCTGGTTATTGGTTCGGTATTTCTGTTCGCTGTGGATGGTTTTAAGCCTGCTGTGAACCCACTGGTTGCCTTGTTATCGTCAGGCTTGGTATCTGCATTCCTTTGGATTGTTGTCCGCAAGTCGGTGCAGGCGGCGTCTGCCCGCCCAGCGCATGATCTTGAAGGATTGGTGGGAAAGGTGGGCGAAGCGCGCACAGAAATCGATGATGATGGGAGCGTATTCGTAGCCGGAGAAATGTGGTCCGCAAGAAGCGGGAGCGATAATATTCCCGTTGGTAGTCATGTTCGTGTGGTTCGCCGCGAGGGTTTTACTCTTGTGGTTGAAATAGAAAAAGCTGAAACAGGCTAAATATTAATAAGGAGAAACCATGGAAATCCTAAGCGGTAGTTTGGTTTGTATCGTTGGTGCTGTACTTCTGGTTGGCTTTATCTTTCTGGCAAATGCAATCCGGATCGTACCGGAATATCAGCGCCTGGTTGTGTTCCGTCTTGGTCGTTGTGTGGGAGCGAAAGGACCCGGGGTCGTTTTGCTTATCCCTGTCATTGACCGCTCTGTAAAAGCAGATTTGCGCGAACAGGTGCGTGAAATTCCCCAGCAAACTTCAATTACCAAAGACAATGCGCCGATCTCAATTGACTTTTTGTGGTATTTCAAAGTATTAGACCCATCCGAATCTGTTTTACAGGTAAGTAATTTTGAAGCCGCTGCCGCTGGTATTGCTGCCACCACGCTTCGCGCCGTCATCGGCGGTATCATGCTCGATGATGTGTTGTCGCAACGTGAGCATATCAATACCATGCTCCGCACCCGCCTCGATGAAGTGACAGGGCGCTGGGGTGTAAAAGTTACTAATGTTGAGATCCGTGAGATCGTTCCGCCGCGTGATGTTCAGGATGCAATGAACCGCCAGATGACAGCGGAACGTGTCCGCCGCGCGCTCGTGACCGAATCGATGGGTGATCAGGAAGCCGCGAAGAACCGCGCTGAAGGTACAAAACAAGCCGCCATTTTGCAGGCTCAAGGTGAGCGCGAATCCAACATCCTACGCGCTGAAGGCGAAAAGCAGGCGCAGGCTCTACGTGCAGAAGGTTTTGCAGTCGCGCTCGAAGCCATCTACAATGCAGCCAAGACCGTCGACCAGAAGACCATGACCCTACAATACTTCGAGACGCTCAAGAACATCGGCAACAGTCCCTCCACCAAGTACATCTTCCCGATGGAATTCACCAGCATGCTGGATAACTTCCTGGGCAAGGATGTAAAGAAGTAAAGTAGAAAGAACGCAAATGAAAAGTAGAAAGTGGAATTTCCACTTTCTACTTTTTTTATTGATACAATTTGTACCGATGGAAATCGTTCCCGCCACAATCCTGGACCTGAATGCACTTCGTAAATTGGAAAAAGAAAGTTTTGACCGCGATGCCTGGCCTCTTTTTGATCTGATGGCTGTGCTAAGCTTCCCTGATGTGGTGCGACTGAAAGCCGTGGAGGACCACCACATGGTCGGCTTTGTTGCAGGAGACCCGCGTCCGCGCGACGGGTGGGGCTGGATCGCCACCATTGCAGTGGATCCACGCTATCGGCGGCGAGGCATCGGCAGGGCGCTCTTGAAAGCCTGCGAAAGTAAATTAGGCGTGCCGCGTTCACGTTTGACGGTGCGTATGTCCAACCTGGGAGCGATCCAGCTCTATGAACAGGATGGGTATGTATCCATTGATATGTGGAAGTCCTATTACAGTGACGGCGAAGATGCAAAAGTAATGGAGAAGGAATTATGACCGAGTCAAAAAGCCGGATCGTTGAGTTTGAAGCCCTACGTGGGCTAAGTATTTTTTTGCTATTACTTTTGCATGCTCATGTGTTTGGGTTGTCGGTATTCGGTTTATTTGCCCTTAATCCGGTTTCTGCTTTTGTAGGGGCGTTCCTGTTGGGCGCTTTTTTCTTTTTGGGCGGCTATTTTTTTGATATGTCGATCCAGCGGTATTCACAAGGGATTTTGAAATTTATCCGCTCGCGCTTGGTACGAATTTTCCCGCCGTATTGGTTTTCTTTTATCTTTTTCACCATGATGTTTACGCTGAAGAAATTTGATACACTGGTCTACTTTCTTAATTTGCAGGTGATTTTTTCGCCGACCTTTGTCAAGCCGCTATTGACGCTTTGGTATATCAGTCTGCTATTTGTGTTCTATATTGTTTTCGGGATTTTGCTGTGGAAGATACGCTCGAATCTTGTGTTGCTTCTGGTTTCGGCGGTGATCTTCGTTATCGTCTACATCGTGCATCTATTTAGTGGTTTATTTGACCAGCGCTTTTTCGTGTACTTTTTTGTGTTCCTGGCAGGCGTTTACTTTTTTCGGCTGGAAGATTTACGAGAACGTTTGCTCCAACTTCCTTTTGTGTATAAAGCCCTGCTGGCGGCTCTGGCAGTTTGGGTATTCTGGCTGGTGCAAGTGGCGGAGTTGGAATGGCGCAACGGGTTATACATCCTTGCTGATAATTTTTACATCCTTACCTGGGTTTTGTTGTGGCTTGCCATCTTTCGGACAAAGCTTGGAAATTGGAAGGTATGGACATTCCTTTCGGTGGCTTCGTATTTTGCCTATTTACTGCATCGACCGATCTGGTATGGCTTGGCACTAGTTGTGGATCCCGCTCTCTTTGGCGGAGAGGTTGCATTCAATGCGGTGCCTGCATCCATTGTGGTGCTGATCGTGTCGTATTACCTTCAGATCGGCTATGACCGCCTGTTGGCTGTGTTGCACCTGAAATGATTATGCAAGTGATGAATTTCTTCGCTTCTGTGCTGTTGGGTTTATAATCTGCGAATATGTCCGAAGCCCTATCGCCGCCCATTTGGGTCGATACTACCGAAAAATTAAATAAGATGACCCAGGATCTCGCCTCACAGACGCGTGTGGCGGTTGATACCGAATCCAACAGCCTGCATGCCTTTCGTGAGCAGGTTTGTCTGGCTCAGTTCTCCTCATCACAAGCGGATTATCTCGTGGACCCGCTTGTTTTGCATGACCTTAGCCCACTTGCCCCCATTTTTGCCAACCCGAATATTGAGAAAATCTTTCACGCAGCTGAATATGACTTGATCTGTTTGCGGCGTGACTTTAAGTTTTCATTCAATAATCTTTTTGACACGATGCATGCAGCGCGTGTGCTGGGCTACCCTGCAGTTGGGTTGGATAAACTGCTAGGGGATAAGTTCGGCATCAAAACGGACAAGCGCCACCAAAAAGCGGACTGGGCTGAGCGCCCGCTTTCGAAGGATCAGATCCATTATGCGCGGCTCGATACACATTATCTCTTCGACCTGCGCGATGTGTTGGAAGCTGAGTTGAAGGAAAAAGAACGCCTGCATTTTGCGAAAGAAGATTTTGAGCGTGCCTGCCGCCTTGAAGATGCCAAGCCGAGGTCGAATGGAGCTTCATGGGAGCGTTTTTCGGGGCGCAAGGATCTTTCACAGCGTGAGTTGACGGTGGTGGCGCACTTGTGTAAATTCCGCGACCGTGAAGCCGAGCGCCTGGATCGCCCACCTTATAAAGTGATGATGGATGATGTCTTGATCGCGTTGGCAAAGGACCCACCGGAGGCGAAGGTGGACCTTTCGGCGGCGGGACTTTCGGAGAAGCAGATCCGTTTGTGGGGTGACATGGTCTTAAGTGCGATTCGGCATGGGAGTGAAGCTCCGCTGGTAGAGCGGAAGCAGGCTGAACGTAGGGATGATGCGGTTTTGAAGCGGCTGGAAAAGCTTAAGGTGTGGAGAAAGAAAGCGGGCATCGACTTGCATGTTGAGTCCGATATCATCCTGCCCAAGCCGTATCTGGCTGTTTTATCTGAACATCCGCCGCAGGATCTGGCGGAATTGGAGTTATTGATGAAGGATGCTCCGGCTCGGTTCGAGAAGTTTGGCAAGCAGATCCTGAAAACTTTAGGAGTAAAGCATGCGAATTAACTTTCACGGCGCGGCGCATACAGTGACAGGCAGCCAGCATTTGCTGGAGATCAACGGCAAAAAACTTTTATTGGATTGCGGAATGTATCAGGGCAAGCGGGCGGAAGCCTATGCTCGGAATGTAAATTTTCATTATGACCCTCAGGGCGTGGATGCAGTAATCTTGTCGCATGCACATATTGACCACGCGGGGAATTTGCCTAATTTAGTGAAGCAGGGCTATGAGGGCAATATTTTTGTGACACATGCCACCAAGGATATTGCCAGTACCATGCTGGCGGATTCGGGTCATATTCAAGAATCAGATGCTGAGTATGTGAATAAGAAACGGGCGCAACGTGGTGAGGAACCGGTTGAGCCGCTGTATACAAAGGCAGATGCGGAAGAAGTTGCTGGCATGTTCACAGGCGTGGATTATGTAGAAGCCTTCGAGCCGATTCCCGGTGTGGTGGCGCGTTTTTATGAGGCGGGGCATATCCTCGGCTCTGCAGGTGTGTCGTTGCAGATCGAAGAAAAAGGCAGAAAGATCCATTTATGGTTCTCTGGTGACATTGGTCGCTTTAACCTGCCTTTGCTGCGTGACCCGGTTCTGCCGACCCATGCGGATTATATGATCATGGAATGTACATATGGCGACAAGAGCCACAACGACCCGGCATTGGCATTCGATGAATTTCGGAAAGCGGTCAAGCGGACGATTGAGCGCAGCGGCAAAGTGATCGTGCCTGCTTTCGCGGTGGGACGTACCCAAGAGATCGTCTATCACTTGAACCAGATGATGTATGAAGGTGATGTGCCGCGCGTGCCAGTGTATGTGGATAGTCCGCTGGCGGTGAAGGCTTCGGATATTTTCAAGAATCATCTGGAATGTTTTGACGATGAGACCAAGGAATTTGTGCGCGATTCGCGTCACCCGGCGCTGGACTTCCCGATGTTGAATTATGTTCGTTCGGTGGATGAGTCGAAAGCCTTGAACGAGCGGACCGACCCGATGGTGATCATATCCGCTTCGGGTATGGCGGAAACCGGGCGGGTGGTGCATCACATCCGCAATAATGTTGAGAATCCGCGCAATACGATCTGTATCGTCTCGTGGCAAGCGCCAGAAACACTAGGACGCCGCTTGGCAGACCGTGAGCCTGAAGTGCGCATCTTTGGTGACATTTACAAGCGCAATTGTGAGGTGGTGACGATCGGCGGGTTATCTGGTCATGCTGGGCAAGACCTGCTCGTAAAGTATGCCACCGGTGTGAAGGCAAGTGTAAAGGATATTTATCTGGTCCACGGCGAAGAGAAGCAAGCCATGACCTTGAAAGAATTGCTCAAAGGGCAGGGCATGGACCGGGTGCATTACCCGGATATGCACGATAGTGTGGATATATAAAGCAAAGAGGTCTTGGTTAAACCAAGACCTCTTTTTGTTGTGCGACTAGTCAATCTGTGCGCCGCTGGTGGCGTTTGCCATGGTTGCGGTCATCCCTGAGGCGAGATCGCTTGCCAATAAGACAGCAGCGTTGGCGACTTGGGCTAAGGCTGTCACACGCCGCAATGGGATATTCTTTGCGAATTCTTCATGGACTTGTTCGAAGGTCAAGCCGTTGCGGTCTCCATATAATTGCCAAGCATCGCGCACACCGGGTGCATCCGGCGAGCCGGGCGAACGGACCCAGCACACTCGCACTTGCTTTGGACCATTCTCAACCGCTAACTGTCTGAGATAGTGTTCCACGGCGGCACAAGCTACACCAAAGCCGCCCACACCAAATTGAGGCTCACGACCCGCATTGGCTGTGATTCCCAAGATGGTGCCGCCTGCATGCTGAGACATGTGTTTGGCGAGGGCTGTTCCCGTGTGGAACCATGTTGTAAGCCCTGCTTGAACTGGAGAGAAAAACTGCTCGAAGGGCATATCCGATAACACTTGCCCCTGAAAATCGTCCCAGGAGACGGCATTGAACATCAAGGTCACTGGACCGAAGCGATCGGTCACTTCATCCAGATGGTTTGTTACTGCACTGCGATCCATTGCATCCACTGGCAGCATCTCTGCCAAACCATCCCGGCTTCTAATGTCTTTCCATACTTCTTCAAGTGGACCTGGTCGCCTTGCTGCCAGAATAACCCTTGCGCCTTCTCGCGCAAATGCACGAGCGACCGCGCCTCCAACCGCCCCTGATGCTCCATAGACGATAGCAGTTCTTTCTTTAAGTAACATGGCTAAACACTCCTAATTTTTGATTCGCGTGCAGGTACAGCATATTCCAGCTGAGTTCATTCCCATTGTTTCCAGAGAAGGATAAGCACTCGATTCACAACGGCTATAGAGGCAAAAATGATGGCTAACAGGGTGTGTTGTGTGTAATAGAGGAGTGTTGCTGCCAGCAAGAACAGAATCAGTGAAAGGAGATTGCCGCTTATGTTTCCCAACCGATTGGCTGCCCTTGGAGCAAGGAATAGTCCCCAAATGATGGCTGCCAGGATTGGCAGACCGATGCCGAGACTCCATTTTGCTAATGTGCTTTTGTCTCCATAAAATCCCCAATATCCCAAGGAGGCAAGCATGGCGAGTTCGAGAAAAAACGAAAGCCCGGCATTAATGATCTTTAGAGTCTCAGTCATGCTACTCCACCTAAGGTATTAACTGATGAAGCGATTATTTTTCTCATGGTCATTTTCCTGCATGAGATTTTAGAACGCGCGTTCTATTTTGTCAAGGCAGAAATAAATTAAATTTCGAACCTGCCGGAGTCAGCCTATGCACCAAAGGGATGCGGACACCTGCCCCGTCACGTGGACTTGGCGAAGCCATCCCGCCAGAATAGCTTGTCACATCGGGTTTTCCTATTGGTTTTCAAGATGCTTCATGCTTCGATTTGGTTTATCAGTTGTTCTCCAATTTTGAAAAAGAGCGGAAGAAGACTCAGGAGAACAATAGAAACTACAAGAATGGAAAGTGCTAAATCTGGCAATTTGATATTACCAAATATAACTGATTGATATAGGATAATTGAGTTTACGGGAATTAGAAGAAATAAACCGGTGGCTAAACCTGGGGAATACTTACGCAAAATAATTGTTGAAACAAGGTGTGGAAAAAATATATTCAAGATCATGGCTCCAAGGAAACCGTGAAAAATATTTTTCCAGACCCATGATGAAGGAAAGGCAATGGCTAAAAAAGTTGATAGATATGCAAGAAGCGTTACAAAGATAGCTGCAAAATAAAAAACATTTGCTTCAACAGGCTTATGGAATTGCTTCGCATTCTCTGACCATTTTGGTAGCCAAATGGCTTCTTCCATATTGTGTAAGGTGATAGCAAGAGGAAAAAATATCCATAGACTTACTGATACCATTCTATTTTATCTCCTTTTTTCATGGACCCGCCCCGTCACGCGGACTTGGTGAAGCCATCCCGCCAGAAAAAGCTCAACGGAGATCCCTCTCCAAATACGACCTGTTTACTTTGAATCCCTTCCCACATTTAAATGTCGCATTTGGGGAGGGTGCCCGAAGGGCGGGTGGGGCAGGTGCACGCTTTGTTGGGCGCATTTTACGGATTCGTCACCTTTGAAAGAAATTCACCTACAATGATTTCATAAGTTACATCTTCTCTCACGCCATCTTTGTTCACATCTTCAAAAAAGATTTCCAGGTATGAGTTTTGCCAATCTTGTTCAGGTTGAGAAACAATGGTGTGATACAAGCCATCTCTACCTCTAATAAAATATGCCAACCATGCTCTTTCAACTTGACCTTGCTGATTTTTTATAACCCAACGATACCAATACGGGATAATTTGATTTAAGTTGGTGAAGTCGACAAATCCATTCTCGTCAAAGGTGAAAGGCTTATCTGGTTGGATGATAACTTGAAAATACCTTTCGTCTGGATCAGCAATTGGGAAAACTACATGAAAATACAGATTACATTCTGAAATAGGCTTATTTAGATCGCTTAGCCCAATTTGGTAACTTGAATTTATAGCGCATAATGGCTGAGGTGTCCCTATTTGCAAAGTCGGAGTGGGGAAATCAACATCATCTAATAATTCATCGGGTGTGTTTGTTGCGGAAGTTGAATTACACCCAAGAGTAAAGAAACTCAAAGCCAAAATAAAGGAAAATAATTTATTCAGATGCACTTTGTTTTTCTCCTGACCCAGCGCCCAACGCTGTGCATGGACTCCGCCCCGTCACGCGGACTTGGCGAAGCCGTCCCGCCAGAAAAGGTAGGTAGTATCGTTATCGGGCGAGGTTTTGAAAAATTATACTTCTATCGGTAAATCAATATAACTTAAATCTTTGAGCCTTTTTAGAATAATTTCTGCATCCATGCTTTTTATCAAACCAAAGATGCCAATTGTCTCTTTTTCGTATTGAAGTGAAATTGCGCCACTGCCCATGCCGCGAAAAAGTACTAACATTGGGCGAATTTTATCTAACTTCTTGATTTCGATATTTTCAGGTAGTAAGACTTTGATTTTCAATAACGATGAAATAGGATATTTTTTGGCAAGACGAACAAACGGAATTTGACGGGACCAAATTATTTGTTCTTTTGAAATCTCTATAGTTTCAGTTCCCAAAGTCCGCCACAATATTTCTTGTAAGACAAAAATACCAAATAAGAATCCAAGAGCCACACCTATAATAAATGCACTTATAAACATTATCCAAATGATTGTTTCGATTATTTGCTCAAGATATGGCGGATTATAAATTATCTTGATTCCTTCTCTTGGTTCCGCATTCACCAATGCCATGAAGGAACGGCTAAATAAAATGATGAATTTTGTTTGAAAATAGCCCCATGCAATGAAAAGTAATATCCAAATTGGGAGTAAAACTTGTCCTGCTTGATTTCTTGCTTTAATTACGAAAGGGATATTTCCTTCAATCGTGTAACTTGATGACATTATTTTTATTCCCATTTATCTTCAAGATGTTATATCCAGCCGACCAACACTTTGGACCCCGCCCTATCACGCGGACTTGGCGAAGCCGTCCAGCCAAAAAAGTCAGGTAGTATCTTTGTTGTCCGCTTTGTTGGACAACTGCTGGAATACCAGACTCGCTATTATTATGACGATACATTGCTTAGAGCATTAGGTACGTTTTTTTCTTTTCGCATTACTTCAGCTTTTTGTTTTAAATTTTGGAAAAAATCGGAATCAGTTATCTCCGCTACTTGTTTCTGTCTCTTAATGTGGTCAATCTCAATGCGCAACTCTACAATTTCTGCCTTCAATTTATTTTCACGTTTTTGTATTATTTTTATAATTTGCTCGGCAAGAGTAAGTAGAAGGCTGCCCATAAATGTAGCTGTAACCGCTTGTACAAAATAAATTGACTCTACAATAGCAGGGTATTGTTGCATACCTGTTCGCACAGTAAATAAAGTACCAAGTGAGGTCGGGAAACTTGTTAGAAGGAAACATATAAGTCTTATAACTACCCATTTCCAAGAATTTTTCGCTTTATCGCGAATAAACCAACGTTCTATAGGATAAATCACTAAAAACGATGTTCCCAACGACCCTGTGACGCCAAATATCAATAGACCCCAGAACGTACTTGCAAAAGGGGCATCTATCAGCAAACTGAGATAAGAGGCGCCTTCCCAACAAGTTGGAATACCTATTACCATGGCGACAATGAATCCAATTGTGATAAGACGTAAGGAAATATTTTCAGCAAAGCGAATGATAATTTTTTCAAGCATCGTTAATTCCTTTTTACGATGGTTTTATTATCTGCCATTATTGTTTATGGCTAAACCAATTATTGTGATCGCAAATCTTTACGATATTTTTTTCTTGGGTTGCCCAATGGTTTGCGGCTCGTCCCCGATAGGGGATACTTGCCCCGTCATGCGGACTTGACGAAGCTGTCCAGCCAGAAAAGTCAGGTAGTATCTTTGCTGTCCGCTTTGTTGGTATTTTATCTTTTAGAGGACTCACCTATTTTAACCATATTCTGAATTCTGCTGCGTGTTTTTGCATTGCTTGCTCGTAATTCAAAAAGGAATGATCTGCGGACTTCAGCGAAAATATTCCACGAATCCGAGTCTGCAACCATGAGCGCGCCAAGAACTTTCATATCACTTAATGTGAGGGTGTAAGAGAGTTCATCATCAGTAAGTAAAACCGCATTGCTCCATTCTTTCAATGTGGGTAATGATTGGTGAAGCAATACTGCTTTTAAAATGCGAGTTGCTGAACTGTCTTTCCCCCAGCATTTGTAGATGCCATCAATGATTTCCTTCAAAGAAGAATGGTCGTGAATCATTCTTTCGCCATCTGGACGTTGAGCAGACATCACCAGATTTGACCATGTTTCTAAATCAGTTTCATTGATGTTCGGCAGAAGTTCAAAACCTAATTCGGGCATAATTCGCGCAACAACCGCTGCTGACCGAAAAGGATGGGCGGTATCACTTCTCGCAAGATTTTTGTCTAAGTCATGCAAAACTGCTGCCCATTCGATTTCGATACAAGTTTGTTCGTCTGCTAGAGTGTATTCGGGCAAAATTAGACATAGAGAAAATACAAGTAAAGTATGAAGTGCTGTTTGCCCATCATGCAGAGTTGCAATTTTTCTCCATCCAGGGATAACCTTATCCATATCTTCAATAAAACCTTCATCCAGAAGCGGATTTATTTTTTGAATTAATGACTCCCAATTAGAAAATTTCCCCGCCCGTAAGGCGAATGCAGTTTTTTGGGATAGATTCCAAAAGTTTGGAAGTTTTTCTCTGACTGTAAACATACTTATCCTATGATTTGCAAGGAGAATGCCCTACGCTTTGCATGGACTCCGCCCCATCACGCGGACTTGGCGAAGCCATCACACCAGAAAAGTCAGGTAGTATCTTTGCTGTCCGCTTTGTTAGCCTGCGTTTATGGTTGCCCAAGTATAAATGAAGATAATACAAATTTTTCATCTTGCGGTGTTCCATGATGCCTGTAAGAGTGCTCCACAAATCCAATGCCTTTGCAAAAAGTATCTATAGATGTATCTGGATTTGTGGCAGTTATGAATACATAACAATTATCTAATTCTCCATAAGGTGTTTTTACATTTTCAATCGGTTGGGCTAACATTTCATAGTCAAAACCAGAAAATGCTTTCCACTTCATATTATCTTCAATAGGATATTGATAAATCTTCATGTTGCCTTCAAAAACCCCATCACCTGATACTGTGTATTCAAAACTCCTTGAACGCCTCCAAACTTGTTCTGGTGGAGTTGGTTCTAAATCTTCCTGTATCGTAAATATAACTATCCCGCCTTCTATGGCCCTTTTATCAATAACCTTTTCTGTGATGATCCCTTTCCAAGTAAGCAACTTCATATAATCGTTTGGATCTTGATAGGATATTTCAGCAGAATATTCCCAAGTTGTTCCTACAATAAGCGGAAAATCTGCAAGAATTAATGAAAGTGGTACTGGTGTTGTGGACGGTAAAGGTAAGGGCGTTTTAGATGCTTGAATTGCAGCTGTTGGTGCTTTCGTGTTAGTTGATGATGGAATAATAGTTGATTGGGGTGGGGTCTGAACATTTTGACTTGTTACAGTACAAGCAGACAGGACAATTATCAAAACTACAGAAGAAATAATAATACGCATTCTTTAAACTCCCATTGCGCGAACTAGCCCAACGCTTTGCATGGACTCCGCTCTGTCACGCGGACTTGGCGAAGCTGTCCAGCCAGAAAGGTCAGGTAGTATCTTTGCTGTCCGCTTTGTTGGGAAATGTAAATAACCTTGACCTAATTCATTTTACAGCATTTGCAAAACGAAAGACCGATAATTGTGTGCTGTCCTCAAAATAAACAGCAACTAGATCGCCATCAGCTGCTACTACAATTGATGTATTAATAAAGTCAAAATCATGCGAAAAACGGGGAGCAAAAGCCAATTCCCCTAGAACTTCGCCTGTATAGGTGTTTAATGCTATTAGTCTATTGTTTTCTGTTAAGAAATAGGTAGTCGTCCCGCCTACAGCAATATTGCTAATTACAGGTTCGCCCTTATATTCCCAAATAATTGATCCATTATCAATATTTGTTACCGTTACTTTATCTGGTACGCCATACCCTTGTTTTTCAAACCTCATATCATCATAGATCACTATTTCATCAACTGCATATTGAGGTGTATCTTTAACCACATCTTTTATTTCACCAGTCTCTAAATCGACTGTATATACGGCTCTGTCGCCATGATTGTATGTTTCTGCTTTTATATCAGATTCTGTGAGTATTAAATGACCCACGCCAACAGCATATTCATAATCAAAATAAGTTTCCCATGCTAAAACTCCTGAGTTAATGTCATAAGCCACAACGCCTGCAGCACCAAAATTATTAGGTGCTTCTGCATAAATTTGCGTCGAGTCTTTCAGTAAAAATGGGGAGCCAGCAATAGCCTGCCAATTTACTTTGCCCGAATAAATATCCGCGCTAATAACATCAACATTAATACCACTTCCCCAAGTATCATCCAACTCTTGAAGGTGTCCTGCTACAAATACATTGTCGCCACTAATAAGAATGGGGATTTGATTAAAATCACTCCAAGTGTAAATTTCTTTGAACGTATTTATCGGAATAAATAACGATATGTCTACGGGTTGGTAAAATGCTTTTTCATTTCCCTGATACATGGATAAATTATCATAAGGAATGGGTGTGGGTATTGAAAAATATTGGTCTTGAATTCTTTGATTGAAGTTATTAATAAGACGAGTAAATATAAAAGCAAAAACAAAAAGAATTAAGACTAACGCTGCAATTATTCCACCAATGGTTGCTAGTTTTTTTGACGAGATAGCTGGTTGATTTTCTGAGATTGACGCGGTGCTTTTATCTGAGGGTTGAGAAGTCTTGATTTCTGGTAAAGCCCATTTAGGAGGAGAATCTTTCCAAACAAAAAAATAATAATATACAGGCATGGCAATGATTGGCATAAAAAATATGCCAATGCCAAAAACCACACGGATTGAGTCAGACACGAGAGTGTTCTTAATAATATGGAATAGGTAAAACCCCATCAAGGCAAATTGCATAATAGCAGTGAGGCAGTGCAAAGGAAATATCAAGTCGAACATTGAGAACATGGAAAAAGACGATTCGGACGGTGACGAAAACATAACCCCAGGTATCGCCAAAAACCAAATTATTATAAATAATAGCGGATAAAAGAGCACCCAAAACGTTCCCCCGCCTACAAGTATCTTTATTGATTTATCCAGCTTCATTATATTTCCTCCAATGAGAATCTTTGCTTGGTTACCCAAACGCTTTGCATGGACTCCGCCCCGTCACGCGGACTTGGCGAAGCTGTCCAGCCAGAAAAGTCAGGTAAGTATCTTTGCTGCACGTTTTGTTAGGCAGCTCTTTGAAATTCATTCGTTGCGTTATTGAAAAGATAGATTGCTTTGAACCTACTTCCTGATAAGCCACCCGCTTTTTCAAGTAAATCAAAAAGTTGACGCCAATAATGATGGCCGTAGAGTTTAACGTTATCAAAAGCAATAATAAGCACTGTATTCTCGTTGTAGGGCTTGGTAACTTTTTTCTGGAATAACTTAATCACAGATTGAGATACTCGGAAGATATGTTCATCGAAGTCGGTAGCGGCAGAAGTGGCGACTATTTGCCCTGATTTTTTGTCACGATGAATATCTCCAGCACCTGGTGTATAGCCCTTTGATACAAGTAACTCTTTCCTCAGAGCTTCCTCATGTGTGAAGTCACAAGTGACTTGAACATTAAACTCATCTTCCCGAAACCCTGTGATGCGAATATGCCCGTCTGCTTCACCATTATTTTCAAATGCTTCAACTTCTATTTCCAGCCCTGGTTGTTTAAGATGGAGCGCTAAACGACTGATTGGAAGAATCTCTTCTTGGAGCAATTTTCCACGATTAAGATGTCTAAGATCGTCAGCAGAAGAAAGTTCTTCTATTTGTCGATCAACCTCCATTGCGAATAAATAAGCACTATTTTTCATTGGTTAATTATAGACACCTAACGGATTACATTACCTGATCTTTAGGATGTTAATGG
Source organism: Anaerolineae bacterium (assembly GCA_017303655.1). Lineage (GTDB taxonomy): Bacteria > Chloroflexota > Anaerolineae > Anaerolineales > Villigracilaceae > Villigracilis. The sequence goes on from JAFLCE010000006.1 coordinate 61,244, forward strand.
AGTAGCCATTTAATTACTATATATTAGGTATTATACAATCTCCACATCGCATAAGCAAGAAAACTCCAACCACAAAACCTTCCCGTGCCGAGAAATAGTCCTTCCGAATTTTCGGGTATAATTTCGCCCGCTTCAAAAATTGGGGAGGTGCCAGAGTGGTTGAATGGGACAGTCTCGAAAACTGTTGTGGGCTCCGGTCCACCGAGGGTTCGAATCCCTCCCTCTCCGCAGATAGCCCGGCTTAGTCAAGTCGGGCTTTTGTTTTAGTGTTGTATACGGATGATCAAATTTACAGGAGCTGCAACGATGAGAAAAAACTCAATACATTTGATTTGGATCCTCGTATTTACACTCGCCTGTGGCGGCGGTGTACCTTCCGCACCTGCAACAGAGTCTGTTGTTCTTGCCACTCAAGCGGCTCCTGCCGAAACGACGGCAGAGAATACCGAAATCGTATCGGAAGATCTTGTGGCAGCTTGTAAACTTCCGCCGTTCTCGTTTACCAATGTTGGCTTGGGGTTGCCCAACCCGGCATTCAAAATGCCATCGGTGGGCGATGTGAAGACCATTGTTCTCTTTGCCGATTTTTCTGATGTGCCCGCCTCACAACTCCCCGAAGAATTACTGAGCATCATTTCACCCGGTGCAGAGACCTACTATGCTGAAATGTCATACGGCAAAATGAACTGGATCCTTGAGCCGCATCCGGTTTGGTTGCGCTTGAGTCAGCCTTCTGCTCATTATGGTGAAGGCATCGGCAGCTTTGATGGTCATTTGGAATTTATTCAAGAAGCGGTGACACTTGCAGATGCAGATGTCGATTTTTCAACTGCCGATTCTGTGATCGTACTGGTGCCGCCCGAGGCAAGCGCCATCCCTTATGGACCTGCCCTTGGTGCTTCACCCGGCGGTGGCTATTTCGCAGATGGCAAAACCTTTGCCAATGGTGCCACTTCCGGTGCAGATTTGCTGGGTTGGGGCTCGTACTGGTTGAACCATGAAACCGGACACATGATGGGCCTGCCTGACCTTTACGCGTATCAATACGACTCCAATAATTATTCCGATCAGCATCGCTTTGTAGGAGATTTTAGTTTGATGGGGTTTATCGACGGCAGCGCGCCGGGCTTCTTTGCCTTTGAGCGCTGGCAGTTGGGCTGGTTGGATGATGAGCAGATCGTTTGCCAGACGATTGCCGACCAAACAACGACTCTCACACCGATCGAAACACAAGACGGCATTAAGGCAGTCATCGTACCCATCAGCGAAAGCAAAGCTTTGGTGGTTGAATCCCGCCGTCCCATTGGGGTGGATGCGGAACTTGTCAAATCGGGCGCTTTGGTATATCTGGCAGATACATCCATTTATTCTGGGGAAGGAACGATTATGGTGCTGCCTGTTTCAGAGGGCGACCCGTACCGCGTTCAATCTCCGCTGGCTATGGGCGAATCGATTACGGTAGAGGGCATCACTGTAACGGTGACTGCTTCGGACGACCTGGGCGATACCGTTCAGATCGTGGTGACGGAATAATTTTCGCAAGACCTGTTGGGTAAAAATCTGACAGGTCTTGTATTTTTTAGTGGTAAGATTCTTGCAATGAAAATCAACCTCGCCCTCGCGCAGATCAACACAAAACTTGGCGACGTGGAAGCCAACCTCGCCAAACATCTCGACTATATCGAACAAGCAAAAGCCGCCAAAGCGGACTTGCTTGTTTTCCCCGAACTTTCCCTCACCGGCTATGTCTTGCAAGATCTGGTCGCTTCGGTGGCGCACAAGCCGACCGACGATGACCCCATCTTCAAGCATCTCCTCAAGGCGTCTCACGATCTTGATCTCGTGGTTGGCTTCGTGGATGAAGATTCGCGTCATCGCTTTTACATTGCCTCTGCGTATCTTTCAGGCGGCAAGGTCTTGCATGTGCATCACAAAGTGTATCTGCCCACGTATGGACTCTTTGACGAAGGGCGCTTCTTTGCCTGGGGAGATTCAGTCCGCGCCTTCGATACGAAGTTTGGACGTATGGGCATGCTGATCTGTGAGGATTTCTGGCACGCTTCGCCTCCTTACTTGCTCTGGCTTGATGGCGCCGACATTATGCTTTTTTCTTCCGCCTCACCGGGTCGCGGACTTAATGACAAAGATAAACTTGAATCCGCGCGTTGGGTCGAGCGTATCACCAAAGCCTATGCTAGCATGTTCACTTCTTTTGTAGCACATGCTAACCGAGTGGGCTATGAAGACGGTCTGCATTTTTGGGGCGGCGCCACCATCTTCGACCCGACTGGGGAAGAGCTGGCACATGGTCCCTACAATGAAGAAGCCATCACATACTCTGAATTAGACTTGAACCAACTCCGCCGCACGCGTGCGCGTTTACCCTTATTGCGTGACGAACGCACGGCTCTCGTCCAAAAAGAATTGAACAGGATCCTTGCCCGTGATTGACATCAACCTCACCATCAATACAGATCTTGCCCGTCAGATCCTGTCTGGTTTTATCAAGTCGGAGATTACGCGGGTGGGCATGTCTCGTGCAGTGATCGGTCTCTCAGGCGGCATCGACTCGGCGCTTTCGTTGGTATTGGCAGTTGAAGCACTCGGTAAAGATAACGTTCTTGCGGTTCGTATGCCGTATAAAGCGTCTAGTAAAGATTCGCTTGACCACGCCCAATTGCTGATCGACCAGCTCGGTATTCCTAGCAAAACCATAGAGATCACCGATATGGTCGAACCGCTGTTCAAGTTTGACCCCGAGATGTCTAAACTGCGCAAAGGCAATATCATGGCGCGCGCGCGTATGATCGTCATTTACGATCAGAGTGAAGTCTTTAAAGGGCTGGTCATTGGCACAAGCAACAAGACTGAAATTCTCTTGGGCTACAGCACTCTCTATGGCGATTCGGCAAATGCGCTCAACCCGATTGGTGATCTGTACAAGACCCAAGTGCGCCAGCTCTCGTGGGCGATGGATATCCCAGCTCCTATTATTGACAAGCCGCCATCCGCAGATTTGTGGGAAGATCAAACCGACGAAGGTGAATTAGGCTTTACGTATTCAGAAGCTGATAAATTGCTTTACCTTTTAGTAGATCAACGCTACAGTCCGCAAGAAGCGATAGAAGCAGGCTTCGATAAGAAGTTTGTTGATGCTGTCACCGCGCGCATCCGTCGCAATCAATTCAAACGCATGCAGCCGCCGATCGCCAAGATCAGCAACCGCACCATTGGCTACGATTTCCTCTATCTCCGCGACTGGGGAACATAAAAATAATATCGTAAGGGCGGGGCTTGTGCCACGAAGTGGTATCACCCCGCCCCTACAGAATAAACAAAATGCTTCATATCCCTCCATCCCTACAGCATAAAAAATTCTTCTATCTTTGGCTCGGACAACTCATCTCCATCACCGGAACTCAGATGCAGCTCTGGGCATTATTTTGGCACGTTAATCAGATCGACGAAAATCCCATTGCTTTGGGCGGTATTGGTGTGGCGCGTTTTCTGCCGATCGTGATCTTCTCTTTGATCGGCGGCGCGCTGGCAGATTCACGCGATAGACGCAAAGTGATGTTCGCAACCCAATCCATTGCGGCGGTTCTGGCGTTGACGTTAGCCTTATTCACCCAATTTGGGCAGATCACCATCTGGCATATTTACATCATCACTGCCTTGCAAGCCGTCGTCGTGGCATTTGACGGTCCATCTCGTCAGGCGTTGATTCCCAACCTGCTGCCGAAGAAAGATCTGCCGAATGCGTTCAGCATGACCTTTACTGCCTTTCAAGCCGGAGCCGTGATTGGTCCGGCACTGAGCGGTTTTTTCATCGCGTACTTTGGGCAGGCGGCAGTGTATTACTTCAATGCGATTTCATTCGTAGCAGTCTTGTTTGCCTTATTCATGATCGGAGATGTGCCGCAAGCCATCGCGGAGAAAACAGCGGGCATCAGTTTAGACTCCATCAAGGATGGCATTCGCTTTATCCTTGCCAAGCCGATCATTTTCTCGACCATGATGGTGGATTTCGTCGCGACCTTCTTCGCCTCTGCCAGCACTCTGATGCCTATCATTGCAAAAGATGTTTTGAATGTAGGAGTTGTGGAGTATGGTTATCTCTCTGCCGCCTCGGCGGTGGGAGCGGTGGCAGTGGCATTGGTCATTTCACAGGTCAAGGAGATACGGAAGCAGGGCAAGATATTTCTTGTCTCAGTCATCATCTTTGGCATTGCAACCATCATCTTTGGCATTACCAGATCCTTCATCGTGGCGTGGCTGGCAATCGCCATCACCGGCGGCGCGGACGGCGTCAGCACCATTGTGCGGAACACCATCCGTCAGTTGCAAACCCCCGATCACGTCCGCGGGCGGATGACCAGTATTAATCAAATATTCTTCATGGGCGGACCACAACTCGGCGAGATCGAAGCCGGATCAGTGGCGCAGTTCTTTGGCGCGCCCTTTGCCGTCATCACTGGCGGCATTGGTTGTATCCTTGGAACATTGTTGATTATGTGGAAGTGGCCCCAACTCAAAGACTTCAACGGTGATGAACCCATCGAAGCGGGTGGGTCATTCCCAAGCCCATCCACTGGTGCTTCGATCATTGCGAATCGCGTGCGAAAACAGTAATTATCAAGTGACAGTCACGTCACAGGTGACTGTCACTTTTTATTTCGGCGGATTTTCGATCAATTCCTTCATCTCTGCCAACACGGCTTGATGGATGACCTCAGTTTCTGTCGTCCCCAAATCTTTGGCATAAATCGGCTTCCCGATTTGGATCGTAACGGTCACAGGCTTTTCATTAAACATCACCATGCCGAGCAGTTGCAGCGCGGTCGCCAGCTTTTCTTTTTCTTCCTTCGTCTTTTTTATTTTCAATAACCAGTGATTCGCGTACTTCTTCGCGACCACGTTCCGCGCCAGCACCGGCAGGATGGCTGCCTCTGGCGCCATGCGGATGAAGACACCTACACTGTCTGTCCACTCTTTGAGTGATTCCACGGCACCGGGGTACACGTCTGGGTCAGGTTCGATATGCCCGGCAGGGAAGGTGAGGACCGCGCCGCCTTTTTTGAGATGCGCGCTGACCTGCCGCACGAGCGTCATGCGTTTTACGGGTTCATCATAGACATAAAACAGTTGCGCCGTTGAATGAGGAAGCGCGTTTAGGAAGGGTCTATCCAAAGCGATGATGCGCAGGTCTTTGCGATTTAATGCCGCAAAGAGCGTGATGGTGTCGGTCATGCCAGGATGATTGGACAAGGCTAGAAACGCTGAGTCAGGAATCCGGTCCGCGCCGATGATGCGGATGTCTTTGACATAGCGGCGCGAGAGATTCCATGCGCCTTCAACGATCCCATGCGTGCCGACGATGCCGTCATATTCCACGATGTGCTGAGCGAAAGTCCGTGCGGGGTTGCGGAAAAAGAATCGTAACAGGCGCGAGAGTAAAGGCGAGTTCTGCCAGCCAAACGAACTGACCAGGTCATCGAGATTGATTTCGGTAAGGGTTTCGAGGTTGGATGTCATTCGCGCTCAATGCTGAAGTGTAAAGGATAGCCTTGCATACCCGCGGCTTGATGGGCGCGTTGTACACGTTTCTCAGCTTCGATGTGCGGCAGGCTTTGGACGTAGGCAGAGCCTTTGACATGTGCCGCCAGCATGATTTCGGCGGCGCGGTCATTGCCGAGAAAGAAGATCTGCTTGAGCACTTCTACTACAAAATCCATCGGTGTTATGGCATCATTATGAATGATGACGCTATACATCGGCTCAAGTTCGGTGTCTGTTTCTTCGATAATTTGAATTTCTGGTAATGGATATGAATTCATTTTTAGTTCATTAGCTGCTTGATCTCATCCTGAGTCAACTCAATGTCTGCGGATTCGAAATTCTCGCGGATGTGTACCGGGTTGAACGACATGGGAATGGTGATCACGCGCGGATGAGAAATAATCCATGCCAGCGCAATTTGAAATGGCGTGGCGTTGTGTGCTTTGGCGATGACATCCAGAGTTGTATTCGAGTGAAGCTTTCCTTCTTCCACTGGGGAGTAAGCCGTTAACAAGATGTCGTTTTGTTGACAGTAGGCGAGCATGCCGTTCTTGATATAAGAACGATCTCCCAAACTGAACGGAACCTGATTGGTGATGATCGGCGTCTCTGAAAGCGACTGCGCCTGCTTGAGTAATTTCAGATCGAAGTTACTGACGCCGAGGTGTTTTACTTTTCCATCACGCACTAATTTATTCAATGCCTTGAACGTATCCGCGTACTTTGCGCCCGACTGGGGCCAGTGGATGAGATATAAGTCAATGTAGTCCATGCCAAGATGCCGAAGAGAATTTTCACAGGCGGTCAAGACATCGTCGTAGCGCAAGTGACTTGGGATAACCTTGGATGTGATGAACACATCCTCGCGCTTCATGCCCGACTCGCGCACGGCTTGCCCGACCAATTCTTCGCTGTGACCGCTGGCATACATTTCAGCAGTGTCGATGTGGGTGTAACCGATCTCAAGGGCGTATCTCAACGCGTCAAGCGATTTTTCATCCACGGCATGGTTGGGCGTGGAGCCGCCGCCGATCTTCCAGGTGCCAAAGCCGATCTTGGGTAATGTCAATGTGGGGAGGGTTTCGTGTTTCATACCTTAATTGTACCCAAGAACCCTCCATAATCATCCACCCCGCCTGCACAATTTCTGCACATTTGAAAAGTATCCTTTGGCTAACGATAAAGGAGAAATCAAATGTCCAACTTACTTAAAAACAAAAAATTCTTATGGATCGCCGCTGGCGTGGTGATGGTCCTTGCCTTGCTTATTGGTTTTATGACGAATAACGCCAACGCCTCCGACTCAGCCGCAGCGGAAACTGCCCAGGTAGTTTCTCTCACGCTGACAGAAACCGTCGACTCGACCGGCAGCCTTGAAGCCGAGCCCTTTGCCAATCTCAACTGGAAGACCAGCGGCACGGTGGCTGAGGTGAACGTCCAACCCGGTGACTTTGTGAAAGCGGGCGATATTCTGTTGACCCTCGACCCGACCAGCACTTCTTCGAGCATCGTCTCTGCACAAGCAGATTTGATCACCGCTCAGGAAAATCTCGATGACCTGCTCAACTCTGGCACCGATCTCGCCCAAGCTGCGATTGATTTGAAGGAAGCTGGGGAAGAGTACGACGATGCACAGAACTATCTTCTGTATTTACAAACCGATCAGCGTATTCCGCAAACCCGCTATACAGCCCGCATCGTGCGGCGCGGCAACACCTGGGCATACAAATACGAGTCTGAAAACTTTCGTGGACCCGCCCCTGAGGATTGGATCATTGAAGCCGAGAACGATCTTGCCTTGAAGAAAGCCAAATACGAAGATGCCCAGCGCGAATATGACCGTCTGCTGGCGGGCGAGACCTCACAAGATGTGATCGCCGCCCAAGCCAAAGTGGACGCAGCACAAGCGACCGTCAACACGATGAGTGTCATCGCTCCGTTCGATGGACAGGTGCTTTCAGTCGATCAGGTGGTTGGGGATGTTGTCAGCTCGAGTGAGCTTTCGGTCAACATTGCTAACTTGGAGAATCTTTACGTCGATGCGCAGGTGGATGAATCAGACATTGCCAAGGTTCAGGTGGGCAATCAAGTAACGGCGGAGTCCGATGCGCTGCCCGGTGTCACATTTACCGGTGAAGTGATATCCATCAATCCGGTGGGTGAAGTGGTTTCTGGTCTTGTCAAATATGCTGTACGGATCGATCTTGATAAACCTGAAGACGGAACTTTCCTGCCGCTCGGCTCGACCATGAATCTGGTCATTCAGATCGGTGGCGAGACAGCGACTTTGGCTGTGCCTATTACAGCAATTCAAAATGACTCGCAGGGTGAATTCGTGTGGGTGCTACGCGGCAATGAAACCGTGCGCGTGGATGTGGTGGGCGGTGCGATCGTTGGCGAGTTGGTGGCAGTGACTGGTGACTTGAACGAAGGCGATGTAGTGACCACGGCTCGTGCCAGCAGCTTCGAAGCGCCGAATCCATTTGGAGGTAATCAATGATCCATGTGGAAGAGTTGACCAAGGTGTACCAAATGGGTGAAAGCGAAGTGCGCGCGTTGGATGGCGCGAGCTTCACCATCGAAAAGGGCGAGATGGTCGCCATCATGGGACCAAGCGGCTCAGGCAAGAGTACGTTGATGTCGATTATCGGCTGCCTCGATGTACCCAGCAGCGGACGTTATACGCTCGATGATGTTTCGGTGGAGAACATGGATGAAACCCGCCTCGCCGATGTGCGTGGACGAAAGATCGGCTTCGTGTTTCAGCAATTCAATTTGCTGGCGCGTACCAGCGCGTTGGAAAATGTGAAGTTGCCACTGACGTATGCGGGGTTCTCTGGCAAGGAACGCGATGACCGCGCCATGAAAGCACTGGAGCGCGTGGGGTTGGGCAAACGTACCCATCACGCACCGAACGAACTTTCTGGCGGACAACAACAGCGTGTTGCTATTGCGCGAGCCATTGTGAACGAACCTGCCATCTTGTTGGCAGATGAACCCACCGGCGCATTGGACAGTAAAACCGGTGTAGAGATCATGGACTTGTTCCAGAGCCTGCATCGCGATAATGGACAGACCGTGATCCTGGTGACGCATGATGCTTATGTGGCGCGTCACACTGACCGCATTATCAAACTCTCGGATGGCAAGATCGTTTCGGATGAAGTCAACCCAAATCCCATCAAAGCCGGTGCGCCGCGTGTAGAAGCGTAGGGGCGGGGTTACCCCGTCCAAGGAATATAAACATGTTATTTTCAGAAAACCTAAAGATCGCCCTGCGTGCCTTGCGGGCAAACAAAATGCGCTCGGTATTGACTATTCTTGGCATCGTCATCGGTGTGGCGACAGTGGTGGCGTTGCTCTCCATCGGTGAAGGCGCGACTGCCAGCATCACCAGCCAGATCCAAAGCGGCGGCTCAAATTTGTTGACCATCTCCCCGGGCAGAATGCAATCGGGTCCAGCCGCACTCAGCGGCGGTTCTCAACAGGCGAGTCATCTCTATCATGCCGATTACCAATTGCTGGATCGTGCGCTCACGACCAACATTTCAGACATTGTGCCGGTCTATCAAGCCAGTTATACAGTGAAGTTTGGTAGTGAGAGTTTCAGCGCACCAACCGTCGGTGTGATGGAAGCACATAAAGATGTACGCTCGTTCAAGCTGGCGGACGGAAGATTTATCAGCGATGGTGACAATAAATCCCAGAATTTAGTAGCAGTGCTGGGCTCTGGGGTTGCAGAAGATTTATTTGGCGCGATATCTCCGATTGGTAAGATCATTTCCATTAATGGACTGAAATTCCAAGTGGTGGGTGTGCTTGAAGCTAAAGGCTCTTCCATTGGTTCGCCAGACGAGAATATCTTTATTCCGATTGAGACGGGTTACACCAAACTTTTTGGAGAAAGCGCCTTATATAACGGCAAAAAGACCGTAAACAATATTCTCGTCTCTGTGACGGACGAAAAAGACATGGATACCGTCTCAGCAACCGTGGAGTATATGATCCGCCGTTCTCACGAACTCAAGACCACCGATGAACTGGATTTCAATGTGATGAGTCAATCCGATACCTTGGAGACTCTCAATACAGTGACACAAACCTTAACCATCTTCCTCGGTGCCATTGCAGGGATTTCCCTGCTTGTGGGTGGTATTGGCATCATGAACATTATGCTTGTCTCGGTCACTGAACGCACCAAGGAGATAGGCTTACGCAAAGCCGTGGGTGCGACCAAGAATCAGATTCTTACTCAGTTTTTAATTGAAACGGTCACGTTGAGTTTGCTTGGTGGTATCGTCGGGATTTTGCTCGGTGTAGGTATTGCGTTGGCATTCAGCGTAAGTGGATTGATCAATTCCGTCATCACAGCTAATTCAATTTTGTTGGCATTCTTCTTCGCCCTCATTATCGGAATCTTCTTCGGCTTGTATCCCGCCTTTCGCGCCGCGAATCTGCACCCGATGGTGGCGCTGCGTTACGAGTAAGACGAATTGTAGGGGCGGGGTCACCCCGCCCCTAATTTGTGGTAAAAAGGTTTTATGCCCAAAAAAATCCTCCTTGTCGATGACGAACCCGAGATACTCGAAATCAGCCGCGATTATCTCAAAGCATCCGCGTTCGATGTGGTCACAGCCAGTGACGGTGTGCAAGGTCTCGCTGTAGCCCGCCGCGAAAAACCAGATCTGATTGTGCTTGATTGGATGATGCCCGAAATGGATGGTCTCGACCTTTGTCGCGAAATTCGCCGCGAGAGCAATGTGCCGATCATCATGCTCACAGCGCGAGTGGAAGAGACCGATAAACTCATCGGCTTGGAGATCGGCGCAGATGATTACATTACCAAACCGTTCAGTCCGCGTGAGTTGGTGGCACGCGTCAAGGTGGTGCTGCGCCGTGTCAGCGGCGACTCGGCGGCGGATGTGATCCGCGTGGATAATGTTTTATTAGATCGAGCCCACTACGAGGTCCAGATAAAGAAGCGTACGGTGCAACTCACACCGACCGAGTTCGAGATCATGGCAACCCTCATGAGTCAGCCTGGTCGTATTTTTTCCCGTATGCAATTGTTGAACTCCGCGCATGGCGTTGCCTTCGAAAGTTACGAGCGCGCCATCGATTCGCACATCCGCAACCTGCGCCGCAAATTGGAGCCAGACGAGCTTATCGTCACGGTGCATGGCGTTGGTTATAAGTTTGAGGTTTAGATGCATTCATCCGTTCATGAGATCCGCCAGCGATTGCTAACTCTGTTATTGCGTGCTTTCGTTGTTGTCCTGTTTCTTTCGTTCCTTTTCTTCACTCTGCTCATCGGATATTTTTTAACCTCATCTTCAACACCGATTCCATTTCCATTCGTCAGCACCCTTGAAGGGTACTACCTTGCCAAAGGTGATTGGGATGGGGTTGAGTCCGTCTTTTCATCTTTAGGCGGATTGGACGAAATGAGCAGCTTGATGTTGGATCAAGATCATCGCATCGTTCTGGACCGGAGACCTGATTCTGTTTCTGGCGCATCTTCCACGCCGACGATTGGTTCTGTGTATGAAATTCGGGATAATGATGTAGTCTTCAATCTTACGGCGCGTGGTGAGACGGTGGGATATTTAGTTTTGGCGCCTTTCTCGCTCTCTCAACGCTTTGGAGTGGCGCGTGCGATTATCTTTCCAGTGGGCATTATCTCGTTGACCTTGGCGATCTTTCTTGTGATTGTAGCAACCTTGCTCATGCGTCGCTTTGTCAACCCATTGGCAGATGTGATCTATGCCGCACGAGCGGTTACAGATGGGAAACTTGATACTCGCATTTCCACCGAAGGACCGCAGGATCTGCGCACCCTCTCTGAAAGTTTTAACGTGATGGCGTCGTCGCTTGAACGCAACGACCGCGAGCGCCGTGACTTTCTTGCCGATATTGCCCATGAACTGCGCACACCGCTCTCCGTCATTCGAGGACGGCTCGAAGGCATTATTGATGGTATCTACTCTGAGAATGGACCGCAAGTTTCCACTGCGTTGGAGCAAACCTATATGCTTGAACGCCTGGTGGATGACTTGCGTCTGCTGACACTGGCAGAGAAGCGTCAACTCGCGTTTGATAAAGTCGATGTGGATTTGGGGAAGCTGGTTGATTCCGTGATCGAGATGCTCTCTGCACAGGCGCAGGAGAAACAAATCGCATTATCGTTCAATGAGAGAAATGGAAATCTACACGCCCAGCTTGACCCGCAGCGTTTTGAACAAGTGATGAGTAACCTGATCGGCAATGCACTGCGTTACGTCCCTGATGGTGGGCGGGTATGGGTGACTGCTAATGAAACTGCCGAAGGCTTACATGTGACTGTCAACGATAATGGTTCAGGCATTCCTGAAGAAGATCTGTCCTTCATTTTTGACCGCTTCTGGCGCAAAGAAAAATCCCGCTCGCGCGCATCCGGCGGAACGGGATTAGGGCTGGCGATTTCAAAACAGTTGATCGAGGCTCAGGGTGGGAACATTGAGGCGCGCAACTTGCCTGAAGGCGGGCTTCAGATATTGGTTCTGTTGAGAAAAGTGTAGTTTAACCGTTTTGTTTACGCAAAAACAGCGGTTCTATAAAGCGTGCAAGGATGGGACCCAGGATGGCGAGGAATAATACATAAGCCGCAGAGATGGCTCCCAGTTGCGGTTCTAACCCCGCGCTGACGCCAAGCCCGGCGATGACGATCGAGAATTCACCGCGAGCGACCAGCGCCGCTCCTGCGCGCAATGCCCCGGCGGTATCTACATCGGCGCGGCGGGCAGCCCACCAACCGGTGAAGAGCTTTGTCAGCGTGGTGATAACTCCCAGAATAACAGCCAACAGCAAAACGGGAGGTAGTGAAGCGGGGTCTACTTGAAGTCCAAAGAACAAGAAGAAGATGGCAGCAAATAAGTCGCGTAATGGACCGAGTAATTTGTGAGTCCGTTTGGCGATGGAATCAGACATGGCAATGCCTACAAGGAAGGCGCCGATCGCGGCAGATACTTGCAGACTCTGCGCGATGCCTGCCACCAGCAAGACCAACCCTAATGTGGTGAAGAGCAGTACTTCATCTGATTTGTGTGAAATCAATGAGCTGATGCGTTTGCCATAACGCAGGGCGATGAACAGAACAATGCTTACGGTTGTCAGTGCAATAAGGATGGAGATAAGTGCATTGGCAAAGCCCAACCCGATCAGCAAGACTGCGATCAATGGAAGATACAAAGCCATTGCCAGGTCTTCGATGACCAGAATTGAGATGATGGTGGGTGTCTCTTTATTGTTGAGCCTGCCGAGTTCTGAGAGAACTTTGGCAATGATGCCTGAAGATGAAATATACGTTACTCCGCCTAGTAGGATCGCCGCAAGCGGATTCCATCCGAGCAGAAACCCCATGATCAAGCCTGGCGGAAAGTTGAGCAAGAAATCAAGGATGCCAGCAGGCAAACCTGTCTTTAGATTTGTACTTAGTTCTTCTCCCGAATATTCAAGCCCAAGCATGAAGAGTAGCAAGAGCACCCCGATCTCTGCGCCGATCTGTACAAATTCTTCACTAAATTGAAGGGGGAGAATTCCGCCGTTACCGAATGCCAGACCTGCAAGCAGGTAAAAAGGAATGGACGAGAACCCCCAGCGGCTGGCGATGCGCGTGAGAAGCGCCAAGCCAATAATGGCAATGCCAAGTTCGATAAAGACAAACGATATGTTGTGCATGTTTCCTCCATAAACTATTAAGTCAGCTCTCGGTTCGACAAAATCATTGTACACAAAAAATCCGCATTCCTATTTTGAATGCGGATTTTTAATAAAGTTATTATAAAATAATGGCTGTGACTTCTATTTCCACCAACAGCCCGGGACTGATCAGTCCCTTCACCTCGATCATGGAGGCGGCGGGTTTGCTCTCGCGGAAGAATTCTCCGTGTGCCCTGCCGATCTCCTCCCATTTTGAAATATCGGTCACGAACATACGTGTGCGAGTCACATCTGTGAGCGAAGCGCCTGCTTTAGCCAAGGCTTTTTCTATTTTCTTGAAGATATATTTTGTCTGTTCGTAGGGATTATTCATACCGATGATCTCGCCGCTCTCGTCCACGGCGGTTGTTCCAGCTACTTCGATGATATTCCCAACTCTGACAGCGCGTGAATAGCCGACAATATCCTCCCATTTTGCGCCTGATGAAATGTTGATGCGTTCCGCCATTTTTATACTCCTCTAAAAATTTGTATTGGGTAAAGTGAAACAAAATGTGCTTCCGTTCCCAAGCCCATCCGATTCAACCCAAATTCGCCCATCATGAATTTCAATGATGCGTTTGACGAGTGCCAGTCCCACTCCGGTGCCCTCGGTATTGGCTTCCAGTTTATCGAATAAACTGAAGATTTTCTCGTGAAAAACAGACCTGATGCCAATGCCATTATCTTTGACAAAAATTACGGTTTCCTCTATATCGTTTCGAGTCCCGATTTCTATCACGGGGTTTGGTTGCTCCCCCATGAATTTGACGGCATTATCCACAAGGTTTTGCATCACTTCAACCAGCCGCGGAGCATCGCAATAGACGGTTGGGAGAACCTCTTGTATTTTTACAAGAACGTTTTTTGTGCTGAGTCGCCCTTCCACCAAACTTAGCGCTTCATTCACGATTTGATGAAGAGAAATATGGATGGATGGATTTTTCAAGCGCCCAATGCGTGAAAGTTCCAGAAGATCATCCAATAGATGCGCCATTTTATCTTTGGCTTCACGGATCCGCTCAATGTCATTGGACAATCTCTCTTCATTGCCGCTGCGTGCGTCTTTTTCCAGCAACCCAATAAAGCCGCCGATCGTGATCAATGGACTTTTTAGATCATGCGACACGGTATAGGTAAAGCGTTCCAATTCAGCATTCTTTAGTTCAAGTTCTTGAATGACCACTTCATGCCGTGTTTCCACTCGTTTTCGTTCTTCTAATTCCTGTTTTGCTCGGTTCCGAGCCTCTTCAATTTTTTGAAGGGTTTGCGATAATAGGATGGACGATACCAGGATGTACACTGTTTGAGCCGACCAGAAGGAAAAAGGGGAGGTTGGAATATTATATTCAGGTAGCAAGCCCATTATCCCCAATTCAAGAATGACGGCGCTGGTAATAATGCATAAAAATACCCAGACGATCGTCGCCCATCTACTTAAAATAAGTCCAGCGCATATGGTTACGACAATGTAGCCCATATAGGCAGGGTTTTGAAACCCCGCTCCCATAAAGAGCGCACTGGTGATCAATATCCATATAGAAGCAACCACAAGATTGCCTGCCGTTTGGGTGTACCCCCAATTGAGGGTTTGTTTTGCTCCCAGCATCACAAGGACAAACGGAGTAATGAAAAAAATTCGTCTTATATACAAATCAGGCTTGATAGGAGTTACCAACCCATAGAGACTGGCTCCAATGATAAAGACCCAGATAATGACGTTAAGTAGATTCGCAGAAAGATTCTTGTTCTCGTCTTCTCTAAATATGGGCGATCTGATCCATTGCAGCACTCTACTCAACATATACGATACTCCTGACAAGAACTATTGTTCAATAGGATGATTATATAATCAATGGAGCATTTCTGCTATTAAGCCTCAAATAATAAACCCGCCTTCAGCATAGGCGGGTTTATTATTTGAGTTTCTTTCTATGCAGGGACTTTATCCCATTCCCTTTGCGCATGCTCAAAACCGCGTTTCAAAGCTTCGTAATTTTTTGGCAAGAGATGTTTATGCCGTGCAGGCAAATGCCCTTCTAGTGCCTTCTCAACATCTTCCAGTTTCACTTCGGGCAAAGCCGTCAGCAATGCACCGACCGCCACCATGTTGACCAGTTTCCGGTCGCCGATTTCTTCGGCAATTTCATTGCATGGTACGAAAATGACATGGATGTCATCGCGCCGTTGATTGTGATCGACCATGGATTTATTGACGATAAGCGTACCACCGCTTGCCAGCGTGGATTCGTATTTGTCGAAAGAAGGTAAATTCAAGGCGATTGCCAGTGGTGGGTTTTTGACCAGCGGGGAACCGATCTCATGGTCAGCAATGACCACTGTGCAGTTGGCTGTGCCGCCGCGCATTTCAGGACCATACGAGGGAATCCAGGTCACGTCCAAGCCACTATCCATGGCGGCATAGGCAAGTACCTGACCGCCGAACAAAACGCCTTGTCCACCAAACCCTGCGATGATGATTTCTTTTTGCATAAAATCTCCTTGTCACTGCTAAGAGCCCGAAGGTCGCGAAGCAGACCTTTTCTTTCTTCGCGTTCTTAGCGTGCTTTGCGGTAAATTAGACCTTTATTTGTTTGATCGCTTCACTAACTTTGTAATCACCCAGCGGATAAGCGGGGATCATGTGATCTTCCACGAACTTTAATGAATTCACGGGTGTCATGCCCCAGTTCGTTGGGCAGGTGGAGAGTAATTCCACCATCGAGAAGCCGAGTCCACGCACTTGAGTCTCAAATGCTATGCGGATGGCTTTTTTCGCGAGGCGAATATTTTTGGGGTCATGTAGTGAACGGCGCACACAATAACCAACGCCATCGAGCGTGGAAAGCATTTCGGAGACCTTGATGGGGTAGCCCTGTGTTTCCACATCGCGCCCATTCACCGAAGACGATGTCTTCATGCCGGGCAACGTCGTAGGAGCCATCTGTCCGCCGGTCATGCCGAAGTTGGCATTGTTGATGAAGATGACGGTGATGTTTTCTCCGCGGGCAGCTGCATGGACGATCTCACTCATACCGATGGAGGCAAGGTCGCCGTCGCCTTGATAGGTGAACACCACGCGGTCAGGCAACACACGCTTCACACCGGTTGCCATTGCGGGGGCACGCCCATGTGGAGCTTCGACGAAATCGGTAGCGAAATAGTTGTAGGCAAATACTGCGCATCCCACTGGCGCAACGCCGATGGTCTTATGGATCAAGTCCATTTCTTCGAGTACTTCTGCCACCAATCTATGCGCCACGCCGTGTGTACAGCCGGGGCAATAGTGGGTGGGCATATCCGTAAAGCCTTCGGGTCTTTCGTAAACGAGATTATTCGGAGTAGTCATTATGCGGTCATCCTTGTCAGCCAGGATTCTCTTGGGTCTGTCTGAACAGCCAACGGCGTAGAAGCGATGCGGTGAATTTCATCCAGAATTTCATCATGGAATGGAACCACGCCGCCGGGACGTCCATAAAATTCGACCGGGACTCGCCCGCGCACGCTCAGCAGCACATCGTCGAGCATTTGCCCCATGTTCATCTCTGTGACGAGGAACGCCTCAGCCTGCGGGATGAGCTGTTCCAGCGCTGCATACGGAAACGGGCTGACAGTGATCGGTCTTAATAACCCGACCTTGATACCTTGTGCGCGTGCCTCACGGACGGCAGAAAGTGCAACCCGCCCGGCTGTTCCAAAACCAACGACAACATATTTTGCATCTTCGAGGAAATATTCTTTATAGCGCACTTCGTTGGCTTGCACGTCGCGCCAGTGTGTGAGCATGCGCAGGTTGGTCTTTTCTTCATCAAGCGGATTAAGATAAATGGACGAAAGTACGCGGCGTTCACGGTTCATTGCGCCGTTGGTTGCCCATTCGAAGTTTTTATTTTTCATTTCCTGCATGGCAGGCATTTCAGCAGGTTCCATCATCTGTCCGGTTGTGCCATCGAGGATGATGAGAGTGATCATGCGATATTTTTCGGCGAGGTCAAAGGAGAGAGCGGTCAGGTCAATGGCTTCTTGCACCGATGCGGGTGCCAACACAATGCGTGGATAATCTCCATGCCCGCCGCCGCGCACTGCCTGGTTGTAATCGCTTTGAGCTGGGGCAATGTTGCCCAAGCCCGGTCCGCCTCGCATGACGTTCACTAAAACAGCAGGGATCTCGGTTCCGGCGATGTAGGAGATACCTTCCATCATCAAGCTCATACCGGGTGAAGAGGATGAAGACATGACGCGCACGCCTGTGCATGCCGCACCGTAGACCATGTTGATCGCGCCCAATTCAGATTCGGCTTGCACGAAAGCACGGCCTAGTTCAGGCATGCGGCGTGATAGGTATTCAAGCACTTCTGTCTGCGGGGTGATGGGGTAGCCGAAATATGCTCCCAGCCCTGCGCGGACAGCAGCTTCTGCGATGGCTTCGTTGCCTTTCCATAATTCTTTTGGCATTCGTTTCTCCAAAGATTTTTACCGCGAAGGACGCTAAGGTCGCTAAGAAAAAGATTTTCTTCGCGTTCTTTGCGTTCTTGGCGGTTAATGAATTACGCCGCTACGGTTGCGGCTTTGGTCACTTCACGATACACAGTGATCGCCGCATCCGGGCAAACCACCGCACAAATAGCACACCCCGTGCAACCGTCCTTGAACGTGTGCGCGGGGTGGTAGCCCTTGGGAGTGAGGTGCTCCATATTTAGTTCCATCACCCCTTGTGGACAGGCACTCAAGCAAAGTTCACAACCTTTACAGTAAGTATCACTAACTTCGATCCAGCCTTTTGCTGCCATTGGATCTCCTTTAGGTTTTGTAAGTATGACAAACTTGGGTGGATTTCTCCACCATCCTAATTATGTCGTTTTCGGAAGAGGGCGGATAGTGTCAGGCGTCATGTGGAAGAGCGTAAAAGGTCATGGCTTTAATGAGGACTTGTGGGTGAGTGGTGTAGACTATTTTTTCAAGTTTCAGTAGGTATAATGCCGTAAAAACTAGAGGTGATTTAATGGAAAACTTGCCAGCATGGTTACTTAATTTTGATACGATGATCTTGGTTATTCTTATATTCGGCGGATTTGTCGTGTGGGAAATACGCTCAGGTGAAATTCCATTGCGTTGGTTCGGCTCGATTCGGCGTGATGTGCGTCCGTTCATCTACTGGGTCGCCATTTTGCTACATCTGTTGTTCTTGAGTTTTCTGATGTATGTATGGATCGTATTGGGAATTCAAGTTCCACTTTCTGTATTTTTTGAAGAAAGCCAAAGAAGTAATTAAGTCTCCTTATTTTTTACCTATACATGATTGATAAAAACAGCCTCGAAATTTCGAGGCTGTTTTTTTATTTGAACATTCTTTCCACAATTTTCCAAAGCTGTTTGCGGTTTCCCGCATCCATCACTGCAGGCGACCATGCCGCTTCTTTACAATTCGTGTCGAAATATTTGCCCGTCACGCCTTGCACCTCTTTTGAAGAAGCGAGATACACCGACGAACGCGAAGCCTTCGCCGCAGATTTGCCGCCATCTTCGCGTGTCATCCATTTGAAAAGTGGAAAGGCAAAGCGCATGGCACGCGGCAGCATTTCGGGCGTCACACTGCGGGTCATGGATGTACTCGCTTGCCCTGGGTAGCAGACGTTGATGGTCGCAGATTTTTCGCGCTGGGCAAATTCATACATCATCGCCATCATTGCCAGTTTGGTCTGCGAATAGGTGTTCAACCCGTCAAACGATTTTTCCGATAGCAGGTTATCCACATCCAAGACAGCAGGCACATCACCGCCCATCAAAGTGATAACACGCGGCGAAGCGCTTTTCTTCAACGAAGCCATTAGTAAATGAGTTAACAAAAATGGCGTGACCACGTTCATCGCAAAATCGGATTCGACGCCGTCTTCGGTCAGTTCTTTTTTGGATGCCGCCAAGCCTGCGTTATTAATCAGGATGTCGAGCCGCTCATACCGCGCCTTGAACTGCTCGGCTAATGCACGGACATTTTTCTGCGCCGATAAATCTGCCAGCAGAAAATCCACACGCTCGTTTTTGCTCTCGGCTTTGAGTTTCGTCACCGCCTCTTGTGCAGACTTTTGACTCCGCCCAGTGACGATAACTTGCGCGCCCATTTTGGCGAGTGATAGCGCAGTCTGGAATCCGATTCCGCTGGTTGCGCCTGTGATGAGGATGATCTTGTCTTTCATTCTTTTTCCTTTTTGCCCAATAAAGTCGGCACGACAAATGCAAACGGGAAAACCACCATAATGGTCAATGTGATCGGAACCCAAATAAACGCCAGTACTACCGAGACAAGATTGATGTATAACGCCATTCTGTCTCGTTTCATCCGCGCCTGTTTCTCTTCGTCGGTCAGGGTGTTCGGTGCGAGGTTGGTATCTACGAAGGCGTATTTCCACAGCGCGTTAATCATCACAGACGAGAAAGCCATGTTGAGCGGATACAACGCCACCACAAACGGATTCAGCATGTAATCGCCGATGAAGGCAGTGATGAAAGGGAAGAGGCTGGAGAAAAACAGCAAGCCCATATTTAGCCATAACAGTTTGGTATCCACTTTGTGGACGTGATGAATGATGGCGTGATGGTTGATCCAAAAAATGGCGATGATGAAGAAACTGAAGAGGAAGGCAAAGAATTTTGGTGCGAGTTGAATCATCCCTGCGCTGAATGCGGCGAAGGACGAATTCTCCAATTCAGGGACGTGTAGTTCGAGTACGAGAATGGTCAGGATGATGGCGAACATGCCATCGCTAAAGGCTTCGAGGCGGGTTTTGGTCATGGGTTCTCCTTATTATTAACCACGAAGTGTCACAAAGGTACACGAAGGAAAACCTTTGTGACACTTCGCGACCCTTTGTGGTGATTAAGTTCTTGCTAGCGTAATCGCGTGTTCGGGGCAGGCTTTGACACACAGCCCGCAGGCGCGGCATTGTTCGGGGTGGACGAGAAGCGCCTGCTGCCAGCCATGCGCTGTCCCTTTGAGTCTGCCGATGAAAGTCAGACCAACTCTCAGGTCGGCAGGAAGCGTTTCCACTTTGAAGATGGAGTATGGGCAGGCGGGCACGCAATCCGCTTTGCCTTCGCATTTGTTGCGGTCAATCACAGGGATGAATACGCCAGGCTCTTGTCGGCAGGTGGAGGTATCGGGCATTTACGCTTTTTCCATCTCGTTTGCCATCTTGTTGAGTTTGAGGTACGAGAGAATTTCGGGGGTGACGAACACGATTAGAAAGACAAAGAACACGACGATACCGCCGCCCGTGAGTGGAGCGATGAACATATCCTGAAAGTCGCGTAAACTGTGCATGAGGAAGGCGAAGGAATAAAAGCGCGGATTTTGGCGGACAAGCGCAATCACCGAAATGATTACCATCATTGCATTGCGCCCGCCGAGGACGTAAATCATCTTTGCGGAATTTTCATCTACCGTAATGCCTGGGTAGAGCAACTGCGGGTTGAAATAGCAGGCGTAGGTTTGGAAGGTCAGAATGGCGAGAATGACCACTTGCAGAATGTTGACCCAGACGGGAATTTTGGTTTTCAAGGTTTTGCTCCTATGTTAGAATTACGTGATTACGCACCTATTTTAGGTGCTTGCGCACGTAATTGTCAATAGGAAATGATGGAGAAAATATGTCAAAATTTTTTGACGAACAAGAACAAAATGCCTGGGGTGGGTTTCTTGGAACCTATGCCAAGCTTAATCGCCTCATCGAGGAAGATCTGCAAACCCATTCCCGAATTACCCATATAGAGTTTGAGGTTTTGCTGCGACTCTCATGGAATGAAAATCACAGAATGCGTATTCAAGATTTGGCAGTGCAAAGCATTCTCACCCGCAGCGGCATCAGTCGTGTGGTGGAGCGACTCGAAAAAGCTGGGCTGGTCACTCGCGAAGAAGCACCAGAAGATCGGCGCGGTGCGTACGCTGTCCTCACTGAGGCGGGCGCGGAGCGCTTCCGCTTTGCAGCAGAAAAGCATGCCGAGTGCGTGCGGAAAAACTTCCTTGGTAAATTCAGCAAAGATGACTTAAAGGCAATGGGGAAGTTGTGGAAAAAACTAGAGGAAGCCGAATAACATTTTGTGAATTATTCTTCCTCCGGTGTTAGAATCAATTTATGAATTCCAACTCTGGAGAGACGAATGCCCACACCTGTAATCGTTGATGCCATCCGCACGCCTATTGGGGCGTTGGGTGGCATCCTTTCATCCATGCGCCCTGATGATATGGCGGCACATGTCATTAAGTCTATTGTAGAGCGTAATCAAATTGCCCCGGCACTGATCGAAGAAGTCTTCATGGGTTGTGCTAATCAAGCCGGTGAAGATAACCGCAACGTAGCGCGTATGGCGGCTCTGCTCGCAGGTCTGCCCGTGGAAGTGGGTGGAGTGACCGTCAACCGTCTGTGCGCTTCGGGTTTGAACGCGATCAATATGGCGGCGCGTGCCATCAAAGCCGGAGAAGGGGACGTGTACATTGCCGGTGGAGTCGAATCCATGAGTCGCGCACCGTATTCGCTTCCGAAAGCTGAGGCGGGGTTTTCTTTCGGCAACCTCACTGCCTACGACACCGCGCTCGGCTGGCGTTATCCCAATCCAAAAATGAAAGCCATGCACGGAACTGACTCAATGGGCGAGACCGCAGAGAACATCGCTGCGGAACGTCCTCACATCAACCGTGAAAAGCAGGACGAATTCTCTGCGCGTAGCCACTCTAGAGCAATTACCGCCATTGACTCGGGACGCTTCAAACAGGAAATTGTGCCTGTTTCTATTCCCCAGAAAAAAGGTGACCCGAAAATTGTAGATACGGATGAACGTCCGCGCCGCGATACAACGGTGGAAAGCCTTGCCAAACTCAAAGCCGCTTTTCGTGATGGGGGAACTGTGACGGCGGGAAATTCGTCTGGATTAAATGATGGTGCTTCGGCGTTGTTGCTGATGAGTGAAGAAAAAGCCAAATCACTTAATCTCAAACCGCTTGCCCGCATTGTCACTTCTGCTTCGGCGGGCGTACCTCCGCGCATCATGGGCATCGGACCCGTCCCTGCTACGAAAAAAGCACTCGAACGTGCCGGTCTGAAAATACAAGATATTGGTTTGATGGAATTGAACGAAGCGTTTGCAGTACAGTCTTTGGCAGTGATCGAAGATTTAAAGATCGACCCTGAACTTGTCAACGTCAATGGCGGCGCCATCGCCATCGGACATCCGCTCGGCTGTTCGGGCGCACGCCTGGTCACTACGCTCGTCCACGAAATGAAGAATCGCGGTAACGTCAAATATGGTGTGGTGACTCTTTGTGTAGGCGTCGGTCAAGGTGAAGCGACAGTGATCGAGTATTTGGGTTAAAGGTTTACAGGTTGAAAGGTTTGAATGTTGGAACGTTCTCACGTTGAAACATGTAAACCTTCCAACCATGAGGAGAGATATGAAAAAATTTTTAACGATCCTTTTTGGTACTTCGCTGCTTCTGAGCGCCTGTGCTCCGGCGACCCCTGCGGTTGAAACTTCACATGCAACCGCAACCGTTGCCGCCACCGAAGAAGCGCAAGTTGAACCACAAGCAGCGCTGACCGTGCAAGAAACCCCTTTGCCCGCCACAGTCGAAGCGCCGATCATTGATGCTCCTGCCATCATCAATATTGACATGCTCGATGAAGTCTATGGCTGGGGCATCACTGAAAGCGAAGTGGTTCGCACCAACGATGGCGGCGTAACCTGGTACAACGTCACACCGCAGGACCTTGCAGATGCCGGATATCTGGTCTTCTCAGATTTTTTTGATGCAGACCATGCCTGGATTCAATCACCTGACATGAACA
>JAFLCE010000060.1 GCA_017303655.1 Anaerolineae bacterium
CTTATTGTGACCATTATACGGATATCAAGCCACGCAGGCAAGCACAGCACCTATCCTCCTCGCGCAACCTGTAACCTTGAACCTGACACCTACTCCGCAAACCCATCCGGCATGGAGGTCTCTCCGCCCGTCAGACCGTATTCCAAAATATCTTTCTCGCGATCTGGGTATAAGTTCAATAACTCCGCTTGCGTGCCGCCTGTAAAAATATCGCCAGTGAAACCGGGGGCAAGCGTACAGCCGAAGAGAGAGTAACGTCCGCTTTCCATACAATGACCTGCCTGCCACACCCCGGCGGGAATCACGAACTGCACAAGCTGTCCCTTCAACGGCTCATTGCCCAAGATCACATCACGGCTCGAACCATCGGGGTACAACAAAATCAACCGCAGCGGGTCGCCGCCATAAAAATGCCACATCTCATCACTGGTCAACTTGTGAAAGCAAGACACACTGCGCGGCTCATGACAATACATCCCGATCATGCCCGTCCCAAACGGCTTGCCATTTGGCATATCGCCAGAACGATACGTGCTCGTGAACAGAGTCCCCTCCACGGGCAACGCCTCAAACTTGAAATGCTGAATCAAATCTTGAATCATCGCATCCATCTCACCGCCTATCAATTGACAATTATCAATTATCAATTATCAATTGACCTTCACCGTTAAATTCACGACAGTTGCTCCGCTTGCTTTCACCAAATTCTCAGGTGTGATCATGATCTCCTCGCCCCATTGTCCCGCCCCGGTGCCGAGCATGGGCTCGTCCATCAGAGTCGCTTCGAGGAAGGAACGGAATCCCTCCGGCTGCCAGCCAAAGGCGGGGATCGAACCGATGATGTACCCCGTCACTTCTTTCACGCGTTCCGGCGGTGCCATCTGAATATTGCGCGAGCCGATTGCTTTCTTCAAATTGCCTGAAACCGCATTCTGGTCACCACCCAACATCACCAGCACACACTCGCCCGTATCCACCACCTGAAAGACCAGCGTCTTCACCGCCTGCCGTTCAGGAAACCCCAAAACGTTGGCAACATTCGCCGCGCCTTTCTCCGTTTCGGGTGAAAAACTTTTTGCTTCGTATGCGATGTTATGTGTATCAAGATGGTTGTGAGCAGGCAGTTTCATAATGCAATTCCTTTGCGAATGATTTGGATGATCTCTTCGGGCGCATGCGAAATATCAACGATGACCGCATCGCGCGGCTCTTCCAACGCCTCGAACTGACTCTTCAATAATTCTACTGGCATATAGTGATCCTTGCGGCGCTTCATCCTTGTTTCGATCTGGTCAAACGACCCGCGCAGATACACAAACCGGACCTTTTCGTTCACAGCCAGCGTATCGCGATAGCGCTGTTTCAATGCCGAGCACGCCAACACACATGGCGTGCCGTCTTCTGCATGTGTGCGTAATAGATGTTGTAACGCCGCCAGCCAATCAGTGCGGTCAGCATCTGTCAGCGGAATGCCCTGCGCCATCTTCTCGCGATTCGCCGCCGGATGAAAATCATCAGCATCGAAAAATTCCCAGCCAAGTTCATCCGCCAGCTTCGCGCCAATGGTAGATTTTCCACAACCAGACACGCCCATCACAATGATCGCTTGTGGTTTCATCAGTAAGATTACTCACTTCGGCTTGAAAGAAATATGCCCACCAGAATCAACGCCCCGCCGATCATGGTCATAAGCGCGGGTGTTTCATTAAGTAAAAAGAACGCCAACGTAGCAGACCCGATCGGCTCGCCTAAAACTGTCACTGCCACGAGGGTGGCGTTTAAGTATTTCAACGCCCAGTTATAGGTCGTGTGCCCGATCAATTGCGGAATTGCCGCTAGCAGAAAGATCCAGCCGTAAGTTTTAGCTTCATAGCCAAAGGGAGTATTGCCCGAAACGAAAAGGATGATAACGAGAGTCACCGCCGCCATGCCGTACACTAGAAAAATATACGGCACCAGTGAAGTCCCCGCCCGAAGCTTCCTGCCGATGATGAGATACCCGGTCACAGCCCAAGCGCCCATCAACGCTAAGAAATTTCCCCACATGGCACGTCCTTGCAGCGCGTCTTGCAAAGATTGGCAGACCAAGCCGCCATCCCATACGCAAGCATCTGCCAACCCAATGATTGCTCCGCCGACCACTGCTAGGGCTAGTCCCACAATGGCGACTCGTGAAATATGTTCTTTCAGCAACATGGGTGAAAGCAGCGCCACCCACAGCGGACCTGTCCCCACGAAGACGACCGAACTTGCCACACTGGTGTATTCCAGCGACGTGATCCACGTGGCGAAGTGTAAGGCGAGGAAAATGCCCGAGAAAACACCGAGCAGCATCTCGGTCCGCGTGAAGCGTTTGATCTCATCCCAATGACGGGTGAGGGCAATCGGTGCGATCAGCACAGTCGCAATCGACATGCGCAGTGCGGCGATGACTAATGAAGGCGTACCATCCATCTGTGCGAAGCGGATAAAAATGCTGGAGGTTGAAACGGCTAAAGTGGCAACGACCAAGGCAATCGGGAGCAGGAAGCGGGTTCTTGAATCCATAATGTCGCCAAGTCTACCTTAAATCATCAATCCGGAATCTCGTGTCTGGAATCTCGAAGTCCTACTTCGAGAAAATTACTTCGAGACAACTTGCACTTCAACGTAAGGTATGCTAAATTCGGGTTATCAATCTAATTATAGGAGAACTAAAATGTCTAACGTAAAAACAGAGATCGCCGCTTTGGTGGCAAAGAAAGTTAAGATCACCGACGCACAGGCGCTACAGGCAGTGGAAGTGGTGCTCGACTTCGTCGAAAAGAAACTGCCCCCGAACATCGGCAGCAAGCTGGATGCCATCCTCGCCGGGAACATTGACCTGAGCGACGGCATCGGGCTCGATGATGCCGCTGGTTTGCTCGGTGGCTTGATGGGTGGCAATAACAAGTAAGGCTCTCAAACCAACTGCCGCATCCGAAAGGGTGCGGCAGTTTTGTGTCATGGGCGCGTCGTACCCGGTTTTGAATTTATTAGATATTTGTAATAAAATTCCATTATTCTTGCATCCAATCGGCAGGCAGGATAAAATAAATACACTAACTCAAACTTACCAGCACCAAAGGAGAAACCTCATGGCTTTTGAACTTCCCAAACTTGCATACGCATACGACGCTCTCGAACCTCATATCGACGCGCGCACAATGGAAATCCACCACACCAAGCACCACCAGACCTACATTACCAATCTTAATGGTGCCGTTGAAAAGACTCCTGAACTTCAGGGCAAGTCCCTCGAAGCTCTGCTCAGCGATCTGAACGCTGTTCCCGAAGGCGTTCGTGCCGTCATCCGCAATCATGGCGGTGGCACTTACAATCACAATCTCTTCTGGGAAGTTATGGGACCCAAGGCTGGCGGCGCCCCCAAAGGTGACCTCGCCAAAGCAATCGATGCTTCCTTCAATTCGTTTGACGCCTTCAAAGACGAATTCACCAAGTCTGCCACCACTCGCTTCGGCTCCGGCTGGGCTTGGCTCGTCAAAAAGGGCAGTGGACTCGCTGTTGTCTCCACCGCTAATCAAGACACACCCTTGTCTGATGGTCTCACTCCCATCCTCGGCATCGACGTGTGGGAACATGCCTATTACCTCAACTACCAGAATCGCCGCCCCGATTACATCACCGCTTTTTATAACGTAATCAACTGGGAAGTCGTCTCTGCAAAATTTGCAGGCTAATTGCTACAAAACCTGTCCACTCTGCCCCGCGCAATTGCGCGGGGCTTTTTATTTCCACCTTGCCATGCCAATAAACAAAGTTATAATAAGTCAAATTAAATTGGCTAACCAATAACCCCTAAAAGGAGAATAAAAGAAATGACCCATATTATTACCAGCCTTTGTGTTCGTGACCGTGGATGTATCGAAGTTTGCCCTGTCGAATGTATCATCCCCGGCAACCCTGCCGATGGTTTCCCCATGGTTTACATCGATCCTGACACCTGCATCGATTGCGGCGCCTGTGTCCCCGAATGCCCCTTTAGCGCCATTTTCCCTGAAGATGAAGTCCCCGCGGCATACACTGCCAAGGGCGGCGAATATATCAACCGCGTTGGGCTCACTGGTCACTACGAAGCCACCAATCACCACGGCAAGGCAGTTGTCCTCGAGACAACCCGCCAGCTCGACGCCGGTGAAGTGGTCGATCTGACCCCCGACACCCCGCTCAACTACGACTTCTTCAAAGGTGGACCCGGCTACTCTGCGAAAGACGGCGATACCGGTTCATAAGCACCAAATAAAAAGGTCAGGCGCAACGCCTGACCTTTTTTGATTCCTATTTTTTTTATTGATTGAGTATCTCGCTCAATAAAGTCTGCCCGACTCGTTCTGCAAATGCTAAATCTTTTTCTTCCACTGCCACCACCAGCGCCAGTGGCGTGCCTTGCCAGTCGGGCAGGGTTCCAGCAATGAACCATGAGACTTGCGCTGCGTCTATTTCACCACTGCTGCTGTGACTCCAAAACAAGTCTCCTTCACGGATGAACCCCAAAGCCGCCTCAGACGCCGCCTCGGCTTGAATCACCTGCCGAGGCTCACCCAACGCTGGCAGCACTACCCAACCTTGTTCCAACGTATTAACCGCTGTCGCGATCCGTGGTGCCGGGAGAATTCCCTGATGGCTAATCATCGAAGCTGCCATGCAAACTTGTAGCGGACTTCCACGCAGTTCGTTCAAAGTAGAAGATACAGATGATGTGACCGGCAGTGTGATGAGCGGCGCTTGGAAGAGTCCCATCTCCTTATAAAAAGACAGCAACTCCGATTCAGTGGGGTCATTATTGCCGAAGCGTGCCTCGATCGATGGCGATAAGACATTGCCGATCGGGTACAGTCCCTGTGCCGCACGGTTAAGCAGTGGAGAAGTTTTATCCTGGCTAAGCGTATCGCCTTCTTCATCTAATTTATTTGGGTCATATGTGGGGTGAGATGCCATGACCAGAATTTCACCAGTCTCTGCATTCATCACGATAATGGCGCCGGTATGATTCCCAAGCAATTCATCGGCGCGGGCTTGCAGCTTAAGATCCAGGCTTAGGCGTACATCCAACCCAGCTGGGGGAGTGCCGTAGACAAGCTGGTCACTTAAGATCAGGCTCATTGGGTTGCCTTGCAAGCCGCGCAGATAATCATCCAGGCTGGCTTCCAACCCGGCTTGCCCAAAGACTGGATGCGTATAGCCGGTAATAGGGGCTAATGTTGGAAACAAATACTCACGAGTATAAGAACCACTTTCTCCGCTCGTGATGTTGATCGGCTGATTGTTCGTATCAAGTAGCTCGCCGCGTGGAACGAAGCGCTCAGAAATAGCGCGGCGCGGGTTATCCGTTCGGGTCAACAAGTCGGGTCCACGAAAGACTGCCCACCACGAAGCGGTCAATGCGCAGGCGGCGAGCCCGAGTGCCAGAATGCCGGTTAGGGTGATATAGGGCTGCGGGTTTGAGAGGGGAGCGGGTTCTGCATCTTCAAGATTACTGACAACCAGTAGAAGATACAAAGCAAAAAACGACGTCAATAAAGACGAGCCGCCATATGATACGAAAGGCAGGGTCACTCCTGTCAATGGAAGCAGGCGAATATTCCCACCGATGATGAGCAGGCTTTGCACTCCCAAATACGTGACCACGCCTGCAGCCAGGAAGCGCCGAAAATTATCCGATGCGCGCAAGGCGGCGGTCATGCCTCGAGCGAGGATCAACCAAATGGTAGCGATCAAGCCCAAGGTCCCGATCAGACCCGTCTCTTCTGCGATGGCAGAGAAAATAAAATCGGAAATGGAAATCGGTACCAGCAACGGGCTGCCGATCCCCAATCCCCTGCCCAGGGTGCCGCCGTTGGCAACTGCCAATACCGATTGAATGATCTGGTAAGAGTTTCCGGTTGGGTCTTCCCATGGGTTGAGCCAACCGATCACACGCACACGGATGATATCAATGAAGAAGGTTCCCAGTAAAAGTGAGGCTAGTAAAAAAATGCCAGTGCCGATCAAGATGCGTCGTTTGCCGGAAGCGAGAAAAACAAAAACCGTAAATAAGACCGCAAAGATAGATGCCGTACCAAGATCGCGTTGAACCAGGAGCAGCATCAGTGCCAGCCCGGTGACCACCAATGTAGGAATCAACAAGGGTGCCGATGAGAGTCGGAGATTCGCTCGGTCTGATAAATACGCAGAGAGATAGATCACCAACAATATCTTAAGCGGTTCAGATGGTTGGAAATACACACCACCCAACCCAAGCCATAAACGCGGACCAGCACCCAGCGGGTTGGTGCCAAAGATCAATGTAAGTGCGGTGATGAATAAACCGCCTGTAAGAAAAAGATATTTATAGTTCTTGTAAAAGGAAAGATTGCGTAGATAACATATGGCAATGATCAATACCAGGGAACTGACTCCCAGCCAGATGGTCTGACGTAAGCCGAATACTTCATCGAGCCGCCAAATAGTCACAGAGCCCCAGCCATATAGTAAAGCCGCCGCAGGGAAAATGTATGGGTCTTGTTCAGTTAGATATTTATTGATCGTGAGGTGGATTAGATAAGTGCATATGCCCCAGACCAAAAAGCCAAGCCAATGCGATAGCTTGTAGTCTACGTCCCATGTGCGTTCACGAACCGCAGGGGAGAGTGTAAGGATCAGCGATTGAATAAAAAGAAAGACCGCTACCCAGCGCAAGAGCCGTCCTTGTATATGTACGTTCATTGTGTTTTTGATTTTTGTTTATCGAGGCGCTGGGTGGGTTCGATGATAACGTTTTCTGAGAGGCTTACGGATAGTATGGTCTCACCACAATGGATCACATCGCCCGAGGTGATGACCGTCGGCTGGGTGATCGCTGTATTGTTCAAGCGGGTTCCATTGGTCGAGGCGAGGTCTTCAAGCCACCATTGATTATGATGGTAGGTGAGATGTGCATGCCGCACAGAGACAGTATCTTCGAATAGGGGAATATCACAGCCGGGATCGCGCCCGATCAGGATTTCCATCTGGCTGAAATAGCGCAGGTTTCCGTTTGCCCCCGCCGGTTTGACCATGATGCTGATGCCGGGAATCCGCCGGTTGGAGATCAGGCTGCCCTGACGGTGTGTTTCGCGGTATAGAAATACCAATGCCCAGCCGAGAAATCCGTACAAGGCAATGGCTGTCAGCAGCCTTAACGCCAGAACGATTGTCCCGCTCATTTCTTTTGGAATTTTGCCGTGGAATGATCTTTGTTCAATAAGGCAGTTGGGCGATCCATCGATTGGTTCTGGAATGGCGCCGTATCTTTTAAGTCTGGGCGGGCGGGGGGATTATCCTGCCCGAAGATCAAGGCTACGCCTGCCAATGAAATAATATCGCCGGGGTAAAGCACACTTTGGCTTGTACGCTGCCCATTGACAAAGGTGCCGCCGGTTGAATTTAGATCGAAGACCACGAAACGTCCCTTAATGGCACGTAACTGGGCATGGTTGCGAGAGACACGCGGATCGTCGATCACTAGTTGGTTATCCAACCTGCGCCCGATATTGACTACCGCCAGGTTTAACGGATAAATCTTCACGCCTTCCACAATTAAAAAAGCGTTTTCAGGGATTTGCTGGACAGTGCTTTCAAGACTGCCTGTATCCAGTGGGGTTGCGGTTGCATTTGTTTCTGCCATTGCCTCGATCCGTTGCGATGCCACAATTTCAACATCATTTGTAGGGATTTTTTCGTCAGTTGTGATAGTGATAGTAGGAGGTATTGTAAACTTAAAACCTGCTTCCTGACCTACTTCTGTGATGGAGTGTAAAACAACTGTAAGGAGTTTTTGGTCCATCCAATGTTTGGCTGTTTCAGGGTGAAGGATGAGTGTGAACACATCGGGTGCAACCACCAAGCCAGCCTCGGTGGTTGTCATATTTTGTTGAATGGCTGCCGCAAGTTTTTGGATGATTACAACTTCGACACGCATCCCGGGCAGGATCTTTAGTAAATCCACCTCAATTAAGTTTTGAAGCCGGGCTTCCATTTCTCGCAAATTCATCTCACACTCCGTCCGAAGGTGCTTTGACCGTTAAAAGATCAAAACACCCTTTAGAAAACTGGCTTATTGCAGTTGCTGCAGATCTTATCGCCAGGCTTCAAAACATACCCGCAATGCTTGCAAGTCTGCGGTTGCACCTTCCCAAGCGGAGCACCACATGCTGAACAAGAAGGCTCTCCCACCGGGTTGGCAACATGACAATATTCACAAGTCGTGCGCTTGAGGTTTTTCGACAACTCTGACGATGCCCCAGCCGCCCGCGCCGATTGCGATATCACCGCCCAGACCCTTTCGTTGATCTGAAGGTTCTCAATGTCTTGAGCGATATCATCCAAACGTCCCAGCAGGCTGAATGGATTTTTCAATGCCGAAAGTGCGCTCATTCCCAGGCTTGCCGCCACCCCAAGCCAGGCTTGCTGCCCCATCTCCACCATCACACCTTCTTCAAGGGTCTGTACCGTAACCGTGATGGCGGTCTGTCCGCCTGCCATGGCATCGGGACGTGAACCGATCTGGATCACGACCCTATCGTTACTACCAATTGTCTGTGCGCGAAGATTTCCGCGGTTGAATTCTGCTACCAACGCTTGGGCAATATCCAAAGGCTTGATACTGCCATGAAAGATTTTTCGTTCCATGAAGTCGATTATAATCGCGTTTGCGATTCTCCTTGAAAAAATATAACGAAATGATAAGAAATTGGTTGCCACGCTTTCCGTTGATCATCCTTCTGGTGCTTCTTCCAGTTGCGACGCTTCTCGCCTCCTCCCCGACCCGTGCCTTGGTCCAACAACAGGTAGAGACTCCTCCCTCTGGGCTTTATATTACAGTAGTCACAGATGAGCCTCAAATTAATGTTCGCCTCGGACCCAGTTCCACGGTTTATCCCATTGTCGGTGTGTTAATTACCGGTTCCACCGCCCCAGCCCTGGGAAGATCTGCTGGAGGCGATTGGGTTCAGATCGAATTCCCATCTGCACCCGGCGGCAAAGGCTGGGTGTATTCACCTTTAGTGCAAGTTTCCACTCCTGGCAATCTGCAAATCGTGGATGCTCCACCAACACCTCTTCCTCCCGCTACTTCTACTATTGACCCCACTCTGGCGGCTCAATTTGTCATCCTGCCGACCAACACACGCATGCCGACCTTCACACCGCCGCCCACCCTGCAACCCATCGAATACACCACCAACTCAACCGGGCTTTCTTCCATTCCTTGGGCGGCGATGATCATTGCTTTTGCTGTTTTAGGAGCGGTTGGCTTTCTCCTTTCCGTGATGATTCGCAGGTGATCCCGCATGCCAGGCTATAAGAAATTCCTGACAGCCTTTTTCATATTGATGTTTTTTATGGGATGGCTTGTCCTAAAATATCCTATTCCAAGCGCAGTACATGCACAACAACCTACTGGTTCCGTCCCTACCGTCACGGGCACGCCCACCGGTATGATTGTGCGGGTAAACCAGGACCTTGACGTGATTAATGTGTATGCTGGTCCCAGCTCCTTTCTGTATCCTTCGGTGGGTGTCGTCTTAAAAGGACAAGAGATTCCTGCCATTGGCGTTTCAGAGGATGATAACTGGATACAGATCTATTACCCAGGGGTACCAAACTCTAATGCCTGGGTTTTTGGACCTTATGTCACCATTATTAAAACTGGACGTTTACCCCTAGTTCCCGATCCGGATACACCAACGCCTCTTTCCACGCCGACAATTGACCCTACCCTCGTGGCAGCTTTCATCGACCCGGTTACTCCTACCCGCTTGCCTACCTTTACACCGCCACCCGATTTGATCGTCCCAACATTTCTGCCCGATTTCGAAGACACAAACCGAATTCCGGCGGGCTTGTTAATTATGGCACTTGGGTTTATAGGCGGTTTTGGTGCTCTTATTTCCTTCCTACGTGGCAGATGATATTTTCTTGAACTGAGAAAATGAAAAGGACAGGTGTGAAACCTGTCCTTTTTAGTCGGTTTTTTTTATTATTAGTTACTGCAACTACAAGCGCCGCCACCACCACAACCGCAGGAAGAAGATCCGCTGTTGCTGCCACAGGCGCATCCACCTTCACCGTGGCTGTGACCTTTAGCGTTCGGGCTGTTCACCGCGAAACCTGCACCGCGCATGGGATCGTTGACAAAATCAACAGTGGCATCGCGCAAGTAGTCAATCGAAACTTCATCAACTACAACTTTGACGCCATCAGCTTCGAATGTCGTATCCACATCACGGAAGTTATTATCGAGAGCCATTCCGAAGTTAACCCCGCAGCAACCGCCGCCCGCAACATACACGCGCAAGGCATAGCCTTCAAGGTTTCGTTCGGAAAGAATGTTTCTAACCGCTTCACTGGCAGCGGGGGTAAGCGTAAAAAGTTGGGTGCTAATTTCTTGGAGCATGTGTTTCTCCTTAACTATAATTTTTTGACGATAGTTGACAAATGTTATCAGGTTTGAGGTTGCTTGTCAACGTAGAGAGGATGAAGATTAATCCGCGCTCATTTTCTTGACACAAACCATTTGCGACTGTAAAATCCTTCTGCTCAAAAGGCAAAAGCCTTTATTTTTTAACTCTCAGGAGGAGTACCCTTTCATGTTCACAATGGGATTGACCAGTTTTGAACAGATCGCGATTTGGGCCGTCTTTGCAATTGCATGGGTTGGTCTCGGATACGCGGTCTTTTTGCGTTCCCAGATCCTGCGCGAAGACAAAGGCACCGAAAAAATGCAGGAAGTTTGGAATGCAATCAAGGACGGCGCGAATGCGTATTTGCAAAAGCAATTTCGCTCCATTATGCCCTTGATCGTAATTTTGACTATTGCGCTATTCGCATCTGTCTATGTTGTTCCGCCCTCTCCCGAGGCATTGGAGCGCTTTGAAGGTCAAAGTGAAGCCAATGTTCAGATCATCATCGGTATTGCACGAGCCGTGGCGTTTGTGATGGGCTCGTTCTTTTCGCTGATGGTCGGTCAGATCGGCATGCGCATGGCGATCGAAGGCAATGTGCGTGTGGCTGCCGCCTCAAAGAGATCCTTTGGTGATGCGCTTCGCATCGCCTACCGTGCCGGTACCATTACCGGTATGTTGACTGATGGTCTTGGCTTGCTCGGCGGGACCATCATTTTCATTATCCTCGGTATTGCCGCGCCAGATGCCCTGCTTGGCTTCGGCTTTGGCGGTACGCTTCTCGCATTGTTCATGCGCGTGGGCGGCGGTATCTTTACGAAGGCTGCCGATGTCGGCGCTGACTTAGTTGGTAAGGTAGAAGCAGGCATCCCTGAGGATGACCCGCGCAATCCCGCTGTGATCGCCGATCTTGTTGGCGATAATGTCGGTGACTGCGCCGGTATGGCAGCGGATATCTTCGAATCTTATGAAGTAACCATGGTTTCCGGCTTGATCCTCGGTTTGGCGCTCTGGCACATCACGGGCCGCCTTGAATGGATCGTCTTCCCGTTGATGGTGCGCGGTATTGGCGTACTCTCTTCGATTGTTGGTACCTACTTTGTTAAGGCTGGTAAAACGGGTAAAGCTGCCGACGCGATGACAGCGATCTTTAGCGGCTTTGTGACATCTGCCTGGATTTCCGCTGCGTTGTTCTTTATCGCTGGTTTTGTTTATATGCACGGCATAGAAGACTTAACAGTGGATGCTTTTGCAGCGTATGGTGGTTGGTGGCGTTTGCCGACCGCAGTCGGTGTGGGTGTGTTGCTTGCGATTTTGATTGACCGCCTGACTGAATACTTCACTGGTACGCACGCTTCGCCTGTGAACGATATCAAAAAGTCCGCCGATACGGGTCCTGCGACCTTGATCTTGAACGGCATTACCGTTGGCTTTGAGTCTTCGGTCTGGTCTGTTCTGGTTATTGCACTGACCATTATTGCTTCCATCTTTATTTTTGGAACCATCCCCGGACTTGAAGGCGCAGAGAAAGCGACCTATATTCTGTATGGTGTGGCGATGACTGGTATTGGTATGTTGACCCTCACCGGCAACAATGTGGCGATGGACTCCTTTGGTCCAATTTCGGATAATGCCAACGGCATTGGCGAGATGGCATGGTCTGGTAAAACAGACAAGGCAACCAAAGATGCACAGCAGATCATGGCTGACCTTGACGCCGTCGGTAATACGACTAAGGCGATTACCAAAGGCGTTGCCATTGGCTCGGCTGTGATTGCAGCGGTTTCACTCTTCGGCTCCTTCCTTGTGGATGTCTCCCGTGCGCAATCCAGCTTAGGTATTCCTCTTGCACAGCAAATCCAGACAATTGGTATCCGTGTAGACATTCCGCAGATATTTGTTGGTATGCTCATCGGTGGTGCTTTGCCGTGGCTGTTCTCCTCTTTCGCGATTCAGGCTGTGACGCGCGCTGCTTCCCTGATTGTGTTGGAAGTTCGCCGCCAGTTCAAGCTGGGTGTGTTGGAAGGGAAAATCAAGCCTGATTATGCTCAGGCAGTCAGCATCTCTACGACTGCGGCGCAGAAGGAATTGGTTTCTCTGGCTTTGCTTGGCATTGTAACGCCCATTGTGGTTGGTTTGACCTTGGGAGTTGAGGCACTCGGCGGTTTCCTTGCAGGTATCATCGTTTCTGGTCAGTTGTTGGCGGTGTTCCTCAATAACTCCGGTGGCGCTTGGGATAATGCTAAGAAGCTAATCGAAGACGAACCCAAAGATCCTGCCAAGAACCTTGGCAAAGGCTCCGAACGCCATAAGGCTGGTGTTGTGGGTGATACCGTTGGCGATCCCTTCAAGGATACGGCTGGTCCCGCTCTCAACCCGATGATCAAGGTTGTGAACCTCGTTGCTGTGATCATCGCCCCGATCGTGGTTCAGTATCAGGGTTTAAATTGGGGAACTGGGCTAATCGCTGCGGCTTTGCTCGGTGTTCTTGCCTGGGCTGTGATGCGCTCCAAGGCTCCTGCTCAGAGTATGACCGCGAATGTGGGTCCTGAGAAGGTTCCTGCTAAGAAGAAGCCTGCGAAGAAGAAGTAATAAAAATTCAGAAATCAAAGAGCCGCTTCTTTAGAAGCGGCTCTTTGATTTAAACTTAAATAAAATGATTTTCCAAAAACTTACCACTGACTAGTTATGTTCTCTGTGCTTTAGATACAAAAAATGTCGAGTCTGTGCTTTTGTATGCCTGCCAAAGCGAGAGCCCATAAACCAATAAGGTTGCCAAATACGAATATGAACCAAAACCACTGAGGAGGGCAATGGCGGTAACTGCAACCCATATCCACGCTGTTCTTTTGAAATTGTCATGTGTTAACCAGATAATAGATGGAATTAAGAGTGGTAAGTCATATGCGTAGGCTCTGGGAGCGCAAAAAAGAGAAGCGGTGAGGGCGAGTGATAGAAATGGGATCGTGGGTAATGATCTGAAATACCAAGTCGTGGCTAGTGCAAAAATAACCAGGAAAATTGTTATAGGAAGATTGCCAGTTCCAACCCAATTTTCTTGAAATCCAAGCAAACTGGGAAAGGTCGTAAATTGCAGCCCATCTACTCGTTGCGTCCCAATTTTTAACAAGTTAAGCATTTCAAGATGCCAACCCGGGCTTAAGAGTGTCTCGAGCAGCAGCATAAATATAATCAAACCACCACTTACAAATACAGTTCGTTTTCCAGATCGAATGATTGCGAAAAGTGTAAAAATTATGACGAGGTGTGGCTTGATCCAAATAAATGGGAGCAGCAAGCCAACTAGAATGTCCATCTTTTTTTCAACGGCAAAGATGGCTGCAACAATAAGTGCTAACAAGATATAGTCCATTTGCCCGACTTGCATGAGTTGAATGCTCATCGGTGCGATTAAGCCAAAAATTAGGACAATATGTAGCGGTTTGAATTGAGGGTCGTAATGCCAGCTAAGCACAACGAGAATACTTACTGCCGTAACAAGCGAAGTTATTTGATAGAGCAATAACCCGAATTCGTATGACCAAAATGAAAAAGGGATAAAAAACCAGGCGACCCAGGGGAAATACCAAAAAGGAAGGTCGTATTGACCGACGATGATGTAGATTGATCTCCCTTCTATTGCGGCTCTTGCGGCACTATAAAAAACTTCAAAATCATGCCAGTCGTACGCCTGTACGCCATACACGATAAGCATAATGGAAAGAAATAATAGTGATATTGATAAGGCTATGTAAAGCCATCTTGAGATTTTTGAAAAAACCATCGAATTGCTTCCATTCATACTTAAGATTTCACGTAAGTTACAGTGCTGATGATGGTGTTTGCTCTACCATTTTTCGTAATCCATCTCGGTATCCCAACAAAGGAAGATTGAGAAGTTGGGTTGCCTTATCTACCACAAGTCCCAGGTTGAGCGGTCTTTTAGCAATTTGCCCCAAAAATTGCGTCTCCACTGGCTTAATAAATTCTTCGGATACTCCAAAAACACGAGCGGCTTCACAAGCAAATTCATATCTACTAACTATCTCGGGTCCAGTAACATTGATAATGCCCCGCTCCTGGCTTTCAGCCAAGTAGATGGTTGCCTCTGCCAGATTCCGCGCAAACGTAGGGCTACCGATCTGATCTATTGGAACTTGGACTTCCTTTTTTTCTCTTAATGCCGCTATCAAACGGATTACAAAATTTTTCTGTTGCTGCTCCCATCCATATACAACAGTTGTACGGATAATTAGGAAATCCTTGCATGAAGAGAGGACACAGTGCTCCGCATAGACTTTTTGTTTTCCGTATTCGCAAATCGGATTTGGAGGTTCAGATTCGTCGTATGGTCCGTTTACGCCATCAAAAATATAATCAGTCGAAAAATAGATTAATCTGGCGTTGACAAGGTTGGCAGCCTCTACAACGTTTTGAACACCTGTCACATTGACAGGGAATGTGCTGTCTGGATTTTTTTCACATTCATCCACATTTGTTGCGGCTGCTGGCAGGTAGATATGAGTGGGTTTGAATTCGCTAATTAATTGATGGACTTTGTCTTTCGAAACAATGTCTAGAAAAATCGAATTAGAAGTAGCTTGTCTATGATGAGTAATTGTTACAGACTTTCCCAAGTTTGTAAGCTTATTGGAAAGGTGACTTCCTACTTGACCTGATCCTCCAATAATTAGTGCCTTCATCGGTGGATCAAGTCCCATCTGTATGGAATGTGATTCTCAAATGGATCCATGCGTAGGATTTCATCCAGTCTGTGGGGGATTGTCGCACAGTTTGCCACGATGCTGTGATTGAGCCCTATCCCTTTAAATCCATTCCACACCTTGGGTGGCACCTTGACTAGAACGTAATTCCCTTCCCCGATGAATAATTCCATTAATTCGTTGCGGGTAGGGGAGTCTTCCCTGTCATCAAATAGGACCAGCTTGACCGTTCCATAAATGACGGCATAATTCAATGTCATTTCTTTATGATAATGCCAGGCTTTGACCACTCCTGGATAAACATTTGAAAAATAGATTTCGCCAAACCTCTCGAAGTGTGGGTCATCTTCCCGAAGCATATGCATGATTTTCCCACGTTCATCAGGAATTTGTTTGAGGGGGTGAATGAGGACACCATCAATCATAATACCTCCTTATTTTTGGAAACTCTCTGCTTCAACTAGATAAACTTCTATAGTGGCAAATCGCCAGCCTTTTACTGTGGAGATCAAAATACCATTATGGATATATCCATCAGCTTTTGCGGCTACTTCATCAGTTATCAAATTGCCGCGACTGTAAAACACCCAGGCACGTTTAAACTCGATCTCC
Organism: Anaerolineae bacterium; assembly: GCA_017303655.1. Classification (GTDB taxonomy): domain Bacteria; phylum Chloroflexota; class Anaerolineae; order Anaerolineales; family Villigracilaceae; genus Villigracilis. Next base: position 15,797 of record JAFLCE010000060.1, read on the forward strand.
TCCAAGGGCTCTCGATGGATTTCGAATATCTCCTGTAACTCCAAAGGCAATAGCCATTCATGCTGTGTTTCGTTAATTAAGTATTGTTCTTTTCCTTCGAAATATTGTGACGCGGGTAGGTAGGATGTGCCAGTGATGTGATAAATGACATCACCCTCTTGCCATTGGTCATTTATTAATTCTGCAGTTTCGCGAAGATTACCGCTTTTTGAATGCGGCGACCAGCTCATTACCCCAACGCTGATAAGCAGAATAATTGATGTAAAAGATACGTTAGTTATGACTCTTGTAAAACGGATATTGCTCAATGTGCGAACAGCCCAAATAGTAACTGGGATCAACATCGCTGCGATCAACCGATAATAGAGAAAATCTTTCCAAAGAATGTTCCACGTTAGCATGGCAATGAATGGCAATGTGGCAAAAACCGTCAGTTGGAAATAACGCTTGGCCGTTGTATCCGGCTCGGAGGAGTTGGAAGCGGCTCTTAACCACTCAGGCTTGGTCAGCAATGCCCAGACACTCGTCATCGTAGAAAGCAATAGGAGCGAATCTACGGTTAGCATGGAGAGTAGCACCAATGCCGGATAGTTAGTGAGCGTATCCTCAAAAGTAATTCGATAAATCATCAAGATGATCTCAGCGAATGTTACTGGGTTGATAAGCGAATTGATTTTGAGTGTTTCAAGGTAATTAGGTAGCCATGGAAGGAACGAGATTATCGCTACTATGCCGCTAAAAATTACACTGCGAAACCGGCGAACATCAATCTTTCCATTGAACAATGCCATCAAGAAAATAGACACCAGGTAAAAAGGCGCTGTGTAATGAGTGTAGAGCAATAAACTTGAACTTACCGATAATCCTACCCAGTTATCTTTTATAGCGAACCAAGCAGCAACTAGAATTAATGCTGTGAGGAGAGTGTACATCCTGCCGTCTTGGGAAAGAGCGAGTTGGTAAGGCATCAACGCAATGATTACCATACTTGCTAGTAACTGATTGTGCGAAAGCTGAAATTCTCTTGCGATTCGGTAGGCTAACCATAATGTAGAGATACCTAATAGGAGGGCTGGAAAGCGGATCGCAAATTCGTTTGTGCCAAAAAGCTTAGTACTGATCCAAACAATCACAGCCCATAAAGGCGGACTAAATGTGTATTTTGTCGCGTCCAGCATGGAAAGGAAGGGTAGTTTGGCAGTTTCCAATGGCAAGGCTTCGTCATACCAAACTGCTGATGCAGTAAGACCTGATATCCGTAGTGCAACCCCAGCGGCGATAATAGCACCAAGTAGCCAGCTAGAAGTAACGATCGAATCGTAAATGTGCTTCGTTTTTTTCATAAAAAGCTATTTCGCCTCGAAATGTGCAATATGCCGAATCTTCATTTTGTGCAGCATATAGCGAACGAGCACCCCAAGAATGCCAAACCCGTAAACTACACTGTGTCTGAAGTTAATGGAAGAAGCTTCAGGAAAATAACGTGTAACGATTGGAACTTCACGGAAAAATAGTTTACAAGACATACCTTGTGCAATGATCTCGGTGTCGAATACAAAATTGTTGGAGTTCTTTTCAAATTGAACGGTTTCAAGATATTTGCGTGAATATGCGCGAAACCCAGAGTGGATCTCTGTTAGATACCGTTGGAATACGAGGTTAGCAGCTGCTGTTAAGAAAATATTTGCGTTGTATTTCCATACGGGCATTCCGCCTTCAAGAGGATGACCGCCGAGCATGCGCGAACCAAAGACCGCATCTGCTTCTCCCAAGATGATTGGTTTGACCAATGTAGGGATGACTTTGGCATCGTATTGGTGGTCTGGGTGAAGCATGACCACAATGTCGGCGCCGTCTGCAAGGGCAGTTGTGTAAAGGGTCTTTTGACTGCCGCCATAGCCACGATCTACTTCATGCTCAATGACTTTAAGACCCGCTTCGCGCGCCAGTTGGGGTGTTCCGTCGTGCGAAGCATTATCCACAAGAATGATGTGCTTTTTGAACTCTTCCGGGATTTCATCCAGCGTGAGGTGCAAAGTCTTGGAGACATTTCTGGCAGGCAGACAAAGAACAATCTTTTTTTCATTAATGTTATTCATAGGTTTCTCCATTTGGCATTTTAATGGTCTAGATTTATTTTGCAATATCGTGGAACGCTTCAATTACATAATCCAACATCTCGGTTGTGAGTCCGGGGTACACACCCAGCCAGAAAACATTATTCATGATGAAATCTGAGTTATGTAATGGGGCGGCGACACGGTATTTAACATTCTGATAGGCAGGTTGCCGGGTCAGGTTTCCTCCAAAGAGCAGGCGGGTGGCAATTTTCCTTTGTTCAAGGAACTGAACAACACTATTTCGATTTAATTTTGAGCCAGGGCGGATGGCAATGGGAAAACCAAACCAACTTGGGTGACTGTTCGGTGTGGCTTCCGGCAGGATGAAGTTATCTTGGAACACTTCTAAGTTTTTGTGTAGATACTCAAAGTTCTTTCGTCTTGATTTAATAAAGCCCGGTAATTTTTTTAATTGAGCGACGCCTACAGCTGCTTGCATGTCAGTTGCTTTTAGGTTGTACCCAATATGCGAATAAATATATTTATGGTCATACCCAAATGGCAGTTGACCCAACTGATGCTCGAAGCGCTTCCCACAGGTGTTGTCTTTGCCGGGTTCACACCAGCAATCGCGACCCCAATCACGAAAAGACTCAACGAGTTTCTTTATGGCAGGCGAATCAGTGAGCACGGCACCACCTTCACCCATCGTAATGTGATGCGCTGGGTAAAAACTTACGGTTGCCAGTTGCCCAAACGTGCCAACATTTTTTTTCTGATATGTTGCGCCTACTGCATCGCAGCAATCTTCTATCAGCCACAAGTTGTGCTCTTTGGCAAATTCGGCAACGACTGAAAGGTTAAAAGGATTGCCAAGCGTATGAGCAAGCATGACCGCGCGCGTTTTTTCTGAAAGCGCTGCTTCCAGTTGATTGATATCGACGTTATAAGTTGGAATGTGGACATCAATAAAAACAGGCACAAGATTGTTTTGAATGATAGGGTTGACCGTAGTGGGGAACCCGGCAGCCACGGTAATAACTTCATCTCCGGGTTTAAGGGCACGTTCTTGTAGCGTGTGTGATGTGAGTGCGGTTAATGCTACAAGATTTGCAGACGAACCTGAGTTGACAAGCAGTGTATGGCGAATTCCCAGATACCGCGCAAATTCTTTTTCAAATTGAGTTGCAAATCGCCCAGTAGTTAACCAGAAATCGAGCGATGAGTCCACTAATGATTGGATTTCATGCTCATCGAAAACGCGTCCCGAAACAGGGATAGGAGTTGTGCCAGGGATAAAACCTTTTTCAGGGAAAGCAGCAGCGTGGTATTCTGCTGTCAATGCAATAATCTGCGCGCGAAGTTTGTCTGCTTTATCGTTCATGGTTAAAAAATTCTCTGTACCATTCAATGGTTTTTTTTAATCCACTTTCAAGTGTAAAAAGCGGATGCCAATCTAGAAGTCGTCTTGCTTTTTCTGCGCTCAAATACTGATGTAGGATTTCATTACTTGTTTGATTCAAGACAATCGGCTGAAGTTCCGACCTCATCAACTTCAAAACGCTCTGAACGATATCTAGAACGGTAACCTGAAGTTCATTAGAGAAATTAAATGCTTCGCCTCTCAACTCCGGGTGAGCGGACAGCCTTTCAGCGAGTAACATATACGCTGCAGCACCATCCTCAACGAAGAAATAATCGCGGATATATTTTCCATCAGAGCGAATGACCGGTGCTTCACCTCGTACAATGGAGCGAATGGTCCCCGGAATGATGCGATTCCAATTTAGATCTCCACCGCCGTAGAAGTTCCCGCAGCGTGTGATCGCCACTGGCAAATCATAGCTCACTGCATATGTTTTTGCGATCAAGTCTGCTGCAGATTTACTGACATCATACGGATGCACCCCTTGTAGAGGCGTATTTTCATCATATGGGAGTGTTTCCTGATCTCCATAAGCTTTGTCTGAAGATGCCATCACGATCTGACGGACTTTTGGGCTGCGGCGGCAGGCTTCCAGAACATTCCATGTACCTGCGATATTGCTCTCAAAGGTTGAGATTGGATTCCGATTTGCGATGGTTACAATGGTTTGAGCAGCAAGATGAAAGACAGTGTCAATCTCAAACTCACCGAGAATTCGTTCCATGAGGTCGCGATCAAGGATATCCCCGCGAACGACCTTAACCTTATCAATGTGTCCGCTTCGAACGAGTTCACTTTGCGGGACCCAATCTCGAACAAGACAAACCACATCAGCTCCAGCTTCCACAAGTCGCTGTACCAGCCATGAACCGACCAAACCGGTGCCACCTGTTACAAATGTGGGACGGTCACGCCAGAAGCCCCGGTTTAGCTCCAAAGTTTCCACGGAGCAACTCCTTCCTGCCAGATTTTTTCAAGATGCTGAACATCTCGAAGTGTGTCCATACATTGCCAGAAGTCTTCATGACGATATGCCATTAGTTGCCCTTCTTGTGCTAGGCGTTCCATGGGTTCTCGTTCCCATGGGAGTAGATCGGAATCTATGTAATTCTTGATCGCGGGTTCAAGGACAAAAAAACCGCCATTGATCCAACCCTCGCCGAGTTGTGGTTTTTCTTCAAAATGCGATACTCGGTCGCCGTTGAACTGCATCTGACCAAAACGTGCTGGTGGGCGCACAGCCGTCATTGTGGCAAGTTTTCCTTTTGAGTGGTGAAACTCTAGCAACTGACCAATATTGACATTACTAACACCATCTCCATAAGTAAGCATAAAGGACTCATCCCCAATAAATTCTGCCACCTGCCGTACTCGCCCGCCGGTTTGAGTATCGTACCCTGTATCTAAAAGGTGAACGACCCAATCATCACCATCCTGGTCGTGCGTGCTGGCTACGCCGGTTTTCAGGTCGATGGTTAGGCTGTGAGAGCGGTGATGATAGTTGAAGAAATAGTCCTTGATTACCTCACCTTTATATCCCAATGCCACAACGAATTCCTTATAGCCATACGAGGCATAGGTCTTCATAATATGCCAAAGGATCGGTTTTCCGCCGATCTCGACCATTGGCTTGGGCTTGACCGTAGTTTCTTCAGAGAGCCGGGTTCCCAGCCCGCCTGCAAGAATGCCAACTTTCATCGCACACCCTTTCTGTTATTTACTTCTACCACTGATAGAGTCGCTCGGAAAAGAGATGCCATGTAGTGGTATATTTTGACCGATTTTGTTATTGATGTTGTATTATACACGCGCAGTTTTATTATCCTGCATTCCTAACGGAAGTGAAACGATGACTAACAAAAAAGAAATGTCGCTAATAGATTGGACTTATCTTGTGCTAGGGGTTGCAATGTTGTTTGGACTCTTAGTTCGCTTTCTACCCGGACTGATGGCTGGTTTCCCTCTCAATGACGGTGGCATGTTCCTGAGCATGATTCGGGACTTAAAGGGTAGTGGCTATGTCCTTCCAGAAACCACCAGCTATAACGACTTGCAGATCCCTTATACCTATCCGCCCCTTGGATTTTATCTTGGGCGTTTGGTCTCAGATGTCTTCCATATTCCTGAATTGGAAATCCTGCGCTGGCTGCCGCCGTTCGTGAATTTAATTTCTGTGCTGGCTGTTTATTTTCTGTCATCTGAATTATTGCGATCCAAACCCTTAGGTGCATTAGCCGCTGCTTTTTACGCCTTGACGCCAGGCGCTTTCGGCTGGTTCATCATGGGAGGCGGCATCACGCGTAGCTTGGGATCGTTATTTCTTCTGCTGTCTGTTTATGCAGTATTTCATCTATTTCGTGATAAGCAGTGGCAATGGTTACTGCTTTCCATTCTTTTTTGTGGGCTGGCAGTTCTGAGTCACCCCGAAGCAGGTGTCCATACGGCTGGGACTTGTATTTTGTTGTGGATTTTTTATGGCAGATCGGTTAGATCTTTCTTGCATGCCTTGTTCGTAGCTTTTGGCGTGTTGCTGGTAACTTCTCCATGGTGGGGGACGTCCTTTTCATACCACGGGGTAACTCCATTCATATCAGCCTTGAATTCCGGCTCCTATGGCATACCAATATGGCAGGCATGGTTGGATATGATTCTGGCAAGAGAAAGCTACCTGCCCATTCTCCTGATTCTCCGCCTAGTAGGCATTGGCTGGGCTATATGGAAAAAAGAATATTTTCTGCTTGCCTGGGTTGTCTTTCCATATTTAGTAGAGCCGCGTAGCGCACCAAGCGTCGCATTTTATCCGCTTTCCATGTTGACGGCACTTGCCTTTGCGCAAGCCTTTCCGTATTTAATTTCCCGTTTTCGAAAAGATACAGATACTACTTCTGTAGAACTACATAAAAGTAGGGCATATAACGGCATTCTGTTTTTGTGTCTTATTTCCCTATTTGTCGAATCAGGTCTGTATGGATTTCGTCTGGTCAATAACAGCTTAAAACCAGCTGACCTTGAAGCCATGACATGGGTGAAAGAGAATACTGCTCAAGACGATGCTTTTCTTTTACTGACTGGAGTTAAAAGCCCGGAGATAGACCCCTTCATCGAATGGTTCCCGGCACTTACAGAACGGCATAGTTTGTCCACAGTACAGGGATACGAGTGGTTGGGAGCCGGTAAGTTCATGGAATACTATTCTGCTCTGACGGATTTGCAGTCCTGCACAGATACAACCTGTGCGGAAGATTGGTCAGCACAGATTGGAGAGAAATATCAATACATAGTGATTCAGACTTCTCAGGCAGAAAAGGTTCTTGCAAAATCTTTTACAGATTCCCCAAAATATCATCAAGTTTATGACTCTAACGGGGTTGAAATTTATGAGATTACTCTTCCGTAATTTCGTGGCAGCTCTGTGAAAACTATGCAGATTTGCTTTCCAACGCAAAAAGATTTTTCTTTTTTAACATAACCGCTTTTACCATTCCAGCAAAAAGAAGAATCAATACAATAATATATGCCCCAGTGGAGAACTTAAAGAGAAAAGGCGATATTGCCACAATGGACCAAAATAGCGAAAGAAAAGGCTTGCGGATTCCCGAGCTAAGCCAGATCAAAGCAGGGATAAGGATCGTGAAATTATAGGTGTATGCTCGTGGTGCACAAAACAAGGATGCCACCAATGCCATGGATAACAATGGGAAAGTCTCAATATCTCTAATATGCCATATGGCAGCAAGCCCGATCAAAATAAGCACAATGGTGAAGGGGATGTTTGCAGTTCCAGAGTAGTTCTCGGTAGAGCCCAGCAAAGACGGCAGCGTGACAAAGTCGAAAATGTCATTTGTTCGCTGACCACTCAATTTTAAGATGCTCACCATATCTGTGATCCAATTTGGATACAAGACAAAGGCAAGCGCAGTTAAGAGCAAGACACTTGCTATTGCACTGCCCACAAAGCGTTTCCCACCTTTCAGGCAGGCGTAGGGGATAAAAATGAGAAAGATATGCGGTTTGAAAAGCAGAATAGGTATTAAACTGCCCGCAAAGATAGGGTGGTCGCTGTCTATCCAGTAAATCATCAGAGTGGCTGCTGCGAGCAATAGAAAGTCCATTTGCCCTACGAGGAAAAGTAGCCAGCAAAATGGTAGTGACATCATAAAGATAAAAAACTTGTCCAGCCAGGTTGCTTCTGGCATCATTTTCCTTACAAGCACCGCAGTCGCCAGATATCCGCACAGCAGAGATACGATCAAATAAACAATTAATGCAATATCTTTTGAAAAAAACGAAAACGGAATAAAGAACCAGGCTGTCCACGGAAAATACCAATATGGCAATTCTTGCGGACCATATAGAGTGTAAAAATTATCCCCATTGAATGCCAACTTGGCAGCAGAATAAAAAACGTTAAAGTCGACGGGCTGTCTTATGAGAAAAGTATATGACATTATCAGGATGACACAAGCAATGCTCAAGACCCGGTAAACAGTTTCAAATGTGAGTGTGGTTGACTTTAATTTCATGGAGTTTTTCTTTTTCGCTATTACTTCCGAAATCTCTTCTGCCACTCGAATAACTTATTAAGCGCTTCAATAGGCGAAAGTGAATTGACATCGATATCCTTCAATTCATCGAGCAGCGGATTGGTCTCCGGGAAAAGTGCCGCCTGTTGTGCGGCTTGTGGGTTGATCTTCACGCCGCGTGCCGCTGATTTTTCCAGCTCGGTCATGATCTCGTTGGCGCGGCTAATGACCGGAGCAGGCAAGCCTGCCAGTTGGGCAACGTGAATGCCGTAGGATTTATCCGCGCCGCCTGCAATGATCTTGTGTAAGAAAACAACCGTATTATCCGCTTCACTCACGGCGACGTTGTAATTGCGCACGCCGGGCAGTAACTCGGCGAGTTGTGTTAACTCGTGATAGTGCGTTGCAAATAAAGTTTTCGCTCGCAGTTGCGGATGATTATGAATATATTCGATGATGCCCCATGCAATGGATAAACCATCATAGGTGGAAGTGCCGCGACCGATCTCGTCGAGGATCAGCAAACTGCGCGAGGTGGCGTGATGTAAAATATTCGCCGCCTCAACCATCTCGACCATGAAAGTCGATTGCCCAGCATGAATTTCATCCTGTGCGCCGATGCGGGTGAATATGCGGTCAACCAAGCCAATACCAGCCGAAGCCGCGGGCACGAATGAGCCCATCTGCGCCATCAACGCGATCAATGCCGTCTGCCGTAAATAAGTGGATTTACCACTCATATTTGGACCAGTAATGACCCGCACGATCTCGCCTTTTTCAAAGATGACATCGTTGGGAATATAACGGTCAGACTTTAGCAACTGCTCAACGACCGGATGCCGACCGTCATGGATCTCCAACTCGCTTCCATCGTGGACTTGAGGCTTGGTGTATCCATTCAAAGCTGCAACTTCACCGAGAGCGGATAACACATCCAGCTCGGCTATGGCGCGTGCCGTAGACAGTATCTTGTTTGCCGCTTTCGCAAGCTCTGCACAAACTTCTTTGAATAAACGGGTCTCGATCTCTTTGACGCGTTCTTCGGCATTCAAGACCAGCGTTTCGTATTCTTTCATCTCCGGCGTGATGAAACGCTCTGCGTTGACCAATGTCTGCTTGCGGATGTAATGCTCAGGGGCTTTATCTGCTGCACCGCGTGAAATTTCGATGTAATAGCCGAAAACCTTGTTGTAACCGACCTTGAGAGTTTTGATACCAGTCTTTTCGCGTTCTACAGATTCAAGGTTGGCGATCCACTCACGCGCATGTTTGGACGCATCCATCACGCCATCGAGTTCCGCCGAATACCCCACACGGATGACGCCCGTATTTTGCAAAGTAGCTGGTGGGTCGTCGTCAATTGCGGTTTCAAGCAATGACAATTGGTCTTTACAGTCTGACCAGTCACTGGATACTGACTTCTGATTACTGATTACTTTTTTTATCTGTGGCAATTCCGTAAACGTCGCCCGCATCGCCACCAGATCGCGCGGCTGTGCCTGCCCTGTGATCACGCGATTAATAAGACGCTCCAAATCCGCGATCGGTTTTAGGGACGCTCGCAGTTCTGCGCGCATCATGCCATTTTGAACGAAGTGTTCCACGCCGTTCTGGCGTTTGCTGATTCGTTCCACGTTCAGTAACGGCTGGCTGACCCATTGATGGATCATGCGTTTGCCCATTGGGGTAATCGTCGCGTCGAGCGTACCGAGCAGGGAGCCTTTCCGTTCGCCGCGCAGGGTTTCATCTAATTCAAGATTTCTACGAGTCGAGGCGTCTAACGTCATGAATTCATTTAGACTGTAAGACCGCAAAGAGTTGAGCAGGTTGAGTGCGTCGGGTTGGGTTTCTTTGAGATATTGAATGATTGCCCCAGCTGCGCGAACAGAGAGGCTGTTCGCTTTCAATCCAAAGCCATCCAAGGTAGATGACTTGAACTGCGTCAGCAGGACTTCATTACATTTGCCGGGCTCGAATTTCCATGCAGGGACTGGCGTGCTATGACCGATGATGCCATCGGGAAGTTTTTGATTATCAGGGTAGAGAATTTCGGCAGGGTGGAGGCGTGTCAACTCGGCGCGCAGGGCTTCGAGCGGAAGTTCGGTGACGGCGAATTCTCCAGTGGTCACATCGGTATAAGAAACTGAGGCAACTGTCCCCGAGGGTGAGGCGGAAGAGTCCAATATCACAGAGGCGAGATAGTTGTTCGCATCCCCCGGCAAGAGTCCCGGCTCGGTTACAGTTCCGGGAGTCACCACGCGCACGACTTTGCGTTCCACCAATCCTTTGGCAGGGACTTCGCCGATCTGTTCGCAAATGGCAACGTGATAGCCCTTTTCGATCAGGCGCGAAAGATAATTTTCAACGGCGTGATAGGGAATGCCCGCTAGTGGAACGCGCACGCCACCGCCGACGGGGCGGGAGGTGAGTACGATATCGAGTTCGCGTGCAGTGATCTCGGCATCTTCATCAAAGGTTTCATAAAAATCGCCCAGACGGAAAAACAGAATCGCGCCGGGGTGTTTCTTTTTTTCATCGAGATACTGCCTGCGGACGGGAGTGATATCTTCGTTGGACATACTCTGATTTTACTATGTCCGAAAGACTTGGGCTATAATTTGACCCGCATTCGAAAAAATTCACCACG
>JAFLCE010000061.1 GCA_017303655.1 Anaerolineae bacterium
GCCTTGCCAACCTTCTTGGCTTTCAAGCTTCCGTCGGTGATGGCAGACATGATGTCATCTTCGGTGACTTTCATGAACTGAGCCGCTTCAGCAGGGGTCATAATATCCGGCATGGTTGCGCCGCCACCACCAGCCGCTGCACCACCGCCACCAGACTGTTGGTAGCCGCCTTGCAGGGCCTGTCCCATCAGGTTGCCGATACCCATACCTGCACCGATACCCGCCGTAAGACCGGCTCCGCCATTGGCGTTGTTTGCCGCTTCACGCATTGCATCCGCAGCCTGAAGCTGGGCATACATTTGAGGGTCGAGCAGACCGGCATCGCGCAGTTCCTGAGCCGATTTGGTGCTCGGTTTGAGGCTACCGATGTAAAAGGTCTTGAGGGTCAGACCGATGGCTTCGAAATCATCCTTGCCCTTGGCACGTACAGCCGCGCCGAGTTCTTCATTCATGCCGCTGATCTTGGCAGCGAGGCTTTGAGTGGTCTGGCTGAATTCACCCAGCACATCCGTCAGTTTTGAGACGAGCATAGTCTTCAAGCGTTCTTCAATTTCAGAGGTCCGGTACGAGCCAGTTGCACCCACGATCTGGGTCACGAACTGTTGCGGATCCTTCACTTGGAACGAGAAGGTACCAAAGCCCTGAATGAAGAGATAGCCCAAGCCTTTACCCGGAGTTTCAACGAGAATGGGCTGAGAGGTGCCCCATTTCTTGTTTGCAAATTCTTTCTTTGAAACGAAATATACTTCCGCCGGGAAGGGTGTGCGGTCGTTGAATGCCTTGCCGAGCCAGTCGATCAGCACCGGGATGTTTGCCGTGGCGATCGTATGTCGTCCGGCTTTGAATACATCCAATGCATTGCCGTCACGGAAGAACACCGCCGTCTGGCTTTCGCGCACGATTACTTGCGAACCGATGCGGAAATCACCAATGCCCTCTTCAGGGAAGCGGTGTACGATCTCGTCGTTCATTTCATTTGGGTATTCAATGACGTCAAAAATTCTAGCCATATTTTTCTCCTTTGGGTGAATAACGCTTTAATTATAGTCTATCTGTTTTTCAGGTCAAGAACCGTTTGTCCTATACATCTACGCCTTTTTTAGCGTTTCGTTGCGCCTATTTCAGCTGGTTTTCATGGATGCGCCGCTTCCCTTATCGCGGATCAACAATATCTCAGCCATAATGCTCACAGCAATCTCTTCCGGGGTTTCTGCCTGTAGTTCCAACCCGATCGGGGAATGGACTTTTTCGATCAAGGCATCTTCTACGCCTACTTCCTTCAAGGCTCTCACGGTCGTTGCCCACCTTCTTTTGGAGCCGATCACGCCGATGTAGGCAGCATTGCTCGCAAGCAGGGATGGAAGCCCTACCGCATCCACACCGGACCCGCGGCTGGTCACCACCAAATAGGTTTGGTTTGTCACTGGGAATTGCTCTGCCAATTTTTCCATTGCAACCGGATAATACGCATCTGCGCCAGGGGTGGCTTCGGGCGTACAGAACTCTGCCCTGTCATCGTTGACAGCAACTCGGAATCCCAGCCACTTTGCGAGGTGGACGACTGCCTTGCCCACATGCCCTGCACCAATGACGACCACCGTTGCCGGAGGAAAGATAGGTTCCACAAATACCTCTACTTGACCTCCACACACGCCTGGGTCGCCGCGGCTGGGGTCTGCCATGGTATACGCTAACGTCTGCGCTTTGCCGTCACGCAGACTTGCGACTGCCGCTTTGATAACCCGGTTTTCCAACTCACCGCCGCCCACGGTACCGATGAATGTTCCATCTGTGTAGACGAGCATCTTACTGCCCACATGCCGTGGCGTGGAGCCTTCGCTTCTGGTCACCGTGCATAATGCAGCCGATACATTTGTCGCTTCGAGTTTGGCTAGGGCTTGGTAAATGTTATTCATGATTTGATAAGTAGGGCACGAGATTCTCGTGCCCTAAGAAAATACTATCTTTCCAACAAACCCAAAACCGCTGGTAGCAATTGTTTCTTTCTCGAAACAACGCCAGCGGCATCACGTGTGCCATCGGGCAGGGGTGGGTAGGGCAGGTCATCGAGAATGGGCGGTGCCAAGGAAGAAAGCAGTAAACGACTCGTGCCGCGCACCACATCGGTGACGAGCAGCATCGCAAAGTCGAGTCCGCGTTTGTCACGCAGTTCGTCGAGGGCTTGTGTGAGAGGGGCAAGGTGCTCTGTAAGCTGCATGATATCGGTCACTTCGGCTTGAGCGACTGCGAATTTGAAGCCGCCACCTTCGAAGGGTTTGATGTCTGTACTGACGATCTCTTCCGGTTTGCGGTTCGAAAGCCCTGCACCGGCACTTAAGATGGCATTGCCATACGATGCGACCGTCTCGCCTTTGAGTGGGCTTCCGCCAACGAATGCCCAACGCGCCAGGCGTTCTGCGGCGGCGCGATCTCGCTCCGTCGTGGTGGGAGAGGTCAGGATGAGCGTATCAGATAACAGTCCAGAAAGAAGCGCACCGGCAATGGCGGGCGGGGCAGACAATCCCGCTTCGGCTGTTTGTTCGGTGACGAGAGTCGAAGTCGATCCCACCACATCCACTGTGAAACGAATCGGTTGATGAGTGTAAGGATTACCGAGGCGGTGATGGTCAAGGATTTCAAGCAGTTCGGCTTCTTCAAGTGCGGCAATGGACTGGCGCGGCTCGTTGTGGTCGACGAGGATGATCTTGAGGCGTGGCGGGTTAAGGATATTTCGCTGGCGGGCAATGCCAACATACAGACCATGCTCGTCCACCACCCAGTAATCGTCGATATCGGCACGCAAAATGCGGTTGAGCGAATCGCGGATGTGGGCATTCGCTTGGAACTTCGGCACGTTCGTATCCGCCGCATCTTTGCATGGAGCAGACATCATTTCACGAACGGTCGTATCGCCCGGGCGCGGACCGAGCGTGTCACTAAAGTATTTGAACAGGCTCATACCATTGACCATGCCATATGGCGTGCCGTCGTCATTTACTATGGGGGCAATCCCGCCGGTACGGCTGGCGAGCGTCCATGCCATGCCAAGCTGCGCCTCTGGGCGAATCGAGTCCAGCCGCTGCATTACGGATTCAAAACGAGGGGAAGCATCGGTCAATAAATAGGGGGCATCCAGCCCCAGGGTTTTGAGCACCCATGAAGTTTGGGGATTAAGTGCCCCGGCTCGTGCGGCAACGGTGTTGACACCATCTCGTTCGCGCAAAAGCCAGGCATAGCCCATGGCAGAGGCGATGGAGTCGGTATCGGGGTTTATGTGTCCTACAACGTAGATCTGGTCTTGCATTAATTAAATTCTCCAAAAAAGTATTTTGAATGATTATATCTCGCCTTTTTCAACCATGGAGAGAAAGAGCTTAGCGATCATGGGATCGAAATGTTTACCGGTTTCTTCTTTGAAGTATTGAATGATCTTTTCACGAGACCAGGCTTTATTGTACGGGCGATCATTGCTTAGGGCATCCCACACGTCGGCGACCGCAAAGATGCGTGCTGACAGCGGAATTTCCTCCCCTTTAAGCCCAAGCGGATAGCCTGTCCCATCCCATTTTTCGTGATGGGAATAAGGGATCTCAATAGCCTTGCTCAGGAAAGGAATGCGCGAAAGTAATTTGAATGCAGTTTCGGGGTGTTGCTCCACGATGAGGCGTTCTTCTGGGGTGAGTTTACCCGGCTTATGCAGAATTTCATCTGGAATGCTGATCTTGCCAATATCGTGCAGAATGGCACCGCTGCGAATATCTTCAATGGCTTTATTGTCAATTCCCATTTTTTGAGCGATCTTGAGTGCGTTTTCTGTAACGCGCCTTGAGTGACCTTCTGTTTCTTTGTCTCTCAACTCCAGCGCGCGCGCCAGACCTTCCAACATGGATTCATACGCTTCTGCCAGCTCGCGTGTGCGTTCTTGAACACGGTCTTCCAACTTGGTGTTCAGGTTTCGCAGTTCCCCTTCCAATTCTTTTAAGGCGGTGATATCGTGCGAGATGTAAATTCGCCCAGTCATTTCGCGGTTGCTGTTGTAAAGAGGCCAGATCGTCAACTCGTAATGGATCTGTTTGTGATTGATCTCGAACATCGTTTCAGCCCGTGCATATGAAACATCAGTGTACATTTTGATGGGGATCGGGAAGTTATCAAAAATCTTTTTTGCCGATTCGCCAATGACATCGTTGGCGGTTTTGTCCAACAGTGCCAGCATTGCCGAGTTGATATCTATTATGTTGCCGCGCTTATTCAGGATCACCACCGGGTCCACCAACGCTTCAAAAACATTTTCGCGCGCGACCGGTGTGACTTCGAAAATGCGGAATTTGAATAAACCCCAGGCAAACAACAAATTACCGATCGTGGCAGTGAACGGGGAAGCATCTCTTTGGCTTGTAATATAGACACCCGCCAGCGCCAACGCCGAGCCGAGGATCGGCAGAGAAACGCCCGCCAGAATGAAAGCCGTTTGTTGACGATACAAATTATGGGGCTTAAGCATGTGATACATCAGCACCCCGCAGGATGTCAGCCCTACAAAATAGGTGTAAACAGAATACGTGACCACCACTGGTGAGAAGTCATAGATCAGCGTCGAGAAAATTCCCCGCTCAATGATCTGTGGGTTTAGATAGACCAACCCATTCCATGTTTCCGTAGCAACCAATAGGGAGAACACTATCGGGAAAATCAAGGAAAGCGCAAACAGACGTTTCTTATTCTTGAGCCGATATTCGGTGTAGATCACAACAAAAACAGGAAAAGTGATGACAGGAATGCTAGCGATGATCCATTGAAAACTTTCCCATAACAATTTCTGATCCAACTCCACCGAGATCATCTCGAGGATATTGCCTGAAATATAAAGAGTCTGCCCGAACAAGTACCAGAAAAATGCCAACGCCCCCTGTGCCCGCCGCCATGTCCACACATAGAATATAAGCCCTAGAGACACCCCAAGGGCTCCGGCATATGGAATTAAGGCAAATAATTTTTCCTGACTCATTGCGGCAACATCGGCATCAAATTAATTTTCAAGAGCGAATTATATCCCGCCTAGCGACTGAACATCATAACAAAAAAGAAAGATGCGATTTTGACGTTTCGCATCTTTCCCGAACCTTGTCTTGATTCTGTTTACTGACGCTTGATCGCCTTCCAGACCCTCTCTGGCATGGTCGGGTTCACATCCACATTTACGCCAATGGCATCCAAAATGGCATTCCCCACAGCCGGAGCGACTCCGTCCATGGGAATCTCCGCCACTGCCTTCACCCCGAACGGATGGCTCGGCTCGAAGGTTTCCACGAAGATGGTTTCCAGCTCGGGCATTTCATCTGAGCGGAAGATGTGATAACGATCCAAGTCGCGCTCGTAAGCGACGCCTTTCTCGTCATATCGCATTTCTTCGCAGACGGCGTAACCTAACGCCTGCGTCATGCCGCCCTCAATCTGCCCCGAAGCGGTGAGCGGATTGACGATCACGCCCGAGTCAACAGCCATCACCAATTTGTCTACAGTGACCTGACCCGTTTCCGTATCCACGGTCACTTCGGCGAACTGAGCCGCAAACGGCGGAGGCGATACCGGCGAGACGTAACTTGCCACGCCCATGATCTGTTCTTGATTGTTCTTGTGAAGCGAATCGAGTGCGACTTCAGCGAGCGAGACAGAACGTCCGTCTGGCGCGATGGCTTTGCGATCTGATAATCGAATATTTGAATATTCAGAATCAGGCACTCCAAGCATGGTTGCCGCGCGGATTTTTATTCTCTCCGCCACAATTTGCGCCGCCTTGACAGCCGCCGTCCCTGAAATATAAGTAGTTGAAGAAGCGTATGCACCTTTGTCGAATGGAGTGAAATCCGTGTCCGATGAATAGGTGATCATATCGTCGATCGGCACACCCAGCACCTCCGCCGCCATCTGCGCGAGGACGGTATCAGAGCCGGTTCCTAAGTCGGTTGCACCCACAAGCAGATTAAATGAACCATCGTCATTCATCTTGATGGACGCGCCGCCCATATCCAGGTAGGGGATGGCTGTCCCTTGCATGACCATTGCCACGCCAATTCCTTTGCGTTTTGTGCCTTGCTTATGATAATCAGCGTTTCCAAACTTCTGATCCCAACCAATGGCAGCCTTACCCTGCACAACGCATTGCTCCAACCCCACGGTATGGATGATCTCCGGGCGGGGTTCGCGTCCTTCATTCCATGCCGTCGAGAAGGGATGGTATTCTCCAGGGTGAATGGCATTCTTCAACCGGAATTCGATTGGGTCAAAACCCATGGCTCGCGCGATTTTTTCCATATGGCGATCGAGGGGCCAATAACCTTGTGGCACGCCATATCCACGGAAGGCGCCAGCGGGCGGCGTGTTGGTGTAGACCACATCGGCATAGAAGCGAATGTTGGGGGCTTTGCGATATTCGCCATCGCCCACGTACAATGCCATCGCCTTGTGACCGGTATTGCCGGTGACTGTCAACGCGTGGCAGCCATATGCGCCAGTGTCAGATAATGCATACATTTCATTCGCAGTGATGGTTCCATCTTTCTTTACGCCAGTCTTCATCTTCACACGCATGGGGTGACGCGAACGCGCCGCGATGAACTCTTCCTCACGCGTGTATTCATAAATGACAGGGCGTCTTGTGGCGATGGTCAAATGTGCAGGTACATCTTCCATTAATACTTCTTGTTTGCCACCAAACCCGCCACCGATGCGCGGCTTAATCACGCGGATGCGCTTCACGGGCAGGTCGAGCACGGGCGCGAGCATTCTACGCACATGGAATGGCACCTGCGTGGACGTGCGGATCACCAGTCGGTCATCCTCGTCCCAATACGTGATACACACATGCGGCTCGATGTGTGCCTGCTGAACTTTAGGCACTTCGTATTCGGCTTCGAAGATTTCGTCAGCTTCGGCAAAGCCTTTGTTGACGTCACCAATATCAATGCGAATTTCTGCGGCGAGGTTTTTATCCGGGTTGGAATCTGCAAAGTTGACATACTCAGATTCGTCATGCAGTTTGATCGCATCTGGCTTCATCGCTTCACGCGAGTCTAGAATCGCAGGCAGGACTTCATATTCCACTTCAATGAGTGCAAGCGCTTTCTCAGCGATTTCAGGAGTCTCCGCCGCGACGAATGCCACACGATCACCCACGAAGCGGACTTTATTATCCAGCGAGAATGAATCCAACGGACCCGGAATCGGATCTGACTGTCCCGCCGTGGAATAGACCACACGTGGCAGGTCTTTCCAAGTCAACACCGAAACGACACCTTTCAGTTCCAAAGCCTTGCTTGTGTCAATATTTTTGATGCGTGCATGCGCATGCGGTGAGCGTAATACTTTCGCGTATAACATGCCGCGTATGTCCATGTCCGCGGTGAAGGCGGGTTTGCCTTGCACGAGTTTGATGGCATCGACTTTCTTTTCCGGCTTGCCAACCGTCTGCCATTTTTGAGTCTCAGGCGTCACCACCACTTTGGGTTTGGTCATTACGTTCGAAAATTGGTCGCTTGGGATATTGGGCGCTTCCGGTCGGTTGTCCCAATTTCCCAGATCCCAATTAACCGCTTCTCCATCACCATACTCTTCACCGCGCATGACAGCGGCGGCTTTCAAAACTGCCTGCACCGGTTTAAGGTATCCCGTACATCGGCACAATACGCCCGAGATCGCTTCACGAACTTCATCTTCACTTGGCTTCGGATTATTTTCTAATAAACTCTTTGCCGCAAGTATCTGTGCAGGTGTGCAATATCCGCACTGGATGGCGCCGGATTCAACGAAAGCCTTTTGCAACGGATGCAGACCATCGGTCTTTCTCCAGCCTTGGTCTGGGTGCTCGCCCAGGGCTTCGATCGTCGCCACGGCATGACCTTCCGCCTGAGCTGCGAGCATTGACCCTGCGTTGACGGGCTTGCCATCGAGTAGAACCGTGTCCGCGCCGGTGAGACCTTGCTCATCGCCAAACTTCACGCCGTAGAAGCCCAGTCCGCGTAAAGCCGCCAGCAAGGTGGTGGACGCAGGTGCGTCAATGATCTGTTCAATTCCGTTGATCTTGAGTGTAATGTTCATGTGAGCTCCTAGGGAAGGTGGAGTTATTTCAATCGCGATTTTAACTCTTCGAGATGAAGTAGGATATCAGGATGCAAATCATATTTACCAGCTTTGGAGATGGCTTTTTGTATAATTTCTTCTAACTCCTGCATATTGACATATCCGGATTGGATAAGAAAGAGAATATCATCATAATCTGTAAATGAGCCTCGATCTACTTTGCTTAAAGCGATACTGTATGGATCGATAACGTATATTTCCAGATTTTCAAATTGACCGATATGGATGTTTCGATTTTCATGTCCGTCTGGTAATGGGATGAAGCGGTCAATGGGAACTGCATCGACAAATAAATCCATTTCCTTGGCGATTTTTAGAATTGTACGATGTAATTCGTTTGGATGAACATCGTCGCCCACGAAATCGATATCGAGCGACGGACGTGGGCTTCCTAAAAGCGTGAGCGCTCCACCGCCAAGGAGATGTAACTGCGAGCCGGGTGGAACACGTTTTCCAAACTCTGTCAGAATGGATTCAAGAGTGTCTTTTTCCATTGTTTGTCTTTCGCAGTTCAAGGTCTTTTAACCAGATATCGGCGGCATGTTGGTAAGTAGCTATCCAGTTGATTCGCGATCCACTCAATTCCCGTTGACGATTTGCGAGCAAAATTAGATTTTTCTCCGGGTCGGGGGTGGGCGATAGCCCTAACTCTTTGGAAAAAAGGTCGGGTAGGTTTTTTTGTGAAAGATACTTACGCTCAAGCCATACTGCCGCGCAATAGAAACACTTCAATATCAGCTGCCTATCTAATGATAGATTTTTAAAAGCTGATTCAATGTGAACAGAAAATTCAGGATGACGAAGAAACAAAGGAATGAGACTCAATTGCAGACGAGTTTCAATACTGGTTGCGAGCCCTTTTATCAGATCTACAGGTGAAAGCATAGGCGGATGACTAGGAGCAGTTCCCAAAATGAACCGCACATCTCGCGCCCATAGCTCTGACACTAATTGCTCTTCTAGGGTAACCATGACTAAGATCTGTCCTTATGCTACCTTCGTCACCTTCAAACCAATCTTCGACCCTTCCAATGCGGACTGTGCTCCTACCACTACAACCGCATCTGATTGTGCTACTTTTTCAAGGGCTTCACCGAAGGCAATGAAATCTTCGCCGTTGGTGGAGAGTACTTGATCACGATACTTCTGGCGAATAGCATCGGTGCGCCCGGTGATGTAGCGCATCATGGATGTGTAGCCTTTGGCATCGGGCAGTTGGTATGAGTCCAAATCGCCGATTGCAGAGATGATGGACTTCTTCAATTCGTTGTCGTTTAAGCGTGAGGCATCAAGACCTTTCAAAAACGCGGCGGAACTGTCATAACTGGCGATGGTATTATCCACGTTCGGGTCGCGATAAGATAGGAAGGTGAATACACCCGTTGTGTCATCAAACTGAGCGAAGGCGCCATACGCGCCGCCTTGCACGCGGATCTTTTCCCACAAGTGGGTCATGCCGAGATAACCAACGACAACGGAAGAAGAACCGTCTAACTGATATCCGTGGTCGTACAGGTTCGCACCCTTCGCCACGTAGTTGACCTGTGCGGGAATCGCCAAGCCTTCTTTTTGAGTGAAAGGTTGGAAGTTGAAGGGTGAAAGTTGCACATCCTTCACTGGCATGGCAAAAATAAAATTCTCCAAATGTGGTTGGAAAGTTTTCCAATTTGTGGCGTCGACTGTCATGTTGCAGAGCAAAGTCTTACTGTTGATCAACTTCTCGCGGATGGTCTCCAACTTCTTTAGCACGTCCGCCCATTTTTTGTCGATCTCGGTGGCGAGTTCGCGCAGTGCAAACAGATAGCCAATGCCCTTGGTCTGGTCGTTGATATAGCCCGTTCCGCCAAACTGCGAGCGCAGGCGCATATTCGCAAAGCGATGCCCCGCGGGCGCCAAGCCAGATTCCAAGCCCGCCTTCTCTTCCATCACAATTTGTTTGAGGCGTTCCTTATTATCGAACTTCACGGTCAGGAGGACATCCCGCAGGATGCTCAACATCTCGTTGGCTTGACTCATGGTGGATTTGCCGCGGATGGTGAAATACGCACGGCTCTCTCTGGTCCCTTGCGTGGTCGCTGTGATCGACGAGCCGTAGATTCCGCCGGTGCTTTTCCCGATCCGCTGTGACAGTTTGACATAGTCCTCGGTCTCGGTGCCCACCTCAAACAGTGCGCGTGCGAAGACTTCCGTAAGTGGTAGGAGTTCCTGTGGCATGGCGCGCAAGTCAAAGGCAAGGTCGAGATAGACGATGCCGTTGGTGAAGATGTCGTGATACAAGACCTTCGAGTCTTGCACTTGAATTTCTTCGATCGGGATCGTGCGGACTTGCTTATCGAGGTCTTCCAAATCCAACACGGGAAGTTTTGCAACGTCTTCGGGATTGTCGGGAGTCTCCTGGCGGATTTTCAACTTCTCGGTGTTCTCAATATGCTTGCGGATGTCCTCATCGCTCATGGTTTTTCTGGCAGATTCCAGCCTGAGCGTTTCTTCGGCTTCGAGGCGCTGAGCCAGTTCCACGTCTGGTGTGAGGCGAATGACCGTGCGGTGGACGTTATCCAGCAGGTGAGTCTGAATCATCTTTTCGAAGTAGCGTGAGTCGGCGGCGAGTCGATTCTTGATTTCGGCAAGTGGGGCTTCGAAGGCGAGGGTTTTGAAGGCGTCGTCATCGTAGAGCCAGGTGCTGAGCGTGCGCAGCATGATGGCGATGCCGCGTGGGAAGCCGCCGGTGTTGTTTTCGCGCATGGCGAACTCGAGCGTGTTGATCGAGGCGGCGATGGTGTCGGGGTCGATACCTTCGGTGACGAGTTTTTGCAGGGTGTCGAAGATGAGCGTTTCGATCTTCTTGGCGTTGCGGGCTTTGGTGCCTTTGAGACCGGTGGAGAAGATCATCTCGCGTAAGTCGCTTTCGAGACCGAGACCTGCGAGGTCTTCACCAAGACCGGAGTCGGTGAGTGCTTTGTATAGCGGGGAAGCGGGCGTGCCGATGAGGGCGTGTGTGAGGATGCGGAAACTCATCGCCTGCACTGGGTCGGAGGCATCGGGTAGTTTCCAGTTGACGGTGAGGAAATGTTTTTTGTCGAGGTCTTCGCCTTCGGTGGCGAGGTAGGGGAACTCAAGTTTCTTGGCTTTCTTGAACGGCTTGGCAAGCGGCACCACTGATTTGACCTTCTTCTTTTTGAACGGCTTGAGATAATTTTCCATCAGTTTGAGGCGTTCATCGGGGTCGTCGTTGCCGTAGAAGAAAATGAATGAGTTGGAAGGGTGGTAGTACGACTCCCAAAATGTAAAGAAGTTTTCGTAGGTGAGGTTTGTGATTTCTGCCGGGTTACCACCAGAGTCTACGCCGTAGATGTGCTTTGGGAACAGCGACTCGATGATGACCTTGGCGAGATAATTATCGGGCGAGGAATACGCGCCCTTCATCTCATTGAAGACCACGCCTTTGTACGTCAGCGGCGCGGACGGGTCTTCGATCTCGTAATGCCAGCCTTCCTGCATGAGAGTTTGTTCGCTGAGGATGGGATTGAAAACTGCATCCATGTAAACATCGATCAGGTTGTAGAAATCTTTTTCGTTCTGACTCGCCACAGGGTAACAAGTTTTATCGGGGAAAGTAAAGGCGTTGACGAAAGTTGCCAGTGAGCCTTTGAGCAATTCTACGAACGGTTCTTTAACCGGGTATTTCTCCGAGCCATTTAATACGGAGTGTTCGAGAATGTGCGCCACACCGGTTGAGTCTTTGGGCGTAGTGCGGAAGTTGATGCTGAATACTTTGTTCTCGTCATCGTTGATAACGGAAAGCATGCGCGCGCCTGTGCGTTTGTGTTCGTACAACTGCACCAGTGAGTTGATCTCGGGGATCTGTTGTTCTTTGATAAGGGTGAATGACTTCGACATATTTCTCCTGTTTTGAACCACTAAGAGCGCGAAGCGCGCAAAGAAAAGCTATTTTTCTTCGCGCCCTTAGCGGGCTTTGCGGTTAATGGTTTTTCTATACTTTTCGCGCAACTCATCGATCGGCTTAAGTGTACCGCGTTCTGAATAAAGCCACATTTCCCAACCGTTGGCGGGCGCGTTGGATAACTCGCGTGCAACGGTGTGGATCGAGCCGGTGAGCTTGCCGCATTTGAGATGTCCGCTGGCGAGGATGGTGGCTTCGCGTTTGTCTTTGGCGTATTGGAGTTTTTGTCCCGCTTTGAGGTAGCCATGTTCCAACAGCGCTCCGAACGGAATTCGAGCCTGGTTGCGCCTCTCAGGCAGGTCCAACGCCTCAGCCGGTGCGGACTGAATAGCGGCGATGCGTTTCTGAGCGACCTTGATGTATGTCTTGTCACGTTCAATACCGATGAAGTTACGTCCAAGCATCTTTGCGACTGCACCTGTCGTGCCGCTGCCGAAAAATGGATCGAGCACTACGTCGCCGGGATTCGTGCTGGATAGGAGGACTCGGTATAAGAGGGCTTCCGGTTTCTGGGTGGGGTGAGCCTTCGTCCCGTTGGTTTTGAGGCGTTCTTTTCCCGTCGCTATTGGAATGATCCAATCACTGCGCATTTGCAGATCATCATTTAAAGCTTTCATCGCCTTGTGGTTGAAGGTGTACTTCGCGCCTTGTTCCTTTTGTGCCCAGAGCAGGGTCTCATGTGCATTGGTGAAGCGCACACCGCGAAAGTTCGGCATGGGATTCGTTTTGAGCCAGACCACGTCGTTGAGGATCCAAAAGTCCAGGTCTTGCAGCACCGCGCCGACGCGATAGATGTTGTGGTACGAGCCGATGACCCAGATCGTTCCTGTATCTTTCAAAACCCGCCTTGCTGCGCGTAGCCAATTAGAAGTGAATTCATCATATTTGGAGAAACTGGAGAATTTGTCCCAACCGTTATTGACCGCATCCACTTTGCTGAGGTCGGGGCGGAATAAGTCGTTTTGTAATTGAAGGTTATATGGCGGGTCAGCAAAGATCAAGTCCACTGACTTTTCAGGCAGGGAGTTGAGAACGTCAATGCAATCGCCTTGCAAGATCTGGTTGAGGGGGAGGGTGGGCACGGAAGGAATTATACCTTTGCCGGAGTCTTCTTATGCACGCACGTGATTATCCCCGACGATGACCCACTTATACGTTGTGAGTTCTCTCAGCGCCATGGGACCGCGCGCGTGTAGGCGCTGGGTGGAGACTGCCACTTCTGCACCCAAGCCGAGTTCGGTGCCGTCAGTAAAGCGGGTGCTGGCGTTGACGTAGACAGCGGCAGAGTCCACTTCGGTGATGAAGCGTTGGGCATGCGCGTTTGTGCGGGTGAGGATTCCGTCGGAGTGGGCGGTACTGTGGGCGGCGATATGTTCAATGGCTTCATCGAGTCCGCTCACGATTTTGATGCCAAGCACAAGCGAGAGCCATTCGGTGTCGAAGTCTTTTTCTCCAGCGGGGAAGACCGTTTCATGTTGAAGCATAGCTGAAGCTTTTGGCTCTGCTCGGAAGGTGACGCCAGCTGGGGCAAGATGTTTAACCACACGGGGTAAAAATTCTTTTGCCACACTTTGGTGAACGAGGATGGTATCGAGTGCATTGCATACGCTAGGACGTTGGGTCTTGGCGTTGTGGATAATCCGTAGGGCGGCGTCCTGGTCGGCGGTATCATCAACATAAAGATGACAGATGCCGATGCCGCCGGTGATAACGGGGATGTGGCTATTCTCGCGACAGAATTCGTGCAAGCCTGCGCCGCCGCGTGGAATGATCATATCTACATAATCTCTCAAATGGAGAAGTTCGAGCACATGGGCGCGGTCGGGGCTGTCTATGAAGTGAATCACATCGGCAGGGACGTCGCTTGATGTGAGCGCTTTTTGTAAAGCGGTGACCATGGCGCGGTTGGTGTTCAACGTCTCACTGCCACCGC
This sequence comes from Anaerolineae bacterium, assembly GCA_017303655.1. Classification (GTDB taxonomy): domain Bacteria; phylum Chloroflexota; class Anaerolineae; order Anaerolineales; family Villigracilaceae; genus Villigracilis. The sequence continues at coordinate 14,034 of JAFLCE010000061.1, forward strand.
GCAAAATGGCGCCGTTGCCGCTTTTGATGGCAATGCTGGCAACATCGATTGTGACATTGGGGCGTGCTTCGTAAATGACTCCCAGTACACCCAAAGGCACACGTTGTTTGCGGATGTGGAGTCCGTTTGGCTGGGTGGATTCTTCGAAGATCTCGCCAACAGGGTCAGGAAGGTCCGCGACGAGGCGCACGTTGTGAGCAATATCCGCAAGGCGGGCTTCATTCAGCATGAGACGGTCGATCATGGCTGGGGCAAGTCCCGCAGCTTTGGCAGACTCGACGTCGCTCAAATTGGCTGCGAGAATCGTTTTCTGGTCAGCGACCAAGGCGTCGGCTAGGTGATGAAGCGCTGCGTTCTTTTGAGTCGTATTCAGGCGGGCGAGTCCACGTGCGGCGAGGCGAGTGCGTTTTCCAATTTCAGTCAGCATATAAAATCCTTGAAAAAAAATTACCGCGAAGTTCGCTAAGGGCGCTAAGAAGAGCTTTTAAATCTTTGCGTTCTTCGCGTGCTTTGCGGTTCAAAAAATTACAAGATAACTAGATCATTGCGATGAATGACTTCGTCGCCGTAGTCGTAGCCGAGTAGGGCTTCGATCTCGTCGGAGTGACGTCCGCGCAGGCGGGCGAGGTCGGCGCTGGAATAGGTGCTGATGCCTCGCGCGATTTCGCGTCCGCTTGGGTCGAGTACGCGGACGGTGTCGCCGCGGTCAAAGTCACCGGTGATCTGTGTGACCCCAATGGGCAAAAGACTGCCGCCTTTTTTGAGTGCGAAGGCAGCGCCTTCGTTGACAGAGACCTGCCCGGGTGAAAGCCGACCCGAAAGGATGTAACGTTTGCGGCTCTCAAGTGCAGAAAGCACGGGGAGGAACCGAGTGCCGATGTGCTCGCCATTTGCAAGGCGTGAAAGTACATTCGGCTCTGTGCCTTGTGCGATCACAACAGTCGTGCCAGATCGGCGGGCAAGATCGGCGGCTTGCAGTTTGGTTACCATACCGCCTGTGCCGAGTTTTGTACCGCTGCCACCTGCGGCTTCCCAAACTTCTTGTGGGATTTCAGGCTCGCTTATTTCTTCAACGAGTTTTGCATCGGGATCGTTGCGCGGGTCAGACGTGAACAATCCTTGTTGATCAGTGAGTAGAATGAGCATATCTGCTTCGACTACGTTTGCAACCAATGCGGAGAGGTTGTCGTTATCTCCCACGCGGATCTCTTCTGTGGCAACCGTATCGTTTTCGTTGATGATGGGAAGCGCGTTGTGCGTAAGCAAAGCCGTCAGTGTATTGCGTGCATTGAGGTAACGGCGACGGTCAGCAAGGTCAGATCGTGTGAGTAGGACTTGTGCCAGAGTCAATCCATACAAGCCAAATACCTGCTCATAGATCGCCATCAATCGTGGTTGACCAATGGCAGCGAGCATCTGTTTGGCTGGCAGGTCTTTGGGTAATTGAGGGAAGCCCAGCTTTTCGCGTCCAGCAGCGATGGCGCCAGAAGACACAAGAATCACTAGATGCCCCGCCGCGTGCAATTGAGTCACTTGCCGTGCAAGGTCAACTAGAAAAGGTGGGGAGATCTTTGACGTGCCAGAGGTAAGGGAGGAGGTGCCGAGTTTTACGATGATGAGCATAATGTAGTTGAGTGATTCAGTATTTTGATAGTTAAGTAGTCGGGGATTATACCCTTCCCAGACTCGCATCACATCCATTTTATCGGCTACAATTCGCCCTCATGAAATCATTCACGAGGTTCTTTGCATGGCGTTAATTAGTTTGCAGGAAGTCAGTATCGGCTTTGGCGGGCATCCGCTTTTGGAGGGAGTCAGTTTTCAGATCGAGCGCGGTGAGCGTGTCGGTCTGTTGGGGCGTAACGGCATGGGTAAGTCCACGCTGTTGAAGATGCTTAACGATGACTTCATGCCGCATGATGGGGTCATTGCCCGCCAGCAAAATGTCCGCACGGCGTATTTGCCTCAGGAAGTGCCGCAAGACCTCACAGGGCGGGTCGAAGATATCATTGCATCGGGTCTCATTGATTCAGATTTTGCTGATGATGAACATCATTGGAAGCGTGACAATCAGGTGCAGAAGACCATCTCACTAATGGAGTTGGATGGCGATGCGCGTTTTGAGACCCTCTCCGCTGGAATGAAACGCCGCATCATTCTTGCCCGCGGCTTGGTCTGCAACCCAGACCTTTTGCTTCTCGATGAACCCACCAATCACCTCGACATCCAAGCCATTGACTGGCTCGAAGATTTCCTCAAGCGCTGGGGCGGCACGCTTTTATTCGTGACGCATGACCGTGTCTTTTTACAGAAACTCACCACTCGCATCATCGAACTCGATCGTGGCAGTGTCTACGATTGGGCATGTGATTACCCGACCTTCCTCGGACGCAAAGAAGCCATGCTCGAGTCTGAACAAATATCGAATGCCCTCTTCGATAAAAAACTAGCACAAGAAGAACAATGGATCCGCAAAGGCATCGAAGCCCGCCGCACTCGCAATGAAGGGCGTGTCCTCGCGTTGAAAAAGTTACGTCAGCAGCGATCTGAACGGCGCGACTTGCTTGGCAAAGTGAAAATGCAGATCGGCACCGAGAAGCGTTCGGGTAGGCTAGTGATCGAAACCGAGAATATCAGTTATGCCTATGCCGAGAAAACCATCATCCGCAACTTCACCACCACCATTCAACGCGGAGATAAGATCGGTATCGTTGGCGCGAATGGTTCGGGCAAGACCACATTGCTCAAACTTCTAATGCAGCAATTCCAACCGCAAACCGGTGAAGTCCGTCACGGCACGAATCTTGAGATCGTTTATTTTGACCAACTGCGCACCCAGCTCGATGAATCAAAGTCTGTGCTCGATAACGTCGGTCAGGGACGCGACACCGTCACCATCAACGGGCGCACGCGCAACCTGATGGGCTATCTCGAAGATTTTCTCTTCACGCGCGACCGTGTCCGCGCGCCGATCACCGCACTTTCGGGCGGCGAGCGCAACCGTCTTTTGCTGGCACGTCTCTTCGCCCAACCCGCCAACCTGATCATCCTCGACGAGCCCACCAACGATCTCGATATCGAAACACTCGAAATCCTTGAAGACCTTTTGCTTGATTATGAAGGCACGCTTTTACTTGTCAGTCACGACCGCGCCTTTCTCAATAACATCGTCACCAGTACCTTTATCTTGGATGGCTCTGGCGATGTGAAAGAATTCATTGGCGGATACGAAGACTGGCAAAAACAATTGGATGCGAATCCCGCCTCAAAGCCGACGCCGAAGCCTGTTACAACAACCCAGACAGAATCCAAGCCTGAGGTTAAGTCTCGTAAGTTAAGCTACAACGAGAAACGTGAGCTCGAAGAACTTCCCAAACGGATAGAAAAGCTTGAAGAAGAACAGAAACAGCTCAACCTTAAAATGGAAGCGCCCTCCTTTTATCAACAGGAAGGCGCAATCATCACACAAGCCGTCGAGCGGCTGGAACAGATCCACAAGGAACTCGCGCAGGCATATGAGCGCTGGGGCGAATTGGACGGTTAAGTTTATCCGCTCATCACGCTCAAGGCAATGCTCGATTTCTCTTATGCGGTATGTGGGGCTAAAAGTTTTTGCAGCTCGGCTTCTGCTTCGTGCGGGTTGATCGAAAAGATAAAACTCCACTCGCCGATCAGAGTCTTCTTAACACGCCGGATCATTTCGCTATCGTACTCACCCCAGGAACGATGTTTGCGATGTGCGGTCAGATCGCGGATCACTTTGCAAACGGATTCGGCACTGCCGTCCCTAAGCAATTCAAGCAGGTACTGATTCCGCAGACGGCGGTCTGTTGGCAGTTCTTCGGCTGGGCTGGATAACATGGTGAAAAGCGTTTGGAACCCCTTTGCATCGATCGGCTTGCGCAAGCGTTTGCTTAGGTTCTCATCAGCAGGAACCCAGATGGTGAGATCGGCGATCTGAACCATGTAATAAAGCACGCTGCTTTCACCGAACGTTCGTTCTTCAACAGTTTTTACCTGTCCCAGACCCTGCGTACAATGGACGACCCAGTCACCTGGCTGAAATTTCATATAATGCTCCTTGATTGGCGGGGAAAAAAAGACGCCTGTCCGACAAAAGGACTGGCGTTTGGACACGGTCAATCTGTTATATATAATTGATTATATCACCGATGCTTAACGATCTCTATTAATTGTTTTTCGATCTCTTGCCACGGCGCAGATAAGTCCACGCTTTCAATGCGAATGAACATGTCTTGCAGTTGGATGCGTTGTGATAACGCTTGTTCGATGGATGGATAGATCAAAATTCCTTCTGCTTGTTTATGTCTTTCAGAAAGATGTTCCTGTGTTTTTAGATAGGTATAGAGTTGGTACAAGTGCGATGAATTAAACTCTGGTTTGCCCCATTGATTGTGGATGACGCTATGCGCTGTGAATTTTGTATCCACGATCAAAATTCTCCCGGTGGTGTTTTCTTCCAGAACCAGGTCGGGGCGCATGATGGGCAGTAGGTCGTTAGAGAAAGCTTCGTGCCAGTGTAAATGCTTCTGGGCAGAGACAGACCAACCCTTAAGCTGGAGGCGATAAAAATTCGCTACAAAGCGTTCGTAGATGGAATGCAAGGTCAGCGCTTCACGACCCAATGTGGGCTGGGTTCGTGTTCCAGCTGAATCTGTTGGCATCTGACGTTGTGCGATCAGGTCACAGATTGCTAGCATGAGCCGATAATCGTGGTCATCGCGCGCGAACATTTGTCGACGGGTGGCATCAGGGGTGAGTTCGATCAGGTCGATGCCTTCAAGCGAGCGAAATAAATTTTGCAGTTGATGGCGCAGTTCATTTGCGTGTGTGCGATTCGCACCAAAATTTCCAGCTCGAATCAAGTAGAGCAATGTGCTGCGGATGATCTGATTCTTAAGCACGTTTTGGCTATAGGGTTGAAACTCACAAAACGCTTGACCCTGCTCAAAGGCACGCCGCTTCAAACTTTCGGGAAAGTTGATACGCCCACGAATGGCATGGATCAAGCTGTGGTCATTGGTGTAGCCACGTCCCAGCCCAATGCGCAGACGTTGACGCAGCAATTTGGTCAACATAAGAGCAAGCAGAGCATCAAGCGTTGGTGATGTATCCACATCTGCTAGGCTTGAGGTTTTTAGGTCTGGGAGTTCGTTCCATGCGTACAGCAACATATGCCAAAGGTTACGGATGGGGATGCCGTACTCTGTGACAAATGTAGGAGAGTTGCTGGTGGTGGTCATGGAAATTTGACGATGGACATTAAGTTAGTAAATTTCTTTCGGCGTCTTCGGCTTTCTTGGGGTTGTCGAACCAATACTCTTTCAACATCGGGATGATCTCTGTCCGCACGATGGTGCGATACCAGGTTTCGTCCAACCCTTCAAAATTCTCGCCTTTTGGGCAGAAGAAACTGTGACCGATTTGATAATTTTCACCCAACAGAAGATCTTCTTTAATGGTGTGATTGAGCGCAGCCATACGTTTGACGATCAATTCCACTAGTTGTGGATTCATATTTCTGTATATCAACCATTGGCGGAAGATGTCGCTTTCGTATTGCGGATGCAAAGTGAAGAAGGCGAAGCGCCGACGCAGAGCGTAATCGACCATGGCGAGAGAGCGGTCTGCCAGATTCATCAACCCGATGAGATATACGTTCTTGGGGATATAAAACCGAGCCTCATTTTTGGCGTGATACACCAATGAGACGGAGTTTTCTACGCCGCGTTTGTCGCTTTCAAGGAGCATGAGCAGCTCACCAAAGATCTGACTCAAATTGCCACGATTGATCTCATCAATGATGAAAACGTATTCACGCTCTGGGTCATCTGCGGCGCGTTGACAGAATTCGTAGAAGATGCCGTTCTGCAAGCCGAATGCTCCCGGCTGACCTGCCAACGGACGATAGCCGCGCACAAAGTCATCATATGAATAGGATTGATGAAATTGCACCATCTCACAGCGTGCGGGGTCAAGTTCTTCCATGAGGGCGTAGGCGAGCTTTCGGGCAAGGAAGGTTTTGCCAACGCCGGGCGCGCCTTGCAGGATCAGTGCTTGCTTAGTTTGTAAACGTTCAAGGATCTCTTTAACTTGCCCTTCTTTTAGAAAGACACCTTCTAAGAGCAGGGTCTCAATACTATACGGTTGTGTGACGGTTCGTGTGCGATAGGCGCGTTTGGGTTCTGCGACCATTTTTGATCTCGCATTCTGATATCCCCAGGCTTCGAGTGAGATTTCGGGGAAGGATTTTTTCCGGGTATCAAATTGGGTTATCGTGGTTGCGTAAAATTTGGCGCTTAAGCCGTCTGCAGGCAGGTCAATACCCAAGTGCGTGCGGTTGGTTTCATCCAAATTGAGAAAGGTATAGGGGTTGATCCAAAACAAGCCCATCGTCAGGTTGACATGCGCACCGTTGACCGAAGCGGCGGCATCGAATGCCTTTTGAAAATCCCTACTTTTTAGCGGAGATTTTTTTAGGGCTGCTTGAAAGACATTCCATAAAGCAGGGATGTCAGTGTTGCTTCTTGTCGCTTTCGTGGCGAAGAACCAGGATTTGCGATTATCCAAAACTGGCAAGCCGTTCAGGTCTTCAGGTAGGTCGCTTTTTAGTTTGAAATATTGTTTGATGCGGGCAAGGATGTGGATGCGCTGTTCATACTGAATGCGGCGGTTGAAGACACCGAAAAAGGTAAACGGATCAATTTCTTTTAACGGGTAACGGATGCCAGCCTTGTTCTTATCATTCAACGGGGTAATGACAAAGCCGTCTCTTCGCAGGGTTTCAAGGAACGCGATCAATTCACCTTGGCGATTCTGCCAATTCGCCAGCTCTTTGGCGAGTTCCTGGTAGATGGGAATCCATGTGAATTGATTGGTCACGTACTGCGCTTTTTTGGTGGAGGGCAAGGTATGGAAGTCCTTTTGATATCTGGAAAATAATTAGACCATAGGCACGGACCGTGGTTGGCGGTCTATGGTCGATCATCTATCGTCAAGAATTTATTTGTAAAGATCTTCTTCATCCTCAACGACAGCAGGACGGGAGCCGAGGTCGTAATTCCAGGCTCCGCTTTCTTTCATGGCAAATGCGACGTCATAGGGCGTAGGCTGGAATTGATAGTTTTGTTTTTCCACGAATTCGAGGATGAGTTTGTGAGGCGGACGTTCCAGCTTGAAACTCTTTTGCACGTGGTTGAGAAAGTACTTTGCGCTTTCGTTGGAGATGCTGAAGAGGCGAGCGACTTGCTCAAAGGCTTTGACTTTATCTTGGGAGTTCATAAATTTTCTACTTTCACGATCACGATGCCGCCGAAGCGGTGCTCATCGGCATAACATTTTATGCCATGGATGTAGCACTCGTGACTGTTATATGATTCGCCAGTATCGGCGTATTGGGCGGCGAATCCACCAGAGAGGGATTCGTTGAAGAAAAGCAAGGTGCGTCCTTCTTGTGCACGGGCGAGTTTGGCGCAGTCATTGCACACGTAATGTGGATAGCGTTCTGAAGGTTCGACGGTTTTGTAGCAGATCGGGCAGATTTGCATGTGATTAAGCGAGCGAATCCAGCGCGCGTTTTGAGAGCACGGCAGCCACGTCCATGCGGTATTCGGCGGATGCCCATTCATCTTCCGCTTCGTGATAGGCGTTGGCGGCGGCTTCCTGGATGCCGTCTGCTTCGGTGCCGTCCATGGCGAGCAAGGGAGTCTTGCTGTAGCCGCCGAGGGTCAGGCGTGTGCGACCGGAATTCCATTGGGCGACTGCGGCGCAGATGATGGGTTTATCTGCTGGGGTTTTGGAGACAAACTCAAATGCGGTCTTGGCATTGAGCGGAATGGTAATGGAGGTGATGAGTCCGCTGGGGCGGGTGAGGAGGAATTCGCCGCAATTGACAATTGTCGATTGACGATTGACGAGGATTTCGATTTTCGTGTCCATTGCCAGTAGCATGGTGACGAAGGGCGAGCGTCCATCGCTGGCGACGAGGGTTCCGGCGACGGTGGCGGTGTTGCGGATATTTAGCGGCGCTTCGAGCTTTAGAGCGATCTTCAATGAAGATGGGCAGGCTTCGGATTCGAGCAGGCTTTGCAGGGTGCAGGTCGCGCCGATGGTGAAGTCATTGCCGTTAGCGCGGAGCGAATCCAAGCCGAGGCGTTGGAGATCTACGACGGCGACAGAGTCAGCCGTCGCCTTGGAAAGAAGCGTGCCCCCTCCGAGCGGGACCGTGTTCGGTTGAGTCAGAAGGGTCAGGGCTTCGTCGAGAGTTTGGGGTCTGTGATAAGTTGATATCATGAAGTGCCTCCAGGGATGTGTGAATTATAAACCTTACGGCGAAGGCAGGGTCACTTTGAAACTGACGGCGAGCAGACGCATGGCGAATACGGTCAGTGCGCCGATGAGGGCGATCGGTAGCGCATTGAATTGAAGAACATGCAAGATGATGTAAACCGTGGTGCCGATGAAGGAGCAGGTGGCGTACAACTCGGTGCTTTGACGAAAGACGTTTGGAATGCGATTGCAGAGCAGGTCGCGCAATACGCCACCGAAGATGCCGGTGACCACGCCCATAAGAATCGCAACCACCGGTGAAAGTTGAAGTTGAAGGGTGAAGACGGCACCCAGGATGCTGAATATTGCCAGACCGATGGCATCGGCGAAAATGAGCAGACGGTTCGAGACTTGGTCGAGCCGATAGAATGAAAGGATGGCGATGACGATGGTGGTGATGGTGAGCCACGGTTCGTTGACCCAGAAGACCGGCGTGCGACCCAGCAACAGGTCGCGCACGGTACCGCCACCAAAGGCGTTGACGAAGGCAATGGTGGTCGCGCCGACAATGTCCATTTGATGTTTGCGGGCTTCGAGTGCACCAGAAACCGAAGAGGCAATGACCGCAACGTAGGTGAGGATGAGAAGAAGTTGATCCATAAAAATAGCGTCGCCCTACATGGGCGACGCTATTGTACTGCATGGAGATTTGGTTTTAGCCAGGTGCGAAGATTTCTTCAAGTTCTGGGGAGAGAAATTCTTGAGTGAGCGCTTGAACGAGAATCTCAAATGCGTTGCCATCTTCGTAGTGACCCACGAAGCGCCACACGGGCTGAATAAATTGCGGTTGAGTGAGTTGCTCTGGTGTTGCATAGCGCGGGTCTCTTGTGTAATAGACCAGGTCTATACTTTCAATGGTGGCGCTGATCGTCGTGTTTGGCGCGAAGGCACTATCGGGTATAACGCGTGGCTCATTTGCAGAGAGAATGTATTCGCCCTCTTCGCCTGTGATCGGGTTGGCGACCATGCCTGTGCCAAAGAAACGGATAACAGGATACCCAGCAAACGTATCCTCTGGAATCGTCAGCCCTTCAATGTAGATCAACGTATCTTCGGGCATGCCAATGTCATCGACGTTGGCGCTTGGTCCGGCGGGGTACATCAAGACGTAGGATTGCTCATCCTCTGTTGTGAAGATCAGGTAGTTTTGATCGTTTGTGCTGGCGGGTTTGATTTTTCCTTTCCATACTTGGATCTCGAGATCAGGATAGGGAATCTCAAAGCGTTCAACGGTCGCCACGGGCGCACCACTCTCATCGATTTTCTCTACGCTGCCCCAGATCACAACAGGCAGATTATTGAAGTTCTTAAGTTCTTCAAGCCCTTGCCCTTCGAGAACCATGTAGGGGAAATCCGTTTCCAGTTCGTCGGAGAGGAAAATATATTCTGCTCTCTGGTTGCCATCGCTTTCAGTATAGATGGTTACATTCACCATGCCACTTAAGGCTTCAATGCGCTGCGGTGTGATCGTGACCTCTATTTTGGATGCAGGTGTTGCTTCAAGTGTTGGGAAGGGAATCGGCGTACCGCTCAGATTGAGCTTGTAAAAGCCGCCGCCACCACCACCGCCGCCTCCGCCACTGAACGGACGATTGTCCATGCTCTTCCACTCAAAGGTATCTCCGCGTGTGACGCCGGTTAGATACATCTCATCGGTAGGAAGCGAAACGTCACTTGGGAAATCTGGCAGGAGAAGTTTGGGTCCATCCAAGACTGCGATATACACCGAGCCGCCTTCGCGTGTGATCGTGCCTTGAATGCCTTCTTCAAAGCCATCATAGACTTTCCACGAATCCAGCACGAACTTGTTTATGCCGTTATCGTCTATAAATTGACCTATGGCTTCTACATAGGTGTTGGGTAAATTTTCTGCGACATCTGCAGTATTTCCAGAAACAGGCAGTGCATCCAACGAGACGAGCGGCGGAGCACCATCGACAGATATTCCAGTAGAGCTTAACCAACCAAAGACAGTGATGGTTTCATTCAGCGGGTATTGTCTTGCCCACGAGCGGATGACTTTTTCACTCATCGAGAACATGGATTCTTGCATGCCTATTCTATCGGTAGAGTTGAGGACTTTTTGCCACGCCTCTTCCGCGCTGATAATGGATCCTGAACCCGCTTCCTCATACCCGACCAGGCTGCTCTCGACTCCGATCAAGCCATCTTCTGAAAAGCGGAAGAGAAAACCATTGCCCGATAAATAGCCGAGATGCAAGGTGTAACCGTTCAAGTCTTTCGGCAGGGCATAGTATCCGTTAAACAGATTGGAATATTCGACTACATAATTCGTACCAAACCCATACGTCTGCATGAATTCTGCGATGACGGCTTCCGCATTTGCATTTTTTGTGAAGAATGAATTATTCACATAGGTGCTTTGATCTGGCACGTAGTGAAAGATGCCTTTTGACTGCACGAATAATTGACGATTCCCATCCACGACCAGATAGTGTGTTGTTCCGGGTACAAGCCCGGGGACGAGATAAATGTCACCGTCCATGCCGAAGCGTTGCGCCAGAGTACGAGCATCTTCTACAGTAACAGGAAGGTCTGTCACTGTTTGATAGACGGTCATTTCAGCGGGCATTTGAGGCAACTCTGCATTCAAGCGAAGTGTTGTGCCGCGCCACGGGTATGCGTTTTGCTCAAGCGGCGTGCTGACAATCTCGGGTTCAACATTCGGCTGTGGTGTGGCTTCACCATAGACTACTTCCGTCACAAAGGTCAGTGAAGATTCACCCACACGTGCGGTCACTTCCCAACAGCCGGTGGTGGGGAAGATGAGTGCGAGGATTTGTAACCCGCTCTCACCGTAGCCATCGTTGATGAAAGCGCGCAACGGCTCGGCTTCCGCATCGAGGCGGCGACCTTCAATGGTCAGTGCGCCTTCCACGCCGCGAACATAGCCCCACTTCATCGAGTAGGAGCCGTCGGCTTCGAGGTTTTGTTCTGCCATTACGATCTTGCTCTGGGGCCATAGTGAAGTCCATAACTCACCATTGCCATACGAATAAGGATCATCGGCGAGAGTTGTATCGGGTGGCAGACTGCCATTGGGTAAGGTCACTGGGCATGCAAACGATGGGCTGGAGCCAACTCCGTTTTGCGGCTCGACCGATTGGAATATCCATAACATGAAAACTACCAATGCAGCCAACACAGCTACGCTGGTGAGAGTTGGCATGACCTTGCTGAAATTCCATGCAAAGGTTTTACGCGGTTTGTGTGCCTCGCGCAGCTTTTCTTCCAACTCTGCCTTGAATACCAAATTGGGCTGCACCTGCTCGGCGGCATCTTCCAATAAATTTTCGATTTTTTTATTTTTCTCGAGTTCGTTCATTCTTCCACCTCCATTCTGAGGGAGGTTCGCTCGCGCAGGTCTTGCAACCCGCGTGAGACGAGCATCTTTACAGCGGCTTCATTTTTCTTCATCACTCGCGCCGCTTCGGCATGACTTAACCCGCCGAAGTACACCAACACAATTGCTTCTGCTCGTTCTGTGGCGATCTGGCGAAGGGCATGAGCAATGGATTGCATCCGCATGCGTTGCATGGCAGCTTTATCTGTGGGAATGCTGGAACTGGGATATTGCTCCACCGCCTCCAACGGGA
>JAFLCE010000062.1 GCA_017303655.1 Anaerolineae bacterium
GGGATGCCGCGCAGTTCGCAGCCGACTTTGACCTTTTGGGTGTAGCCGCCGCTTTCCATGTTGCGGAGGAGCGGGAGGAGTTTGTCCATGTGTTTGCGGGCGGTGACGAAGTCGTTGGCGAGCGCGGCTTCGAGGACGTTGAGGTGTTCGAGCGGAGCGCAGGAGGCGGCGCCGCCGATCCATGAGGTCGTGCCCCACAGGAAGTAGTCGAGCGCTTGGTCGTCGGAGCCGCAGATCATTTGATAGCGGTCGCCGTAGCGCAGGCGGAACTCGTAGACGCGGGACATGTCGCTGCTGGCTTCCTTGATGCCGATGATGTGATCATATTGGGTCAGACCGTCCATCACTTCGTAGCTGACTTCGGTGCCCGCGCGCCAGGGGAAGTTGTAGAGCACGATGGGAATTTTGACGGCTTTGGCAACGGCTTCATAATGCGCGAGCAGTTCGCGCTGGTTGGGACGTGAATACGGCGGGACGGCGACCATAAGCGCGTCGTAGCCCATGCCCTCGGCGATCTGCGAGTAGCGGACCACGTCCCGCGTGGCGCCAGAGTTGGTGCCTGCAATGAGCGTCACCCGCCCGTTGACTTTTTCTTTGGTGAACTTGAAAATGTCCAGCCGTTCGGCTTCGGTGAAGGCGTAGACTTCGCCCGTGGTGCCGCCAGGGACAAGCCCTGCGATCTTGTTGGCGATCAGGTATTCGATGAGTTGTTCAAGGACGGGGTAGTTGATGCTTTCGTCCGCGTTGAAGGGGGTGACAATGGGGGCGTATATTCCTTTGAGTTGCATTTCGGTTCTCCGGTTTCAGGTGCCAAGTTTCAGGTTGGAAGGTTTGAAAGTTGGAAGGTTGCGTCCATTATAAAAGAAAAGACCCTGACAGGTCTGCGAAATACGAGTATTCGTGGATGGTTACTCCCTCTGTGGAAGTAGACATAAGTTATAAATACATTTAAAAACAGCAAAATGACTTATCTCAATAGTTTCTCACAATAGGGGCAATGCACAATCTTTGAATGAAAAAAGGGATTTACACCTGATTTCTTGTTAAAAAATCCATCTAAATGGTTATTGCATGATGGACATCGCCAATTCCAATGAAAATAAACAAGATACATTAAGGAATAGATGACATAAACTCCAATGAAAGCCCAAGCTAAATTGCTATTCCCTCGAATTAAAAAAATCACAAGAATCAAAAAAAGATATATAAAATAACTTATGCGTTGGCGCATACGTCGCAAAGTAAATTCATCTTTAATTTGTTTGTCAGTTTTTTCGTTCATTACACCACCTTAATTAACACAGTTTTTGATACAACTCGCGGACGGCGGGTTTGTCCGCGGAGGAGTGGCAGAGGAAGACGCGAAGAGGGCGGTTAGTCATAAGGATGAGAGGTGAAACCTAGCTGATTATACCCAGCGACCTATAGAAAGCTTATTTTTCAGAGAAACGAAATTTTCTAGAACGTTACGGGAGATATAACAACACGAAAACCAGCATATCCGTGAAAGTACATTAAGTCCCCTTCACTGCGGTACGCACAATGGGCACCTACTTCATTAACAAAGAAGGACCCTCCGCGCAAAACATGAGGGACAGAGATCTTTTCGTATTCACGATTATCATCAAAACTATAGGGGTATTCTTTTTTCAAGCTATGCGTCCACTCCCAAACATTGCCTGCCATATCGGCGCACCCATATGGGGAATCCCCATATGGAGAATAAGCGCCAACAGGTGTTGTCCCGCCCCGTCGACCTCCAGCGCTAGTATTGCATTTACTTGAATCGAATAGGTCACCCCAGGGATACGTACGACCATCAACCCCGCGTGCCGCCTTTTCCCATTCTGCCTCGGTCGGCAGGCGTACGATCAACCCAACTGGCAGGTCGGGCTTTAAGAGATCGTTCAACCACTTGCAGTACTCCATTGAATCTATCCATTTGACATATACAATCGGGTGCGCCAGCTTCTTTTCCCAACCTTCTACAGGGTGTTTGATCTCATTGGCTTTTGTGAAGGTACTATACAATTCATTCGTAACAGGAAAACGAGCCATCCAATAATTGTAGGGCAAGTCCACTACATGCTGAGGCTTTTGGTCAGGATCGCCTGTGTCACTACCCATTATAAAATTTCCCGCAGATATGCGTACAAAGTCCATGCCGCCAAGCGTCTCCACCACAATGCCATCATTTATATACCGTTGATTCTCTGATATCTTAGAAACAATGATGGGCTTGACATTCCTTACGACCATTTTTCGTTGTTTAATTTTTTGACCTAAGCGCATTGACTCAGGGTCGTCGGTCATCAGATCGTCCACACGCCGTTTCAAACTAATCAGCAATCGGTTTAATGCATAATCACGTTGATCTTCAAAATAATCCGCATATTGCCATTTGGACAAACGCTTTGGAGGTTTACAGTCCTCAAGGCGAATGGGAATAATAAAGACCGCGCCTTCAGGTTTGTAATCAGAAAAATCCAAGGCTGTTCTGATCTCTTTTTGAACATATCCCTCTTTGGTGATGGAGCTATTGGAAAGACAGACGAAGATTACATCCGTGGCTTCGATGGCTTTTTCGATCTCCAAATTCCAATCCTGCCCTGGGAAGAGTTCTTCTTCGTCCAGCCAGGGTTCAATCCACGGCTCGGCGCGCAGTTTTTGGTACAACTCGCGGACGGCGGGTTTGTCATTGCTGGAGTGGCAGAGGAATACACGAAGAGGGCGATTGGTTGTCATAAGATTTCCACAAATGCGTTAATTTTAGAGGATTATATCCCTTTGAGTTGTGTAGGGGATTATCCGAGTTATGATCACCTAATCAGTCTTCTGAGTTCATCAACAGTTGGATGAGAATGAAAATAATTTTTTATACTTCGAGGGATAAATTTTATTTCCCGACCAAATTTTGTTCTATACTTAAACCTAATTCTTACGAAGCTTGTACTCAAAACTTTATCTTCATAAACATTATTTAGAGCCGCGATGGGCAGCTTTTCTGTTTGAAATAAATTAGAGACATAAATATTGCTATAGTCCATTTCTACTTTTTTCACATCGCCGAAAAACCAATACGCCGAAGCACCTGTTGCTGCGGATAGAAAAGCAAAAACCCAATATTCCATGCCCGATAAGATAAAAAAGAACATAAAAACTATGCACACTGTAGTAACAATTGGCACAGTAACTATTATGAAAGAAGTAAAGGACGTTGAAAGCAATCTCATGAGTTTAGCATTACTTTTTTAATAAAAAACTGTGGCTCGGCGCAGAGGAATGCAAGAAAAACGCAGAGTGGGCGATTAATTGTCATAGTCAATTTCCCGAATTATAACAATAATAACTTTCAAGGTCGCTTTGAGGGAAGCCTATCCCCCACTCATAAATTTACCGCGAGCGTTCTATCAAGGTCTGCAAGTCCATACAGAAGCGCTCCAACTCTACCAAATTGGAATGGTCAAATATCTTCTCGATCAATGCCTCCGGCTGGCAGCGGATCAAAAGCTTCACGCGATCTTCGGCTGTGTCTTCCACAGTCACTGAGTCAACGCAATGCAGGGGAATGTATTGCCAAATCCCGCCATAACGAGCCGGACTTAATTCCTTATCGCTGCCCGTCTCCTCGATCAAGATCAACTCACGGTCTGTGCGCACCACCATATGAGCGAGAGCGGCGGGTTTATAAAAGGTCATACCAAAGATCGTGAAGAACGGATTCTTAATCCCCGATTGAAAAATGAACTGCTGTACAGTCTCGCCGGGCAAGATACTTTCACGTCCATAGTTCATGAATTTGAAACTTTGGTCAGAGAGAGAATTGAACGTATCCTTTTGAGTCGCAACTGAACTCTCATCCACTCCTTGAGTAAAACCGCGCAGCTTGTGTAGAATCCCTTCAAAGTGACGTTTGCTGGTCATGTTGAAATACAGCGTCGTCGCCCGGTTCTCACCCGTTTGCGTCTGCCCGTTAATCGTCAACCACGCATCCAGCAAGATATTCCCATCTTCCACGCTATACACATTTTCATACAAATAAGAAAACGAATTGACCAGCTTCCCATTTTTCTCGAAGATATACACTGCCTCTGGCGCATCGCAGATCAGTTTTTCAGTTGTCCGCCCTAAATTTCTTTCCAGTGAGGGCATCCAGATCACCAACGGAAATGGCTGTCCCTCTCCAAAGTATTTTTCAAAATGACTTTTATAGATCGCGGGAATTTCCTCACGAGCTTCGAGCACTTTCGACCACGCCGTCATGGTTTGGCGCGCGCCTGTCAAAAGAACATTCGGAGTTTGCAAATCTTGAGTCATGAAACGCCTCTACTATTTTATGTAAGCATTGTACACCCAAGAATAAAGACAAAAGAGACAGGCATATTCAAGATAACACGCTACGCAGCAATGACTTTCCCCTCCGCCACCAGTTGCCGCATCGACTCCATGTACTCATACATCACCGTATCCGCCTCAATGAATGGGACACGTCTACGGATCATGGCGTAGACGCCTCTTGTTCCTTCACCCAATCGTTTCTCCACGCCGATAACCTGCTTGCGGAAATCCACGCCCTGCGCTGCAGACATCAACTCTATCGAGAGGATTCTTTCGACGTTATCGAGCACGCTTCGCAACTTAAGTGCGGCTGTTGCCCCCATACTGACATGGTCCTCCACGTTGGCGGATGTGGGAATCGTGTCCACGCTGGCGGGGTGCGCGAAGACTTTATTCTCGGTTGCCAATGCAGCCGCTGTGTATTGCAAGATCATAAAGCCAGAATTCAGTCCGCCTTCTTTGGTGAGGAAAGCGGGCAAAGTATGGATGTTCGAGCTTTCATCGGTCAAACGCATAATGCGACGTTCCGAGATATTGCCCAACTCCGCCACCGAAAACGCAAGGTAATCCATCGCAATCGCCAGCGGCTCACCGTGGAAATTCCCGCCGGATAAAACCGTAATCTCATCTTTCTCATCAATGAAGATCAGCGGATTATCCGTCACCGCATTTAATTCAATTTCAAACGCCCAACGCGCATACGCAATCGCATCGCGCACGGCTCCATGCACCTGCGGAATACAACGCAGCGTGTACGCATCCTGCACATTCAAGGATGAATGTTCGCGAGTGAACTCGCTGCCTTTCAATAAACTACGCAAATAAGCAGCACACTCGATCTGGCGCGGAAACGGTCGTAGGTTATGGATGCGCTCATCGAAAGCCAGATCCGTTCCGTTCAAGGCTTCGAGGCTTAAACATCCGGCAATGTCGGCAGTTTGGCTGTATCTCTCCGCTCGCAAGGTCTGCAAAACGCCCATCGCTGTCATGATGGTTGTGCCATTCGTCAGCGCCAAGCCTTCCTTCGCCGCCAATGTAATGGACTTCAGCCCTGCACGTTTGAACGCCTCCGCCCCAGACATCACCTCGCCTTGATACTCCGCTTTCCCTTCGCCGATGATCGGCAACGCCATATGCGCCAACGGAGCCAGGTCACCACTCGCGCCAAGCGACCCCTTCTCTGGAATCACCGGATGCACACCCGCGTTGAGCATGTCCACTAACAGTTGCAAAGTCGTGAGGCGAATGCCAGAATGTCCGCGTGAGAGCGTGTTGGCACGAATAAGCATAATCGCGCGAGTAGTTGGAATATCAAACGGATTCCCCACCCCCACCGCATGACTGACCAAAATATTGTGCTGCAATAACTCCACCTGATCGGGCGGAATGATCTTATCTTTGAACGCGCCGAAGCCCGTCGTGATTCCGTATGCAATCGTTCCGCGTGAAAGCAAAGTCTGCACCGCATCGGCGGCACGCGTCACCAGCTTCTTCGCCGCGTCACTGATCTCCACTCGCGGCGCGTTCGCCCCTCCATACGCCACCGCCTGCACTTGCTCGAAGGTCAAACTCTGTCCATCAAGATAAATTGTTTGCATGAAACCTCATTCAAAATGATCGGGCGACGTTCAACTCGTCACCCGCTTCGACATGATAATATCCGGCTTACCTCGTCCGTTCGCAT
Organism: Anaerolineae bacterium; assembly: GCA_017303655.1. Taxonomy (GTDB): domain Bacteria; phylum Chloroflexota; class Anaerolineae; order Anaerolineales; family Villigracilaceae; genus Villigracilis. The sequence continues at coordinate 6,023 of JAFLCE010000062.1, forward strand.
CTGGCACAACGCCTGTAATGATATACCCCATTTTTTGATAGAACTCAAACGGGTGCCCTTTGAAATTCTGAATATGCTTTACCTTATCCCACAAGTTTTCATACAGATCAACCATCGAAAGCGACGTCATTTCATCCTGGTCATCCGAACCGAGCGTGATCGTTAATCCGCTGCGCTGTTTTACCTGCTCTTCAAACTCTATCACCAATGCCCGCCCGATCCCCTTACCTTGTAAACCCGGCTGCACTGCCAGCGGATGCAATTCCCACACATTGCCATCATATTCAGGAATGCCGCCGATCATGCCGAGCAATTTTCCATCGTCATTCACAGCAATAAGGAAAATGCGCTCCGCCTCGCACATTTCTTCAATTTCTTTCAACCCATCCTCAAACGTCTCCCACGCATCATCCCAATGCTCGCGAAAGGCATCCACCAACAATTGCGCCATTTGATGTTTGAGTGCTTCGTTTTTTCCATCGAACGCCAAAATCTGCATAACGCTCCTTACTTGATCTCAACCGGATTCCCACTCCGAATCGACTCCACCGCCGCAAACGTGGATTTGGTCACAGCCATGATCTGCTCATACGGAATCGGCGGCTCTTTCCCGCTCTTAACTGAATCAGCGAACGCAGCCATCTCCGCCCGCCAGCCTTTATCCTGCGCTCCACTTTCCACGTTCTTCTTGCCATCTTTAACAGTGGTCAATGAGACATAATCATCCAACACCGCCACCATTCCCCCACAAAATACCTCCAGCCTTTCCTTCGGCATGGACTTGTCGCCATTAGCGAGATAATCCACAACACCAATGGAGCCATCTGCAAAAGTAAAGGTCATTGAGATATTGTCCTCGCGGTACTTGCCGTTATTGGGCAATGCATGCGCCGAGACTTTCACGGGTAACGCGCCAACGAGATACGTGATCAGATCAATAAAGTGACACGCTTCGCCGATGATGCGTCCGCCGCCGATAGCTTCGTCTTGAGTCCAGTGATTTGCTGGGATAAAGCCTGCGTTGACGCGGTAGTGGGCGTGGAGAGGCTCCTGACGAGTGAGGAGTGAAACGTGAAGTTGTTTAGCCAGCGGAGAGAAACGACGATTGAAACCAACAGTGAGAAGCGCTTGGCTGTTAGCTTTTAGCTGTTTGCTGATCGCTAATAGCTGACTGCTATTAATAGCCAACGGCTTTTCAACAAACACATTCTTTCCAGCTTTCAATGCTTTCACAGCCAGTTCTGCATGGGTATCATGTCTCGTAAGAATAGCAACTGTGTTGATCTTCGGGTCGTTGATGATTTCATCTTCCGATGACGTAGCATACTGAAACCCAAACTTCTTGCCCGAGTGTTGCGCGTGAAGTCCGCCAGAGGAAGCGATGCCCACCAGCTCAAAGTCTTTGTTGTTTTTGAGGACGGGCAACAGTGTTGAATTAGCAAAGAGACCCGCACCGAGAACACCTAATTTGACGATGGACGATTGACTACGGACGATAGAGGGAAATTCAACTTTTCTTTCCTCTTTCATCTTTCCTTCCGGGTACTTCAACAACACGCCAAGGAACGGTTCTTTCTTTTTTCCCGTAATCACTTCATACGCCTTCACACCTTCTTCAATATCAAAGCGATGACTGATCAAACTTTCGACCTTCAACTTTCCACTAGAAAGCAGATCCACCACCGCCTGAAAATTACGTCCCTCCGTCCAGCGCACATAACCGAGTGGATAGTCTTGTCCATTCTCTTCGTAGTTAGCATCATAACGACCAGGTCCGTAAGAGCGTGAGTTGATGAAGGCGATCTCTTTTTCGTAATACACCTTGCGCGGGAAGTTAAGCCCAACTGCACCCGTCGCAACAACCTTCGCACGATCTCTGGAAATGACTCCAGCCAATTCAACCGGGTCATTCGAGGAGGTATCCGCGCAGATGATGATACTGTCGAAGCCGCGGTTGGCGGTGAAGGCTGAGGCGGTGGCTTCGGCTTGGGCGCGCACAACAGCTTGAATTCCAAGAGAGGAAGCGAGCTTGACTCTCTTTGGGTCAATGTCAATGCCGAGGACATTGCATCCTGCCGCAGATGCCAACTGAATCGTCAATAATCCCAAAAGACCTAAACCAATAACGGCGACGTTTTCGCCAAGCTGAGTTTCTGCTAAACGGAATCCATGCAGTGCAATCGCACCAAGGGTAGTGAAAGATGCAGATTCAAAATCGACATTTTTTGGGAGCGGGGTTAAAAGATTGCGCGGCACAATATTGTATTCGGCATGGGTAGCATAACCGCCGCCCGCACATGCCACGCGCTGACCGACCTTGAAACCCTGCATGTTCTTGCCAAGCGCCACAATGGTTCCGGCGGTGGAGTAACCCAGCCCCATCGGCTGGTCGAGCCGGTTGAAGACCGCTTGCACGGTCGGCATGATGCCTTCACGTTTGGCTTTATCAAGGGTTTGCTTTACAAGGTCAGGGCGGGATCGTGCCTTGCCCAGATAGCTTTTCTCAGCGAATTCCACCACCATGCGCTCGGTGCCTGCTGAAACGAGGCTGGCTGATACTTTGACCAATGCCTGCCCTTCACGCGGCGTGGGAATGGGAATTTCTTCGACGATGGTCTTGCCATCTTTGATGTTTTGTAAAAGTTGTTTCATAGGCAAAAGTATATCGCAAACTCCAACTGGGTCAGATTTTGGAGGTGATATAATTTTGCCATTCCCTAGTTCAGGAGTATCCCATTGGCTGACATTCGCGTTCAAAAATACGCAAAGATCTTGGTGGAGCATTCTGCCCGTGTAAAACCCGGCGACCGCATTTTGCTCGAAGGCACGACCGCCGCCGAGCCGCTTTTACGAGAGTTATACATTCAAATTTTAGAAAAAGGCGGTCACCCGCATCTGATGATGGCGTTGCCCGGCACCATGCCATTCAGTCAGGATGAGCTGTTCCTGACCTACGCCAAAGAATCGCAGTTGGATTTTGTGCCCACATTTTATAAACTTGCCTACGAACAATTCGAAGGGCGTATCCGCATTCACTCGGCGACCAACACAAAAGGCACAACCAATATCGACCCGGCAAAAAGTGCCCGCCGTGCCAAGGCAACTGGTGTGATCACCGATGCTCAATTCCGCCGTGGGGCGACCGATGAATTCAAATGGTGTACCACCCTCTACCCCACCGAAGCTTATGCCCAAGATGCCGGGATGAGTTTGATGGAGTATGAAGATTTTGTCTTTGGGGCAGTACATGCCAATGAAGAAAACCCGATCGCATTTTGGAATAGCGTTAAAGCCAAACAACAATCGGCAGCTGATTTTATGAAAGGCAAGAGCCAGGTCGTTCTACACGGACCTAATGTAGATTTGACTCTCTCGATCAAGGGACGTACGTTCATCAATTCGTATGGCACCCACAACATGCCCGATGGTGAAATCTATACCGGACCCGTGGAAGAATCGGTCAATGGTTGGGTGAAGTTCACCTATCCCGCCAACTACGGGGGCACTAGCGTAGAAGGCGCCGAGTTGACCTTCTCAAATGGCAAAGTGACCTCCGCCAACGCCACCAAGAATCTAGACTTCCTGATCCGCACCCTCGACAGTGATGAGCGATCACGCTACCTCGGTGAGTTTGCCATTGGCACGAATTTCGATATTCAAAAATTCACTGGCAATATTCTGTTCGACGAAAAGATCGGCGGCTCCTTCCACATGGCGCTTGGGAATGGTTATCCTGAGACGGGTTCCAAGAACAAGAGCGTCATTCACTGGGATATGATCTGCGATATGCGCACAGATTCCGAGATCCGTGTGGATGGAGAGTTGTTCTATAAGAACGGTCAATTCGTATTTGAATAGAAATCTCTCTGAATAACCTAACCAGACTCAAATCGCAAGGAGTATCCTTGCGATTTTGGGTTAACAATACCTAACCTCACAAGATTCACCTGAGGGCTGGGTATAATGTAACAAATGCAAACAAACACTCAACCCTCAAAATTAGAGACCATAGCAAGCTGGGTCGTTCCCATCGCCGCCATTGCGGCAGTCATCGCCTGGTTCATCATCTCGCCAGAAGGCGCGCTCGGCAAACTGGACGCCATCGGCTATGCCGTCTGTCATCGCATTGACGCGCGTTCCTTTCAGATCGATGAACGTCAATTGCCCTTGTGCGCGCGCTGTACCGGCGAGTTTTACGCCGCGGGCATCGCGCTGCTCTTTCAAGCCATCGTCAGCGGCAGACGCAGTCAACTCCCCTCGCGTGGCGTCATGGCGGTCCTCTTCGCCTTCTTCGTCGCCTTCGGCGTGGATGGATCAAACTCTTATCTTTACCTGCTCAAACAGACTTCTGGCGGGCTGGAACAGATTCCCAATCTGTATGTCCCTAATAACATTCTGCGGCTCTTCACAGGCAGCGGCATGGGCATTGCCCTAGCAGCCTTTTTCTACCCAGTTATCAACCAAACCCTCTGGCGCAATTTAGATGACCGCCCAGCCCTGGAGTGGAAATCACTCGGCGGTCTGGTCGCGATCATCGCCGTCCTCAACCTGTTGATCTTAACGGAAAGTAACATCATTCTGTATCCCCTTGCCTATGTCAGCGCACTCGGCACACTCTCATTACTAGTGGCGGTCTTTGGCTTGTTATGGATCATCATCATGAAACAGGATAATACGTTTGAGAATCCGCGCCAGACCTGGCTAGCATTCGCCGCAGGCTTAACCCTGGCATTGATCCTCATCCTCGGCATTGACCTTGTGCGACTCAACTTCACCGGCACATGGAGCGGTTTCCCTGGCATGTCTGGCTAGCAACAAATACGACGCCAACTCGTATATGGTACAGGTTTTGAAAAGGAGAATTAAATGGAACTCTTACTTGGAATTTTTTCCGCCTTTGGTCTTTCAGCCAGTGCCGGGCTGAATGCCTACATCCCGCTTTTAGTTGTGGGTACTATTGCGCACTACTTTCCCAATACACTCAAACTTGCTACCCCCTTCGACCTGCTCGCCAACCCGTGGATCCTCATCCTGCTGGGCGTGCTCGTCATCATCGAAATGGTCGCAGATAAAGTCCCTGCCGTTAATCATATCAACGATCTCATCCAAACTATCGTCCGCCCGGCAGCAGGTGCCGTCGCCTTCGCCGCGAGCGCCAACGTCATCACAGACGTCAACCCCGTGCTGGCGCTTGCCTGCGGTTTGCTCGTGGCGGGCAGCGTTCACACCGTTAAGGCGGCGGCGGTGCGTCCCGCCGTCACAGCCACCACCGGCGGTGCGGGTAACATCCCTGTCTCGATCGCAGAAGATATCATCGCCACCGCTGCCTCGATTATTGCAGTCGTCCTGCCGCTCATCGCTGCAGCCCTTACCATCGTTTTGTTAACACTTCTGCTCTGGTGGTGGTATAGCCGAAGCCAAAAAGCCAAAAACGCCTGACATCGTTTATAATGCTCAAAATTATTCGCACAACATTCCAAATTAAGGAGAGAACTCATGTCTGAAGAAATGCCCGTCACCCCGTCTGAATCCCCCGCGCCTTCCAATAACCGCAACGTCATCATTGGTGTTGTTGCTGCTGTTGTGTTGTGCTGCTGCTGTATTCTCGGTTCCGGCATCGGCTACTACGTCTGGAACAACTTCTAAGCACCGAATCAAAAAAATCCCCTGCTCATGGCAGGGGATTTTTTTGATTAAAGAACGCTTGCAATTCACGTAAACCGGCATATACATTTTCTTTCAACGCCTCCCCCAATTTCAATTCTTCCAATTCATCTTCATCTAAAACAGTTTGCTTACCATCGGCAGAAACCCACAGATCAAGTGCCAAATCAACATACGAAACCGAGTCATCTTCAATGATGGCAGGCTTGGTAATATTACAATACCAACCTTTCAACTTGCCATCGTCTCGGTCGTAGATGGCAAAGATGTTGTACCATTTATCCGAATAAAAAGTTTCAACAAAGCGGTCGTTACGTTTTAGCACGATCTCTTGAAAGGGAAGATCCTCACGATTGAATAACGCCTCAATAGTAATGGAGTTTTCATCACGACTCAACTCCGCGCCTTCATATTGCCAGGTAACTTCTTCTGCCAAATTCTTTTTCAAGATTTTCATGACAGGCATTTTACCTGAACCTGCACGGTGATGACATCTCCGACCTTTGGCGCTTCTTTCATATGGATAGTAATTCCGCCTCTTGCTTTGACTTGGAACTGGTCCTGCTTAAAGAGAACATCTTCCACTGTGAGTTGAATCTGCTCCATGACCTCTCCCCTCCGCCCCTCCCCTAAAAGGGATGGGGACTGTTGGATAAGTAATTGAATTTTTTCTCCGACTTTTTTGGCACAGTCTAAAGTGAAAGTACCAAACATCGTTTTGACTTTGTTCTCTGGAACCACTTCCCCATCGATTACATTTCCAATCCCAAGCAGCTTCGCCACAAACGCGGATTGTGGGTCTTTCCAAATTTCGCTCGGGACACCATCACGAATGATGACTCCGTCGTGTAAAACTAAAATGCGGTCTGCGATGGTGAAGGCTTCTTCTTGATCGTGTGTAACGTAGATGGCGGGGATATTCGTCTTGCGCAAGATGCCACGAATTTCGTTGAGGATGTCATCTTTCAGAGAACGGTCCAACGCACCGAGAGGTTCATCAAACATCAACAAGCGCGGACTTGGCGCAAGCGCACGAGCGAGGGCAATGCGTTGTTGCTCACCACCGGAGAGGTCGATAATGCTGCGTGTTTCAAAGCCTGAGAGATTGATTTGTTCGATCAATGCAGTAACACGTTGTTTGATCTCTTCGACAGGGACATTACGCATCTTCAAACCGAAGGCGATGTTGTCAAAAACGTTCAGGTGTGGGAAAAGCCCATAGTCTTGGAAGACCAATCCAAAGTCACGGAGGTGAGGCGGTGTCTGGGCGAGGTCAAGGCCATTTAGCAGAATCGCCCCACGTTCAGGAAATTCCAATCCAGCGATCATCCTCAAAATGGTGCTTTTGCCGCTACCCGATGCGCCAAGCAGACAGATGGTCTCGCCAGCTGCGACGGTGAAGGAAATGTCGGTGAGCAGCGGCTTGCCTTCGTAGGATTTGACGACGTTGCGAAGTTCGAGCATTAGAGTTCTCCGGCGTTGTTGAAACGCAATTTTTCGATGAGCAAAATGCTAAGCGTGGTTAGCAGCATGAGGACGGTTGCCATCGCCATGGCTTGACCGTAGTTGAGGCCGCCGGGCTGCGAGAGGAAGCGCGAAATGGCGATGGGGATGGTGGGATATTCGGGGCGGGTGATGAGCAGGGTAGCGCCGAATTCGCCGAGCGAGACGGTGAAGGCAAAGGTGGCGGCGCTAAGTGTGGCGTGTGCGAGGATGGGAAAATCTACAGTTTGCCAGACGCGGAAAGGTGATGCACCGAGAGTGGAGGCGGCTTGGCGCAGACGCTCAGGGATGGATGCGAGTGCAGGTTGCAAGGTACGAATGACGAAGGGAAGTGCAATGAGAGTATGCGCAATGGGAATGAAAAATGGAGAAGCAATAAGCCGCCCAAAGGAAAGGATGAAGCCGAGTCCCATCATCACTGCGGATGCGCCGAGTGGAAGCATGAGAAATGGATCGAGAATTTTTTCGAGACGAGTCGGTTTGGCAAGAGCATACGCGGCGGGATAACCAAGTGCTAGCGAAAGTATCACCGTGATGCCTGCAAACCCCAGTGAGTTGGCAGCGGCTTGCACCGGCGGGACGTAAAACAATGATCCGCGTCGGTTGATGAAGAGTTCTTCGTAGTAGTCTGTCGTGAAGCCGTATTGGACTTGGTCACGTTGTCCGCGGTCGGCTTCGAGGCGGGTGAGGGAGCGGATGGGGAGGGAGATGAGTGGAAGAAAGAAGAAAGAGGAAAGAAAGAGGGCAAAGGTGATGACGAAGATTTTTTCTTTTAGAGTTTTAGGCGGACGAGCAGTGGAAAAACGCGGGGCAGTTTGGGTTTGGACTTGGTTGATGGTACGAGAATAAAGAATAGAAAAGATGAGGGTGAAGATGAGTTGGATGACAGATAACAGCGCGGCGAGATTGAGGTTGGGTAATTGCAAGGCACGGATGTAGATTTCCACTTCGAGGGTGGCGAATTGTGAGCCGCCGAGCAGGAGGATGACGCCGAAACTGGTAAAGTCGAACATGAAAACAAGTAGGGCGGCGGCGAGGAGGGAGGGACGAAGAATCGGGAAGATGACGTCTTTCCACACATGGAAAGTGTCCGCGCCGAGGGAACGGGCAGAAGATTCTAGTTTGGGGTCGAGGCGTGAGATGGCATTGCCGACGATGCGAATTACGATTGAAGTATTGTAGAAGGTGTGGGCGATGAGGATAAGGATGAAGGGTGAAGGATGAGGGATGAATGAAGAAAGAGGAAAGAGGAAAGAAAAGAGTCCGTTTGAACCGAATAACGAGTTAAAAGCGGCAGCGACGACGACGGTGGGCAGCATGAAAGGCACGGCGGTAAGAGCACGAAGGAGCGATTTTCCGCGGAATTCAAATTTAGAGAAGAGGATGGCGGCGGGGAGTCCAAGGGCGAAGGTGAGGAGGGTGGAGAGGGTGGCTTGATAAAAAGTAAAAAGTAACGAGTTGCGAGCGATGAGGGGGTTGTTTAGGTCAGTGAAGGTTTCGAGATTGAAGGTGAGGGCGAGAATCTTGAAGAGGGGGAAGAAGAAAAATGAAAGAAGAAAAAGAAGGACGGGAATCCAAAGCAAAAGGCGAGCTAACCACGGAGACGCAGAGATGCGGAGGAAATTAAATCTCCGTGTTTTCTTGTCTCCGTGGTTGGTAAAGTCATTATGCACTTACTCATTACTCATTTCTTGTTATTTGTTACTCCCCTACTTCATCACCTCAGCCCACGCCTCAATCCATGAATCGCGATTGGCGGCAATATCTTCATATGTGATGGAAGCTGGTCGGTCAGCGACTTGGGCGTATTGCGTGAACACTTCTGGTAATTGCGCAGTCTGGTTCACGGGATAAACAAACATATTGAGCGGCATGTCTTCCTGGAATTGCTTGCCGAGCATGAAGTCTACAAATTTTTCAGCGAGGTCGCGGTTCTGTCCGTTCTTGAGGATGCCGACGAATTCGATCTGACGGAAGCACATGTCCGAAGCGACAATGGACGCGGTTGGGGATTCGGTCAGCGGTTCGGAGGCGAAGACCACTTCGGCGGCGGGGCTGGAGGCGTACGAGACGACCATCGGTTGCGGTCCCTGCCCGGAGGAGGCGGAGAAGTTGGTGTAGTAGGCGGTTTCCCAGCCGTCTGCAACCACTACCCCATTGTCTTTGAGGCTCTGCCAGTAATCGAGGAAGCTGTCACCGAAATAGGCGCGGGTGGCAAGCATGAACGCCAAGCCGGGTGAAGACGTGGCAGGGTTTTCCACAACGAGCAAGCCGTTGTATTCGGGCTTCGCCAAATCTTCAAACGACTGTGGCACGGCTAAATTATTTTCGGAAAAATATTTTTTGTCGTAGTTGATGCAGACATCGCCATAGTCCACGGGCAAAGCGCGGAAGGAAGCATCAAGTACGAACTCGGCAGGTACGTCACTGAGCGCGGGAGATTGATAGGCATCGAAGATGTCCGCTTCGAGAGCGCGGGAGAGGAAGGTGTTGTCCACGCCGAACATCACGTCCGCGAGCGGGGCGTCTTTGGCGAGGATGGCTTTGTTGAGCATGGTGCCCGCGTCACCGCTTTGCAAGAAGACAACATCCACGTTGTTGGCAGTTTCAAAAGCAATGACAACATCTTCGGTGATGGCAAAGGAGTCGTGGGTCATAACGGTGAGGGTGGTGGGTCCGGCAGGAGCGCAGGCGGAGAGAAGTAAACAGTAAACAGTAAGCAGTAAAAACTTTTTCATGTGAATTCCTTTTTAGTAACCAGTGATGTGAGTGATAAGAAGTAATCCGCTCTTAATTGAAACCGTGGCAACCTCCGCGGTCATTTCATTGCTGATGCCGCGGGTTTTATCGGGGTAAAGGGTTTCGTGATGAAGATGCCAGCGCAGATTTTCGGTGAAGACGCCGGTCACTTCTCCCTGCCATGGGATGAGTGAGACGATGTCTCCGCTTCTTCCTTCGACCTTGGCTTGATCTCTACAAAAGAAGAGTTCTTCTACGCCGTCAACGAGTTTAATGTTGAAGGTTGCAAGCTGAAGGTTTGAAAGTAAAGCGATATTAGCAAGAGTTTGGTCCATGCGACCGCCGAGGGCGGCGAGGATGAGTATCTCGTCGGGGTTGAGTGTTAGAGCATGGTTGATGGCGAGTTCAAGATCAGTTTCGTTTTTGTCCGCGGAGTATTGAATCACTTCAACACCCGACTCTTTCATCTTTATTCTTTCTTCGTCTGATATTGAGTCTAAATCACCAAGGACAATATTTGGTGTCAGTCCCAACGCAATTGCGTGGCGTGTGCCCCCGTCCGCGCAGAGGATGAAGTCATCGGGGCGGATGAGGGTGCGGGCTTTTGCGAGATTGGGCAGGTTGCCGTTGGCAAAGATAATGATTCTCATAATAGACGATTGACCATAGACGATGGACGATGGGAAGAACCATGGTCTATGGTCCGTCGTCTATCGTCCGTTAAACAAATACATCCTCGGCAGTGGAGGATGTTGGCAGGCAAAAGAAGAGATCCCTCCGCTGGTATTAACCAGATCAGGTAATGCGGGTCGAGCGCGTTCACGCTCCTCTCAGCCTTTCGAAAAGGCTCCCCGTTCAGTTGTAACTTTCAGTATATGACCGTGAAGAGTGGGTGTCAAGTAAAAAAATACCGCGAGTTTGGGCTCACGGCATTTTTAGCGGACTCGGCGTTTCCACTCTTCTTTCATCTGCAGCTCGCTTGGGCTCACCCCCGAGTCCAGTGCAAGGAAGTCCACTAACAGGCGGTTGAATTGAGAGACATTGTCGAGCATGGGAAAATGCCCGGAGTTTTCGAGGTTGATCTGGTGCATGTGCATGGGCAAGGTATTATCTTGCGAGGGAACGGTGATGGCTGGGTTGTTTGCGCCATAGACGAATAAACAAGGTACGCCAAAATTACGCACATGCGGGAAAATGCTCCCAGCTTGCAAATTGCTCATAGAGGTAGAGACAGCTACCGGGTCCACTTTGGAGGCGTCTGAGAGGGCGGTCATGGCATCGGGCTGGCGTGCAGTCAGCCACTCGGCAAGTTCGGTGGCGGGCGCCGTCCGCATGCGGGCATTGATGATGTCATATTCCAATGGCACGTTGATCGCCATCATGCGGTCAACACTTTCGAAGCGTCCTTTGAGGAATTGAAACCCGACCAGGGCACCAAGGTCATGCCCAACAATGGCGACTTTGCCGATTCCCATTTCATCGAGGAAACGATTGAGAAGCTCAGCCTGTCTTTCGATTGTGTACTGTTTCGGGTCGCGGGCGGTATCGCCGAAACCAAAGAGGTCGATGGCATACGCGCGGAACGATGTGGATGCGACTTGCATGGCGTTGATCCAATATCGCCATGAGCCGACCCAGCCGTGCAGGAAGATGATGGGACGCCCGCGTCCCAACGCCTCGTAATGCACCATCGAACCGTCAAGTATGATTGCGCTCATTTATTTTCCAAATTTCGCCAAAATTGCTTTGACCCGTTCAACCAGTTGGTCGGGAGCAAAGGGTTTGAGCATGTAATCTTCTGCACCTGCATCGAGCCCGGTTTGAATTTCAGAATCCTGCCCTTTGGCAGAAAGAAAAACAACGGGGATATCCTTTAGAGAAGGAATCAGTTTCATGGCGCGGCAAGCGTCGTAGCCTGTCATCCTTGGCATGCGGACGTCCATCATGATCAAGTCAGGGATCAGTTCCTGTGCTTTGTGATAGGCTTCTTCGCCATTGTTGCAGGTGGTCACTTCGTGACCGGCAAAGCGCAACGTAAATGCGACCAGTTCACGAATATCAGGTTCATCTTCTGCAATTAATATTCTTGCCATTTAGTCTCCGTTTTTATAAATGGGCAGGGTAAAGGAAAAGGTACTGCCTTCGCCGGGTACGCCCGTACTTTTCATCCAAATACGTCCGTTGTGCATCTCAACCAATTGACGGACAATCGGCAAGCCCAGCCCCGTGCCTGGGGTTGCCAACACCAGCGGGTGTTCGCCGCGATAGAAACGCTCAAAGACTCGTCCTTGATCTTCTACCTTGATGCCAATACCACTGTCTTGCACATCCACCTGCACATCGTCCTGTTCCGGACGGATGTTCACCAGGATGGCTCCGTTCTCGGGCGTGTAATTATAGGCGTTATTCACCAAATTGCTGATGATCTGGCGCACACGTGTGCCATCTCCCTGAACAAGGGGTAGGTTCTTAGGAGCATCAAGCGAGAGTGCAATGGGTTTTTCATCGTCCTGCGAGCGGCGCAAGACCTCACCCACCACTTCTTCTGCGATCTCATACAGGTTTACAGAGCCCTGAGAAAGGCGCACACGCCCAGACTCAATGCGGGAGATATCAAGCAGGTCAGAAACCAAAGTGTTAAGTCTATCGATGTTGTTGCGAACCACATCCAGGAAATGCATTTGGTTCTCGTTCAAAGAACCAGCCGCACCCATGGTCAAAATATCCACATAGCCTTTGATGGCGGTCATGGGTGTGCGCAATTCATGGCTGACGGTAGCAACAAACTCAGATTTCAGTCGATCTACTTCTACTTCACGGGTGATATCACGGAAGATCGAAACGGTACCGAGGAAGTCGTTCAACATAATCACCGGCGCAAGATGGACTAAGACGGTGCGTCCATTATCAAGCTCCAATTGTTCGGCGTACATTTCACCCATCTGATAGGTGGACGGATCTTCCGACCATTTACGGATGGTCGTCGTCCATTTGGCAGAGGAACTACCAAATAAACCGGTAAAGCCTTCAAGCGAGTTCCCCAGCAGACGGGTATCATCCACGCCCAAGACGCGGGTAATGGATGAGTTGACGAAGCTGATGCGGTTGTCTGAACCGGTGACCAAGACACCATCCGCTACCGCTTCGAGGATGGCTTGTGAGCGGCTGGCTTCCACTTGTTCTTTGCGGAGCATCAAGCCGAGGCGTTCTGCCTGATCGCGGATCAATTCATAGAGGCGGGCATTATTGATCGCCACCGCCACCTGACCAGCGATCGCCACCACAAGGTTGAGCAGTTCCGCGCTGAAGAAGTTTGCCGAGCGATGGAATACCATCAGCACACCGATCACATCTTCACCGACGGACATGGGTACAGCAATTGCACTGCGGTGATCCTGACCTGAAGCCGCACTACGAACCCAACGCGGGTCCTGGAACAGGTCGTCGATCAATACCGCTTCGCGCTGTTTCACGACCCAGCCCGCCAAGCCTTCACCGATCTTCAAGGTGAAGCCTTTGTTCGCAGAGGTGGAACGATCTGAAAGGTAGCCGTAACCTGCCCGATAATGCAAAAGATTATCCTCGGCATGAACGAGCAAAATGGTACCCTGTTCCGCGCCGGAGGCGTCATTCAGCAATGACAATGTACGATTTAAGGCACGGTCCAGATCCAAACTGGAAGACACCTCAATCAGGATACTCAAAAGAGTATCTGTGTTTTGTTTTTCACGTTGAAGCTGCCCGGTACGTTCAAGCACGCGCATTTCCAACTCGGCGGTGAGTTTTTGGGTCTCGGCAAAGTTACGTCCATTTTGAATGGCGACGATGGCTTGGTTTGCCAATGTGCCCAAAAGCTGAACATCATCTTCGCCGTATACACCTGCCTGATAACTCTGGGCAGAGAGCATCCCCAGAGCACGTCCACCCACCGTCATGGGTACGGCGATAATGGACTTGGTATTTTCTTCATCTTCTTCGTCTACCCCAGCTTGAACAAAATCGATCTGGGATTGTTCGGCATCGCTGATCAAATAAGGCTTGCCCGAAATGATCACCTCGCTGCTTAAGCCCTTTCCAAAAGGAACGCGTTCACCAGGTAAACGTTTGCCGCGATCGAATAAGTAAACCGCATCGACTTCATTACTCTTTTCATCCAACAAGGTAATGACAAATGAGTCCAAAGGCATGAGGCGTTCGGCAGCATGATGCACAGACGTGTACACTTCCTCTGGGTCAAGGCTTGCACTGACGAGAGAACTGGTCTCATTAAGCACAGCAAATCGATCTGCCATACGAACCGAAGACTGATACAAGCGCGCATTTTCCAGAGCGATACCGGCTTGATTGGTGATCGTCTTTGATACTTCCAATTCATTGATGCCAAAACGAGCTTCGCCGACCAATTGCACAAACACCAAAGCGAAAAGGTTGGGTCCATTGACGAGCGGCAAGATCAACAAGGCTCTGGTATCAGAGCCCAACATTTCCAAGATTGAAACAAGGTCGGGCTCATTGCGGACATCGTCTGTATTAAAAATGCCCTGTGACTCGCGCAAACGATTGAAGATGGGTGCATCTGGCAACAAGCGCGGAAGCCGGGCACGGATGCGCGGCGTGGTGTACTTCCATAAATTTTGACCACGTTCAAAGGTCACCAATGAAACGCGGCTGGCACCCAAGCCCTGCAACAATTCATCGGCTGTAGCAGATAGGATCTGATCCGTATCCAACGAACGGGTCAGAGTGGAGGTAAAGCGATTGAGAGCCGTAAGACGCTGAGAACGTTGGTCAAGTTCGGTAGCACGCTTGACGCTATCTTCAAAGAGGCGAGAGTTATCCAGTGAAACCGCCGCCTGGCTGGCAAAGGTCAGACCCGCCTGCATCTGTTCACGGGAGTAATAGTTCGCCTGCCATTTTTCAACGGCAAGCACGCCCATCAACTCACCTTTATAAATTAATGGGACCCCCAACCATGATAAGCGTGGTGCTTCCACGGGTGGGAAGCGCGGGTCTTCACGAACATCTTTGATAAAGATAGGCTGACCCGTTTGCGCGAGTTCTTTGAAAAGCGCACTATCTGTTACCGAGATGGATAAGCCATAGCGCACTTCTGCATCGGAAAAGCCGCGTGCCGCCACCACGGAAAGACGGTCGTTATCTCGTAGCCATAGCGTGGCGGTATCGAACGGCAGGATGCCTTCCAATTGATCGAGTAGAGAGATGATCAACTGCTCGCTGCTCAAACTGGTTGAAAGAGATGCAGACGCTTCGTTCAACGCCTGTAACTGTCCCGCACGCTCCTGAGAGGTTTCCACGAGACGCATGTTATCCAACGAAAGCGCAACCTGCTGTGAAAGTGAGATCAACAGCGTTTCGTCTTCTGCCCGGAAGGCGGCAGTCGCATTGAAGTTATCGAGCACAAGCAAGCCAAGGTTTTGTTCAGTTGCCACAATTGGCACGAGCAAGCAGGAGACGGGCAGACGCCCGCCGGTTGCCTGACGATAATGTGCGAGGTTTTCTGTGTTGAGGTTGTAATCACGCGGGAAGTTGATCTCATCCACCCGGCGCGCTTTGCGGTTCATGAATGAAACACCCGGCAGCGCTTCACCCAAACGGTAGTTGATGCGCATCATGCTTTCATTATCGGCATAGCCTGAAGCGGCACGCGGCACCAGTTGTTCACTCTTCGGGTTCCACACCAACACCACACCCGCATGGGCATGTTGAATGACACGGCGTGCGCTCTCGAGCAAGGCACGGACGATCGCATCCGCATCCATACCAGAAAGTTGGCGGCTGAAATCGAGCAGGAGGTTCACTTCTTCCAAGCGGCGGCGCGTTTGGTTGAGGAGGGAGATGTTCTGCAAAATAACAGAGGTTTGCTGTGAGATCTGTGTATACACATGCCGATCTTCATCGGTGAAGGAGGGCAGCGGCTCAGGGCTAGCTGCCAACATGGCAGCCGATATTTTATTTTCCACGATGATCGGTAAACAGATCACACTTTTTGCACGTAGAGATGTTAACAGCGAAGCATCGCGCCATTCATCGTCTTCATCTAGGTTGGGAATCAAGATCGGCTGACCGTTTTGTAAACAGGCACGCAGCGGATTACGCTGACCAAAAAGCGCTTCTACATTCGTGGAACGAGGCAGGCTGCCCATCACATGCAAGAGGCGCGAACCATCCGGTGTATTTTCTGCCACCAACGCAACAGACATACCAAGCTGGGTAAGCGTTTCACGCCCGAGTGCAGAGAGTGCAGAAGTTGAATCCAATTGGCGGCTCACAGATTCAGTGATCGCCAAGCCTGCGCGGATACGCTGAGCCCGCCGGTCGAGGTTGTGAAGCGAGATGGTCTGCTCCAGATCCTTTCGCAGCAAGATCGGCAGATCATCCTTTGCCATATCGATCAATTTTTGCTGACGGGCAAATGCAGAAGAAAGCGACTCGATCCGGGAACGTAATTCCGTCTGGCGAAGTGTATTGTTGACGAGTAACCCTGCTTGCACGGCGAAGACTTCCACCGCTTCGATCGTCGCCTTGTCTGGTCTCAGCCCATTGGCAGGATCATCCAAGCTGATCAAACCCATCAACTGTCCATCGGAATTTTCCAACGGAACGAGCAGGAAATCTTCAGAATTCCAGGCATTCGAACTGGTGATTGCAGGTTGGGTAACATCCAATGTTACATGATGCACATCAGGAGGAATGACCGGAGTTTGGTCGGCAGGGATAAAATAAGAGTGGCTGGTCTTGAATTCCGGGCGCATGAGCTGTTGAATGCTCGCCACTGGCTGTTTGCGTGCTGAAAGTTCGTTCCAGGTTTCCTGGGAGATACCCACAGAAGTTATACGGCGTAATTGACTCGTCTCTGCTTCAAGGATGCTGACCAACACCACACGGAATGGAGTTGCATCGCGAATCCCGCGTGCAATCACTTGCAAGGCTTGGTCGAGCGGCTGGTCCAAACCCAGGCTATTGCTAACGTCCGTTAGGCGAACAAGGGCTTCTGCACGGCGGCGAACCAATTCACCTTGTTGCTTTTCAATCTGATACCGATGTGCATTATTAATGGCAATGCCCGCCTGCACAGCCAGCATTTGGAGAAGCTCCACAGCTTCTTGGGCAAAGAAGCTGGAGCGATTCGAATGAACAGTGATCAAGCCTAATGTACGTGCTTGAAATACGATCGGCAGGATGACACCCGAGCGGATATTATCGTGCGGAGGTAAAAGCGCTTCGCGTGAAAAATCTGCAATGATGCGCGGCTCGCTGGTCTTCAAGACCGCCCACTCTGTTGGTGTCAGGCTATCAGGGCGTTCGCACCCCACTGCAAATTGGATGACGGGTTCTTCAGTAAGCTTGCCTGGCTCGAACAGGACAACGGTCGAGCAATCTGCTTGAGAAACGCGCACCGACTCTTCACGCAGGATCTGTGTTAAATGCTTCAAGTCGAGAGAGGATATCAGCTCACGATTGATACGCGTGATGGCAGTGAGTTGCTCTACGCGTTTACGCAGTGAGTTATCCGTTTGCGAGAGCAGCCCGGCTGACTCTACCGCGGCGGCAAGTTGACCAGCCGCTGTCGAAACGGCTTGCAAGTCAAACGTATTGAAGTGCTCTGCTTTTTGGCTCCCGAGCATCAATTCGCCGACACTGCGGTCGCGTACCACTAATGGGACGACCATGGCAGATTCCATGGCAAGCGCCGTTGCCAACGGACGATATGAAGGCAGGATGCGTCTGTCGCTGCTGAGGCTGCCTGAAACGAAAGGACGCTGACTTCCTGATACTGTAAAACGATAGGTGGGATCGTCTAAAAATATTTGAATGAATGAACTGCCAATATCCTGCCCTACGCCATACATGGAAGGAGGATTTAGCAAAAGAGCGCCGCGTGATTCATCCAGCAGGAAGACCGCACCCGTATCCGCCATGAAAAGATGAACCAATTCCTGGACGGAGTACTTTAAGATTTCATCTAACGTGGCAGATGAAGCGGCAAGGCTGGCAATGCGACGAAGAGCATCGGCTCGTTGGGCGCGAGAGCGCGCCTGCTGTACGAGCAAAATATTTTCAAGGATAGATGCCGCCTGGTTGGCAACAATGCTCATCAAGCGGACTTCTTCAGCGCCGAAGGCGCTCACACCGCGAGAGTGATGACCCACTTGCAGAAACCCGAACATGCGTCCCGAAGAAAGAAGCGGGATGAGAGCCACATCGCGCAGGCTGGCTGCCGTCGCCACATTCCCTAGCCCTAAGGCACGCCAGGATTCGTCGCTCATGGCATTGGCAGTGATAATCGGTTTCTGGCTCATCACTAGTTGTTCGGCTGGGCTATCGGCTTGAATGACAGTGCGATAGATCTCGACGAAATGGGCGGGCAAGCCCTGAAAAGGGACTTTGCCTTCGAGGGTGCGCTTGTTCTCATCATAAAGAAGAAAACCGACGATCTCCGCCGGGAACAAGGGTGCAATACTTTCCACCAGTCGCTTAACTACATCCTGCCCATCACGAACAGAGCTGAGAACTTGATTGAGATTCGCAAGCCCGGTGAGTTCGGCACGACGCTTTTGTTCTTCTTCATATAGTTTTGCATTACGAATGGCAACCGCAGCTTGACCCGAAATCAAATGAAGAATATTTAGATCATGCTGCCCGAAGGCTCCGCTGTTCAATTGCCCCGCTTCGAGCGTGCCCATCAGAGCGCCGCCCGCCATGAGCGGAATGCCCATATAAGATTGAATGGGGATTAGCTCTCCACTTGCGATCACTTCTGGCAACGTGCGGACGTTCTCATGAATCACCGGCTCACGCTTCGCCGCTAACTGGTCGGTGAGTGACCCGAAGCGGGATAACGACGCTGTAACCACACGGCTATTGCTTGATTGCTGGTTACGATATGGAACCAGCATATTGCGTTCTTCATTCCATAATTTAAGTTCAAGGACATCTGAGGGAACAAGCCTACCAATATGGTCCAAAATACCGTGCACAGTTGTATCCAGATCGAGGCTAGCAGCAAGTCCCTGGCTAAATTCGGTGGCGACGTTCAAAATCTCGTTCGAACCATTATCCCCATTCTCTAGTACAGAAGAGACATCCTTGGTGTGGATGGAGATCAGCATTCTTGGCAAGGCACCAGGTACTTCATGCGAGGTCAGCTCCACCAATTTTCCGTCGACCGAAACACGCTTTACGCCGGGTACAACACACAAGTCAATAAAATCGTCTGAAGGACGCACGTGGCGCGCCAGACGTTCGAGATCGAAAGCTTCATCATCTCGCAGGTTAAAAATACTGCGCGCCAATGGACTGATATAGTCCACGCGCCCGCCTGCCTGGAGGACGATCACCGCTTCTTTTGTTCGAGATGTGGGGGCTGTTGCAGGAGAAATGGAAGAGCCGTGCGCAACAGGTTGGGCAGAAGACATAAAACGTAACACCAGCAAAGCCAGTGTTACGATCACAAGCCCGGCGATGAAGACAGCCACGCCTAACCCAGTTGACATTGAAAAGCTCGCTTAATGAGATCAGGCGCTGGCAGCAGGGGCGTCTAGCCGACGTGCTTCGGCAGCCAATTCCGTGATCTCTCGAATATCTGCGAATGAATGGAGATCCGGCGAGACCAATCCCGCTGAAAAGGTCATGAAACCCACCTTCTCCACTCCCCCTTCGGCTTTCGGGGCTTGAATAAAGCCCTGTTGTCTATCGATAAAGTTATAGTGACTTTGAACTTCCTCAGAGAAGCGATCTTTGATCTTCTGGCGGATCAAGGGAGCCGCTTCAGTGGTTGTGATAATGATAAAGTTGTCACCACCAGCGTGACCAATAAAATCGTTCGGAGTGCCTAATTCATCTACAACTTCGCCGATCATCATGGCTGCAAAACGCAGCACATCATCGCCCGCGACAAAGCCGTACACATCTTTGAATGCCTCAAAATTATTGACGCGCAGATCGAGCAATGCCCAGGACTTTTCACGGATAATGCGGCGTAA
>JAFLCE010000063.1 GCA_017303655.1 Anaerolineae bacterium
CCAACTCAACCTGGGCTTCACATTCAGGGCATACAACTGTAGACATAATTTATTCTCCTTTGATTTTCTTGATTTGATTTTTGACCGATTGGAGACTCGTGCCGCCAACCGTATTTCTTTTATTGATCGATTCCAGCGGATCGAAAACTTGATACACATCCGCCTCAAACACCGGACTTATGACCTGATACGCTTCGAGGGGCAGTTCCTCCATCCGAACCTTGCCCTCCCCCGCCGCACGGACAACTTTCCCTGCTAATGAGTGTGCCTCT
This sequence comes from Anaerolineae bacterium, assembly GCA_017303655.1. Taxonomy (GTDB): domain Bacteria; phylum Chloroflexota; class Anaerolineae; order Anaerolineales; family Villigracilaceae; genus Villigracilis. The sequence continues at coordinate 273 of JAFLCE010000063.1, forward strand.
CTGAACGGCACTCCCTTCTCAACCAGATAATCTGCCAAGTCAGTCGCCATCATCGTCGAGTCGATTGCGCTTCGCATTCGATCAGCCTTGACGGTAAGGGTTTGTAACGCTGCCGCCATCACCGGCAAAATCGAGAGCAGCGTATCCGTTGCTTGGAAGACGGGCGCTTTATCTTCCTGCAAATCTTTATCGTAGGTGGAGGGCAATCCCTTGAGCGTGGACATCAAACCAGTTAGCAAGCCAATCATCGTCCCTGCTTTGCCACGAGTTAACTCAAAGACATCGGGATTCTTCTTCTGCGGCATCAGGCTGGAGCCCGTCGAGAAAGCGTCGGAGAGTTCGAAGAAGCCAAACTCTGCTGTGGTGTACAAAACAATTTGTTCAGCAAGTTTGCTCAAGTGGACAGATGCCATCGAACAGACGAACAGATACTCCGCCGCAAAGTCTCGGTCAGAGACGGCATCGAGACTATTCTGCGAAACTTCCGCAAAGCCAAGGTTCTTCGCCAGCGCATTCCGGTCAAGTGCAAAGGGAGCGCCTGCTAAGGCACCGCTTCCCAATGGCAGAACGGATACACGTTTGGTCAAGTCATTCAAGCGTTCCACATCACGTTTCAATGCCCAGTAGTGACTCAACCACCAATGTCCCAACAATATTGGCTGTGCTCTCTGCAAGTGAGTGTAGCCCGGCATGATGGTCTCGCCTGCGAGTTCAGCTTGCTCGACCAATGCAGATTGCAGATTGGTGAACGCAGATGTCAATTCGGGGATCGCTTGCAACATCCAAAGGCGAAAGTCGGTTGCCACTTGGTCGTTCCGGCTGCGTCCGGTGTGGAGTTTGCCAGCGGCGACGCCGATGAGTTCGCTGAGGCGTCGCTCCACGGCAGTGTGAATGTCTTCGTCGGAAGGTTGGAAGACGAACTCACCCGAAGCGAATTCTTTTCGGACGGTATCCAGCCCGAGCGCGATCGAGGCGTGTTCTTCATCCGAAAGAATGCCTGCTTTATGAATCGCATCCGCCCAGGCGATGCTTCCTTCCACATCCTGAAGCGCCATGCGCTGATCGACAGGCAGGGATGAATTCAGCGCCCATGCGAGGTCATCGAGTTTTTGTGAAAAGCGTCCGCCCCAAAGGGTCATGTTAATCTCTCTTGAACTTCGAATAATCCGGCTTCGGCATATCGAGACCGGAAACGGGTAAGCCATTGAGCGCGCGGACTTTCATGCTGAGACCGTAGAGGCGAATGAAGCCCTCGGCGTGACTCTGGTCGTAAACATCTTCCTGACCAAAGGTGGCGAAATCTTCGCGATACAAACTGAACGGCGACTTGCGTCCGGCAGTGATGATGTTGCCCTTGTAAAGTTTGAGGCGCACGGTGCCGGTGACAGGTCCCTGCGTGGAGTTGACGAATGCGTCCAACGCTTCGCGCAGCGGGGTGAACCACAAACCGTTGTACGTGATCTCGGCATATTTGACGGCGACGACTTGCTTATAATGCAACGTTTCGCGGTCAAGGATGAGCGACTCAAGTTCGCGATGAGCATAAAGAAGAATTGCACCGCCAGGAGTTTCATACACGCCGTGAGACTTCATACCCACAAGGCGATTCTCAACCAAGTCAACGCGACCGATGCCATGATTGCCGCCGATGGCATTGAGCGTGGAAATGATCTTCGCGGGCGAAAGTTTTTCACCATTCACTGAAACAGGATTACCGCTCTCGAATTCGATCTCCACATACTCAGCTTCATCGGGCGCATTCTCAGGCGAGGTGGACATCTGGAACATGATCTCTTCGGGTTCGTTCCACGGGTCTTCGAGCAAACCGCCTTCGTGCGAAAGATGCCAGAGATTTGAGTCGCGTGAGTAAATAGATTTGATGGTGGCGGTCACAGGCACGTTGTGCTTCGCCGCATAGTTAAGCGCATCTTCGCGGGAACGAATATCCCACTCGCGCCACGGAGCGATGATCTTAAGGCGTGGGTCGAGTGCCATCACGGTCAATTCAAAGCGAACCTGGTCGTTGCCCTTGCCGGTTGCACCGTGAGCAATCGCATCCGCACCGGTTTCGTGCGCCACTTCAACAAGATGTTTTGCAATTAAAGGGCGGGCAACCGAAGTGCCCAATAAATACTTATGTTCATACACCGCCCCAGCTTTAAGCATCGGGAAAAGATACTCACTGACAAACTCTTCCCGCATATCATGAATGATAAATTCGCTCGCCCCGCTTTTGATGGCTTTATCTTCCAACTTGGCGAGGTCTTCATCGCCCTGCCCCACATCGGCACAGAAACAAACCACTTCGCAACCGTAGTTCTCTTTCAACCACGGCACAATCACAGACGTATCCAACCCGCCCGAATAGGCTAATACAACTTTCTTGACACTAGGCTTTGACTTTGGACTCATTTTTACTCCTTTTGGATTCCCGAAGTTCTACTTCGGAAAATAATTTTTGAAATCGCGGAAGTAGAACTTCCGGATTCCGAAATAAAAACAGCCCATCCGAGAAGGATGGGCTGTTCTGGTCGACTGTGCGTGTGTTAGTTCACGCTCGTGTTCGCGTCGTCCAAACAAAAAGCTCCCAACCTTCTCTGGGAAGTGGGCTTGGTACGACGTGTACGAGGCAATGCAATTACTATGAACATTGGGCAAAATTCTACTCGAAATACGAGATGAGTCAATAGCTTTCACGGAGCAATTTTAAAGAGTACCCATTCAGGTACTCTTCTAAAAACCTATTAGCGCCAAAGCTTTATACGGTCCACAATACTTTCACTTCCTAATTCCTTGCAAACCTTTTTCAAACGCGAGGTTGCTCCTAGCCATTTCAGGTCAGCTAGACTTTCTTTGAGCGGCACATCCGTCCGCAGAGTGGATAACTCCCTGAATAACAACGCATCTTGGTAGTTATTTTTTAAATTCTCAAGCAAAGTCGTGGCACGACCAAGACCCAGTCCTAATTTGTTCGGGTCATTGGGAATCGACTCGAGATGCTTGTACTTCGCCAGCACTGTCGAAGTGGACTTCTCGCCCCAGCCTTGAATGCCGGGGTAACCATCGGCTGAGTCCCCTACGAGTGCAAGAAAATCAGGAATCGATTCAGGACTGACGCCGAACTTTTCGATCACACCTTTTTCATTCAATAAAATTTCACGGCGCCTGTCCCAACAGATAACGCGGTCACCATCTACCATCTGCGTCAGGTCTTTATCGACGGAACAAATGATGATCTGCTCCACGGATTTGACCTTCTTAAACTTAGCCACCGCCGTCGCAATCGCATCGTCCGCTTCAAACTTGACCATGGTCCAGGTCACCAACCCCAAGGCTTTGATCGCCGCCTCAGCCACTGGGAACTGATTCAGGATGATCGGGTCGACACCTTCGCTTGATTTATAACCTTTGTACATCTTATTACGAAACGACTCAATGACATGGTCGAATGCAACAGCGACATGGGTCACTTCCGGGTCGGAGAGCAGCAAAAGCATACTGCGAAGCATTCCAAGCGTGGCGCCAACTTCCTGTCCACTTTGAGATTTCTTGGGCGGCGCGCCAAAATGAGCGCGGAACAATTCGTAGGTACCGTCTACTAGATGGATTTTCATTTAAATACTCCCATGCCGCGCGAGCCGAAATTCAAGATGACGCTTTACGTCCGTCCATTCATCCGCAAGGATGCTATACATCACTGTATTACGGACTGTTCCATCACGGCGAGCTTGATGGTGACGAATGACGCCATCTTTCTTGGCGCCCAACGCTTCAATCGCCTTCTGCGAAGCGAAGTTGAACCCGTCGGTGCGCAGACCAACAACTTTACAGCCGAGCATCTCAAAGGCATGTGTTAGCATCAATAACTTGCAAGTCGTATTTACATGACTTCGCTGCCAGCTTGCCGCATACCAAGTATAGCCAATCTCGACCCTATCAACATTTGCTACAACATCATGATAGCGGGTTGACCCCACGATTACATTCGTCTTCAATTCCCGAACTACCCATGGCAGCATGTGACCGGCTTGCTGACCCGCCAGCGCAGTTTCAATATAGGTTTTGGTTTCTTCTGGTTTTGGCACAGAGGTAAACCATAAATTCCAAAGTTCACCATCCGCTGCGGCGGCAGAGAGATCGGCTTCATGTTCAAGGGTCAGTGGTTCAAGCCGAATGCCGTGACCTTCCAATGTAATCGGAACAAGTTTGATCATTCTTTTTACCATCCATAATGCAGAGATTGTTTTACAAATTCTACACGACTCGTTCGATCATGCCCACCCGAAAGCGACCGCTTCCCAACTCAGCAAATCCCCTTCAATATTATCCTGAATGCCAACCTTTTCCATCAAATACATAAGTTGGGCACGGTGATGCATGCTGTGTGTGAGTACGTGTCCGATCGCACCTCCAAATGTTTTCAAGCGTGGAGGGTTATCCAAAGTATCCCAAAACGAATCGTCAAAGCGACTTTCACGCGCAATTTTGCGGGCAAGGTTTGTGAATTCACGGCTTGCATTCACCAATCTCTGCTTTAATTCTGGAATGGAGCTGCCCTGTTTATCCTGCACGGGTCGTTCATGGATCAGGTCTGTCCACGTTTCTAGATTTTCGATCATATGAAGAAATGTTTCTCGAAGCGAGCGATGGTCGATATCAAAATCCTTATCCAATAGCTCATCTGAAAGACCTGCACAGGCATTAAGCAACTGTTGGGTTGTCCATGTATCATGTGCGAGCAAACGGTCCAGAATATCCATCAACGAATCTCCTATTTCCACACAGTAAAGTATTTCTTCTTGTATTTCCCGTCCTCTTCCAACTCGATCAATTTCAGCGCCTTCTCTTTGATCTCATTAGAAGTAGTAGCATCATAAAGATTACGCAACGCTACATTGATATCATAACGGATCATCGTACAGTTCTTTTCTTCTACGCACTCATGGAATCGTTTTTCTAGTCCATCCACCACCAACTGTTGCGCCTTCTTTCCGCCCAAACCAACCTTCCATATATTTTGCATAACATGTCGCGCGGTGACAAATTTTTCATCCCTGGTCACGTTGAGCAATTTATCAAAATCCTTGAACATCCTGCCTTTGGGGTCACTCTTGCCGAGGTTGCCCAATAACTGTCCGCAGATCGCGCGGACATGATTGTCCTTGTGCATCAATCCATCGATCAATTCATCCCAAGCTTCATACGCCCAGCCCACAGGCTTTTCAGTTTCTTTCATAAGGAAGTTATATGCCTTGTTTTGCAATTGCGCATCCGTCGAATGGATGTTATCCAAATGAGTGCGAATGGTTTTATCCATGGATGTTCCCTCTTTCTTCACTTCACGAAATGACAGCCCGTTCGCTTTAAGTGCTTCTTGCAATGTATTCAGTGCATTTTTGCCCATGCCATGCAACTGCATGAGTTCCTCTTCGCTAACCTTGGTCAACTGCGCAAGGTTGGTAATGCCTGCACTTTGAAGCGCTCGTTGAGCTGGGGCTGCCAACTTGGGAAGGTCAATGTGCTTCATTACTTCTTTTTCCCAGCCGTATTCAATATCACAGCCGCACGGACAAGCTCTTTCAAAGCAGCCATATCGATCTTATCATTCTCCGCAATATCAATGGCTCGTGTGGCTTTGGCATCCAAGCCTGCATTAAATAATTTCTTCGGGTCAGGCAAAGACGCGCCTTTGAAAAAATTGAGTTTTACATGATCTTTGAAAACCCCGCTGGCAACCACATTGCCTTTATATGCCCAAACTGGAACACCCCACTTCCATTCCTCGGTCACTTCGGGGGCAGTTTTTAAGATCAGGTCGCGGAATTGCTTGATCCACTTTCCGCGCCAGTCGGTGAGGTCGTTAATAAATTTATCGATCTCTTGTGAGGGAGTCAGTGCCATTTGAAATTCTCCTTATTTTTGCAACTTGATCAAATCTTTCAACGCTTTTTCGAGCAAAGGTCGTTTCGCCTTCACATCCTTCATGTCCGCAAAATAAGCCATGCGCCTGTCTTTGTAATCCCCTTCCAATAACTTGCTCTTGACCTTTGAAATCTGCGGGTTATGAAACACAAGATGAATGCGCTTCTCTTCCCACAAGTTAAAAGTCACCAAATACTCACCTTTGAAATTGAAGGATGGTGCCTTCCATTTAATTTCTTCATTGATGTCTTTGTTCACGCCTTTGATGATGGAACGCAGCGCCTCTATCTCCGCCTTGAATGGGTGACTGAGATTCTCGAGGAATTCATCCACCTTATCCGTGCGGCTGACGGGCGAGCCTTTCTTCTTTAGCGGGTTTCCCGTTTTATCTTGTTTGAAAGAAAAACCTTGTGCCTTGAGTGCTTCACGCAAAATCCCCAACGCTTTTGGTCCCATCCCATGCAGTTGAGCAATGTCTGATTCAGTGATAGTAGTCAACTGCTTAAGAGTCGTATATCCCGCCGCCTCCAGGGCACGTGTAGCAGGGGAACCGATCTTGGGAAAATTAGAATTCGCCATACATGCTCCTTATGCCAACTCACCTTCAGGCAAGGTCTCAGATACATCGTTCATATATCGATCAGAAAGCAATTTGTAGTATTTTGACTTCATGGCGATTATAGTCAGGATCAAACCAATAATACCGGTAACAACAAACACCAAAGCAATACCTCTGGCTGGTCCTGTGCCGAACCAACTGCCAATGAGTCCTACGCCCGCGCCAGTGGTCATAAACGGGATGAAAAAGGTCTCAGCAATAGGACCAATCAAAAACGTCGTCAGAGGCGAGGCGGATTGTTCCACGCTTTGAGCGAATCCGAATACCCGTCCCTGCCTTTCCTGTGGGACAACTTTTTGAAGAATCGTCTGCTCAGCAGCTTCAATGAATGGCACAACACTGATGTAAATAAACATACCCACCGAAAGCAAGACAATGGAAGGTTGAATTGTGAACAAAGCGGAGATAATCCATATAACGATGTTGGCGGCGAACATTGCAAAAAGCGGATTTTTGCCCAGTCCATATTTTGAGATAAACATCCCGCCAATGATAAAACCGCAGCTGATCACCGCAAAGAGCAAGCCCCAAACTTCCACTGAAACAAGCGATAACCCATACGCGTCCATGAGACCCATGAAAGTACCGCCTAAAAAGTTGTTGATGGTGCTAAAAAGGATCAGCGCCATCAAGCCAGGAATCGCTGCGACCACGGCAAAGGTGCCACGCAGATCTACTTTGGGTTGATGCTCAAGATGAACGATCTCTTTTTCGGAAATGACCAAAAACCAAAGATGCAGGATCGAAAGGATCATCATGACAATGCCAAGGATCAACACATAAAACATGCCGCCCATGCCCACTAAAATACCGCTGATGGCAGAGCAGATCAAGAAAGCAATACCAAAGGCAGTGCCAGTGAGTCCATTCGCTTTGGCGCGACCATCTTCGGGAATCAAAATCGTCACCAATGTTGGCACTGCAATCCCACGAATATTCCCCGCGATCACACCCACTAAAAGAAGCACATTAAGAATCCACAACGTTACGCTGGTTGGGTCTTTCCATGTTTCAGCGGGTGTGCTTAGATAAATCGCAAACCCAATGATGTAAATGAGCAAAGAAATCACACCCGAAAGGATCATGACATTCTTTTTCTTATTATGGTCGACCAAGCTGCCAAACCAAATGCCTAAACTAGCCGTCATGACAAGATAAATTCCTGAAACGATCGAAGTGGCAGTGACGGATTTGGTTTCAAGGTAAATAAAAAATATCATCGCAAACCAAACCGTCATATTCGTTACATTGGCGAGAACCGTATTGGCGAGAATTTGATAAAAAGTTTTCACAGCTATCCTTATCTATTTCTAAAATATTCCATTTTGATTGGGAGACGACTCGGGGATGGGCTGCCCTAGATCCCAAAGCTCAACGATCTTTCCGTTCTCGAAGCGAAAGATGTGGACGACAACAGCCCCGCGATGCTCAGGGTTTTGTTTGACGTGCGAGTGCGTTACAACAAAGTTGCCTTCGCTAATTGTCCTCAGAATGGTGAAGACTTTGTTCGGGTTTTGTTTCGCATTTTCCTCCATGCCTGTTTGCAAAGATTCCGCGGAACCTTCAAAGAATGGGTTATGGTGACGGAAGCCCGAATCAATATATTTGGAGTAGGCTTCAATTACTTGTCCACTCGAAGCAAGTTTGAGAAAGGATACCGCTGCAATTGTATTTGTATCAGTCATGATAAATTCTCATTCCTATGAGTTTCTTGCAAAATCATTTGTAGGTCAAGCATGTAGCCAGACGCCCTTCTGATATTTGATATATGGCGGGTTTATGACCCGCCCTTTAAGACCCGATAGTGAATATGGGTTGCATGCGGAGAGTCAAGTACCCTATCCTTTTCGAGTTGAATATTTTTCATACCCAAATCAAACAATCGCACACCATCACCGAGGAGGATCGGCACATGGTTAATTTGTATCTCATCGATCAGACCTGCGCTGAGAAATTGTTGAGCAATATCAGCACCCATTAGGCGAACATCTTTATCGCCAGCAACTGCTTGAGCCTGTTGAAGTGCACTTTCGATGCCGTCGGTTACAAATGTAAATGTTCCGCTTTTCTTTATTAACGTTTCGCGCTTCTTATGGGTAAGCACAAAAGATGGCACAGGAAAAGGGACATCTCCCCACAAATCCACACCGACTTCGAAGGTGCGGTTCCCCAAGATTACCGCTCCCGTTTTCGCGAACATCTCACGTTCCACGTCAGCGTCCACTTTATCCTTAGGCGTGCTGAATATCCAAGTGTGAAGGTCCTCACCATTCACACCCATGGGGTATTCTTTACCCACGTTTGCACCTGCGATAAAACCGTCCAGTGACATCGACATATCTAAAATTACTTTACTCATGTCGAATCCTATTTGGGAGGAATGTTTTGATTTAAGTGGAACAGGTTTGTCGGATCGTACTTCTTTTTGATCTCGCTGAGTTTTTTCCAAGTACCGCCAGGGTAGGCCGTGCGGACTTGTTTCTTATCCACAGCGCCAAGGAAGTTGACGTATGCGCCTTTGTCGCTTTGACGTAGGTCTTTTTCATATTTGGAAACCCAGGCTTCGTGATGGTCTTTTTCTTCCGGGTTGGTATATAAGGCAGCGAGGTTCGCCATGATCTTAGATCCACGATGCGCGAATGCAGTCGCATCGGCAGGGACGCGCCCCATTGCGCCGCCGAGCACGCGCAGCTGAGTCACCGCCATCATGGCAGTAGATTTGGCTAAGGTATCAACGATGAACTGAGCCACGGAAGTATCCACATGGTCAAGGAACATGGTGCGTCCCGCAGCCATGGGGTGATATCCGCCTTCTTCGGGCGGGAACAGTTCTGAGTAATCCATCGGGTGCAACATGTCTGCGTGGGGTGTGGCAATGGCACGGAACTTGGAGATGACCTGCTCCCCCATTTCCGCGTCACCGGCGTAGAACAACATTGCCATCAGGATTAATTTGCCATGCACCTCTTCTGGAAGAAAAGGCATGGGTGGTGCAGTCATCACGTTCAGGATGGTGGACAATTCGTCAGGAGCAGAATCAGCTTCGGCTAAGAAAGAGGCGATGGCGTCTGCTGTGGCTGGCAGGACTAACATCCCGCCGTAGCCTTTATCCAGCTTATGAAGCTTGAACTTGAAGCGAATCGCCACACCAAAGTTGCCGCCTCCGCCGCGAATTGCCCAGAAGAGATCGGCGTGAGAATTTTCATCCACATGCAGTAATTGCCCATCGGCTGTGACCACTTCTGCAGCAAGGAGGTTATCAATGGTCAGCCCAAATTTGCGGACGTGATAACCGACACCACCGCCGAGTGTGATGCCACCCAGACCGACTGAACCGGTATCACCAAAGCCGGTGACAAATCCATGCTCACCGACTGCAGTTGTATATTCGCCTGCGGTCATTCCCGATTCAACCCAGGCGGTTTGATTCTCGTGATCGATCTCCAATTTTTTCATTGTGGAGAGGTCGAGCACAATGCCGCCATCACTGGTGCAGTGACCTGCGTTGCTGTGACCGCCGCTGCGAACTGCGAGTTCAAAACCATGTTCGCGCGCTAATGAGACTAGACGCGACACGTCGCCCGCATCTGCAGCGCGGACAATGGCTGCAGGATGTTTATCCATGCCGCCGTAAAAGGGTGTGCGTGCTTCTTCATAACGCGGGTCATCGGGTGCGATGACTTTGCCGTTGAACAAGGCTCTCAATTCTGAAATAGAAGGGGGAAGTATTTTTTGTACCATCATGTTAAAGTCTCCAAATTCTCTACAGGTCGAACGGTTATTCATACCGTTCCGACACTTGCGCCATGTGCAAGTGTCGGAACGATTTACACAGGAAGTTAATTTTTCAAATACGCACTGGTAAGAGACTGCTTCGCTTTCAATAATTCTTTGGGCGTGCCTTCGAACATAACCTTGCCGCCTTTGCTACCGCCTTCGGGACCCATATCAATAATCCAATCGGCGTTCTTGATGACATGCAAATTATGTTCGATAACAACAACCGTATTACCTGTATCTACCAAGCGATTGATGACTTCCATGAGATGACCAATATCGGACATATGCAAGCCCGTGGTGGGTTCATCCATGATGTAGATACTGCCCTGCTTGTGCAGCTCGCTGGCAAGTTTAATGCGCTGACATTCACCGCCTGAAAGCGTGCTCAGTGGCTGACCAAGTCCGAGATAATCCAAACCCACATCGCTCATGGCTTGTAGCTTTTTCTTCACTTCTGGAAGTTCGAAATAAGCCAGCGCTTGTTCAACGTTCATGGATAAGACTTCTGAAATATTTTTTCCATTCAGTTTATATTCCAACACTTCGTCTTTGAAGCGCCTGCCTTCGCACACTTCGCAGGGCGATTTCACGCTATCAAAAAATGATAACTCGGTATAGATCACGCCCAATCCCTGGCAGTTTTCGCACGCGCCCTTCGAGTTGAAACTGAACAACGAAGCCTGCACCTTGTTCGCCGATGCAAACGCCTTGCGGACATCGTCCAGAATGCCCGTATATGTGGCAGGGTTGGAGCGACTGTTGACTCCCACCGCCGATTGATCAATTACAACCGCATTGGGATGTTGATGTTGAAACACTTCATTGATAAGCGAACTCTTGCCGGAACCCGCCACGCCGGTAACTACAGTGAGCACACCTGTTGGAATATTCACGCTGACATTTTGCAGGTTATTGACTTTCGCATTTTTGATCGGCAGTTTGCCTGTCGGCGTACGGAACTCTTCTTTGATCGGCACGGATTGCTGCATATGCCTGCCCGTGAGCGTATTCGCCTTGAGCAAATTTGCATAACTACCTTCGAAGACGATCTCGCCTCCATGCGGACCCGCATGCGGCCCCACATCCACGACATGGTCTGCCACTTTGATCACGTCCGGGTCATGCTCCACCACGATGACCGTATTGCCTTTGTCGCGCAGTTTCTGCAACAACTCATTCATGCGATGCACATCACGCGGATGCAGTCCCACGCTCGGCTCATCGAAGATGTACATCACATCACTCAAACTACTGCCGAGGTGCTTCACGATTTTTACACGCTGTGACTCTCCGCCTGATAATGTATCCGTTTCACGATCGAGGCTGAGGTATTCCAAACCAATATCCACAAGGTTCTGCAAACGCTCCACAAGCGCTTTGACGATTGGCGTGGCGGCGGGGATTTTGATCCCCTTCACGACTTCGATCAATTCAGGGATTTCCATGCTCGTCAGGTCGGCGATGTTGTATCCGTTGATCTTGCACTTCAGAATGGTCTTGTTCAACCGCGCACCGTTACATTCGGAACAGGGACCCATCGTCATGAATGGTTCGATCGATTTTTGAGTCCGCTCGGATTTGGTTTTTAGATCCTGTTTGATGTACTTATTGGTAAAACGGTTGATAATGCCTTCATAGGTCATATTGAAATCTTTTGCCCCTATCTTCGTCTTGACCTTGATCGGTTCGCTATATAAAAGGTCGTTCAGTTCCTTCTGGGTGTATTTGGATATTTTCTTATCCGGGTCGAACAAACCCGTATTGATCACATTACTCCAGCCCCAACTATCCACATTGTATTCTGGGAATAGAATCGCGCCTTCATTCAAAGACTTGGACTTATCCAAAAATCTATCCATATCCACGTCCAACTTGCGACCCAGTCCGTTGCAGTTTGGGCACATCCCCTGCGGGTCGTTAAAGCCGAATACGTTGGTGGGTCCCACGTGGGGCTGTCCGATGCGGGAAAACATCATGCGTAGGATCGTGTTGATGTCGGTAATCGTGCCCACGGTCGAGTGGGAGCCGCCGCCCATCCGCTTTTGATCCACCACGATGGACATGCTCAAGTTCTCGATGGAGTCCGCTTCGGGTTGGGCATACTTCGGCAGAAAGTTCCGCACGAACATGCTGAAATTTTCGTTGAGCAGGCGTTGTGATTCAGTCGCGATAGTGTCGAACACAATCGATGATTTACCCGAACCTGATACGCCTGTAAAGATGGTAATTTTGCGTTTGGGGATGCGTAACGAGACGTTCTTTAAATTATTCTCTCGTGCGCCGCGAATCTCAATATATTCCTGGGGCATAAACCTCTCCTCTATATTCTCTACCAACATTAATAAAAACGGGTGGGTAAAAGCAACATCGCTTTTACCCACCGAAGATATTTTAGAACATTTATTCTAGCTAGTCAAGACAAAAACGAATTCAACTCACAGCTTTCTTTACGAGTGCGGCGATCTTTGCCTCTTCGGCGGCAGTCAACTTGATCAACGCGAAAGCAGCGGGCCACATATTGCCATCGTCCAATTTCGCATCAGGCTGGAAGCCGAAGGTGGCATACCGTACACCAAACTTGCTTGCCGCCTGAAAGAAACAGATGACCTTGCCTTCCTCATTGGCATAGGCAGGCATGCCATACCAGGTCTTCGGCATCAGGCTCGGCGCAGCGGCAGTGACGATCTCATGGATCCGCTTCCCCATCGAGCGATCCGTTGGGTCTTTCATTCCGGCAATCGCAGCAAGAATGGCTTTTTCACCTTCGGCTCTGTCCTTGCCTGCACGTGCTTCTGCCTTCAACTCTTGCGCGCGAGCCTTCATCGCGGCTTTTTCATCGGCTGTAAATCCTGTATCAGTTGTCTTAGCGGACTTTTTCGTATCGGTTTTGGGGCTCATAAAAATCTCCTTATCTGAATTTGGTTGTTTTGACACCTTGCACAGAAACCAATTTATCTTTATAATAAAGATACTTCAACATAAAGATAATGTCAAGGGTAAATTTCTATGAGCAAACCAACAAAGACAGATTTGAAAAAACGAGCCCTCATGGCAGTACGAGATTATGGCGTGAATTTGACGTTGTTCCGCAACGCCATGAGCGAATGGGCAGGACTCAACGTAACCGACATGGAATGTCTCAGGCTGCTATTCCAAAAAGGCATTGCCACACCATCTGAACTTTCCAGGTTTACGGGTCTCACTTCGGGTGCAACGACCGCCATGCTCGATCGGCTCGAAAAGGCTGGCTTAATTGAACGTCGACCCAATCCCAATGACCGTCGTGGGACCCTCATTGCACCTGCGCCATCGAGCGGTGAAAAAGCCGCGGCATGGTTCACATCAGCGCGAACGGCTCAAGAAGAATTAATCTCAAGTTACTCTGAAAGTGAATTGGAGATCATTGCCAATGCGTTTGAACGATTTGCAAAACTATGGGACGATGAACGCAAGAAAGTTCAAAAAGATCCGTAGAGATTTATTATTTTCCAGCATGCGCCTTTTGTAGGTCAGCGACAACGATCTTCTTCATCTTCAACATGGCATCCATCACGCGCTGAGATTTCTCCGGATCCGGGTCACCCATCAACTCGCCCAACTGCTTCGGCACGATCTGCCACCACAGCCCAAACTTGTCCTTGCACCAACTACACATCGACTCTTCTCCCCCATCCGCAGTCAGCGCGTTCCAAAAATAATCCACTTCGGCTTGGTCTTCGCAATTGACTGACATCGAAACCGCCTCATTGAATTTGAACTGCGGTCCCGCATTCATGCCCATGAACTCCTGTCCATCCAACACAAACGACACGGTGAAGGCTTTACCATCCGGTCCGCGTGAAACGCTGTTCACCTTTGAATTTTTGAAGAGCGAGACATAAAAGTTCATCGCCTCTTCAGCCTGCGTATCGAACCATAAGAACGGGGTGATCTTTTTCATTTTGATTCTCCTTTTGCTTGCTTCTTGTTTACGGCAAGATGTAATTTAACAACTCTTTCTATTAACTTGAGCGGAAGCGGTTCATCGAGCGGAAATTTCAATGTACCTTTGCCACCTGCATATTTTGCAACCTGACGTTCGAACGCCTCACTCCCCGCCGGAACCGGGTACAGCGACACATGCTTTTTCCACCCTGCAAAATGGATCAAGTTCTTGCCGTTCCGTTCAAATGCCGCTATCTGATAACTGATTCTCTCTTTTGCATCCGGTACAAGCGTATGAATTAATTTGCGGATCTGTTTTAGATACGCCTGCGACTCGGGCGGGCAAGCTGCAATATATTCGTCAATCGATTGAAAATTTGTCTTAGCCATGTTGTCCTTTCAGTAATCACCATGTCACCCTGAGGGAGCTCTCTTCGCGACCGAAGGATCTCATACTTCGGAAGTAGAGATCCTCACCGCACTGCATCCGTAATGCGGTGCATGTGTCGCTTCGCTCAGGATGACATTTTTGAGAATAGTTCTAACAATTTTGTGGTCGTGTTCCAATTGCGGATGGTCATATTCTGATAGACGGGCGTACCAATTATTTTAGTGAGGTGGCTTTGCGCAGCCCGGCTGATGAGACGTGAAAAATAAAGTGCTTGTTTGCCAGCATGGGCAGTATCTACACCTTCTCTTGTACTGACGCTTTTCATTGCTTCCTTCGGTATAAGTGGCTCCTTCAAAAAGATGACGTCATATCTAAACTCCTTGTCATCCTTACCAAACCCATCCGGCGCAGCGCGGACAATGGCTTCGAGTTCCTTGTGAGAAACAACCATAACCCGCGCCAGGAAATCAAAGCGCTTGGAAAGTCCCTTTTCGATCTTGGTTGTCAAAATTGCTTTGTCTTTTTCATCAGACTCGAACAAGACATTGCCACTTTGAATATACGTAAGGACATTTGAAAAGCCCATTGCCTCAAAACTGGACTTCAAGTCCACCATCTTGATGATGTTCTTTCCACCGACATTGATTCCGCGCAGCAAGACAAGATACTGAGTATTTTTCATGCGGCTATTCCTGATCTTTTAATTTCATATAATGCTCACGTTGTTTTTTATCGAATTTTTCAATCGCATACCGCAACGTGACGCGCGGCATATCGGCAGCATGTTTATCTAAAAACTTCAACAACTTTTTTCGGTCTTTGTCACCTGCGAAACGCAGCGCCCAGCCATTTGCCTTGTGGATCAGATCCTCTTTATCGTGGAGCATGATCTCTGCCAGTTTGAAGGCATCGTCCACATCGCCTTTGCCAATGAAATAAAGCGTACTGACAATAGCAGTGCGACGCTCGGGCATCTTCTTGGATTTTGCCAGCTTATACAAAGCCTTGCGTGGCTTATCGAACAAGTAGCTACCGACAACCCAAATCGCACTGCGATCTACCAAGTCCCAAGTGTTGATGCGGTCATGGCAGCGGATATACAGGTTGAATAATTCTTTTCGGCGGGCTTCAGTCGTCTTTTTGCTGCGAGCCTGAAAGTCCATGATGCTGACCGCGCCAACCCGCATCTCATGAAATGGACTTTCGAGCATCACCTCGACTTCATCCAACTCCATGTTCATGAATTCTTTGGCGAGCGCAAAGACCTGTCCCATGCGGACACCGAGAATGGGATCGTCCTTATCCGATGCAAGATGGCTGTGAGACTTTGCCACTGCAGGCGAACGAAGCGCCTTCAATCGTTTGAGGAACAGGTCTGCATTCATGGCTGGTCAACCGTCAGCTAACGAACAGGCTCGTAGCGCTGATACAGCACCCCCGTAGGCAGAGGCGCGGATTCGATCAAATTCAGTTTGACGTACTTGCCATCCGGAAATAATTTCTTGCCGCCGCCCAACACCAGTGGATACACATGCAGCACGAATTCATCCACCAGATCATTTTCGATGAGGGTATGCATCAACACACTGCTGCCATCCGAAAGAATGTTTTTGCCGGGTTGGTTCTTGAGTTTGCGAACTTCTTCGACGACATTGCTGCTGATGATGGTAGAGTTGCTCCAAGCCGCCGAAGATTTCAGCGTGGTGGAAACGACATATTTTTTAACATCACCAAAAGGGTTTTCTGCGGGCGGCAAAGGTTCGAATGCGTCACCATGCGTCTTCCAGGTTTTACGCCCGAGCAACAGGGTATCGGCAGATTCCATAGCTTGCGAGAAGCGCATGCCGATGTCGTCGTGCCAAAAGGGAATGGTCCAGCCACCGTGGGTGAAGCCGCCATCGGTATCTTCATCTACACCGCCGGGGGCTTGAATAACACCATCTAAAGAAATGAATTGATGTACGATCAGTTTTCGCATGAGAACTCCTTGTACTTATAAACGAACACAGATTATTTAAATTGAATTGTAGCCCAAATTTTTATGGGTTCAACTTTATCGCCAGCCAGGCAACTGTGATTACCCAGGAGCAATATACAAGGATCAAGAAACGATTTGCCCAGCCCACCAATGCAATGACACCTTTTGGTAAAGTCGTCACAACTTCAGCATTCGCAGACACATCACCGCCCGCCTGAGCATAGGTAGCCATCATGACCGCAAAAGCAATTCCCATCAGAAGGATGCTCACCCATGTCAGATTTGCCGTCCATAATAGTGAGGTCCTTGCCATCGACCACGGTTCAGTACGAACGAGTGTTATGCTGATCAACATGGCGGCAATCGCCAGGCTTGGGATTCCGATCATCGCCGACAAACTGTGCAGCTTATGATTTATGTCAAATACGGCTGCCATCGCCTCACCGATCCCAGCTGCAATGAGAAAAAAAAGACCGATCTTTCCCATTGTTGTTGGCAAGTGGGGCCAAAGTGTATAAGCCAAAGCCAATGAACCCACACCCCATAAAAAGAACAGCAGCGACAAGACCCAGGCATACTTCCCGTTTGCATATTCGCTGACCATGCGCCAAGCAGGGTTAAATTCCGGGCTGAGAATGTGCAAAATAGCCAGCAACACAAGAACCGCAACAGATGTTCCAATCGCAACACGCGCTAGTATCAGTGAAGTTGTCGTTGCTGATGTGATCGTTATACTTTCAGACATTATGTTTTCCTTATAAATCTCTAAAGGGTATTTGGTGTTTGAACGAATCATTTTTTTACAATGCGAAAGCCAAGGTGTGTCACACCAGGAGCCTCAACAGCGCGGATACGTTCTAATCCAAGCGGATCGATATTGAGATGGTCAAATAACCGCACACCTTTTCCAAGCAGGAGCGGTGCCACATCGAGATGGATTTCATCCATCAGCCCTGCATTGAGGCATTGTTGGAGAATACTGGCGGTGCAGATGACAACATCCTTATCCCCTGCGGCTTCCTTCGCCTGGCGAATGGCACTCTTAACTCCATCCGTGACAAAGGTGAATGGCGATCCTTCATGAACCCATTCCTGCGGCGTATTATGGGTGACAATAAAACAGGGCGTCCCAGGCGGATGACCACCCCAGGCATGGGCAATGTCAAAAGTTCTGCGTCCCCACACCCCTGCTCCGTATGTTTCGACAGCATCTTTCAAAAGAGCGGCACTCTGTTTTGAAACTTTGAGGGTTGGTGTACCTTCTGATAATAAAATCTCTGTATCACCGCTAAAGTACCAATGGAAGAGTGCGCCACCGCCATCGCCCAAACCATTTTCGGGGTTGTCATTGGGACCAGCGACATAACCATCCAATGAAACTGTCATGTTGAAAACAACTTTGCTCATGGTCACATGCCTTTCAAGATGCATTACTTCCGCTCACGGATGCGATCGTAAAGCAAGCACAACGCACCGCTTTCTGTGGCCTTGCTTTGGCGCAACATCCAGGATGAAGCAGGCAATCCATCCTCGAAAAGGCGAGTACCGCCACCAGCCACCTCAGGGCAAAAAGTGATACTCAGGCAATCCAAAGCATCCGCCTCAAGCAGCCGCTTGATAATGCTACAGCTGGCAAGCACAATGATGTTGCCACCTGTCTGCTTCTGCAAGTCTCTAACGACTGCTGCCGGATCTGCGTTCACAATGCGGGAATTCTCCCAAGGTGCATCCTTTAGTGTGGATGAGAACACTACCTTTTCCACAGAATTTAGCCACGAGGAGAATGCGCGATCACGCGCGTCAGCAGACTCATTGTCAGCAACCGAGGGCCAGTAGCTTCCGAAACCTTGATAATTCTTTCTGCCCAAGAGCACAGTCGTGGCTAGACTTGTAACAGCAATCATATTATTTCGTGTGCCGTCAGTGACAGCATGTGGGACGATCCAGCTCATATCATAATCGCCACCAGCACCGGTGGTTCGTCCATCCAAGGATAATGAAATATTTGCGACAACCGTACGAGTATTCGTAGTTTTGTTTACCATAGCACCTTACTCTTCACATCGCTTCTAAAATATCATCGAGACGTTCGTAGCCTTCACGGATGCCTGTTTCCATTCCGTTTTGGATCATGCCATCTCGGTCAGAGACAGATTGAAAGACGGAGTGAATTGTGGCTTTTGTCCGGTTGCCGGGCAGCTCTTCGAGAGTCATGCATTCTAAAGAAACGTGCCCGGGATAGCCTTCGAACTCAAAGGTCTGGATCATGCTGTCAGGCGTCATTTGATGGAAGGTGCCATGAAAACCATATTCGTTGCCATCCTTATCCTTATGAACATAACGATATTTACCACCATCAACAGGTTCAAACGTTTCGAGAATCATTTCATATCCGTGTGGACCGAGCCATTGCACATACAACTTCGGGTCGATATGAGCTTCGTACACCAACTCACGCGGGGCGTCGAACTCGCGGGTGATAAATAGCTCCTGCTTGCCGGGTTCGGCGGTGACGGTTACTTTATTTTTTGAGGGCATATTATTTCTCCTTTATCCAGTTTTATTGTTTTTCAATTTAAGGACTTGCAACGCTGCAATTACCAACCAGCCAAGATAAGACAACATCAAAAAGCGACCGACAAGCCCGGTATACACCCCCGGACCAAATACCCCATCCATCGGGATGGTGAATATGAATCCGATTGTTAAAGCAATTGAAAGGATGGCTGTAAAGAATAGCCACTTCTTAACCGAAGCCCAATCCATGTAACGGGCAAGGCTAAAGCTCAACAACAAAAATGCAAGCGGAGAGTAGTCGAGCGATGCGCCGAGAACATGCATCTGCCCACTGGGCGTCATATTTTCCTGCTTGGTGAAAATTGGATCCGTTGTGAAGAAGGCAGCCAGCAATAAACCGACCACCGCCAAAACAAGGATCACCAAACCAATGTAGCCGACTATATTTCGAACTCGTGAGAATATCGCCACGCCAATGCTCGCAAGGCTGATCGCAATAGATACAAATGCGAGTGACATCATCCAGCCAAATTTCCCAAGCGAATATTCGCTGATGAAACGCCAGGTCGGGTCAAATTCAGGCTCGAGCAAATGCAGGCTTCCAAGCAATAAAGCAAAAAACACGCCAGCCGTGATGGATATTCGTGCCGCATTCGCCTCAATATCAGATACAGGCTTGGTGGTGTTCGTTAACCCAGTCATTTTGTATTTCCTTTCTTCTTTTTCAACTCTTCTAAAACATCATCCAATCGACCAAAGCGAGCTTCCCATACTTGACGGTACTGTTCGATCCAATCGGCAACTTCACCCAATTTGTCAAAACGCGCTTCAACATACCGCTCGCGTCCCTGTGGGATGACGACCACCAACCCACACTCTTTCAATATCTTGATATGCCGCGACACCGCCGGACGACTGATGCGGAAATTCTCGGCAACACCGTTGAGGGTCAGTCTTTGTTTTGCCAGCAACGCCAGAATGGCGCGGCGGTTGGGGTCTGCGATGGCTTGAAATACGTCTCGTCTCATAATTCCTTTGCGTAACCATTTAGTTACATGTTATATTTTATTTTAGAACACATTTTCTGTTTTGTCAAGGATCAAATAAGGAACACGATTCTGAAGTACCCACCTTAAAGACCTGCATTTATAATCATTCAAAAAACGCGGAGGCTCACAATGTGGATTTGGTACCTGATACTGATCGTTGTCTTGATCGCGGGGCTTGTTTATTTCTGGCTTAACATCCGACCCAACATCAACACCCGTAACAATCTATCTCTGCTCGGAAAAGCAGCACCCACACTGACTCAAGATGGCATCACCTTCCGCGACTTGAACAAGAACGGCAAGCTTGATCCCTACGAAGATCCGCGCCTCCCCATTGAAGAACGCGTCGAAGACCTGCTCAAGCAAATGACCCTAGAAGAAAAAGCGGGCATGCTCTTCCAGACCATGATGTTCATCAACAAGGATGGCACGCTCAGGGAAAATATGAGCATTATGCCCCTGCCGCAAGCTTCGGATATGATCGCGCGACGCTTGATGAATCATTTCAATCTACTCGAAGGCACCGATCCACGGCATTTGGCAGAGTGGCACAACCGCATCCAAAAACTGGCGGAGCAAACCCGCCTCGGTATCCCCATTACGATCTCCACCGATCCGCGCCACGCCTTTACACAAAATCCATTGACCAGCATGACGGGTGGAGGCTTCTCGCAATTTCCCGAACAAACCGGACTCGCCGCCACACGGGATGTGGACTTGGTCCAACAATTTGGTGACATCGCCCGCCAGGAATATCTCGCTGTTGGAATCCGCCTCGCGCTCCACCCGATGGCTGATCTGGCAACCGAACCGCGTTGGGCACGCTCGAACGGAACCTTCGGCGAAGATGCCGAACTCTCCGCCGCAATGACCGCCGCATACATCCGCGGCTTTCAAGGTGAGACACTCGGTAAGGATAGTGTTGCCTGCATGACCAAACACTTCCCCGGCGCAGGTCCGCAAAAGGATGGTGAAGACGCGCACTTCGCGTATGGACGCGAGCAGGTCTACCCTGGCAACAACTTTGATTATCATCTCAAACCCTTCGAAGCTGCTTTCAAAGCCGGGACAGCACAGATCATGCCATATTACGGCATGCCCGTCGGAACATCACATGAAGAAGTCGGTTTCAGTTTCAACAAGAGTGTCGTCACAGATCTCCTGCGCGGCAAGTATGGTTTTGATGGCGTAGTCTGCACCGATTGGGGTTTGCTCACTTCGATGAAAATCTTGGGATACGAATTTATGCCAGCCAGAGCTTGGGGCGTGGAACATCTCTCTTTGGCAGAACGTGCTCAAAAGATCATTGAGGCGGGCGCAGATCAATTCGGAGGCGAGGCTTGCCCTGAAGTCGTCATTCAGCTGGTGCGCGAAGGTAAGGTAAGCGAAGAACGTATCGATATATCCGTACGCAGATTGCTACGCGATAAATTCCGCCTTGGCTTGTTCAATAATCCATTTGTGGATGTGGATGCCGCGGAAAGAATTATCGGTCAACCTGAATTTCGCAAGGCAGGCGAGCTCGCGCAGCGCAAATCGATAGTGATGTTAAAAAACGACAAACAAACTCTGCCCCTCAAAAGTGGACTCAAGATTTATGTGGAGAATATCAAGCCCGAAGCGATCAAACCTTACGGCGAAGTCGTAACTGATGTTTCAAAAGCTGACCTTGCCATCCTGCGCTTGAACGCCCCCTACGAAGTTCGCAAAAGCAGCTTCATAGAAAGATTATTCCATGCCGGTGATCTAGATTTCAAGGAACCTGAGAAAACCCGCATCTTGAACATATTGAACAAAGTTCCCACAGTTGTGGATATTTATCTGGATCGCCCCGCGGTCATCCCTGAGATCGCGGGGAAGAGTACAGCCCTGCTCGCCAACTTCGGTGCGAGCGATGAGGCTGTGTTGGATATTATCTTTGGAAAATTTACTCCACAGGGAAAACTTCCATTTGAATTACCGTCCTCAATGGATGCAGTGCGAAAGCAAAAAGAAGATGTGCCGCACGATTCGGAAAATCCATTGTTCAAGTTTGGGCATGGGCTAAGCTATTAATGACAAAGCCGCCTCGAAGATATCTTCGAGGCGGCTTTGTCATATTTCAATTTTCTTTTACCGTTTGAATCTTGGGTACGACCCCAACACCCGCAGCATCACGGCATATTCTCCTAAATGGTCAAGTGCGCGTTGGACGGTTTCGTTTTGTACAGAGCCAATCAGATCAATGTAAAAAAGATATTCCCATGGGCTTCCCTGCAACGGACGCGACTCGATCTTGGTCAAGTCGATATCACGCAGCGCAAAAACGGACATGGCTTTGAACAAGGAGCCGGGAACGTTTTTCAACGTGAATACGATGGAAGTCTTCGCCTCTGACTCAGGGACAACTGATTCTCGTCCGATAGCGAGAAAACGCGTAAAGTTTTCTGCGTTATCTTCAATGCCTTCTTCCAGAATTTGCATGCCATACAACTCTGCCGCGCGTTTTGAGGCGATTGCTGCCACATCTTTCGCGCCAGATTCTTTGAGCATCTTCACACTGCCAGCGGTGTCATAAACTTGCTCCGCTTTGATGCCGTGATTGCGTAAATACGCCGCACACTGTCCTAAAGCCTGCGGATGACTAATAGCTTTCTTGATATCTTCCTTCTTCACACCTGGGTTGGCAATTAAACAATGCTGCACACGCAAGAAGTGCTCCCCCACGATATGCAAGTCATGGCGCAAAAGCAAATCGTAATTCTGATGAATACTACCCGCCAATGAATTCTCAATGGGAGCCAGCGCCATGTCACTTTTCCCCGAAACGACCGAATCAAACATCACATCGAACGATTCGCATGGAACCGTCTCAATGTCTTTACCAAAGTAATTAAAGACCGCCTGCTCAGAATACGCGCCGGGTTCGCCTTGGAAAGATACTTTCATAATGGCTCCTTGGGCGGGGAGACCCCGCCCCTACTAAATTACTGTCTCTCTGCCCACTTCACGATCTTCCTGAAACCAGCTTCCACATCTTCTTCTGAAGCAGCAATCGTCATGCGGATAAAGCCTTCACCCTGCTCACCAAAGGCAGAACCGGGCACGAGTCCTACGCCTTCTTCGTCGAGAATTTTCTCGCACATTTCTACGGAAGACATTTTCAATTCGCGCAGGTCAAGGAAGAAATAAAACGCTCCCTGCGGTGGGATGATCTTCACTCTGTCGCTTTCGAGTTCATGCGAGAGGCGAATGACTAACTCACGGCGACGTCCATAGGCGGCACGCATCTCGGCGGTGACATCTTGGATCTTCGGGTCTGTCAACGCAAAGGCGGCGGCTTTTTGAATGAAGGGAGCCACACAAGTAATGGAATTCTGCCCGGCTTTCAAGGCGTTTTGGATGACGCGTGCAGGCGCAGCCAAAAAGCCAACCCGCCAACCGGTCATTGCATACGATTTGGAAAGACTATTGACCAAGATAGTCCGTTCTTTTGCGCCTTCAAAATCTGCGGCAGAAGTGGGCTTGCCTTCGTAATACAAACTTCCGTAGACTTCATCACTAACGATCCACAAGTTATGTTCTTTGGCAAAGTCTTGCAGCTTCTGTAGATAGTCACGCGAAGGGAATGCGCCTGTCGGGTTGGAGGGATAGTTGAGGACGATGACTCTCGTTTTAGGAGTCAAAGCTTTCAGCCATGAATCGAAATGAGGGATGAACCCATTTTCGGCGGGGGCAGGGATGCGGATCACATTTCCACGCAGCATGATCGCCATGTTGGAATGAGTCGCCCATGAGGGATCCGGAATCAGCACTTCATCGCCGGGATTCAAAATGGATTGCATGGCGGTGTAATAGGCGTGAATGCCGCCGTGCGTAACGAGAATTTCAGAAGCGGGGTCATAATCCACACCTTCATCGCGTTGAAGTTTGGCGGCAATGGCTTTGCGCAATTCAAGCGTTCCGGTAGATGGGCCATAATGGGTCTGCCCGGCTTGCATGGCTTGGAATGCAGATTCGGCAATGGCAGGGTGTGTACCAAAATCCGGGTCGCCGACTTGTAAGCCAACAATGCTCTTGCCGCTGGCTTTAAGCGCGAGGATGCGGTCTGCCATGGCAACGGTGGCAGACTGACGAATTAATTCGAATTGGGTGTTGAGGTTTAACATCGCATGAGTGTATAAGGAAATAAAAATCCCGTCAACGGTGTGACGGGATTCTATTCGACAAAAGGTGAAGGCGCGGCTGGCGGGTCGGTGTGAATGGGAAGAATGAACGAGAAAACACTGCCATGCCCTTCTTCACTATCGACCCAAATGCGACCACCATGCATCTCCACCATCACTTTCGCAACCGAAAGCCCCAAGCCCATGCCTCCATGACGCCGGGTGAGATGATCTTCGACTTGATAGAAACGATCAAATACATGTGACAGGTCTGTAGCTGGAATGCCGATGCCATTATCTTTTACAGAGACTTTTACATAATCATCATGCTTTTCACCGCGTACTACGATCTCGCCGCCTTCATTGGTAAAGGTGATAGCATTTTTGAGCAAATTTCCAAGCACGATCGCGATCTTGCCGCTATCCAAATCCACCCACAATTCGTGCCCGGGCTGTATCACTGGCTTGAGCTGGATATCTTTC
This sequence comes from Anaerolineae bacterium, assembly GCA_017303655.1. Taxonomy (GTDB): domain Bacteria; phylum Chloroflexota; class Anaerolineae; order Anaerolineales; family Villigracilaceae; genus Villigracilis. The sequence continues at coordinate 25,081 of JAFLCE010000063.1, forward strand.
TTTTTCGCCATTTCATTGAAAGAAATACAAACGTCTTCAATAATGCGCGAGACCGACACTTTGTGAGAACGAATAAGTGCCCCGCCTGATTGATAGTTATCCACACTTGTGAGGGTTTCGATGATCTCTTTCAGCCGTGACGCATTGCGGATGATCGTATCGACCTGTTCTTGATATTGATCGTTTAGTAACTCTTTGAGAAAAGTGGAATGCCCGAGGATAAGCCCCAACGGGGTGCGTAATTCATGAGACGTAATGGCAATGAACTCGTTCTTCAAGCGATCAAGTTCACGCGCCTCTTCCCGCGCTACGAACATGCCCTGTTCCAATTCAGCCTTTTCCAAGGCTGCCACAGTCAGCGCCGCGAGAGTCTCTACCACTTGAATATCTTCTGGCGTATAAGGCTCTCGTTTATTGAAGGCTTCCAACACGCCGATGGGT
>JAFLCE010000064.1 GCA_017303655.1 Anaerolineae bacterium
TCCATCGGTGGAGACCGCTTTACGTTTGGGCGCTTTGAACGTCCCTTCAACGCCAATACCATGGATATGTACTACGCCGAACTCGATATTGTGAACACCGAAGTCTTACAGGACGACCTGTGGGTCTATGGACGCCTATTTATCAAAGACCTTGGTGCCAGCAGTTCTACTGCCAAATATGCTGTGGAAATTGATGTGGATCTAAACGGCAAAGCCGAATGGCTGATCGTTGCTGATAAACCGGTATCCACCGAATGGACTGTAAGCGGTGTACGCGTATATCAAGATGCGAATCAAAATGTCGGTGGAGAACTTCCCATGCTCACCGACAATGTTCCGCCAACCACTGACGGCTTTGAAACCATGTTCTTCGACCAGGGCACTGGCGAAAACCCCGATACAGCCTGGGTACGCATCTCTCCCAGTGACCCCAACCTAATCGAGTTTGCGATTAATCGCGCCGCGATTTCAAACCCAGCCAAATACCTAATCAACTATTGGGCAGGTCGTAACCTGGACCCGGCTAAATTCGACCTCAATGATGCCTATACTCACGAACAAGCAGGCGCAGCAGATACTGGCTTGAATATTTTCTACCCCATCAAAGAAGTGGCAGAGATCGATAATTCATGCCGTATGGCAGTTGGTTTCCAAGTAACAGGAACGGAACCCGGTCTATGTGATGTGTTTATCCCACAGAATATTACAGACCCGGCTCCTGGTTCCCCTCCTTCTACCCAAACCTGTGGACCTAATCAATATCTATCTTGTGTAAATGGTGTTTGTTTTTGCCAAGACTATCTTAGGTAATTCAGAAACTTTAATTCAAAAAACTTCCTTGCATGTATAAATACATGCAAGGAAGTTTTTATTTGGGAAAAACATCCAGGGAAATTGGAGTTTATCTTTTAATGATGATGATTACCACTCCCAAAAGCATGCTCATACACCAGCAAGGCATAATACTTCCACGGGAAAGCAGGGATGTAGGAAATTCCCTCAGGTTTCGGCTCAGTGCTTGATGTTTTCAATTTCAGGTTGGTCTCTAGAAAAGCCAGCATTTCATTCCAAGCCTTGGTTTGTACTGGGTCAGTTTGAACGGCTTCGGCATCCAACATGAAGGCATGTGGCTGCCGGTCATAGACGCTGATCTGATGCGGAATGCCTGCGGCTTCCAAACCATTTTCGAGAGCATCCACATCTTCAAGCGGAATGGATTGATCTGCCCCACCAAAGATCCCAAGCACGGGGCCTGGTAGGTTCTTCAATATCTCTGGGTCCGTTTCTGAAGAGCCGTAAAAGACCACAGTTGCAGCCAAGCCCGTGTTGCGCAAACTATAGAGCAAAGACACTCGCCCGCCATAACAAAACCCGGCAATTGCAATTCGCCCAGCATCCACATTCGATTGGGTCTCCAGCCAGGCATAGACAGAATCAAGATCGGCATACACTTCTTCCTGGTCAGTGGTGCTGACCAAATAAATAGCGCGCGGAATTAACGGCGTCGTCTGCCCACGAAAGGTATCGGGCGCAATCACCACATAGCCTTCCTTCGCCAGCAAATCCGCTTTTGAGGTGACCGATTCGTTCAAGCCAAAAAATTCATGGATCATGATCACCGTCGGGAAAGGTCCTTCGCCCTCAGGCACAGCCACATACGCGCGTACATCCGGCGCACCGTTCACACCCGGGATGGTCGTATTGGTCAATTTTTCAATGCGGCTTCCGCCAACCAGCGCGTCGCCGAAAATGCTCAAAGGGATGAGCAGAATCAGAATCGCAAGAACAGCTAACAGTCCAAGTAAGATGCGCTTAAAAGTTTTCATTTGAACTCCATTGTTTTGATGATTCCAATTCTATGGGGAAAGTCGTTCAAATCCTATCAGGATGACAAAAACGCCTCAAACTCCGCCCAAATCTGGTTCTAACCATCTGTAAAACATCCACACAGATGGTTTTCCCTTGACAAAGCCAAAAATCCGCATACAATACTCCATATACCATCCATACAGATGGTAAGGAGATGAAAATGACAGAAACTGAAAAAATAACCATCAATGTAGGCGCAGTGGACCTCGGGAAGATCGACCTGCTCGTGGAACAGGGACATTACTCGAACCGCACCGATTTCATTCGCTCAGCGATCCGCTCGCAGTTGGAAAAGCACACGCTCGAAGTGCAACAAGCTGTGGTGCGGTCATCGTATGTAGTGGGTGCTTTCTTGTACAACCGTGCCGACCTCGAAAAATATAAAGCGCGGAATGAGCAGGTAAAAGTCAGTGTGGTGGGATTTTTCAACCTCGCCAATGATGTCTCCCCCACTCTTGCTGTCGAAGTGGTCGAGTCTATTAAAGTGTATGGCATTTTTCAAGCAAGGGATGACGTAAAAGATGCCCTGGCAAAAGCCGGGAAGATTAAGTAAGGAGCTGCTATGAACCATTTGGATGCCTATATATTTCGATCTTTTGCTGGCAAAACAGATTTCTCAAAAATGGCGAAACTGATTCAGGATATCGCAATCGCTGAGAATACTGAAAACTGGACAACCGCTGAAGATGTCGAACGAGATTACAGCCATCTGGTGAACTCTATCCCTGAAAAAGATATGCTCATGGTCCAAGATCAACAGGGAAATCTGATCGCCTATACGCGCGTAGGCTGGGAAATAGACGATGAAAAACGACAGGTCTTCGCCTTCCCGTTTAACATCCACCCAACCGCGCGGACCGATCAGTTGCAAAGTCATCTACTCGGCTGGGTAGAAAAACGTGCCAAGGAAGTTGCCACCGAGAGCAAGGTGGCTGAAAAACATATCCTGCGAGTTTTCTTGCGTAATATCGAAACAGATGTCATGTTGCGAGAAGCCCTGGAAGGACACGGTTTTACAGCCGTACGTTTTATGAACCGCATGGTGCGAGACTTGCAAGAAGTCATTGACGTGCCGCCCCTGCCCGCCGGGTTGGAAGTGCGCCCAGTGCCCGAAAACCAGTATCGCAGTGTGATCAACGCCCTCGATGAAGCGTTCCGCGATCACTGGGGACATTCTCCATTAAGTGATACCGACTATCAGGCTTGGTCCTCCAGCCCGATCTTTAAGCCATCCCTTTGGCAGGTCGCCTGGGATGGCGAAGAAATCGCGGCAGGCGTCTTAAATACAGTCGATGAAGAAGCGAACAAACAATTCAACCTTCAGCGCGGTATGACAGATCCCATCTTCACGCGCCGTCCCTGGCGCAAACGCGGGTTGGCACGTGCCTTGCTGATGCGTAGCCTGCAAATGCTCAAAGAAATGGGCATGAGCGAAGCCATGCTGGGCGTAGACACCCAAAACCCAAGTGGCGCCTTTGTCCTCTATGAAAGTTGTGGCTTCATACCGACCTTACGAAGCGTGATCTACGAGAAAAATATTTCAGCCAACTAAAAATCACCCTGTCAGAGAGAAGTCTTTGGCAGGGTATTTTTATAGAAAATAACGCAGAAAAGCCTCAAAAACCAAGTTTACATTAAGAATTATTACATCTTTCTTGAGAAAATTGATTTTATTAAGCATGAAAATAAGAATTAACAATTAAATATTGACAAATATCAATTAATGAGTAAAATATTCTTAATTTGCAAGGCTAGATTTATAATTTTCTAAAGGTAAACATGAAAAATCCTGAAACCACCTCCCTACCCAACAATTGGGCACTGCGGTTCTTCTCCATCTTTACTGGACAGGCATTTTCTCTTTTTGGATCCTCACTAGTCCAATTTGCCCTCATCTGGTATCTAACCCAAGAGACCGGCTCAGCGACCATTCTGGCAACTGCCTCGCTGTTCGCAATGCTCCCGCAGATCCTGCTGGGTCCCATTGCCGGAACGATCGTTGACCGTGGCAATCGGCGCATCATCATGATCACGTCCGATGCGTTGATCGCCGTCTCAACCTTGTTTCTTGCTTATTTATTTTGGGCAGGGGTGGCAGAGATCTGGCACATTTACCTCATCCTGGCTATTCGTTCGACAGGCGGCGCATTCCACTATCCCGCCATGGCAGCCTCTACCTCTCTCATGGTTCCTGAAAAGCACCTCTCCAGAGTCGCAGGCGCCAACCAAACGCTACAAGGATTTATCAGTATTGTCGCACCGCCCGTAGGAGCTTTGCTTGTAGCTGTCCTGCCCAATCAACAGATATTGATGATCGATGTCTTAACCGCTTTCATGGGAATCACACCACTCTTGTTTTTTCCCATTCCTCAGCCTCCCCGCAAGGAAGTATCTGTTTCTGCTCCGCAAGCTAGCTTTCTGCAAGATTTGAAGGCAGGCTTTAAATACATGGCAGCCTGGCCCGGTTTACTCATGTTGGGGCTGATGGCAGCTTTACTCAACTTCCTAATGGCTCCCACCAGCGCATTGACCCCACTCTTGGTAACCAAATACTTCAAACTTGGAGCCTTGGAATTGGGCAGCCTCGACTCGTACTTCGGGGTTGGCATGATCTTGGGCGGCATTACCCTCAGCATGTGGGGTGGTTTCAAAAAGAAGATCGTCACATCACTCACGGGTATCTTTCTGTTCAGCTTTGCCATTCTTGCCATTGCCGCGGCACCCCCCGATAAATTCTGGATCATGATCGTCTCGATGGCAGTCCTCGGATTTATGATGCCGATCGTCAATGGTCCCATCCATGCCCTCTTCCAAAGTGTAGTAGAACCCGATATGCAGGGACGTGTCCTCTCCCTCGTCGGAAGCGTGGCACAAGCGATGATGCCGATCGGATTCCTGATCGCTGGTCCCATCACAGACGCCTCCGGGTACCAAACCTGGTTCTGGGTTGCCGGTATCCTGAATTTAGTCATCGCCGTATGCGGATTCTTCGTTCCCGCCCTTATGAACATCGAGAGCAATCACAAGGTACAGCAATCCGATGTAAATGAGCAAGTTTCTGCACCAGAAACGCCCGTCATTCCATAAAGCAACGAAACTTAGGTTTTCTCGTCCTCCAAGACGTTTGTAGCAGGTTGCGCGGCGAAAGCGCAACCTGCTACACATTTAATTTATAATCAATATTCTATGCCCACAAAAAAGATCAACCCGCATCTCTGGCAGATACTCTGTTTGGGGATTTCCATTCTTATTTTTAGCCTGATCCTACTCAACCGGTCGCCCTTCCTTATTCGCCCGATCAGCATGGCATTGCGAACCGGGTTCGGCGTGATTATTCCGCTTGCCGCACTGGTAATGTACTTAACCTTCCGTATTCCGGGCAAATGGGGTGACTTGATCGCCCCGATAAGCACCATGTCTCTGTTCGCGCTGGGACTGGCAGGGTTATGGGCATCAGGGAATACCCAGTCCGTCATTTTAAACGGATTGATCCCTCTTACCGATGCAGCTGGCTATTATTCAGATGCCACGCGGCTACTATATGGAATAGACGTTTCTAACTTCACGGCAATGCGCCCATTTTTTGCCGGTTTACTGTCTTTCTTTCTTTGGCTGTCCGGGCAAAACCTGATGGTCGCCGTGAGCATTTTCACCGCCATCGCCGGGTTATCTTGTTACCTGGCGTGCCGAGAGATCAAACAGACTCACGGGGCAGAGCTTGCTACTTTCATCCTAATACTGATATTTTTGTACTACAGACACCATAGCGGCACGACCATGTCAGAATCTTTGGGTGTATCTGTCAGTCTTTTAGGGGTCGCCCTGCTCTGGCGTGGAATTGCCATTCAAAAAGAATGGCTTACTCTCTTTGGCATCGGAATGTTTGCTATGGCATTAAATATTCGCCCCGGTGCCATGTTCGTGCTGCCTGCCTTACTCCTTTGGGGCGGCTGGGTATTTCGTGGATCAAGAAAATTCTCGCTTCGCTTTTTTGGATTGGGCTCAGCCATCGTTTTAGCTGCATTTTATGCCAACAGCCGCTTGATCGATTTTGTTGCCGGTTCAAGCGGAGTCCCTTTTGAGAACTTTGCCTGGGCGTTTTACGGGCTGGCTTCTGGCGGCAATTCGTGGGTTTACGTATTTGAAGCCAATCCGCAACTAAGGCTGCTTCCTGAGAATGAAATCACACCCACCATTTATAAACTTGCCTTCGAGTTGATTCTTTCCAACCCGTTACTTCTGGTCAAAGGCGCATTTTTTTACTGGAAGATGTTCTTTTCAAACTCATGGTACAACGCTTACGCTTTTGTCGCCGGTGATAATTACTGGGTAAATGAAGCAGCGCGCTGGGGAATGTATCTATTGAGCGGGTTGGGCATCTATAAATGGTTCAAATCACGCCAAGACCCATACGCAAGCTTGGCAGTAGTCACAGCGCTGGGCGTGCTGGCATCCGTTCCATTTGTGCCACCCACCGATGCCTATCGTGTTCGTTTGTATGCAGCCACTATCCCGTTTTTCGCGCTCTTACCGGGAATGGGACTTTCCTTCCTAAAAGAAAAATTTCTCAAGAGTTCAACCTCGTTAGATTCCGAACTCCCTGCTCCCGGTAAATACTTAACCCCGGTCTTCTCAAGTGTATTAATATTTGTACTAATCCTTGCACCTGTCCTGTTAAAAACAAATGGTAAGCTGCCTGCCGCACCAACCACCATCTGCTCGCCTGGCATGGACAGTTTCTTCACCCGCTTAAATCCCGGAGCCTTTGTCAATATTCAGCGTGAAAATAGCATCTTTATAGATTGGATGCCTAATTTTCACATCAGTCTCTTCCGACGCAATGCGCATTCTCTTCCAGATATGAACCTGATTGCGATCGTCGAAAGCATCAGCCCATTAAATTCCATTTTCTATGGGCTGGACCTCCAAACTGGACAAGCCGCCATTGTGGTTGTAGGCACTGAACTATTACCAGAGCCAGGAAATCTAATTCAACTCTGTGGCGAATTAAGTTTTGACCCTGAAGTAACTCCCTACACATTCTTTTTCGCCGAAGAAGTCCGCCTTGTGGAAGGGCAATAAGAGAGGATTGCCTGCCCGAAAACACATGGTATAATGTCGGTCGCTTTTGATTTGGAGAGGTCGCGTAGTCTGGCTTAGCGCGCACGCTTGGAAAGCGTGTAACCCACAAAGGTTCGCGGGTTCGAATCCCGCCCTCTCCGCCAGAAGAGTAACGCCCCCTTTTCCAGGGGCGTTTTTTATTCCAACCTGCAGAGGCGCCTCATGCCCAACCCGATTGAATACCTGATTGAGAATATCTCCTGGTACGAGCCCATTTACAATATTGCCTGGGTATTGTTCATGTTTTATGCACTCACCCTACCGCCCTTAACACTTTTTCTTTTTCATAAAAATCGATTATTAAATCAACTCCTGCCGCCAATCACCTGGGAGCGTCATCGCCATACCTATTCACATCTGATCGGAGCAGCCTTCGTCATATTCTCGTTCAGGCTCATCCCCTACTGGATCTTCAACGATAAGATCCTGCACTTTCTGGGCGGTGGCGTCGCCATCGCGTTGGTTTATGAATATTTCGTGCTTAATTTTAATATCCAACAAAGTGATGGGATCATTAGCCTAAAGTCTATACGTGATAACAACGCTGGCTACCTTGCTGCAAATCTATTCCTGCTCGTTTTCTTTTCATCCTTTTTTAGCGTGTTCTCAGAGCTTTATGAATTCATTTCAAAATATGTAGCAGGTTATCAATTCGATAGCAGCGGCTTCGATACCTGGCTGGATATTCTGGCAAACATTACCGGCGCATTATTAGGATATTTCCTGATCTGGTTATGGAAATATGCAACAAAAAAGACCTGATCGTGTGATCAGGTCTTTTCATAAAACATGGATTAAGGAGTTGGTGTAGCGTCTACAGGCAAGGGCGTGCCCACGTAGATCATCAATTCGGAGGAAAGAGCCGCATCATGCCCGGGGACATCTGCTTTGGTCTCTGCCAGGAATTGGTACAACACTGACGATTCCCAATCTCCACCACCAAGGATATCGGTTCCCTTAGGTGCGTCATCCGCACGACGTGAACCCGCAAGGATGCCTTCATAGCTGCTCAAGTCCAATTGAGCGGGCGAAACCGCCAACGTCACGGAGTGGCAGGAACTACAAGAGAGAGAGCCGGAATACCATAGGTTCGACTGGGTAAACAACGGCAGCACATCCTCAAAGGCGGCTTCACAATTCACACCGTTCGCATCTGTGAATTCAAAAGAGTCCGCTTCAGGCGCGCCTGCTTCCACCCACGCGCCAACCAGGTTAATTCCGGAAACATAGCACTCGTCAGAAGTGGCGGCAGGAGCTTCATTCATTTCCATAGCAGGAAGTGTGGCAGGAATCATAGTAGGGATGGGTGTAGTGTCCGGCAAATTCAAGCGCTCTGCACGATTACAAGCAATAGAAAAGCCGCAGGCATTCACAAAAATAATGCCCACCCACACAGCAACAACTACCAGAAAGAGAATTACCACATTGTAAATCGTTCGTTTTACATCATCATTCATTTTGCGACCTCCCTATTCCACCGCTTTTAGAGTACGGAGGAAATTCACCACATCCCAGCGTTCGCGGATGGTGAGGTTCTCATTGAGCGGCGGCATCTGCCCTGAAAATTGCACTTCTGGGAAGAGGGTATTGTTCGGGTTCCAAATGCCATACGAAATGGTCAGGAACCAACTGCCATCTGATTTGGCTTGGACAGCCCCACTCGTCAGATCAGCGGGTTTCTTTTTGACAAGAAAAGCAGCGACGGTACCATTGCCAAGTCCGCCATCACCGTGGCACATCAGACAGTGAGTCTGATAAAGTTGTGCACCACGCGCAATGGACGCTTCATCCGCAGGAACTGGGTTGATAGGCTCACCCATACCGGGTAAGTATGCAGCGCCATCCACAGGAATGGACTGAGCAGGAACCGCGAGAGGTTTTTCCTGATCGTCGAAGGCTTCCTGGATTTCCATGAATACGACCCAATCCACCTTGAAGACATCGTAGGAAAAGGTCATCAAAACGGCTACGATCACGGCCAGGGCTGCAAATACAGCGAGGAGTTGTTTGAAAAGTCTCATAGGTGTTGCGCCTCCGCAGGCTTCACGGATTCAGCGCCAAGTTTCTTCAACGCTTCCGTAATTTTCTTTTCGTCCACATGCGGGCACTCAACAAAAATAGCGATCTTGCCATCGCTGATCTCGGGGACATACTTCATCGGGCGATAGTTCGGGAAGAAGCTATCGAGAAAGACGCCCAGGAAGGTGGAGAGTAACATGCCGAGCATGGTTAATTCAAATAATACGACCACAGTGGGAGGTCCCGGGACAAAAGACTGGGTGCTCACTTGAATGGGGTAAGCATACAAGAAAGGTGAAATGTAAGCGAGGAATATTCCCGCACCCAATCCCAAGAGCGCGCCACCCATAGCGATACGCGGCACATTCGTCCATTGGCGCGGACGCCCAAGCATGGCTTCAGTAACGGGTATGCCGGAGATGACATTCATACAGTCATCGCGAACACCCATCGCGCGGAGCTGCTCAACAGCATCTGCAGCAGGTTCGAGGTCCGAAAAGACTGCGAGCAGATCGACAACTTTAGATTCTTCAGTCATCGTATCCTCCTATTCCAGTTCGCTGACCGAAACAACGGTCTCGCGTCCGAATTTCTTGAGTTCGTGCGCCATCTGACCTTCCTGCACTTCCCAAACTGGGATGAGAGGAATTAGTTTAGACGCCGCCATATACAGCAGGATGAAGAGCGCAACCGTACCAATGCCCATGGGAACTTCAATGCCAGGAGTGTACATACGCCAGGTAAAGGGCATACGGTTAATGGTGGCAGAGACAGGGATAATGATGTAGCGTTCGAACCACATGCCAATATTAATGGCTATGCCCACGAAACCAACCAGCCAAGGGTTGGCGCGCCATCTTGCATTCCACAGGATCGCCCAAGGGATGGCAATATTGGTGATCAACATGGCGAACCACATCCAGCCCAGAGGACCGGCTTCATGGAAGTGCAGCAACTGCTGGGTCCACTTGTCGCCGCCGTACCATTGCACCATGTAATCGTTGAAGAAGAAGTATGCCCAAGCCATGGATATGATAAGCATCAACTTGCCAATGGCATCGAAATGCTCGCCGCGGATGAAGTAATCCATGTGTTTCATGGTGCCGCGGATGACTGCCAGCACAACCACAGCCGCGCCCATACCGGAGTGCAGAGCACCCACGATGAAGTATGGACCGAAGATGGTGGATGACCAACCGGGGCGGGTAGCTGCTGCAAAGTCCCAGGACACGATGGTATGTACCGAGAACATGACCGGGATGATCGCAAAGGCGAAGATGTTCATCGCATTGCGCAAATGGGTCCATTCGCCTTCGGTACCACGGAAGCCAAGCGCCAACACCTTATAAAGATTCTTGCGCCAACCCGTAGAGCGGTCACGTGCCATCGCTACATCAGGGATGAGCGGCAGGAAGAGGTACATGGTGGAAGAAAGCAAATATGTGGTGATCGCGAGCAAATCCCAGGTGAGCGGGGAATGCAGATTGGGCCATAACATGCGCTGATTGGGATAAGGCATGAGCCAGTAGAAGACCCACACACGACCCATATGCATGAAGATGGAGAAACCAGCTTGTACCAGACCAAAGGTAGTCATCAACTCAGCGGCGCGGGTGAACGGACGGCGGAACTCTGCCCGAAATACCCGTAAGATCGCGGAGATGAACGTACCTGCATGACTGATACCGATCCAGAACACGGTGTTGACGAGGAAGATACCCCAGTAATCTGGGCGCATCACACCGGCTTCACCCTGACCTTTCACGATCAAGACGCCCCATTGATAGAACAAGAAATACACCACAATGAAGGCGAGGATGCCAAAGATCACCCAGAATTTCCAGGTGGGCTTTTCGGTCATGGATTCCATGACCATATCGTTCATCTGCCCGCGGGGCAGCGGGTCGAGCATCAAGTGCTTTTCGCGGAAATGCTCTTCAGAATGACCGGAATGGTCAGCGTGGGCAGGTTGATCCGTATGCTTTTTATCGTATGCCATGATTACCCTCCCTTGAAGTAGGTAATATTGGGAAGTGTGCCAAGCTCTTCAAGATGTTTGACGCCGTGCCCCTTGTGCGCCAGTTGAGAGACCAGCGATTCAGGATTGTCAACACGTCCGAAGACAATTGCGTTGGCAGGGCAAGCCTGAGCGCAAGCAGTGGTGAATTCACCGTCCGCCACTTCGCGTCCTTCAGATTTAGCTTTGTCTTGCGCCTTATGAATGCGCTGGATACAGAAGGTACATTTTTCCATCACACCCATGCGGCGAACGGTCACATCGGGGTTGAGCTGGTTGGGAAGCGGCTCAGGGCGTTTGTAATCGCGCCAGTTGAAAGCACGCACCTGATACGGACAGTTATTCGCGCAGTAACGCGTACCCACACAGCGGTTGTACACCTGCAGGTTCAACTGTTCCGCCTGTGAATGGACCGTGGCAAACGCCGGACAGACCGGCTCACAAGTGGCATGACCACATTGCTGACACAGCATTGGCTGCTGCGGCGTCATCTTCACTTCAGGATATTCACCCTCCCAGAAGCGTTCGATGCGGATCCAGTGCATGGAACGACCATAGCCCGAGTCCTCTTCACCGACGAAGGAGATATTATTTTCCATCGCGCAGGCAGCTACACAAGCCTGACAGCCCGTGCAGATATCCTGATTGATGACCATGCCCCACTTGCCGGTTTCTTCGGTACTCAACTTTATTTCATCGGGTCTAATCATGATTAATGCTCCTCACCCAGTGCTTCGCCGTACACACCAATGCGGCTTTCCATGCGAGAAAGACCAACACCGCTCACTGCACTGGAGACCTTTTCTACTTTGACTTTCATACCAGCAAATGCAAGATCGCCAGCACCATTAAAGTTCCCAGCGATCAGGTCGGTGGGATTCACACCGCGTTTTTCAGCATAGCGTCCGTAGGCAGTATGCCCCTGCCCGAAAGGCATAGCGATCGTATCAGGACGAATAGCCGGGTACAAATAAACATAAGCTTGTACTTCACCCACTTCACTAATGACCTTGACCACATCATCGTTCTCGATGCCAAGTTCATGAGCGGTTTCAGGGTTCATTTCAATCCAGGTATTCCACATAACCGTAGTGGTTGGGTCAGGAAGTTCCTGCAACCAGGGTTTGTTGGCGCCTGCTTCAGCCAAGGTCGGAGAGACGAAAGGCACGAAGAAGAACTCACCTTCACCCGCAAATTCAGGTTCGGCAGATTCGATATTGCTATTGAGAACGCCCGAGCCATCTGGAGCAACAAGCGCATTGGCATTCTTGAACCAACCGCCATGCTGCTGGAAGTACGCCATGAAAGTCGCAGCATCTGGCGCACTGAAGGAGCCGTCGGCTTCGCTCAACAAAGCGCCGACCTTGGTCTGAAGGAACTCAACTTCGTCCTTGAAGGGCATAGCTTCAGCAAACTTGCCGCCAGCCAGTTGAGCCGCAGCGATCAAAACGTCGGCAGTGGCGCGAGTATCGTAGAAAGGAGAAACAACCGGCTGAGCGCCAGAAAGTACAGGCAAAGCCACACCAGTGGCTACACGCTGATAACCCCAGGACTCAAGTCCGTGATGATCGGGGAAGACAAAGTCCGCTTCGGCAGCGGTTTCATCAGGGAAGGTCGCGAACGAGATAACCTGTTCCACATTGCCAAGAGCGTCTTTGAAACCAAGCGAAGCCGGTAATTCGAACACCGGGTTCACGCCATGAATGAAGACCGCCTTGAATGCGCCGCTCTTCATCTTTTCAACGAAAGCTGCCATTTCTTCGGCAGAAGCAGGGCGATTGGTCTCAGTCTGATTCGGAGCAAACGCAGAGAGATACACGCCACCGGGTGTGCCGAAATTATCGGAGAGGGCATTCAATGCAAGCACGGCTTCGGCAATTTCAAGTCCATTAGATTGACCCAACGCCGCGCCGCCAGGGATGGCAAGCACTTTGGAATTGACGAACATCTCAGCGAGATGATGCAACGCCGCCAACTCAACGCCAGCTGCTTCAGCAACCTCAGCCGGATTCACGCTGGAGAAGACTCTCGGCGTAGCGCCGCCACGAATTTCAGAGACAAGTTTACCGATTGCAAGGGCAACCAAGCCTTCGGTCCCGGGGCGAAGCGGAACCCAATGGTCAGCCTTGGCACCCGTTGCAGACATCCGTGCTTCAAATTGCACGAAGGTACCGCGTAATTTCGTCTCGCCTTCGCGCAAGCCGACAAAGCCGCGAGTGTAAGATAGAGGCGAAAGCCAGGTTTCTAGGAAGTTTGCACCGAAGGAGAAGACCACCTGTGCCCCACCGATATCGAACCAGGGCAAGCCAGCCTGACCAAAAAGTGTTTCAGCGGCTTTGCTGAGAGTAGCGCGGGCTTCGAACATACTCAACCCACCAAATCGGACAGGAGCATTTATTCCGGTTGCATTGGCAAGATCGGTGACCAGGTCGAAGAGATGGTCAGGAGCCGTGCCCATGAGAAAAGCGATCTCGCTGGGCTCATATTTTGTGAGGGCGTCGGCAACCACCTGAATGGCGGCGTTCCAATCTCCAGTGGAAGGGGCTTGCACACGGTCGGGGTTATACAACCCTTGCAGGGTGGCCTGCCCGCGTGCACAGGTCTTACCAAGGTTGAGGGGATGGTTGGCATTGCCTTCGGTCTTGATGGCGCGACCTTGATAGGTGCGCACGACGAGACCGCATCCCGCCGCGCATTCGCGGCATGTAGTGGCGTAATAGGTACTCTGCCCGACGGAGTTGTACTCAGGCATCTGCTGATAAGGTTCGCGCTTAACATAACGCGAAGCGGGACCACATCCTGTAAGGATTGCTGTAGTCGCCGCTCCCAAACCAGCCAGTTTTAGAAAATCACGCCGGGAAAATTGTTCGCTCATATAGATGTCCTTTCGCCCGGTTTAATAATGACACGTACCGCAGTCTGCAAGTTTGATCAGTTTTTCCTGATCTTCACCAGCAGCTTCGATATGACAATTCAAACACCAGCCCATGTTCATGACCTGTGGGTTCTCGGCAATGTTCACCTTAGTCATATCGCCGTGGCATTCTTCACAGTTACGTCCCGCCGCAATATGCGGGCGGTGGTTGAACTGCACGAAATCTGGCACGATGGCAACCGGAACCCATTCGAGCGACTGTCCGCTCAAGACGGCTTCCTTCAGTGGGGCGAGTAACGCACTATCACGAGTCTTGACGATCTGATTGTGGCAAGCCCAACATTTGGCTTGTGACGGCAACCCGGCGGCTGGTCCTTTTGAGGCGCCGGGGTGACAATACAAACACTGAATGCCAAAGGCAATATGGGTCTTGTGCGGGAATTGAACCGGCTGTTCGGGCGCCTGCTGCGTGGTACTAAGCCAGTACGCAGCTCCGCTAAACACTGCCAGGAAAACAATTCCCACCGCGATCAAGCCAAGAGGCTGCTTCAGCCAGTTGAAAAACGATTTGATCATGGATGCTCCTGAGATAATCTTATGCGTAACGCTCCCTTTGACCTGAAATATGCCAAATGGGAGCGAAATCCAACAACGAAATGCTTAACGAGCAACGTGCCAACTTTTTCGCGAAAAGAACTTCCACCCTGCTCCAGAAACGATACCTGAGTTTGATCTTTACAATAAATAAAATACAAAACACGACAAATCGTCATGTCCGATAATAGAACGGGCGGATTATACAACACAAGTGCAAAAAGGTACAAGTAATCTCTAAATTATCTACTTGCAAGGTAAAAGCTGAGCCATGGTTCAGGAAACTGTCAGATATATAACACAACTTCACATTGGAGGTGATGCAAAATTCGTGGGTAACAGTTCAATCGTCCATCCATTATAATAAACAAAGATGAGAACGAAACGCATACTTTCCATTTTGATCTTTTCGCTGCTCGCCCTGCTGCTGATATTGACGGTCCTCAATTTCAACTCGCCAATCGCACTGGCTCAAAACGACCTGCCAGGAGTTTTGTTACAAGACACAACTCCCACTCCCCCTGCACAAGAAAGAGGTACTGAAGCCGGTTCGACGGACGGTATTTTGGTGATGGGCTTTGTGATCGTTCTAATCATTGTGCTGCCATTAGCCTTTCGAAAGGCAAAGTAGCCCAACCTCTGATGCACCGCCATTAACATCGCCTTAACAGATAAGCCTAACCTTTATGGTATAGTGCGCGCCATGCCTGAAAAAATTCTAGTTGTTGAAGATGAAATTGCTTTGCAGGAAACCCTTACCTATAACCTAAAAAAGGAAGGCTATACTGTTGAATCCGTGGGGGATGGTCGCTCTGCTTTGGATGCTGCCCGTAGAATTGAACCTGACTTGATTGTGCTGGACATCATGCTCCCTGAGATGGATGGCTTTGAAGTGGCGCGCATCCTTCGCAAGGAAATGACAACCGCCATCCTGATGCTGACTGCACGTGATGATGAAATTGACCGGGTGGTGGGTCTCGAAGTGGGCGCAGACGACTACCTGACCAAACCCTTCTCGATGCGTGAATTGATCGCACGCGTAAAAGCCCAATTGCGCCGGGCACGCCTTTTGCGTGAAGAAATGGGGAAAAGCGTAGAACCCGCCGCGCACGAAACCCTGACCTTCGAAAACCTGATCATCAACCTGACCCGCCGCGAAGTCATTCTCAACGACAAACCGATTCAATTGAAACCCAAGGAATATGAGTTGCTGCTTTTCCTTGCTGAACACCGCCGTCAAATGCTTTCACGCGAATTCATTCTTGAACGTGTTTGGGGTTGGGATTATATCGGCGACAGCCGTACGGTAGATGTACATGTCCGCTGGCTGCGCCAAAAGATCGAAGAAAATTCCAGCGAACCCAAACGGATCGTCACTGTGCGCGGCGGCGGATACCGGTTTGAAGGGTAATGCGCGAAGCGTGAAACTTAATTCACGCATCACGTATCACGCATCATGAGCCAACTTCCGTATTTTCTTGCAATCGTATTTTTGCTGCTCGCAGCATGGTTTGCGTGGCGATATTTAATCTTGAAACGCAAGTTAAATCAGTTAACACGATCTATTCGTGACCCCAAAACCTCACAGCCACAAGCCAATGAAATTGATGGGCTGATCAGCGCGATCGAGTTCCGCCGAACTGCCTTTAGCGCCGAGCTTGCCACCCTACGCACCGAAACCGAACGCCTTGCCACCTTGCTTGAGCAACTCACAGATGGGGTACTGATTGCAGATGCAGATGGACGGGTGCAATTTGCCAACCCCGCCGCAGGAAAACTATTTGGCACAGATCACCTCATCCACCAAAGCGTGGCACAAGTGGTACGCAATCATCAACTAATCGAAGCCTGGCGACGCTGCCAGCAAACCCGCTTGCTTCAGATCGAAGTAGTGGAGATCCCTCTTCGGAAACAATATCTACAGCTCATTGTCATTCCCGATGAACACGAAGGCGGCAGTTTGTTGCTTGCACAAGATCTAACGCAAGTGCGCAAACTCGAAACCGTACGGCGGGATTTCATCTCCAATGTTTCGCATGAGTTGCGGACTCCGCTCGCCTCGCTCAAAGCGCTGACTGAAACCCTGCAAAGCGGCGCTCTCGCGGACCCGGATGCTGGTCCACGTTTCCTGGAGCGGATCCACACTGAAGTAGATGCGTTGACGCAAATGACGCAGGAACTGCTAGACCTTTCCCGCATTGAGTCGGGACAGGTGCAGCTTAACTTTGAAGCGATTGCGCCAAGAAAATTGATCCACTCGGCGGCAGACCGAATGAAAGCGCAAGCAGAACGCGCAAATTTAATCCTGGATGTAAAAGTTGACGATGGCTTGCCGAACATCCATGCGGATAAGAATCGTTTGGAACAAGTGCTGGTGAATCTGATTCACAACTCGGTGAAGTTCACCAAGCCTGGGGGAAGAATAAGCCTGGGTGCTGAAGCCGTTCCGGGCGGAGTCCGATGCGCGGTGCGGGATACAGGGGTGGGAATCCCTTCAGAGAGTCTCACCCGCATCTTTGAACGCTTCTATCGAGTCGACTCATCCCGCACCGGTTCCGGCACAGGATTGGGTCTCTCCATTTCAAGGCATATTGTGGAAGCGCACGGCGGCAAGATCTGGGCGGAAAGTGAAGAAGGTCGCGGCAGTGTCTTTTATTTCGAGCTCCCCATAAAATAAAGATGCCGCCTGTATGGCGGCATTTTGTAATACATAAAATCTACGCCCCTAATAGTACAGCCTCTGCTGACTCAAAGCTGGCATAAACCGGAATAATGGCAGGGATATCGGTGATCTCAAGGACGTTCATGACATCACGAGTAGGCGAGAGAAGCGCCATCTTGCCATTGCGAATACGAAGCGATTTTGCGTTTGTCACTAACAGGCGAATCCCAATCGATGCCAGATAGTCCACACCAGCCATATCCACAAGAATACGAGCGTTCTCTCCGGAGCAATATCCTGCAAACTTTGTTTCGATCTGATTGACGCCCATAATATCAAGCGTGCCTTGCAGAGCAATCAGGGTAATGTTGTTTTTTATTTCACTGACATTCATTTCCATGCGAGTCACCTATATATTTTAGATGCCTCATTATATAAAAATAGCCGCCAGCGATTGTTAACATCAGGTTATGGCTTATTCACCCATTAAATGGGCTTGCACATCGAAATTCTTTTCGTTCTCAGCGGGTTGAGCTCGCAAGTATTTGCCATCTGTCTGCAAGATGCGCGCGCGGGTATTATCTTTTAAGTAAACGCCGAGGATCTTATCGCGCAGAAAACGTACCTGGGCTTTGTTCTCAACCGGGAAGACAACTTCGACGCGGTGATTTAAATTGCGCGGCATCAGGTCGGCACTGCCCATATAGATCTCATCATCCCCATTATTCTGAAAATAATAGATACGACTGTGTTCGAGATAACGCCCCACTACACTGGTCACGCGGATGTTCTCACTTACGCCTTTCACACCGGGGCGCAGACAACACATGCCGCGAATGATAAGGTCAATCTTCACGCCAGCCTGCGAGGCTTGGTACAAGAGTTGGATCATGTCCATATCGACCAGTGAGTTCATCTTTAAGATGATGCGGGCTTTGTTCCCAGCAGCGGCATGAGCGATCTCACGGCGAATGAGCGCTGCTATTTGCTGACGCAGGTTAACCGGCGCGACCAGGAGTTTTTTATAGTTGTTATTGGCTGAGTAGCCCGTGAGGTAATTAAATAGGTCGGTGGCATCCGAGCCCATGTCTTCGTCGCAGGTGAACATGCCAATATCTTCATAAATACGGGATGTGACCGCGTTGTAATTTCCGGTGGCAAGGTGCAGGTAACGGCGAATCCCTTCGCCTTCTTTGCGGACGACCATGGTTACTTTGCAGTGAGTCTTTAACCCGACCAGCCCATAAACCACATGCACCCCGGCATCTTCCAGTGCGCGCGCCCAACCAATATTGGATTCTTCGTCGAACCTGGCTTTGAGTTCCACCAGCACCGCCACTTGCTTGCCACGTTCGGCGGCTTCCAACAAGGCTTCGACGACTGGCGCGTTTGAACCGACACGATACACGGTTTGTTTGATGGCAAGCACATGCGGGTCTCGTGCGGCGGCATGGAGAAAGTCGACGACGGGAGCGAAGGATTCATATGGGTGATGAAGCAGAACATTCTCTGCCCGAATCACATCGAAGATATTATCAGTCGCCTCGATCTTGCGCAGTCTCTTCGGTAAACGCTGAATGTAAGGCGTATATTTCAGGTCATAACGTTCTACGCTGTTGTACAATTGCCAAAGGCTTGCCAACCCCAAAGGGTGAGACATTGTGTATACATCATTTTGGGTCACTTCAAGATTATCCACCAGCAGTTCACGCATTTCAGCGGGCATGGAAGGATGGACAGCCACCTGTACCACCGAGCCGAATTTTCGTTTGCGAATGCTCGCCTGCATGGTCTCTAGCAGATCATCGGCTTCGAGTTCCTGGATCTCGATATCGGCATCGCGCACAATACGGAAGGGATGCGCTGCGACCACTTCCAAGCCGGGGAAGAGATTATTAAGATTAGAAGCAATGACCTGGTCTAACCAGACAAAATAATGATGATGTGGAATGGTGCCATCTTTGCGCTCACCGCCAGAGGAACGCTTGATGGGAATAAGACGGGGCAGTGTATCAGGGATCTTGAGGCGGGCAAATTTTTCCTTGCCTTTTTTATCGCGAATGACGATTGCCAAATTGAGACTCAAATTCGAAATATGTGGAAACGGATGCCCAGGATCCAATGCGAGCGGCGTCAGCACCGGGTAGACGACATCTTTAAAATATTTATCGGCGCGTTCCTTTTGTACCTTGCTCAATTTTTGATAATCAAGGATGTGAATACCTTCTTTATCGAGCTTGGGCAGCAATTTCTTTTGAAAGCATTGCTGGGCGTCTTGCATCAAGGTTTGAGCAGTTTTGCGAATAACAGCAAGTTCTTCACGCGGAGTCAGTCCGTCTTCGCTGAGCTTCATGATGTTGGCTTCCACCTGTTTGCGGATGCCTGAAACGCGAACCATGAAAAATTCGTCCATGTTCGAGCCGAAGATGGCGGCGAACTTTACACGCTCAAGCAAGGGATTCGCATCGTCGCGGGCTTCTTCCAAGACGCGGCGCTGAAATTCGAGCAGGCTGAGTTCACGATTGATATAAAGAGCAGGTGCGGTCAGATCAATGGGATCGGTCATAATGAGTTATATGGTAAATGGGATTTGGTTAATGATAAATGGTTAATGCTCACCAAGCTCTACTAACACGCCGGGAGTGAGCAGCCATTCGAGCGTGGCTTTACGGGTATGGTGCATATCATCAGTAGAAAGATGACATACGCCGCCTTTTTTGAAGGTCATCTCAATAGGAGCGCCACCCGTCGTTAACAAGCTAACAAAAGTAGAAAGGTAGGGTTCATGCCCAACAATGGCAAGGCTATTGACCGAATATTTTTCATTGATCTCAGCGATGAGAAGGTCAATGTCACCCATGGGCATGAGATGGTCGCTTAGAACGAATTTCTTCTTTTTGAAGACTTCGCTGAGGATCTCTGCCGTTTGCACGGCGCGGATATACGGACTGGATACGATGAGGTCGAAATCGACGCCGAGGGTACGCAGCCCTTTGGCGATGAGACGCATCTTTTTCGCGCCTTTGTCTGTCAGCTCGCGTTGACTGTCTTCACCCGAAGAGGTTTCTTCTTCGGCAATGGCATGGCGAATGAGGTAGAGATTCATGGATTATTTCTCCCAGGGAAAAGGTTGGTCTGGTGAAGTACGCCAAAAGACGAGCACTTCACCTTTATCTTCGAGGTAGTTTATCATTGCTGTCCGCAGGCGCAAGGCATAATGGCTGGAAACAGCTTCGAGTTCATCAGAAGAGGCGCGGGTTATATCCAAGTCTGCAGCGCGTTGAGATGCCACTTCCATATCTTGAATATCTCCCATTTTGGATTGATAGCTGTGCATCCGTTCAAAGTTGACATCCGGAAAGTTAGGGATAAGCGGATGGACGATCTCAAGGGTATAACGAAATTTTTTGAAGGCAATGCGCAGTTTGTGAATACTGGCGGCATTTTCCGCATCCATCGCAAAATAAGTTTGGATCACATGCGAGAAGGCTTCATCGGCAGCTGTAATCATTTCGCCATCAAGCATTTCAGGAGCGAGGGTTTGGGCAGCCGCCTGAATTTTTTCCACGCGTTTATTCAAGTTTTTATGCTCGCGCGCCCGGATCAGTTTACGGGTACTACGCAGGAAACGTTTTTCTTCCTTAAGTAGGTGATTTTGAAATATCTTGAGCTGAGAATCTTCATGCAGGTTTTCCGAAACATCCGCCAGCAGTGTTTGCGTATCACGCAGATCGTCGAGGTCATCCAGTTGGTCTTTAAGCTCATGGCGAATCTTTTGAATGCGATTATGCGGCATGATGGCACGCAGCAATTCAAAGATCGCTAACAGGCGACGGGTTGCAACACGCAAGTCATGCACGGCTTCTTCAGAAAATTCTTCACGGCAATGTTTCAACTCCACGCGGAATTTTTTCCAGCGAGTGTCGAGTGACTCTAGTAAAACGCCCTTGGCATCCATTATGAATTCTCAATCTCCAATTTCATTCCAAAAATATCCTGAAAAAGGGAACGGCGTTTTTCCAATGCCCAGGTTTCCAAACTCAAACTATCCACACCGCCCAACTTTAAGAGCCACTTGTTCTTTACCTGCCAGATCGTTACACTCCGTGCGCGCTGAGTGTGACTCACATCCATTGCATCCGCAAGGCGCAGCAGTGCCGAGAGCTTTATCACAGTGGAACGGTCTTTAGAAGGCAAGGCGCGGAAGTTTTCATCCTGTATGGTTGGCATTGCCTTGCGATGATAACGCGCCACATTAGAAACAATGCACTGTTCTCGACTGGTCAACCCGATAAGCGGGTTGGCTTGCAGAATGTAATAGACATGTTTATCGTGATCGATAGTGTTGATGAAGTGTCCGATATCATGTAATAACGCCGCCACTTCCAACAGCAAACGATCATCCGGTTCAAGGTTATGCAGAGATTGGGTTTGTTCGAATAATTTCCCTGCCAGGAATGCCACCAGGTTCGAGTGCGCACCGTCGTATTGATACTTCTCCCCCAGCAACATGGCAGACATCCACACCTGTTGGCGTCGCGATGGGCGCGGAGCCGCACTCAGGCTTTGCGCGAGGTCAAGCAAAATTCCGTCCTTAAGCCCTACCTTGGGAATGCGGACTTCATTCACGCGCGCCGCTTTTACAATCATTTTCAAAACAATGACAGCAGGCAGGATTACATCGGCGCGGTCGGGTCTTAACTTGAATTTGCGCCTCCGCTCTTCAACTGTCATCTGGCTCAGAATCTTCGACAGTTTCTCCAACTCTTCGAATGTGATCGCAGAGTCGCTTTCGCGTTTAAAGAGCCTTTTTCGCAATTGCCCCATCTCTTCAATATTGCCGCCTGTACCTATGCACAGGTCAATCTTTTTTTTCTTAACTTCGCGTTCGATGCGATAACGGGCGGCTTCGGCATATTCGCGTACCAATTCATCGAACGGAAGTTTGGCGGGCTTATCGCGCAGTTTTTCCAGCAAACGCACTGTGCCCATGTTGTAACTTTCGGTGGAGAGGATGTTCCCGCCTTGTGAGAGGCTTACCTCCACGCTACCGCCGCCAATGTCTATGAGCATGGCGCGCTTATTCTTGATTGGAACCGCACTGGAAACCGCCAAATGGATCAGGCGCGCCTCTTCCTCCCCGCTAATGGTTTCGATCTCAATTCCAGTTGCGCGGTTGATGCGGTCGCACAACATATCACTATTGGAGGCCTCACGCATGGCGCTGGTTGCCACCGCGCGGATGCGCTCTGCGCCATGATTTTCGGCTACTTTACGAAAACGGATGAATGCATCGACGGCAAGCTGAACCGTCTCTTCACGAATCTGCTTCTGAGAAAAAGCATCCTGCCCCAAACGAACAGGCAGGCGCAGATTTTCCAGCGTTTCCAGTTTATCTTCGTAACTCAAACGCCCTACAACCAAACGCATGGCGTTCGAGCCAACATCAATGGCGGCAATAGTTTGCATAAATACCTATGCCGAATTATACAGGTAGTTCAGGATTAAACCTTTCGCAGGTTGTTAACAAGTGGTAAAGGGGATGTAGTTTAAACACACCTTAACATCTCGTTTCCAGCCCCTTAACCGCACCTTGCTAGACTCTTGAAATTCCAGCGGAGCCAAGACTCATACCATGAAAAAAATCCTGTTTATTTGCGGGTCGCTTAATCAGACCACACAGATGCATCAGATCGCCAAGCATCTCATGAAAACCTACGATTGCTACTTCACTCATTATTATGCAGACGGCATTGAACACGCCGTCGCAAAAATGGGCTGGCTGAATTTCACCGTCTTGGGCGGCAGGCATTGGCGGGAAACCGATGATTATTTCAAGAGAAACAAGCTCAAAGTCGACCCACGCGGCGAAGGGCATGAGTATGACCTGGTCTTTACCTGCAGTGACCTGATCGTCCAAAAGAACATCCGCAACAAACGCCTGATCCTCGTGCAGGAAGGCATCACCGAACCCGAGGGTATCGTGTATCAATTGGTGCGTTGGTTGGGGCTGCCGCGTTATATTGCCAATACTTCCACGAACGGGTTATCGAACGCCTACGATCTGTTCTGTGTGGCATCTGAGGGATATGCCGAGCATTTCATCCGCAAGGGAGTCAGACCCGAAAAGATCGCCGTGACGGGCATTCCGAATTTTGACCATATGCTGCAGTTCAAACAGAATGATTTCCCCATGCATGATTATGTGCTGGTTGCCACGTCCCCATTGCGAGAAACCTTCCGGCTGGACAATCGCGCCGTCTTCATTAAACGTTGTGTGCAAATTGCCGGAGAGCGTAAACTCATTTTCAAACTGCATCCACTAGAGAACGCCCCGCGTGCCATTCGTGAGATCAGCAAATATGCCCCCGAAGCCATGGTCTTCACCCACGGCAATGTCTCGCATATGATCGCGAATGCAAGTACGGTCATCACCCAACAATCCACGGCGACGTTTGTGGCGGTGGCGCTTGGCAAAGAAGTGTATACCAACCTCAATTTGGCAGAGCTGAAACATTTAATGCCCATTCAAAACGGCGGGACGTCTGCTACGCAGATCGCGCAATTATCACTGCGGTTATTTCATGCGCCCAAGCGAGAGGCTCAGCCTCAGCGCGTCCGTTCACGCGGCAAAGCTCGCCGCACGCAGGCTTTACCAGAACGCCCATAACATAACTTTGCAAATCCGTTTACCAGTTGTTAACTGGTTCTTAAGTCCGTTATAAAAACTTTGATGTAAGATACAAACATGGAAACGTACTTCGTTCTGTTCTTGTTGCTCTCATTGCTGACCGTCTTTTCGGTAGACGCCTCTCGCAAACGCCGTGAGTTCCTACAACGACAAAATCGCGCGTAGTTCTTTTTCGTTCTTCTCCTCCTTCCTTCGCCACCCGCCCTCTTCAGGGGCGGGTGGAATCGTTAACAAAACCTGCACAGAAATTTCAAACTTTATTAACAGCTCCCAGATACACTGCTTATATGAATGAGGCGGGCAGTCACGAAAAAACTGGCATCTGGGCAAGCCCATCCCAGCGTGATTGTCTCCATCATTCCACTTATGAAACTTTCCGCGTTCTGCGCGGTCTAACCTGATAAGAAATTGGAGAATTCAATGGGACTTGCAGATTTACACATCCACACAATCTATAGCTACGATGGGACAGCCACGCTTCAATCAGTGCTGCGCCGCGCACATGAGATCGGCTTGAACGTCATCGCCATTACAGATCACGACGAGATCGCCGGGTCATTGGAAGCGGTCAAACTCGCCTCACACTACGGCGTGGAAGTGATCCCCGGTAGTGAGATCACCACCGCTGAAGGCGACCTTCTGGCGCTCTTCATTCACGAAAAGATTCAACCGGGGCTTTCACTCATTGAGACCCTGTTGCGCGTAAAAGACCAGGGCGGGGTGGCGATTGCCGCTCACCCCATGGCAGGCGGAATGGGCATGAAAAGCCTGACCCCTTACTCGATCCTCAAGGCATTGAAGCATCCGATTGCCGGACCCATCCTGATCGGCATTGAAACTTATAACGGCTCCGCCATTGACCGCTTGAGCAATCATTATGCCGAGATATTTGCCAGCACCCTGCCGATTGCCCATATTGGCAACAGTGATGCGCATACGATCGATACGATTGGTTTTGGCGCAACAGAATTTCCCGGCACAACGGCTGCTGACCTGCTGGTGTCCATCCGCGAACGAACCACACAAGTTCGCAAAATGAACGAATGGAGCGCCGTTCGCGTCTTAGGCAGTTGGGGCATACGCTATCTCGAAAGCGTCTTTGCCCGTCTTTCACTCGTCTCACAGGTTCAACAGCAAACACAGGCATAAATCCCCATTATTGCTTGTCATTTTTAATGAAGTAAAAGTACACTCATCCCACAAACTTCCCCGCAGGGAAGCATGTGGGATGTTTTATCCCCCAATTCTTCATCAAAGAAAATATAAAACCATCAAGGAAAACGCAATGACCAAACAAATCCTAGTCACCAACGACGATGGTGTGCTTGCCCCCGGCTTGCTTGCCCTAGCGCAGGAAATGCGCAAACTCGGAACCGTCACCATCCTCGCCCCAGACCGAAACTGGTCTGGCGGCGGTCACGTCAAAACATTAGACCGTGCCCTACGCGTGCGCGAGTTCCGCCTCGAAGACGGCTCGCAAGCCTTTGCCAGCGACGGCGCGCCTAGTGATTGCGTCTCACTGGCGTTGCTCGGCTATTTCAAAGAAAAATTTGACCTGGTCGTTTCCGGCATTAACGTAGGCGCGAATCTCGGTCACGATGTGACCTACTCTGGCACCGTCACCGCCGCCATGGAAGCAGTCATTGCCGGGGTTCCAGGTGTTGCCCTTTC
>JAFLCE010000065.1 GCA_017303655.1 Anaerolineae bacterium
GTACGCCTTGCTCTCGATACTGCCATGGAAAAACCCGAAGGCGAGATATTCATTATCCCAGCAAGGTTGGAAGAATGTGATAATCTCGAAAGTTTGAGAAAGTGGCATTGGGTGGATTTATTTCAAGAAGATGGCTATGAAATGCTTATGCGAGCTTTGCAAGCACGGTCTAATAAGATTGGGGCGACATTACAAATTAAAAAAATATGGCTTCCCAATATTGCCTCATCGCGCAGAAGCGAAGCAACTATTGAAAAGAAGCCGGAACTAAAGCAAGAATCTTCTAAAGCGGGCAGTCTAAAACCCAAGAAAATCGAAACGAAAAACAAAAAAGCAAACACTGCAATAATTATTGCTATGATAGGTTTGGTAGGAACGGTTGTCGCTATAGTAATTACTTCTGCCTTAATTGGAAAAATTTTTTCGAGTAGACCTGAGCCAACAGGCATGAAAGATACCACTGAGCCGACCGAAACTGCTCGCGCCATTGGCTCGCTTGAGCACCCTATCAAGATTCTGTTTATCCCTTCTGTAGATGCGAACATAATCTTAAATGGTGGTGAAATAATGGCCGCATCTTTGAATAAAGCCACCAGTCTAAATTTTGAAGTGGTTATCCCGACCTCGTACGCCGCGACCGTCGAAGAAATGTGTGCTTCCCCTGCTGACACCATGGCGTTCCTTACCGGTCTTGGGTATGCCATCGCCAATCAGATGTGCGGTGTGGATGTTGCCTTCAAAGCCATTCGTTTTGGTTACCCGGTTTTTTGGACTGAATATATCGTTGCCCGTAACAGCGATATCCAATCTCTTGCTGACCTTGAAGGCAAAAAGTGGGGTTACAGCGACCAAGCTTCAACAAATGGTTATATGATCCCCACTGTTGAACTAGCAGAGGCAGGCGTTACCCCTGGTGAACAGGTTCAGACCAGTGGTCACAACCAGACCGTCATCGCTGTGTACAACGGCGAAGTTGACTTCGGCACCGTGTTCTATAGTGTTCCTTTGAACCCCGAAGGCGCTACGATCTTCACGTATGATGACTTCCTCGCCGGTTCTATCACTGACCTAGCGCAGTACGAGATCCCAGATGAAGCCATCGCCGACTGCGCACCAGATACCGAAGGCAAAAAAATGCTTTGCGACGGGTACCAGATTATGGATGCACGCGCCAATATTCGTATCGACTATCCTGATGTGATTCAAAAAGTTCGTATTCTCGCGATATCACAAGCAGTTCCTAATGACACGTTTTCTTTCGGTCCTGAATTTCCTGTTGACCTTCGCGCACAGATCGAAGAAGCATTCGTTGCCTTCTCACAAACCGAAGATTGGAACATTACTATTGGTTCTACAGACTTCTATGGCTGGTCAGGTGCTTCTCCCGCTGATGATGCCGAATATGATTTTGTTCGTGCAATGGTTGAAGCCACTGGCTACAAACTTTCGAAATAGGCTTTAGTTTTCAATAAAACAGAAAACTGTTTCTTCGCGATCTATTTCATTCCCAAATATTCCAAATACATCGTCAAGCCGTTGACCCAGTGTTGGATCGCATCCACGCGAATGGATGGGTCTTCACAGTTGCTGAATAAGCCGCCTTTGTAACGCGCCAACACATCCTGAGAGAATGCAAAGTTACAGTCATTGGCGGGTAATTGGCGCGCCTGCACAAAGGTGATGAAGGTCTTTATTTCGCGATCCAGCCAAGAATGATCGGTTTCACTAAGAGCAAAGGCTTGCGCAATGGACGTCAGCGTTTCGATCTTGGTAGAGGTGGAGATGCTGGAGTTCGCCGGGTTCAACGAACGGACCTGTCCCGCAATGATGAGGTCGGCGATCTGTTTGGCATAGGCTTGGTCTGTTTGAGTGAGTTCATCCACTCGCGCAAAAAGGGCGAACGCATAAGCGTGACCATAATCTTCGGTGATAGGTTGAGTCAGCATAAATTCGTTCACTTCTCGTGCCTGCTCCAGCCAGAATTCATTGCCGGTCATTTCATAAAGTTGCAGGAGTGCGGCAATAGCTTCGCCATTAAATGTTGGGGCAATGTAGTTTGGGTCAACAGTTCCGGTGTAGTGTGGGTCAAAGGAATGGTAGAAGCCGCCTTCTGGTCTACGCATCGAGGCGATGAAATAACCAAGGTTCACGGCATCTGCAAGCAGGTCATGCCCGTTGAGTAGGACGTTCCCATTGGCTTGCCAACGTTTGTAGATGGCGTCAATGCTGACAGTCGCGCCACCCAAGGGGCAAACTCCGTTGGTGTACAAACACGTACCTTTGAAATGTTCAGAGTCTGTGAGCAGGTTGGGAAGATAATGTTCGAGAGAGCGATCTGCTGCTTCGCAATAGGTTGAGTCTTTTGAAACGCGACAAACCGTGTACAGTGCAGACACGCCGCCCATCAAACGGAGATTCGAGGGAGTGGAAGAACGGTCATTGGTAAAGATGTTAACTTGATACGCCAATTCGCCGTTCGGTAATTGCTGACGTAGGAGATAATCACCTGCAGACGTGATGGATTTTTTTAGCGGGCTAGTCGCCAATGGCAGAACATTGGGCGCATGTGCAGAAAGCGCAGTTGGAATTGGGGTGACGATATCCTCTGGCAGGGTTTGTATTTCTGGTTGGGTTAAACGTGTCCAAAAATAGACTCCGCCTGCTACTATCAATATGGCGATGAGAATGGGGATGATGCGCTTCTGCATAGTTCTATACAATCAGGTGACAGTCACTCTAAAAATAACTATCATCTATTCATTAAATCTTGTAAGGTCAACTCTGCCAATGAAGATACGGTCAGATCACCTTGTACGTTCATCTTTGCCGTGAGCGGGTTGGGAACTGCCACTACAAAAATACCCGCACGTTTTGAGGCGAGGGCTCCGTTAGGCGAGTCTTCAAAGACCACTGCTTCGGTTTTATCCACTTGCAGAGTCTCCAATGCTTTCAAATAAATATCGGGGTGCGGTTTGGTTCTGCCGGGGGCAACATCATCCTGACATATGATGTGATTAAAATGATGATAAATGCCGAGGCGTTGCGTGTGTGTGTCCACCCATGAGTGCGGTGAACTGGAACCGATGGCAACTTTGAGTCCGTGTTCTTTTGCGGCAAGGATCATCTCCATAATGCCGGGCAGGATGGGATTAGCATGGATGATCGCATCCGCTTCCAGCCTGTATTGAGCCCGCAGGGAAACAGGATCCAGCCGTCCCTGAGTCTGAGCCGATAGATGGTGGGCGGCGTCAAAGTCCGAGAGACCGTATCCGCCTACGGTTTTTGCCCATTCTTCCACCGGGAGTTCAAAACCATGTTCTTTATAAATGGATTGCCAAACCAAAACTTCGGGCGTTTCTGTATCGAGGATCAGCCCGTCAAAATCAAAGATCAATGCTTTAAGCATGTTATGGAAACCGCCTGACGAATTCTGAAATTGCTTCCCATATTTTTATATCACTTATACCTTCGGTGTTGATGACAGATAAGATTGATACTGCAGCGGGTTTCATGGCGCGATACTCGCGTTGGGCATCGGAGTCGGTGTTAAAAAAACGAGTGTGGTCGATCCACCCAAAAACGATCAGCGAAACTGAAACATAGCCAGTGCCACGTTTGAGGGTGATACGTGCACCCTCTTCGTGTTCTTCGTCCGAGAGGATCAACCCACCCTCGGCACTGACCGAACCGATGGTACGTCCTTTATTGAAAATGCTCCACTTACTCATCCGATTCCATCCTGCTCATTTGTGTAGGTTGAATGCGTGCATTGTTGGGTACCACAAGTGCAGGCTGAGCTTCCTTTACCAGTCGTGCAAGATATTTCACCATCACAGCCTGCCGCGGCAATGCGGTGGCGCCGAGATCTTCCAACACCAATTCAAGCCAGGCTTGATAAGAACGAACGTTGATATATACGGGACGTCCGCGGCGGTCGGTAAGGCTGTTGATCAGCGAGATGATGGTTTCGCTCACATCGCTTGCATCCGGCGGGATCAACGGGGTAAGCATAACACCATAGACGCCATAACTAACATTGGCGTAAGAATGCCCATCACTGTAAATGAAACCTTCCGCGCGTTTGGGAGCCGGTTCAATGAGATGCAGCAACTGCGGCACGATCTGATAATGCAGACTCTGCACCGCAGGCAAATTGACGGACTGCATGCGCTTCCAACTTCGACTTGGGTCTGATACGGTTTTCTGAATCTGACTCACGTCCCAAACTCGCTGCCAGGCATAGACCGCAAAGCCTGAACGGCGTAATGCGGTGAATACGTCACTGGTTTCTTCTACTTCAGCAATGACGTGAAATGCCTGCCATTCACCCGCCTGTGCAGACAGGTGTTCGATCAATTCGGGTAGGTTTGGGTCTTTGAGGTTGAAGCGCGGAGCAAGATAAAGTAATTTTGCAAATGGTTCTCCACGAGTGTGAATAATGCCCCCCAGCAAAGATGCGTCCTCTGTTTTTTTCAATGCTGCATACAAATGGCGTGCCGGGTTCACGTACGCCATCAATCCCATGGCACCTAGGGGATGACCACGCGTCAACGCCCGCGCAATATCGAGAGTCAAAACGTCGTTTCGATAGCGAGCGATGGTGGGAAGGTCAAGCAGGTCGAGAGGGCGGGTAGTCATGATATTTAAGGGGGCACGCGTTTGAACATGCCCCCTTAAATATATCACGATGCCAGCGAGATGAAATACTCGTGGAAGCGTGTATCATCTGTTAATTCGGGGTGGAAGGAGGTTGCCAGCAACTGTCCCTGCTGGGCGGCGACAATGCGCCCATCTTCCAGTGCAGACAACACTTTTGCTGTTCCACTGACCTCTTCGATGATGGGTCCACGAATAAAGACCGCATGATAGGGATGTTCTGTGCCAGTGGCTTTGTATAACTCATCGATCTCAAGGTCGGTTTCGAAAGAATCAACCTGTCTCCCAAAGGCATTGCGTTTGACTTTGATATCCATCAAGCCAAGCAGGGGCTGGTCTCGCCCGATATCTTTGGAAAGAAAGATCGCGCCTGCGCAGGTTCCCCAAATGGCATGTGCTTTCCCAAACTCGCGCAACGGCTCGATCAATCCATACGCCACTGCCAGCTTGCCAATCGTCGTTGATTCACCGCCGGGAATGATGAGCCCATTCAATCCATCCAAATGTTTGGGCAGACGCACTTCCACTGCTTCCACGCCGATCTTCTTCAGCATGGAGATATGTTCTGCAAAATCACCTTGTAAAGCTAAGACACCGATTTTCATAAAAGTTCAGCTTTTAGTTATCAGCAGTCAGCGCTCAGCAAAAGGCTGATAGCTGACTGCTGATAGCCGTACTATTTATTACCAACCACGTACCGCGAGCTTTTCGGCTTCGGGCATATGCGCGGCATTGCGTCCGACCATGGCTTCGCCTAGGTTCTTGCTCACTTCCGCAAGGATGGAGGCATCTTGATAATGCGTAACCGATTTGACAATCGCTGCCGCACGTTTGGCAGGGTCGCCTGATTTGAAGATACCCGAACCGACGAAGACACCGTCTACGCCAAGCTGCATCATCAATGCCGCATCAGCAGGAGTCGCCACACCGCCCGCGGCAAAGTTCACCACCGGCAAACGACCTAATTCCTTCACTTCTTTCACCAATTCATACGGCGCGCCGTTGTTCTTGGCAAATGCCATCAATTCTTCATCACCCATCACGGACAACTGCTTGATCGTGCCGATCACAGTACGGGCATGGCGCACGGCTTCAACCACGTCACCAGTGCCCGCTTCGCCTTTGGTACGGATCATCGCTGCGCCTTCGCCAATACGACGAAGCGCTTCACCGATATTGCGGCAACCACAAACGAAGGGTACCTTGAAGTTGTGCTTCAAAATGTGATGTTCTTCATCCGCCGGGGTCAAGACTTCGGATTCATCAATATAGTCCACGCCGATGGATTCGAGAATCTGCGCCTCAACAAAATGACCGATGCGGCACTTTGCCATCACCGGGATGGAAACCGCATCCATTATCTTAAGGATCATGTCCGGGTCAGACATGCGCGCCACACCGCCATCCGCACGGATATCGGCAGGCACGCGCTCCAACGCCATTACGGCGCAGGCGCCCGCTTCTTCCGCGATCTTGGCTTGCTCGGCATTCACCACATCCATGATGACGCCGCCCTTTAGCATTTGCGCTAAACCTTTTTTCTCAGTCCATGTACCAGTCTTTGCTTGCATATTGAACTCCTAGTTTTGAAACGTTTTGGGTTTTATCGTGCGGGCTCTCCTAAAAATGGACGCTCCGCAATGGTGTTCTTATGAGAACCAATTGTAGGACGAAATTGGCACATGTTAAGAGCCAATAAACGCAAAATCTTAACCGTCCAATTTAATCAATAAAAGCCATAAAAAGGCGAAATGTCCCCGTTGCACTTGCTGGATAATGATATATTCACCATACCAAAGTGATCTGGAGAGCAATATGCGCATCCCTCTCGACCGTCAAAACGGCATTCCCATTTATCAGCAGATCGAAAGCCATCTTCGGCAAGCCATCCTCTCGGGCAATCTTCCCGCCGAGACGCGCCTGCCTGCTTGTCGTCAACTGGCGCATGACCTTGGAGTCAATCGCACCACGGTTGAAAATGCGTACTCAGCTTTAGAAGCAGATGGCTTGGTATTTTCACGCATGGGCAGCGGAACGTATGTGTTGCCTGTGTATCCACTACCCGCAATCTCAAAAAATAATACCGATGCACCCTGGCCTCTTTGGCAAACGAACCTGCAAAGGAATATATTTTCAAATTCCGATACAGCCGATGAAATGCTTCAGGCAAGTGGGCATCCACACCCGATCAGTTTCGCTAGTGGTATCAGTGATGCGCGTCAATTCCCGGTAGATGAGTTCCGTAAAGTGATCCAGTCTGTTATGCGACGTGACCAGATCGATGCGCTTGAATATGGAGAACGCAGAGGATACGCTCCATTACGAGAGGGGATCGCTCGCATCCTTGCCAGCCAGGGCTTGCAAACCCACCCTGACAATATTCTCATCACTGCTGGTTCGCAACAGGCTATCTTTTTGACATCGCAAGTTTTGTTGAAGTCAAATGATATTATTCTGGTGGAAGACCCTACCTATTCCGCAGCAATTGATCTATTCCGCACGCTTGGGTTCCAGATTGTAGGCATTCCGGTCGATGGACAAGGAATGCAGGTTGAAAAAATGGAAACGCTTCTACAACTCCATCATCCCAAACTGATCTACACCGTGCCCAACTTTCACAACCCAACCGGCACCTGCCTCAGCAGTGCCCGACGTCGTCAGCTGATCATGTTGGCAGGCAGATACAACGTTCCCATTTTGGAGGATGATTTCGTAGGCGACTTACGTTATGAAGGACATACCCAACCCTCGCTCAAATCATTAGACCCCGGCGGGCAGGTCATTTACGTCAGCACTTTTTCAAAAATGCTGATGCCCGGTCTGCGAGTTGGCTTCATCGTGGCAGATGGTCCAGTGAATGAAAGCTTGCTTAACTTCAAACGTCTCAGCGATCTGGCAACGTCTACGCTGATACAACGTGCATTAGACGCGTATATGACCGTGGGTCGTTACCAAACATACTTGCATCGCTCCAGTCAGATCTTCCGCGCCCGGCGTGACGCTATGATAGCTGCCATTGAGCGACATCTGCCATCAGGTATTTCTTTCGAAACACCCAAAGGTGGTTTGTTTATCTGGCTACGGTTGCCAAAATCTCTTTCTGCAAATGACCTTCTTCCAATTGCCTGCAAAGAAGGAGTTTCATTTTCACCGGGCAATTCTTTTTTCATTGATGGCGTCAGCGGCGAGGATTGGATCCGTCTCAACTTTGCATCGCAACCGATTGAAGATATTGAAGAGGGCATTCAGAGATTGGGCACTGCCGTAAGGCGCATAAAAACCAAGAAGAAATAAACGTGGTCTCGCTATATATTTTTACGGGCAGTTGGTTAACCAACTGCCCGTTTTCATTCTTAAGGGGCTTGACTTAAAGTCCTTAAGTGCTACAATTCACACAATGATACAATTAGTACAATATAAGGAAACCTATGACAGAGAAGAAACTCACACTACAACTTGATTTCCATTCTGGGTTACCCATTTACACACAGATCGTCAATCAGATCCAAAGTCAACTTGTGAATGGGATTTTGAAACCCGGTGATCAATTGCCAACCGTTCGATCTTTAGCATCTGAGTTACGAGTCAACTTTAATACGGTGGCACGTGCATATCGCATTCTGGATGAAGCCCGCATCATATCTACACAGCAAGGACGCGGAACTTACATCACAGAAATACCACCGCCAGAGGTTACAGAAAAGTTGAGGAAAGAGTCACTCTCTGAACTCACGCAACGCTACATCAGTGAAGCATATCGGTTGGGATTCTCTGAGCGAGAAGTCAGCCAAATGGTTAGAGACAGTTTGAAGTTATGGAAAGAAGCGAAACATGTCAAAGATGAAGAATAAGTATGTAAGTCAGGAGAATGTCAATATGAGTACACAATTTCTTAAGTCGTTCGTTCAAAACAAAAAAGAAGACCAGCACATTCCGGCAATCGCAGGCACGTTGTTCGGTATCTTTTTAGTCATCGCGGTCTTCGGCGCGATCATTGGAGATGGTAAATACTCCGATGCCATATTGGGTGTTTGGGTTCTCGGCTGGACCTTGGTCGGGTCGTATTTTCTTTTCGCACTCAAGGTCGCTTCGCAATGGCAGAAGGTTGTGTTGTTGCGGCTCGGCAAGTTCGTTGGGTTGAAAGGACCCGGTTTGTTCTGGATCATTCCCGTTGTAGATACCACGCCTTCATGGATCGATCATCGTGTGATGGTGACGCCGTTCGCAGCACAGAAAACATTGACGAAAGATACTGTGCCTGTCGATGTGGACGCTGTATTATTTTGGGTAGTGTGGGATGCTGAAAAAGCCGCGCTCGAAGTGGAAGATTATCGTGCCGCCGTAGATTGGGCAGCCCAGACTGCGCTACGAGATATCATCGGCAAGAAGATGCTGGCTGATATTCTGGTTGGACGTAGTTCGATCGATAAAGAGTTACAAGCTGTAATCGACGAACGTACGACGCCTTGGGGCGTGACCGTTCAGTCTGTAGAAATCCGCGATATTGTTATTCCACAAGACTTGGAAGATGCCATGTCACGCCAAGCGCAGGCAGAACGCGAACGCCAGGCACGCGTGATCCTCGGCGAGTCTGAAAAGCAGATTGCGGCTTCGTTCTCTGAAGCTTCGCAGGCATATATCAACAACCCGACCGCATTACACCTGCGTGCGATGAATATGTTGTTCGAAGGCTTGAAGGAAAAAGGCGCTTTGGTGATCGTGCCATCCTCCGCAGTAGATACGATGAATCTCGGCGGCTTGAGCGGCATGGTCTCATTGGCGCAGAATAATCTGCCGAAAAATGACAAGTAGCATCGTCATGTTTTTGGGCTAGCACACTCTCAATAACAAAAAACGCTGTTTCACGTGAAACAATAAAAGGAAATCAAAATGACAACGAAAACCACATCCATCATCGTACTCACACTCATCGCCATCGCAGTGATCGCAGGCGCACTGTTATGGAATCAACTCCCTGAACAAATGGCTTCACACTGGAATGCCAACGACGAAGTGGATGGAACCATGTCTAAATTCTGGGGCGTGTTTCTGATGCCACTGATCACACTCGGGATATTCGGGCTGTTTATCGCCCTGCCCAACATGGATCCGCTCAAGGCGAACATCGCAAGTTTCCGCGGCACATTCAACCTGTTCATTGTATTCATGACCGTGTTCATGCTCTACATCCACGGGCTGACGCTCGCATGGAGCCTCGGGTATCAAAGCTTCAAAATGAGTTCGATGATGCTGCCTTTCATGGGCATCTTATTCATCTTCATTGGCTATCTACTGCGACAAGCCAAACGAAACTTCTTCATCGGGATACGCACCCCGTGGACTCTCTCAAGTGATTCGGTCTGGGATAAGACGCATCAACTTGGCTCGGTCTTGTTCATGGTTTCAGGAGCTTTAGCCTTCTTTGGAAGTTTCTTCGGCGGAATGGTAGCCTTCTGGTTGCTCTTCGTTCCGCTGATGGGCTCCACGCTGGCGCTCGTCATTTACTCGTACATCCTATATCGCAGCGAGACAAAGGCATAACTTCAACGTGCGTGTCTTTACGGCACGCATGTTTTGTTTCACGTGAAACGAAAGGATCTCGAAATGAATAATGAACTACCAAAATGGGAATATCGCGTCCAAACCGTTGGCGGATTTTGGTCGGGAGTAAAGGCTGAAGAATTGGAACAATTGCTGAATGACTGGGGTGTCGAAGGTTGGGAGGTTATTTCAACTCATGTTATCGAGCATGAGAACAAGATCAATGTCATTGCCAAACGCCCGTTGACTCGTGAAACCATCCGTCAGCGTTCGATGCCGCAATACAACAAATCATAGTGAGGCAAAAATGATCGAAAGAAAATATATCTATTGGTTCTTGGGCATTACGGTTTTATTCTCGTGGCCCTTATTCCTTGCGCCGCTTGCATTAAATGATCAGGATGCGTCCACCAAACAATTGGCAACGCAAGGATTATGGGCAATCGCAATGTGGGCTCCCGGTATCGCCGCCATGATTGTGACCCTGTTCATCGCAAAGAAACCATTCAACAGTTTGCGTTTGAACACCTTGGGACCTAAACGCTTTTATCTTTGGGCATGGTTATTGCCAGCCGCGTTGACTATCCTTGGTGGTTTGTTCACGTTGATGTTTGGGTTGGCAAAACTTGATCTGAACTTTACGATGATCCGTGATGCATTGAAGTCTGCACCGGGTGGAGCGGATATTTCACCGATGGTGATCGTGTTATCACAAGCGTTGCTTGCATTGACGTTGGGTCCTTTCATCAACATCTTATTCACGATGGGAGAAGAATTAGGCTGGCGCGGATTTTTACTTCCGCACTTGCTTCCACTTGGACAATGGAAAGCCGCTCTGTTGAGCGGACTCATTTGGGGCGTGTGGCACGCACCTGTTATTGTTCAAGGACATAACTATCCAGGCTATCCAATTCTTGGGATATTCATGATGATCATCTTCTGTGTTTTGTTGGGTGTGATCATCTCATGGTTGTATCTCAACACAAAGAGTCCATGGGTGGCTGCGCTTGCACATGGATCGGTCAACGCGATCGCAGGGTTGCCGGTGTTATTTCTTGCACCTGGATTCAACATGGCATTTGCTGGAACTCTTGCTGCACCGACTGCATGGATCGGAATGGCATTGTTCATTGCATGGCTTGTTTGGACGAAACGATTCCCAGTGCAAGAACAAGCTAGGGATGTAACATCAGTTCAAAGTCAGCTAGAGGTGAAGAATTAAAATAGAACATTTGTTCTTTTTTAAAGAGATAAAAAATGGGCGATGATGAGTCGCCCATTTTTTTTATTCCAAACTCGATGGAACCGTGCCGGTGATCTTATCTTCCTCTGGTGGAGTTGAGACTGCCCCGTTGAGAAAAGCGACGGCACGACTCTTACTTGCATCCATGATCAAATCGAGGCTAGCGTTGGGACGATAATCACTTACAGCGATTAACTTCAAAGCAGCAACAACACGTGGATTTTCGATGGAAATAAATTCAGAGATTCGATTCGGCGTGCTGTAGAAAAAGTCTCGTTTAAACGTGGTGCCTTCTTCATCCAGAAATACGCCAAGCGGATAGATATTGGCTTCCATCAAGTCCTGGAAAAAATGCGTTCCAAAAGAAGGTTCAGGCGATGCACCTACTTCTTCCCCGGCAAGTTCGACCAATGCGCGTGAATTGTAAATATCGCTATACGAGATGTGCACGCCCAAGTCTGGCGTGGATGTGCCCCAGCGCCCCGGACCTACCGCAATGAAGATACGACCTTTTAGTGCGGAGTTAAGTTGCCCAATGGATCGTTCCAATTGCGTTCGTTCGGCTTGGGTCTCGAGGCTGAAATATCCTTCAGATGGAACGAATAAAACATATTCGATATCTTTGACGACACCTTGCGGAACCATGGTCTCTGACGAAAAGATGATGTTCTCTGCTTCCAGATCCGCGGGGATTTGCACATCATTGGATTCGTGAATGTGGCTTTGCGGGCGGCACTGCAAGAGCGTGATTCTCACATCGGGCTGTTCATCAGGGTTCAATATCTCAACGGTAAATTCTGTATCGACAGGCGAGCCGTAATGAGTTTCCAGTAAAGCCAATGCGGTACGCATGGATTTTGAGAAAGGCGTCCGCGAGAGTAAGCCGTCGAAGGTGAGGACCAGTTTCTCGGTAGAGTGGAGGCGTGAGAGGATCGGGGCGAGGTAGCCATCCTGTTCCACTTGAGCGATGTAGCGCAACGGTCCATAGTCTGCATTGATCGCTTCACTTACAGGGATGGTGACGAAGGTGTTGGTCTCTATATTGATCGCATCGAGATTTTGCTGCGAATAGCGTTTGATGGTGCGGACATCGGATGAAGAATGCAGGCGCGGATGACTGAGCGCCACCAGGCGTGGATAATCATCTGCGAGCATATCTACAGCGCGGGTACCCAGACCAAAGACAAGACGCAGGAAACCTTCATCTTGTTTGATCTGCGGTGACCAGCGATATAGATTGCGGCTGAACGCCACGCCTGCCGCGTGCGGGAAGTAATAGCGCCCAACCTGTTCACCTTCCACGATCTGGATCAGGATGCCAATGCGTTCATCATAATCTGCCAGTTCTTTGGTGTGCCGATAGATCAACACATCTGGATTCATAACGCTGGCGTAAATTCTTGCAATCGCATTCGTTAAAGCGGAGAGACGTTCTTCACGCGGACCCTGGTTGGGGAGGAAGATACTTTCGTATTTACCGGCAAAGGATGTACCAAAATTATCTTCAAGCAAACTGGAGGAACGAACGATCAAGGGACGGTTTTCCGCTTCGACCAAAACACGGTCGAGGTTTTCAATGACTTCGGGAGGGAATTCGCCTTTATAGAATTCTTCGCACAAAAGCGGAAAGTCTTCGCGCATCTGTTCTTCGGTCTTGTATTTCTGACCATTCCAACCGCCAAGGTCATTGAGTGACATGAAGTTGTAGTACACATCTGAGCCCAGATAAAAAGAGTTGGGCAGGCGGAATCGGTCTCGAATACCTTCAGGCGCCGTCTCTTTGAGGATGCGCATGGCGAGCAACATGCCAGCCGCTTTGCCGCCGATCTTTCCACCGCCGATCTTGCGACGGCTGATCTCACGCAGGTCTTCCACCGTAAACCACTGACGCGCGATCTTGATGTATTTCAACTGGTCGCTGATCATGGTGCGGATCAACACAGCGATGATGGCTTGCAAACGCGCTTCATACTTTTCTTTATCGGCATCCGGCATGGATTCGATCATCTCACCTTGTTCAAAGAGCAGTTCCTGCGGCGCCAGTTCGGGATTGACCCACACAAAATCTGAATCAATGCTGCCGCGTTCTGCTAACACCTGCCGGACGACATCTTCAAATTCGGCGTATGGCAGGTTATAGGCAAAATAAAAATCAGTCAGTGAATCTTTCACACGGGTCAGGCGCATTTGCCAGATCTCATTGGCTTCTTCCGTTAATGGATCGGTGATGCCCTCCAGGGTTTGAGACTCAACCGCTTTACGCTTCACTTCCTCTTCAAATACCTCTTTGCGGACGATGCCGCGTGAGTACAAGGCTTTACGCATCTGGTGGCGGATACGCCCGCTTAAGATGGGATATTGACTCAAGGCAAGCAAAATGCGTAAGACATTATCGATGGAAACTTTTGGAGTGGTCATGGTTCACCTTTTAGGAGACTAGGTCAGTCCGTCTGATTCTATAACAAAAAATCCGTCAGACGGAAATCTGACGGATTCATTTCTTCAGGCTTTGAGTTTATCCCAAGTGCATCGGCATGATGACGTGTAGGAAGTTATCGTCACCGACCGGTTTGACCACACCTGGTGCATTCTGGGCGGTGGTTTCGAGTGCCACATTCGGGGTCTTGATGACTTCCAACGCCTCTCGCAAAAACTTGACGTTGAAGGCGATCAGCACACTGCCGCCGTCTACGGTCGCTTCGACGATGGTTTCGTTTTTGCCAGTCTCTTCTGACGTCGCGGAAATTTCCACTTCACTCGGCTGCATATCGCCATTGGATTGTTTGATGTCGAGCCGTGCCACATTCGAACCTTCACGGGCGAAGATCTCGGCTTGCTTGCAGGCTTTGAGCAATGCCGCTGTTGAAACCAATGTGCGCGATTTATAATTGCGCGGAATAATCTGGTGGTAATCGGGGAAGGTTCCGTCGATCAACTGCGAGACCACTTCCACATCTTTCACGCGGAAGATGACTTGTCCACGCTGTTTGGGCACTGCCATGTAAATGGGTTCTTCGGGGTCATGCGCCACACGTGCCAGTTCGTTCAACGCTCGCGAAGGGATGATGATATTGAAAGAGTCTTTCACAGCATGAGCGAGTTGACCTTTGCGCACCGAAAGGCGGAAACCATCCGCAGCCGCCATGGTGACTTTGTCCTTTTCCACTTGCATCAACACTCCCATCAATACTGGGCGGGCTTCATCGGTCGAAGCAGCAAAGACCACCTGCTGGATCATTTCTTTGAAATCTGCCACATTCAGCTGCACGGCATCTTTCATTTCAGGCGTGGGCATGGGCGGGAATTCTTGCGCGTCGATGCCCTTGATATCGTTATTCGAAGATCCGCCCTTCACATGCAAGGTCTGTGACTTCACATCCAGTGTCAACTGCACCTGATCACCCGGCAGGGTATTGACCAGATCGTTGAACGTACGTGAAGGAACCGTCGTGGAACCATTCTCGTCAATGCGCGCGGGAATCCAACAGGTAATGCCCAATTCCAAATTGGTGGCAGAGAGCCGCAAACGACCTTCATCGGTCGCGATCAAAATGTTCGATAAAACCGGCAATGTACTGCGCGAAGAAACCGCGCGCGAAACAGTGCTTAGACCACGGGCAAGATTCTCTTGAAGGACAGTCACTTTCATGGTGCGCCTCGCTTAATAAATAATCAGAATTTTCAAAAGTATATCATCCAATCCCAAAGGGATGGAAGAATAATAGAAAACCAATACAAATTTAAAGCAAATCCCGAAGGGATGACACAGTTCTGTCACCCCTTCGGGATTAAGATCGGCATTACAAATATTTAGAACCCAGCCACCATCGAAACCCCAAACAACAAAAGCATAACCAACACCTGGCAGGCAAACAACCCGGCAAACACATACGCCACATACGTCCAAACAGAGGTCGTACGTTTGGAAGATTGCGGGCGGATGT
Source organism: Anaerolineae bacterium (assembly GCA_017303655.1). Taxonomy (GTDB): domain Bacteria; phylum Chloroflexota; class Anaerolineae; order Anaerolineales; family Villigracilaceae; genus Villigracilis. Next base: position 15,385 of record JAFLCE010000065.1, read on the forward strand.
CCTGCCCTTCAGCCATAGACTTCGCCGAATCGGCTGCCTGCTCGAGATCATTCATCCAGAACACGCCCGCCGCCTCATCACTGACGATGAGCTTGTTCCCGTTAAAAGAGCGGATCCACGCCTCAACCTTTTCGGGCGTATTCACCGCCAGAGAACCCGGCAAGACCACAGCACTCGCCTTTACATCGTTGGGGATGGATTCATTTACGTTTACTACAGTGACCGGCACCTCAGGCGCACGCTTCGCAAACGTAGACTTTACATCCGCGCCAAACTTCCCGTCTTGATCGAAGACCAGCACCTGAAATTGATTCTGCTTCTCCGCGAGGATGTCTGCACGAGCAGCACCGTCAGCACGCAAAGCCAGCAGATGATATACCAGCACCACAACGAAGACGATCAACGCCGTCAGTTCCGTAAGTACGTTTGACAAAATCCCAGAGGAAGCGTTGCTCAATGCGGCGTTGACCAGCTCAAAGACCAGCGTCCCTGCCGCGACCATGCCACCGATCACTGCCATAAACAAAGCGAGATACAAATACGACTTACGAATGACCGAACGACGAGCATGATCGCCCGTATCATCATTTGCGGTTGCCTGCGCTTGAAGCGGACGCCATGAGATCAGCCAAATGGGCAAACCCACAGCTAGTGTCGCCAGAGCACCTGCCAGCGGTTCACGAATCCCAGACTCGCTCAGATACATATTCTCCAAGACCAAGTCGATCAAAAGGGAAAAGAGAGTCAGCAACCCGATCACGGTTGCGGTAAGACCTAAGAAAGAGAGAATATACGAGTACAGGCGTTGCTTGCCCGCCCGACGCGGAAGATTTTCATCAAAGTCAAATTGCTGGCTGAGCCATTTGTTGTAATACGCCCAGATCACCCCAAACGGAACGGCAACAGAAATCGGTCCGCCAAGTTGACGGATGAATTCCTGCCAGGTTTCGCCCTCACCTAAGATTTGTAGCAAGATGAAGTAAATGAAATTTCCGCTGGCAGTGAGGAAGACGATCACACCCGCAAGAGAAAGTAGGTAGAGAATGCCCAGGCGTAGATAAGACTCTTTTTCGGCAGAGTCAGGCAAGGCATTTTGTAAGAGCCGCCAGAAGTAAAACCAAATGGGAGACCCGATCAATAGCAAAGCGATCGCGTTAACAGCGATTTCCCGTCCAACTTCTCCTAAAACATTGGAAGGCATGTTGAAGGCGTAAGACAAAGCTTGTTGCGCGCCATAGACCATCATCAGCAAACCGTACAAGACCCAAATAAAACGATACAAACGGCGGATCTCTGCAAAGGCATCGGTCTCTTGCAGAGTGCGCCAGTTTTCCTTGAGGACGTTCCAGAAATAAGCGGCGATCAGCAGGTTGATGACGATGGCAATGAGATTATCCTGCCAGGTTTGGCTGCCGCCGACCACGGCGCGATATGCATACAGATTGGCTGTGGAAAGGAAGGTGCGGTTGATAAGCGCCAGCAAATTTTGAACGGCAGGGATAAATGTGCCAAGCAGAATGCCATACAAAAAGATGGCGCGGACACCGGCTGAATGTTCCTCGGCATCTTTTGCAGAAACGTTCTGTGCCCACACCCAATGAATGAGGAAGATCGGCACACCCACAAGGATGAGCGCCAGAGCAGAAGCCAGGTTGGAAGCGTTATTCGAAATATCCTGCGCATTGAAAATGGAACGCAGCAAACCGATGATGCCCCATAGCACAACTTCAATGCTGATGGCAGCGACGGCGTAAAAATATAATCGGCGAATTGTTTTCATAAGTGTCTTTCTGTCATTGCGAGGGCGGCGATCTTCCGCCCGAAGCAATCTCAGAGTATTTCAGGAGATTGCTTCGTCGCGAAAATCAAGAGCGCTCCTCGCAATGACGTAGAAATTTACGGCGTATACGGTTCCTGATACCAGTTGTAGTCCCAAAACGTGTAGGGCATCAGGCTGATCTTCCATTCGCCACCTTGTTGCACCAAGACTGCCCGATCAGGCGTACCCACGCGGCTGGAGAATGGGTCACTGTACGAGTAGTAGAGTGTTAATTCCACTACAGCTTCATCGCCAGTGAGAGTCGTCTCGCCAATATCCAAGCCTGTATTCTCAGGCATGACCATGCCATTCAAGAAGGACTGCCGGAAATCGTCATAATCAGGTTTATATTTCAAGTCTGCCAGGTACTCATAGGCTTTTTCGTAATCCTTATTGAGCACAGCCAGCCCATAATTATGCACTACACCTTCTGGGGTGTTTTCGGACACATAATCCTGTTTGCCTTGCCGGGTAAAGAAGAGCACCAGCGCCAAAACCACCAGCGCGCCCACACCGATCAGAATGCCGGTTAGAAATTTATCTTGTTTCATAGAGATGCCTCCATCTTTTAACTGTACTCCAGATTAGACGAAAAAAACAAGCAAAAAGTTTCCCTCTTGAAGCCTACCCACATTAACTTTATACTCATAGGGAAGGTACTTTAAACCAGCATGTCCAATAATTTATACAATCTCAACTCTGCCATTGAGGATTTTCATCAGGCACGTCAGCGCGCCTCCATTCAGGAGGTGATCGCACGCTTCACTGGCAGATCGAACCAGCTTTTATCCTACGACGACGTCGCACAAAAACTGCGCCTGAATACCCGCACCGAACGCGGCATTCAAAACATTCCACTTACCGCCATTGTCGGCAGCGTTGGGCGCTATACCGATTTCACCCGCACCTTCCTGCCCCTGCAAGACAACGACCGCGAACGCTGGGCGCGGGTCAAAGCCGCCATGAACAGCAGTCTTGGTCTGCCGCCCATCGAAGTGTACAAAGTGGGCGAAGTCTACTTTGTGCTGGACGGCAACCATCGCGTCTCCATTGCAAAGCAGGAGGGGCTTCAAACCATCGAAGCACATGTCATCGAATTCAAGACCGATGCCATCCTCACACCTGAAACCAAGCTCGATGACCTGATCATAAAATCTGAATACATCGACTTCCTCGAAAAAACAGACCTCGCCCATGCCCGCCCAAATGTAGACCTGAGCGTCACCATTCCGGGTCAATACGAAAAATTGATGGAGCAGATCGACATCTGTTGTTACATCTTTACCAATGAACAAGAGGAAAAAGCTGCGCTTCAAGACGCCGCCCTGAACTGGTACGACGACATGTACATTCCCCTCGCCGAAGCGATTCGCGATCGCGAATTATTGCAATGGTTCCCCGGGCGCACCATCACCGACTTATATATCTGGATCTCAGAGAACCGCACTGCTCTCGAAAAAGAGCTTGGGTGGCAGATTCAGTCTGAAACGGCCGTAACAGACCTGATCATGAAACGAACCGCCACCTCTGAAGCCGGCAGTTGGCGCAAGGCACGCACCATCGCCCGCTACACCGAGCACCTCTTCGAAGACATCCTCATCCCCCTGAGCGGACAGTCTGAAAGCTGGGACGCCCTCCATCAAGGCATCGTCATCGCCCAACGCGAGAACGCCAGACTGCATGGCTTGCACATCGTCAAAACAAAAGAAGAAGCCGAAAGCAACGAAGCGCAGGAAGTGAAAGCCCGCTTCGAACAGCTCTGCCGCGACGCCAACGTACAAGGCACGCTAGCCGTGGATGTGGGCGATATCACCGCACGCATCATTGAGCGCGCCATCGTCACGGACTTGATTCTTGTCAAACTCGTCAACCCGCCAGGCTCGGGGCTGTCTGTGTTGAATTCACCCTTCCGCACCATCATCGAAAGATCGTCGCGCCCGTTGCTTACCGTCCCTGCCGAAGCAACTCCCTTCACCCGCGCCTTGCTCGCCTTTGACGGTTCTGAGCTTGCCAAAGAAGCCTTGTTCGTCACCGCCTATCTCGCCGAAATGTGGAAGACCGAAGTGACCGTCTTCACCGCGCGAGGAGATGAAAATAGAAAAGAAGATATTCAAGATTACGCCCGCCGTTATTTGGAACTGCACGAAGTGGAAGCCCGCTACATCATCAGCCAGCAAAAAGAACCGCGCCCTCTGCATGATATCGCTGCTGAATACAATGCCGACTTGATCCTGATGGGCAGTCACAGCGGCAACAAGATCCAGCAAGTCCTTGTGGGCAGCATGGTGGATATCACTCTGCGCAGTTCCACCATCCCAACCTTTATTTGCCGCTAGCCTTTGATTTTCTCACTACAGAGTTCACAGAGAAAATCTTTAAAAACTCTGTGGGCTTGGTGGTTAAATCTTTTTGCAAGTTGGCAAAATTAGCCAATTCCCATTTGATATACTTAATCCATCTTTTCACAAAAGGAGATTTCCAATGTCTGTTTCCGCACCCCGCTGGGATCTGACCAACGTCTATCCCGCTCTCGATTCAAAACAATTCAAATCTGCCATCAAGAAATACAAGTCCCTGCTCGATGAGCTTGAAGCCTTCTTAAAGAAAGCCGAAAAAGCCAACGCCAAGACCGACCCGAAAAAACTTGGCAAACTCCTCGGCGAATCGACAGAACGCTTCAATGAGGTCTTCGAGTTGGGCGGCACTCTGTCTGCCTATCTCTACTCCTTCATCACCACCGACTCGCGCAATAAAGACGCCATGCGCACCTTTTCAGAATTTCAGCAAATGAGTGTGCAAGGCAGCATTCTGCAAACCAAGTTCACCGCCTGGGCAGGGACCTTGGGAAAACCTGCCATCAAAAAAGCGACCAAGACCAACGCCTCAGCCAAGGCGCATGAATTCATCCTGCTTGAGTCGGCAGAGCAAGCAAAATATCTGATGAGCGAAGCCGAGGAAGTCCTCGCCGCCGAATTGACTTTGAGTGGTGGCAGCGCCTTTGGCAAACTGCAAGGAACATTGACTTCCCAAATGACCGTAGACTTTGAACTCGACGGCGAAGTGAAGAAGATGCCGATGCCCGCACTCATCAACTTACGCTCGCATCCTGATGAGTCCGTGCGCCGTCGTGGTTACGAAGCTGAAAACATAGCCTGGGCAGGCGTGCAGGAAACCCTAGCCGCCTGTCTCAATGGTGTCAAAGGCGAGACTCTCATCCTCGACAAAAAACGCGGACGCGAAGACAACGTCCATGCCTCGATCGACTCAGCTCGCATGGACCGTGCCACACTCGAAGCCATGCTCGGTGCGATGAGAGATTCCTTCCCCATGTTCCGCCGTTATTACAAGCACAAGGCGAAACTGATCGGCAAGGAAAAACTCGCCTGGTGGGACATCTCTGCCCCGCTCGGCAAGACCGACAAAGTCTACTCATGGGATGAAGCCCGCGATTTCATCGTGGAAAACTTCAACAAATTCTCGCCCGAGCTCGGTGCCTTTGCCAAACGCACCTTCGACGAAAATTGGATTGACGGTGAACAGCGTGAAGGCAAACGCGGCGGCGCATTCTGCATGGGCGTACCCGCCATGAAAGAAAGCCGCATCCTCGCCAACTTCGACGGCTCCTTCGACCAGGTCAGCACGTTGGCACATGAGATCGGTCACGCCTTCCACAATGAATGTGCTTATAAAGCAAACAAGACCGAGCTTCAGCAATTCACGCCTATGACCCTCGCCGAAACGGCTTCGATCATGTGCGAAACCATCGCCACCGAAGCCGCTCTCGAAAAGACAACCGACAAGCAGGAAGTGCTCGCCATCCTCGAAGCGCAAATGAACAACGCCTCACAGGTCGTAGTGGATATTTATTCACGCTATCTGTTTGAAAAAGAAGTCTTCGAACGCCGCGCCAACTCCGAACTCTCTGCCGACGAGATCAACGACATCATGGAACGCGCGCAAAAAGCCACCTATGGTGACGGGTTGGATGAAAAGTTCCTGCAAAAATATATGTGGACCTGGAAGCCGCATTACTACTCCGCAGGTTTCTCGTTCTACAACTATCCCTACGCCTTCGGTCTGCTCTTCGCCACCGGCTTGTATGCCATCTACCAAAAGCGCGGCGCGGAATTCGTGCCCGCCTACAAAGAACTGCTCGCCACCACGGGTGAAGCCAATGCCGCCGAACTCGCCGACAAATTCGGCATCAACATCCGCACCAAAAAGTTCTGGGCAGACAGCCTCGCCATCATCGGCAAGCGCGCAGACCGCTTCTGTGAGTTGTAAGTCTATTCAATAAAAGGATATTTATGAAGTATCGCATCCCACTCTTTATCACTTTTCTCGTGTTAGCGACGCTGGCATGTCAGTCTTTGGTTCCGTCAACTGTCGAACCATTTATCGTGTCGACAGAAGCTCCGCTTCCGACTCAGCCGCAGCCTGGTCAGCAACCCCAAGGCAACCAGCCCCCGCTGACAGAAGCCCAGGTGCCGCGCATCTCTGTCAGTGACGCTAAAGCCGCCGTGGATTCCGGTCAAGCCACCCTCGTCGACGTACGCAGCGCAGACTCTTACGCTGCAGGTCATGCTGCAGGCGCCATCTCCATTCCGCTGGGAAATTTCGAAGTCAATATTGATAAACTTTCGCTCGAAAAAGACCAGTGGATCATCACCTACTGCACCTGACAAAATGAACACACGAGCGCCCGTGCGGCGTTCCTCCTCTTGAATAACGGCTACGAAAAAGTAGATGCCCTGCTCGGCGGACTCGCCGCCTGGGCAGATGCAGGTTACCCGATAGAGCCGTAGTAATAGTAATGATGAGTGATACGTAATACGTAAAAAAGCGACTTGTTCAAAAGAACAAGTCGCTTTTTCTATGGTCAGTCGTCAGTGGTCTATCGTCTATGAGAACGCCTGCAACCCCGTCTGTGCCCTGCCCAGAATCAACGCGTGGATGTCATGCGTGCCTTCATACGTATTCACCGCTTCCAAATTCATCACATGCCGAATGACGTGATACTCATCCGAGATGCCGTTGCCGCCATGCATATCACGCGAGATGCGGGCGATGTCTAATGCCTTGCCGCAGGAATTGCGTTTGATAAGTGAGATCATCTCAGGCGTGGATTTTTCTTCATCGATCAAACGTCCCACACGTAATGCACCTTGTAACCCCAATGTAATTTCCGTCATCATATTGGCGAGCTTCAACTGCATGATCTGATTCGCCGCGAGCGGACGCCCGAACTGCGGACGATCCAAGGTGTATTGTCGCGCCGCGTGCCAGCAAAATTCTGCTGCGCCCAATGCGCCCCAAGCAATGCCATAACGTGCCTTGTTCAAACACCCGAACGGACCTTTCAGTCCCTTCACTTCAGGGAAAATATTTTCTTCAGGAACAAAGACCTCGTCCATCACGATCTCGCCCGTAGCACTCGCCCGCAGACTAAACTTCCCCTCTATCTTCGGCGCGGACAAGCCCTTCATGCCTTTTTCCAAGATGAAGCCGCGGATCTCGCCATCGAGTTTCGCCCATACAACGAACACATCCGCGATCGGCGAGTTGGTGATCCACATCTTATTGCCATGTAGGATGAAGCCGCCATCTACTTTCTTGGCTTTGGTTTCCATGCTGGCTGGGTCACTGCCGTGATTCGGTTCGGTGAGACCGAAACAGCCGACCCACTTTCCACTTGCCAGATTTGGCAGATATTTTTTTCTTTGTTCTTCGGTGCCATAAGTGTAAATGGGATACATTACCAGTGATGACTGCACGCTCATCGCAGAACGATAGCCACTATCCACACGCTCCACTTCACGAGTGATCAGTCCATAAGCGACATGATTCAGCCCAGCGCCGCCATATTCTTCGGGAATGGTCGAGCCGAGGAAGCCCATATTGCCCATCTCGGTCATGATCTCACGATGAAAGACCTCATGTCGATTCGCTTCGAGGATGCGCGGCATGAGCTTGTCCTGGCAATACTTGCGCGCCGTATCACGGATCATGCGTTCTTCATCGGTCAGTTGGTCATTGAGCAGAAAGGGATCGTCCCATTTGAACGTTTGTTTGGACATGGTTACCTCATTGGAGCTATCAGCATTCAGCTGTCAGCAATTAGCTTTCGGGTGATTGTATCAAAAGCCAAAGGGAGAAAGTGATCCAGAAAACAACATCAAGTATCGGCTAAGAAAGAAGCGTTAATCAAAAAGAGGATGTACCCTTGCAGGCACATCCTCTTTTACTTATCACGTATTACGAATTACGAATTACGCAGAACCCGTCAACCAGCCACGCAGTTCCATGGCTTTGACCACACGGTCGATGGCGACCATGTAAGCGGCATCGCGCATGTAAACCTTTTCCTTCTCATGGCGATCAAACACGCCGTTGAAGGCGGAGGTCATCTTCTCATCAAGGCGCTGAAGGACTTCGTCCCTGCTCCAGTAGAAATTCATGTCGTTCTGAACCTGTTCAAAGTAGGAGGTGGTCACGCCGCCAGCGTTGCAAAGGAAGTCGGGGATGTTGAACACGCCGTTCTTCTTGAACACTTCGTCGGCTTCAGGGGTGGTTGGACCATTCGCGCCTTCAGCAACGATCTTAACGCTCTTGGAAACCTTCTGGACCGTATCGCCATTAACCTGTCCTTCGAGCGCGGCAGGGATCAAGACATTGCCTTCGAACTCGATCCATTTGTCACCGTCGTCCACTTGATAACCGGAGTCCATGGCTTTCTTCTTATCAATGGTTCCATATTCATCCACGATGGAAAGTAGGAAGCGCGGATCAATGCCGCCCTTCTTGCTGTAGGTATAGGCTTTCTTGTCATGGCGGTCGTAGCAGGAAACACAAGCCACACTTCCACCAAGAATCTCAACCATACCAATCGCCGCATACTGCGACACGTTACCAAAGCCCTGAAGAATCGCAACGGATTTCTTCGGGTCGATGTTGAGGCGTTTCATTGCTTCGCGCACGGTGTAGATGACGCCGTAACCAGTGGCTTCAGTGCGACCGAGAGAGCCGCCGCCGCCAAGGGGTTTGCCGGTGAACACACCCGGCGTATATTGACCAACGAGCTTGGAATATTCATCCATCATCCAGCCCATCATTTGCGGAGTGGTGCCTACGTCCGGAGCGGGCACGTCATTGCGTGGACCGATGTTCTTCCACATGGCGCGTACCCAACCGCGGCACAGGTCTTCTTTTTCGCGCACGGTCAGCGTTGAGGGATCGACGATGATGCCGCCCTTACCACCGCCCAGCGGGATATCCGCCACGGCGCATTTCCAAGTCATCCACGTGGCGAGCGCGCGGACGGTGTCCATCGTCTCAGCCGGGTGGAAGCGAATACCGCCCTTGTTGGGTCCGCGTGCATCATTGTGCTGCACACGAAAGCCCTGAAAGACCTTCAGCGAGCCGTCTTCCATGCGCACCGGAATGCGGAATGAAAATTCACGCATCGGCCAACGCAGGGTTTCTGCCACGCCGGTATCGAGCTTCAACTGCTTGGCAACAGCATCGAACTGTTTCTGTGCCATTTCAAACGCATTGATCTGTCCTGACATTTTTTTACTCTCCTAGGGTAGAGATTTAGAAAAAAATAAGCGGGCACCCCGGACGGGGTCCCGCTTTTATACAGGGTGTATGTACAATTGCTGGCTCATAGGTT
>JAFLCE010000066.1 GCA_017303655.1 Anaerolineae bacterium
TCAGTTGCACAAAGCTCTCGACCTTGCCATTGACGAAGTAGGCATCGCGCAGGGCGGCGATGATGGGCACATCATTGGTGGCATCCACCACCACTGGTCCGGCATCCAGTCCGGCATAGTTCACGCGCTGGCTGCTACCCGGAGCGATCCCGTATGTGCCGCGATTCACTCCACCGATGGTGATGTCGATACTAGTAGTAGGCATAGTTATTGTATAGCTTTCACCGGTTGTAAAAGGCAATCCCGATAGATTGTTATTTGAAAGATCCTTGATCGTAGCCGTATTGGGCACATCCAAACGGATCGTGCCATTGCCTGAACCGGTGTTGACTATGACGGTGTAGACCGAAGCGGAGACTGGGGTTACGCTTGTAATGAATGCGCCAATGACCCCCGATGTGAAAAGGTAGAAATCATTTTGATCGACTCCCGTGACATCTTTTGAGAAGATAACTTTGAAGCTAGCTGGACTGTCATTGAACGCTGGAGTAGGATCAACACGAAAGATGTAAGCCACGCCCAGAGTGGAATTATTCAAAAAAACATTGCTATTTTCCTGTACTGGGTACATTCTCCATGGCGTATTGAAACCCAATATCAGGTTGTTTTGGATCCGGTTATTCATGGAATGACAATTGCGTGGATTGTAGTAGTAGGGATAATCTGGATGCGATGGGTCATTAGGTGGCAGGAGCGCTTCCGCAAAGGACCCTGAATTTACGTAATCATCGCAAGGCCAGGTTATTTGGTTGTTGTATGAGCCCACCAATACACCGGGTTTTATCGTGCTGGATGCGGCAATGATAATATTGTTTTGAATGAGGTTGGAATCGCCCCCCTGAAATGAGACTCCAACGATGACATCTGTGATCGTGTTATTTTCTATAAGGTTTGCATCCGATATATCCCATTCAAACAAGATGCCAGAGCACTCTGCGTTACTGCCCATGCGGCTTAATGTATTTCCGCGTACGACGTTGTTGTTCCCCAAAAGATTCAGCATCTGGCAGCCATAGGGAGTATCCAGCCGGTCGCTGACTTTGTAGATCTCATTATTCTCGATCAAATTATAGTTACCGTCGAACTGCAACCCTGATTCCCGATAATAGTTATATATCCGGTTGTTATGCACGTGCCAGTGATCTGTGCTGTGTTCTTCCGGGAGATGCCAGTTGTTCTTCTGAGTAAAGATACCGTAGGCAACTTCTATAAAATCGACACCTGCAACCTCCCAATGATCACAATCTGAGGCGATGATGGCAGAAGATTGTTGGCCTTCCATTCCCAGCATCACGATTCCTTTCCTACTTTCAATGCCATTAGGGAGCAACTGTTGCGGAACGTCCGTGCCGATGATGCGGATGTAATCTGCCTTTGGGGTTTGCCAACTTGCGGGCTGGCTGGGGTTACGGGAGCAGCGAAAGAGATTACGGTCGATCTCTGAAGCGGCAGTGATTTTCAAGACCGCCTGCTCACCAGGATAATTTGTAAGGGTGATGGGTTCCATCTCGGAGCCGGAATTTGCAAAGACCCAGCCGCCTTTTAATCCGTTGTATTGACCGCCGCGCAGATATATCATGTCTCCTGCCTTTGCGGAAGTAACAGCTTTTTTAACCGTTTGCCAGGGGGCACTCTCTGTGCCGGGATGATTGTCGTTTCCTGTAGGTGAAACGTAATATTGATTCGCAGGCGCGGATGACGGAGCCGCTACGGCAGTGCTGGTCATTTGGATGGCAAGGAAAAAGGCAAAGATCAGGGTCGATATCTTATTTCGGATCATCGTGGTTTTTCCATTTCTAAAAATATTTCCATAAACGCAACGTCTGCGTCTATGGTTGTCAGTGATTGATTTTGATTGTGATGCAGGCTGCTTTATTGCGTATTTCCCCTTGAGTGTGTTACTGCTATCTTGCTCTTACGAAACGGCAATGTATGAATTCTTGTCAATCAATTTTATTTTCTTTTTTAATGGTAGCATATCCTTTCTTGAAAGACTTGGGAGTCGAGTACTACTCTCACCAACAATTTTGAAAATACGACGAATTGAGTCTGATATAGATGCGCATCATGATTTTGCTGGTCACTCTATCCATATAACAAAGAAGGATCCCCATGCGGGATCCTTCTTTGTTATATTTTGTTTCAGAACGTTTGACATTACTCGCCCGTAGCTGCGGAGTTGCCTGAAGTTAGTTCTAGCATGCTTTACGGCTTGGAGAGGTTCTTGGCTCTTACGATCATGTGCGCGCCAAGTCCGCGTGATTAGCAACTTTTATAATCGTCTATGAAACCTCGAATATACTAGAAAAATATCATAAATATTGACAAATCCCCTCGGCTTTGCTATAATGCCCCTTCGGATAGTAAAAACGCCAGTATTGGCTTAACTTTTGTAGGAGCATAGTCGAATGTCGCAGTTAGAGATCAAAGATTTACACGTCAATATCGAGGATAAGGAAATCCTCACAGGGCTATCCCTGACGATCAAACAGGGCGAAATCCACGCCATTATGGGACCGAACGGCACGGGCAAATCCACTTTGGCATATACATTGATGGGGCACCCCAATTACACCGTCACCAGTGGGGAAGTGCTTTTGGACGGGCAGAACGTTCTCGAACTGGAACCCGATGAACGCTCGCGCGCAGGGATCTTTCTTGCGTTTCAATATCCCGTTGCCATCCCCGGTGTGACCGTGGCGAACTTCCTGCGCTCGGCGATCAATTCCCGCCGCCGCGCTGAGAACCCCGAAGATAAGGGCATGCCCATTCCTGAATTCCGTAAGATGTTAAAGGAAAGGATGGACGCTCTCAAGATGGACCATACCTTTGCCGGGCGTTACCTCAATGACGGTTTTTCGGGCGGTGAGAAGAAGCGCGCCGAAATTTTGCAGATGGCAACCCTCAAACCACGCTTTGCTATTTTGGATGAAACTGACTCCGGCTTGGATATTGACGCGCTGCGCATCGTTTCGGAAGGCGTCAACGCTCTTGCCGGTCCCGAGCTTGGGGTGCTGGTCATCACACATTATCAGCGTCTGTTGAATTACATCAAACCGCATTTCGTGCATGTCATGATGGGCGGACGTATCGTCGAATCGGGCGGACCTGAACTTGCCCTGCATCTTGAAGATCAAGGTTACGATTGGGTGCGCGAGAAGTACGACACTGAAGCTACGGCGTAGTCCACTTTTTATTAATTAGTACCAGGTGACGGCTTCGCATGAAGCGGGCTTGTCATCCAGAAAATGGTGAATCAAATGGCTGAATCTGAAGATACCAAGATCCTCGAAGAAATTGGCGATTACAAATACGGGTTTCATGACCGTGACGACAACTATACGTTCAAGTCTGAAAGAGGCTTGAGTCGTGAAGTGGTTGAGAATATTTCGCGCATGAAGGGTGAGCCGCAATGGATGCTTGAGTTCCGCCTCAAGGCGCTTGAGCATTACCTGAAACGCCCCATGCCCAATTGGGGTCCTGAGTTGAAAGAGCTCGACTTCGATAATATCTATTATTACGTCAAGCCGACCGAGAAAAGCGAAAAATCATGGGATGATGTTCCCGATGATATTAAGCGCACTTTCGACAAGCTTGGCGTGCCTGAAGCCGAACAGAAATTTTTGGCAGGCTTGGGTGCACAATATGAATCAGAGATGGTCTATCACTCTATTCAAGATCATCTTGCCAAGCAGGGCGTGATCTTCCTTTCCATTGAAGATGGATTGAAGCAGCACCCCGACCTGTTCCGTGAATATTTCGGTACAGTCATTCCGATTGAAGATAATAAATTTGCCGCGCTCAACTCTGCAGTTTGGTCGGGCGGTTCGTTCGTGTATGTGCCCAAAGGTGTGAAAGTGGATCTCCCACTCCAGGCATATTTCCGTTTGAACACTCCCAACGTGGGGCAGTTTGAACGCACCCTCATCATCGTGGAAGAAGGCGCGTCTGTACATTACGTAGAAGGCTGTACTGCGCCGCAATACACCACCGACTCCTTCCACTCTGGCGTGATCGAGATCATTGTTAAGAAGGATGCGCGCTCGCGTTACTCGACCATTCAAAACTGGTCAACCAATGTGTATAACCTCGTAACCCAGCGCGCCAAAGTTTTCGCGAACGCTACGCACGAATGGGTAGATGCCAACATCGGCTCGAAGGTCACGATGAAATATCCTTCCTGCTATTTGATGGAACCCGGCGCTCACGGCGAAATGCTTTCGATGGCGTTTGCCAACAAAGGTCAGATTCAAGATGCTGGTTCCAAGATGGTTCACTTTGCACCGAATACCACCAGCAAGATCACATCCAAGTCTATTTCTAAGAGCGGCGGACGCGCTTCGTATCGTGGCTTGCTCAAAGTTTATAAAGGCGCGAAGGGCTCCAGGTCCAACGTTGTTTGCGATGCGCTCTTGCTTGACCCACAATCTCGTTCCGACACCTATCCTTATATCGAGATCGACGAAGACGATGTGACCATCGGTCACGAAGCCTCAGTCAGCAAGGTCGGCGAAGAGCAGCTCTTCTATCTCATGTCTCGCGGACTCAGCGAAGAAGAAGCCACCACCATGGTCGTTTCTGGCTTCATCGAACCGCTGGTCAAAGAACTGCCCATGGAATACGCGGTGGAAATGAACCGCTTGATCGCACTTCAAATGGAAGGATCGATCGGCTAATATGCAAGAGAAACCAAAAGTTACTGTATCACGAGGACGACGCGCCGACACTGCCGCGAAGGAATTTAACTTTACGCAAGCAGATGTCTCATCCGCGAACGGACTCGCCTCATTCCGTGCCGAAGCCTGGGATTCGTTCCAGAAGCTTTCTCTCCCCGTCACCACAGACGAAGCCTGGCGCCGTACCGATCTGCGTTTGTTGCCCGCTTCCGATTTTAAACTTCCCAAAGCTGGCGCGTTTGAAGACCTGCCCGTCATCCCTGATGAATTGCTCAAGCCATTAACCGGCGAACAGCACGGCGGACAAATCACTCTGCTCCCCGGCGGCTCTAAAGTGGACTTGGACGAATCGCTTGCCAAAAAAGGCGTGATCTTCACCGACTTCCGCACAGCAGAAAAGAATCATGCCGACTTGCTCAAGAAGTTGATCGGTCAGGTGGTCAAGCCGGACGATGGCAAGTTTGCCGCACTGGCTTCGGCTTTGTCTGAAAATGGTGTGTTGCTTTATGTGCCCAAGGGCGTGCAAGTAGAGCAACCGCTACACTCCGTGTTGTGGGGACCCGGCTCTGACCTCGCTCACTTCTCGCACCTGATCGTTTACGTTGAAGATGGCGCATCTGTGACCTACGTCCACGAGGCGGCATCGCCAGATGAAACCGGTCATGCCATGCATGCGGGTATTGTCGAAATTTATGTTGGCAAAAATGCCAACCTGCGTTTTGTAGAATTGCAATCTTGGGGCAGGCATGTGTGGAATTTCTCGCATGAGCGCGCTCGTGTGGATCATGGTGGCAACCTAGATTGGATCTTCGGAGCTGTCGGTTCACGCCTTACCAAGAACTTCTCCGATTTAGATTTGGCTGGCGAAGGCGCTCAGGGACGCATGTCTGGCTTCTACTTTACAGATGGAACCCAGCACCTTGACCATGACACCCAGCAGAATCACCTCGCTCCGCACACCACCAGCGACTTGCTTTTCAAAGGTGCATTAAAAGGAAAGAGCCGCTCCGTATGGCAGGGCATGATCTACGTTGCCCCTGGCGCTCAGAAGACTGACGGCTATCAAGCCAACCGCAACCTCGTCCTCGACGACCAGGCGCGCGCGGACTCGATCCCCGGTCTTGAGATCCTCGCCGACGATGTGCGCTGTACACACGGCGCAACCGTTGGTAAACTAGAGCAGGAGCCTCTGTTCTATCTCAAATCACGCGGAATTCCACAGAAGGAAGCCGAGCAATTGGTGGTGGAAGGTTTCTTCGACCCCATCATGCAGCGCATCCCATTCGAGGGTGTGCGCGAACGCTTTCAGCAGGCAATCCAGATCAAGTTAACAGCGTAAGTGTACGTTCTCGCTGGGGCTTAGCCCCAGCGAGAACGTTGTCAGTGTAAGAGAATGCCTGAAGTGTTGAATCAGGCAACCCTTAAGAATGAGGCGGTGGGAGCCTCAATTTTTGTGAGTAAGGAAGTGAATCATGGCAGATAAGTCGAAAATCAAAACGAAGGCAAAAGTGAAGGCGGCGGTGAAAACTAAGTCAACGATCAAAAGTGGGGCGGTGAAGTCAGGCGAAGTTCGTAAAGCGGTTACAAAATCAAAAGAAACACTCAAGCAAGCCACCCCTGTTGTTGCGCGCAAGCGCGTATCTTCTGAGAAGCCGGTGGAAGTGACCCGAACGGTGAACCTTGCGAATCAGATCCGCCAGCCAGTGAAGCCTATTTTGAGAAAATCTTCGTCAGGTACTATTATTGCCAATGCCAATTTGTATAAATTTATGAAGGCTCCGCGCCCTGAGTATGCCTTTGAAGTGGGGGATACTGTGGAAGTGTTCTGCGACCATGAAAAAGGACGCGAACGTGTCCGCGGTTGGATCAAAGGGATTGTGGTGCAGGTAGATAACAAAATGGTAGCGGTTCAATTCCGCTCGAATGTGTTTCTCACCGATGGCTGGATGGTACCCGACCGAATTCTTTGGTACCCATTGAACTCGGAGCATATTCGTCCTGTAACGGCGGGCGGCAAGAAGCCTATCCTCAAAAGAGATATTATTCCTGATTATTAGCCAGATGGGCGGGTGATGCCCGCCCATCTTTTTCATCTTATGACTCTCAATATAAACGAAATACGCAAAGACTTTCCCATTCTACAACGCGAGACGAACAGCGGCGCTCGCATTGTTTATCTTGATTCGACTGCCACTTCGCAGAAGCCTGTACAAGTAATCGAAGCGATGAATGATTATTACCGCCGCTCCAATGCGAATATTCATCGTGGCGTGCATACGCTTGCTGAAGAAGCTACTACCATGTACGAAGGCGCGCGCGAGAAGATCGCGAAGTTCATCAGTGCTACTTCTTCGCGTGAAGTGATCTACACACGCAATACGACCGAATCCATCAACCTGGTTGCCTACTCTTGGGCGCGTGCGAATCTCAAGGCGGGCGATCTCGTCATTTTGACAGAGATGGAACATCACAGCAACCTCGTCCCTTGGCATATGCTTCAGGCAGAACGCGGCATTGAGTTGGATTTCATCCCGGTGACGGAAGACGGTTTGCTTGATCTGGATGTCTACAAATCGCTTCTCAACCGAAGCCCGAAACTGGTCTCGTTTACGCACATGTCTAACGTCCTCGGCACGATCAACCCAGCGGCTGAGATCATCAAGCTGGCTCATGCAGCCGGGGCGATTGTATTGGTGGATGGAGCTCAATCCGTTCCGCATTTGTCTGTGGATATGCAAGCTTTGGATGCGGACTTCTATGCATTCTCGGCTCACAAAATGTGCGGACCGACCGGCATTGGAATTTTGTATGGCAAATCTGCCTTGCTTGACGCCATGCCGCCTTTCTTGGGCGGCGGTGACATGATCAAGGAAGTGAAGCTGCGTTCTTTCCGCGCGAATACAATTCCGCATAAGTTTGAGGCGGGTACGCCTGCGATTGCAGAAGCGATCGGTTTTGGCGCGGCGGTTGATTACCTTGCGAAGATTGGCATGAAAGACATTGCTGCACATGAACATGAGATCACCGAATATGCTCTCGAACGTCTCGAAGAAATACCCGGCGTGAAGTTGTTCGGTCCCTCGGCGGATAAAAAAGGCGGCGTGGCAGCCTTCACCTTGGATGGTGTGCATCCGCATGATGTGGCGCAGATTCTGGATCAAGACGGTGTTGCCGTCCGTGCCGGGCATCACTGTGCCCAGCCTTTGCATGAGAAATTCGGAATCCCTGCCACCAGTCGGGCTTCTTTCTACTTGTATAGCACCAAGGAAGAAGTTGATTTGCTGGTAAAGGGACTGTATAAAGTAAAAGAAATGTTTGGGTAATTAATTGTAGGGGCGAGGTCCTCTCGCCCTGTTTTGCCTGAAATCAAATTGGGCGGGTCTCCCCGCCCCTACGGGAACTACAATGGACGATCTCTATCGTGAAGTAATCATCGAACACTATAAAAACCCATCCTATCGCGGGAAACTCGACCCGCATGATATCTCCTTTGCGGATAATAACCCGCTGTGCGGAGACCATATTCAGGTTGATTTGCGGGTGGATGCCAAGGGAGTTGTGACCGAAGCCCTCTTTGATGGTCATGGCTGTGCCATCTCACAAGCCTCTGCCGATCTGTTGATGGAAACCATCATTGGCAAGCCTCTTGAAGATGTGAAGAAGCTCAACAAGCAAGATGTCCTTGATATGCTCGGCATTGACCTGGGACCTGTCCGCTTAAAGTGTGCTTTGCTTTCTTTGAAAGTTTTGAAGGCTGGCGTATACGGCTTGGGCGAAGCTGGCGACGACTTGGTGGAGTAAAGATGTTCAATTACACAACCTTTGAAGAATCAAAAGTGGAATTTGTAGAGATCGCACCCGCGTCGGAATTGCCGAATGGCGAACGTCTCTTTGTGGAACTGGGCGATAAGCCTGTGGTCATTTTCAATATCGCTGGTCAGTTCTTTGCTATTGGTGATGTTTGCACCCACGATGACGGTCCGCTGGGAGATGGGATCTTGGAAAGCTTCAATATTGTTTGCCCACGTCATGGCGCGGAGTTTGATATCCGCACCGGGCAGGCGGTGCAAATGCCCGCCGTGGTGGATATCCCTGCTTATCCGGTCAAAGTGGTGAATGGGTTTATTCAGGTGGGTCTACCGAAAGAATGAATTTCGCTTGTATATGGAATAATCAAAACGTAACACCTGATTTGGGTTGTTACGTTTTTTTATTTTATTTGCCTGAATTTCTAATTTGCAACCAATCTCAATGCGGTGGTAATATAGCGTATTGGATTCATAAAAGGAATATCAAAACTGGTATGGGAAGAAGACTATGACCAAGATCCTTATCGTTGAAGATGTGCTGGATAATGTGGAACTTGCCCGCAAGATTTTAACTTCGCGTGGTTATGAAGTTGTTCATGCTGCCACAGCAGAGAGTGGGTATCAACTCGCGTTCGAAACCCGCCCGGATCTGATCTTGCTGGATTTGGGTTTGCCCGACCATGACGGTTTGACGCTCGCTGGTTGGCTGCGGGCTGATCTGGCGTTCAAATCTCTGCCGATCATTGCCTTCACAGCCTGGCCTCAGGATACCGCCAAACAAATGGCAGAAAGTTATGGCTGCAACGGCTTTATTGCCAAGCCCATCGAAAAAGTTCAAGATTTCCTCTCTCAGATAGATTCGTATCTTACGAAATAGCGATCTATTTTATGAACTCTCTAAATGCCCAAGCCGCCATACAATTGATACCTGCCAGTCAATTTTCAATCGATGAATTGACTGCGATCTATAACCAGACTCGTGTCGATTACATGATTCCCATGCCGATGAATGCGGCAAGGTTGAGAGAATATGTCGAGACCTACGATGTTGACTTGAACCGGTCTCTTGTGGCAGTGGAGGCGGGTGAAAAACGCGGAGTTGCCATGTTGGGAGTTCGTGCGGACCGAACATGGATCACACGTTTAGGCGTTCTGCCGTCGACGCGCCGGGGCGGCGTAGGCGAGGCGTTAATGCGTGGACTGCTCGCGCAATCGCAAGATTTAAAGATTAACTTTTCGATGTTGGAAGTCATCAAGAATAATGTTCCTGCGCATCAATTGTTCTTGAAGCTTGGGTTTTATGAGGTGGGCGAGTTATTGGTATTACGGCGTTCGCCAGCTAATTTACAAATTGAGCCAGTCATTGCCGATGCACGTCGGCTGGAACGTTATGAAGCGCTTGACTTGGTTAGTGATGACCGCGGCACCCAACCCTGGACGAATCAATCTGAATCCATGAGTCATGTCGAAGACGTCTTTGGGATGCATCTCACGCTTGCTGATGGTAGCAGCGGCTGGATCGTTTACCAACGCCAGAAATTTTTACTGTCACGCTTTATTTACAAAACAGAAAATGGTGACCCGGCAAAAATGGCATACGCTTTCCTGTCGCATTTACATCATCAATATCCACGGCTGGATACACATATTGAAAATGTTCAGGCAAATGACCTGCATCTGCCCGGCTTTATGAAAATGGGCTACGTCGAATCCTTCCGGCGTATCGAAATGTGGCGCGGAACGCCGCCTGATTCCATTCTCTCTTCAAATTAAAACAGGCTCTCTTGAGAGCCTGTTGCATTTACTGAATAGGGACTTAGAATTCCACAACTATTTCCGAACGCTAACTTCCGAATGTTCCCACAATCCTCAAAATATCAAACCCCTCCGCAAAGGGACGTTCTGCCAGTGCGCCGTGGCGCACCATAATGGAACGTGTCAACTCGGCGTTGAAGTAATAGCGGTCTTGATATGTGTCGTATTGTGACAACGCTTCAATTTTTTTATTCACATCTTCTTCTGTAACTTCGACAAGAAAGTGGGGGAAGAATCCATATGAAGAACGAACCACGTCAAAGCCTAGCACGGTGATGCCACGAAAGGCACGCAGGGCTTCATCTGTCATGGTGTTGTGGTCTTGATGTACATCTTGTTTTGAATGCGTGAAGATCAGATCAGGCTTGAATTCTTTACGTAGTTTGAGGAAGTATTCGAGAATGTCCTGCCGTGCATCGGGGAAGACGCGTGTCTCGAATGGACCGAAAACAACCTTTTCCTCAGGAACTCCCAACACTTTCATGGACTCAAGATGTTCGTTCTTGACCTTTTTCAAGTCAGGGTTTTTCTGATTATCAGAAAGGGTAACGCACAATATTTCCGTCTTGTTGACGATGTTGTGAATCAAAGCGCCGCACCCGATCTCAATATCGTCTGGGTGTGCTCCAAGGAATAGAACGCGTTTGCCGAAGAAATTCATAAGATTGGACGGTGGACGATAGACCATGGACGATGGTTTTATCGTCTATGGTCTATCGTTTGTGGTCGGTTTATTTTGTCGCCAGAATACCGCCGACGACCTTGGTCATCACCAGCTTGCCGTCGCGCTCGAGCCAGCGTGTAGCCACAGCTTCGATCTTGCCGATCAAAGCTTCGTATTCTTTTGGTCCGTTAAACATCGAAGTCCAAAGTCTGCGGTCTTCGCCAAGCGAAGCGCGGACGTAGTCAATGAACGGTTTGACTTCGGGGAAGGTGAGGTGGTTCTCGAATTTGTGCAGTTCGGTCTTGGCGAAGATGCCATCAATCGTATTGAAGATATCGCCCTTGAAGCGTGAAGAACCGGGCATGGGCGGAATGGTCGCATTCGTAGCTTCTTTGATGATGTCGTAGAACATCTGCTTGTTTTCGGGGAGTGGACCGGAGACGAAGAGTCGTCCGCCGGGCTTGAGGACACGGTGTGCTTCACCAAATGTAAACTTAAGGTCAGAGGCGTAGTAGATCGCGAAGGCACTGGTACACAAGTCAAAAGTATTGTCTTCGAAGTTGAACTTCTCGTTGAAATCTAAAAACTGGAAGTCGATCTTCGAGCCGCGTTCTTTATTCTTGGCACGGGCTTTATCCAATAACTCGTTTGAGAAGTCACCGCCGGTGATCTTCGCCTGCCCTTTCGTGTAATCGTCGAACAAGAAGCTGAGCTTTCCTGCGCCGCAGCCTACATCGAGGATGCTCATGCCTGCCTGAGGTTTAAGCAGGTCATTCGTCCACACGTCGATATTGGCAGAGCCGTATTTTTCATGGATGTCGATTCGCATCAACAAGTCTTTGCTGGGTTCTTGATAGTCAATTTTCATTTGTCTCTCCTTATAAATATTGACAGTATTATACCAAACATAAAAACAAAATTCATTGACTGAATTTTGAAAAGAAAGCCATGATAAAATTTGCGCACTGGAGCACTCATGGCGAACAAGATACAAGCTGTTAAAGGAACAAGAGAATTTTACCCGGAGCAAATGGCGCTGCGGAACTTTATCTTTGATAAGGTTCGTTCTGCTTCGCAGGTCTTCGGCTATCAGGAATGGGATGGTCCGTTCATCGAGACCATTGATCTATACGCGGCAAAATCCGGCGAAGAGTTGGTGAAGAAACAATCATTCACATTCGAAGATCGCGGCGGCGACTTTGTGACTCTACGCCCCGAACTCACGCCATCGTTGGCGCGCATGATCGCAGCGAAGCAGGGCGAGTTGACCTACCCGGTGCGATGGTGGTCCTTCGGTCCGTTTTGGCGTTATGAGCAGCCTCAAAAGGGACGCTCACGCGAGTTCTTTCAATGGAATATCGATATGCTGGGAGTCAACTCACCGGAAGCGGATGCGGAGCTAATCGCCGTCGGTGCGACGTTTCTGCGCTCGGTCGGACTCAGCCCGGAGCGGGCTCTGATCTATGTGAACAATCGCCGCCTGATGGATTCTGAATTCGACGCCTTGGGTATCCCTGCCGAAAAGCGACTAGATGTTTCCAACCTAGTTGACCGCCGCGCGAAAATGGATGCTGCCAAATGGGATGCAAATGCATTTGAATTAGGCTTGAATCAAACCCAACTCGATGGCTTGAAGGATATTCTCGGGAATTTTGACTTGTGGAAAAAGAGCGAGGAATTGACTCGTCTCTTTGCCGCACTCGAAGCCTTGGGCGTGAAAGACTATGTCAAATTTGACCCGAACATTATGCGTGGGTTGTTGTATTACACCGGCACAGTGTTCGAGGCATTCGATACCAGCGGTTCCTTAAAGCGCGCCATCTTCGGCGGCGGACGTTACGACAATCTGCTCGCCGATGTAGGTGGACAGCCCCTCTCTGGCGTAGGCTTTGCGATGGGGGATGTGGTGATCGGTATCATCTTGCAGGAAGCTGGGTTGTTGCCAGAATATCAGCCGAGCCCGGCTCAGGTGTTGGTGACCGTCTTTGACGAGAAGCTGTGGATGCCTTCTTTTGCTTTGGCGGCGGAATTACGTTCGGCGGGCTTGAATGTGATGGTTTCACCCGAGCCGACCAAGCTGCCCAAACAGTTCAAATTTGCCGACAAGATGAAGATGAAGGTTGCACTGGTTTTGGGTCCGGATGAAGTAGAAAAAGGCTTGGTCGTTATCAAAAACCTTGTAAGTGGCGAGCAGGTTCAAGTTAAGAAAGAAGCGTTGGTCGAATCCGTTTTAGGAATCCTAAAAAATGCCTGAGATTCGCCCTGTCACAAAAGAGAATTGGAAAGAGCTGATCAAACTCAAGGTGAGCGACGACCAGAAACATTTTGTTGCGTCGAATTTGTATTCGATTGCTGAGGCTCAATTTGGAGATGATATTCCCGGCGAGGGGCACTGGGATATGTTCCCGTACGGGATTTACGACGAAGGCAAACCGGTTGGCTTCTTGATGGTCAGTTACAACTATGATTTTGCGAGATTTCAGGGCTTCATCCTGCGCTTGATGGTGGACGAAAGCGTTCAGGGAAAAGGCTATGGCAAGTTTGGCATGAATTGGATGCTTGAGAAATATCGTGCCGATGAGCGGGTGCAGGTTGTGGGAATTAGTTACGAACCCGATAATGATGTGGCGCGAAAGTTATACGCGAGTTTGGGCTTTCAAGAGACCGGTGAGATCGTGGATGGGGAAGCGTTGGCACTCTTGAAACTGCGTTGATTTGTGGTAAAATTTTGCCCGCTTCTCCAACAGAAATGGGAGTAGGCAAATATGGAGCCTGTAGCTCAATGGCAGAGCGCTACACTGTGGCTGTAGATGTTGAGGGTTCGAAACCCTTCAGGCTCCCAATCAAAAACCTCCGAGAATACGCTCGGAGGTTTTATAAAATCCCGGAGGTCTCATGAAGCATCATTTGGTTGAACCTGGCAAGAAGATCAAGCTGGCGGAACGGGACCCGCAGGATACGGGCGATTTTAAGGGCGGCAAGGAAGATGGTCTCAAGGAAATTGTAAAATTAAATGAAAAGCTGCAGGAATTGCAGGAACTGCTCTATGCCGAGGGTAAGCATAAGATTCTGGTGGTTTTACAAGCCATGGATACAGGCGGCAAGGATGGTGCCATTCGGCGCGTGTTCGATGGCGTCAACCCACAGGGCGTGAAGGTGGCAAGCTTCAAAGTGCCGACGGCAGAGGAAATGGCGCACGATTATTTGTGGCGTGTGCATAAGGTGGTGCCAGCGAATGGGGAACTGGTCATCTTTAATCGCAGCCATTACGAAGATGTGTTGGTGGTGCGTGTGCATAATTACGTACCCAAGGAAGTTTGGTCGAAGCGCTACGAGCAGATCAATGCCTTTGAGAAACTTCTGGCGGAGAATGGCACGATCATCTTGAAGTTCTTCCTGCATATCAGCAAGGATGAGCAGAAAGAACGTCTGCAAGCCCGCTTGGATGACCCCACCAAGCATTGGAAATTCAGCCTGGGTGATCTGGGCGAGCGCAAATTATGGGATGATTATCAGTCTGCGTATGAAGATGCTTTGAACAAGACTAGCACCGAATATGCGCCTTGGTACGTGGTGCCAGCCAATCGTAAATGGTACCGCGACCTGGTTATCTCCAAAGTGTTGGTCGAAACCTTGGAAGGCTTGAAGATGAAATACCCCGAACCGAAGGACGATTTGAGCGGCGTTGTGATCGAATAAGACTTCCGAAAGGTGTAAAATAGCCCTCATGTCTAGAACAATTAATGTATTATTCCTTGCCGCCGAAGCAGACCCGTTCATTAAAGTCGGTGGGCTGGGGGATGTTTCCGGGGTTCTGCCGCGCGAATTGCGCGCCCTTTCCAATGAAGAACTAAAGCTGGATGTGCGGCTTGTGTTGCCATATCACCCGGCGGTAAAAGCAGAGAACCTTCGCCCGGTGGAGATATTTTCGATCCCACGCGGCGACTCGGAAGTGGCAGTGGAAGCCTTTGAAACGACGTTGAATGGTATGCCGGTGTACTTCATTGGGGGAGAACCGATCCGCGCGAATGGATCGGTCTATTCGCTGGATGCGACCAAGGATGCAGATAAATATGCTTTCTTTTCGCTGGCAGCCATGGAATTACCAAAGCATATCAACTGGCAGCCGGATGTTGTCCACGCCAATGACTGGCACACCGCACTGAGTTTATACGTCAACCTGACCAAGCGTTGGGAATCAGGTTCCAAGCATGTGGCGGGTGTGCTTACCTTACATAACTTGCCATTCATGGGGGCGGATGTCAGCGCAATTCTCGAGAGTTATGGCATCAAACTTGCACAAACCGACTTGCCCGAGTGGGCACGTGTTCTGCCATTGCCGCTGGGACTTTGGGCATCTGATGCGATCGTAGCGGTTTCACCTGGCTATGCAGGTGAAGTCCTTACCGAAGAATTTGGTTGTGGGTTACAGGAATTTTTGGGCGTACGCAAAGAAACCTTAAGTGGTGTCTTGAACGGCATCGACACCGTCTCCTTTGACCCTGCTACTGATAAATCCATCAGTATCAATTTCAATTTACCGACGCTTAAGCGCCGTGCCGAAAATAAAGAACTGTTGCAGGAAAAACTTGGACTTACCCGCAACCCAAATATTCCATTGTTGGCTGTCATCTCGCGCATGGATGTTCAAAAAGGTGTGGACCTTGCTTTTACTGCACTTAAGAATATGAAGCGTATTGATTTTCAAGCGGTCATCCTTGGTACAGGAGACCCGAAGTTGGAAGAATCTGCCCGAGAGTTGCAAACCCTTTTCCCAGATAAGATCAAAGCCGAGTTAAGATTCGATGCGGCACTTGCCCGTCAAATTTACGCTGGCGCCGACATGATCCTCATGCCGTCTCGTTACGAGCCCTGCGGACTCGCGCAGATGATCGCGATGCGTTATGGCTGTGTGCCGATCGTGCGCGCGGTGGGCGGGCTGAAAGATACCGTCATTCCAAAAGAAACCGGTTTTGTGTTCGAGAAGGCGCATCATATGTCACTGGTCAGTGCCATCAAAGCGGCAATGAAAGTTTTGCCCGATAAAGAAAAGTGGGAGGCTCTACAACGCAATGGCATGGCAAAAGATTTTTCATGGGAAGCCTCAGCGCGTGAGTATCTAAAACTCTATCTATCCTTGGTGAAATAAATTATGGCATTCAAACGTTCTTCAGGAATTCTTCTTCATCCCACCAGCTTGCCAGGTCCGTATGGAATTGGCGATATTGGTCCGCAAGCTTATCGCTTTGTCGATTGGCTCGCCTCCACTGGTTGTAAACTTTGGCAGATCCTGCCGCTCGGTCCGACTGGCTACGGCGATTCGCCCTATCAATGTTTTTCCGCATTTGCTGGCAATCCCTATCTCATCAGCCCAGATGATCTGTTTGCTGATGGATTATTGACTCAAGCTGATCTGGATGCGATGAAAGACCTGCCCGCCTCAAAAGTGGACTTTGGCTTGTTCATCCCTAAAAAGCTGGATCTTCTGCTGAAAGCGTTTCAGCGCTTCCAAACCAACCCTGAACCTTTGCGTGATGCCTTCAATTATTTCTGCGCCGAAAACGCAAGCTGGCTCGATGACTTTGCGCTCTTCATGGCGTTGAAAGAAGCCAACGGCGGCGGTGCATGGAACGGCTGGAGCGCAGAGTTACGCTCTCGTAAAAAGTCTGCGTTGAACAAAGCCAAGAAAGAATTGGCTGTTGAGATCGAACGTTATTCCTTCTATCAATTCCTTTTCTTCCGTCAGTGGACCCGGCTCCGCAAGTATGCCAATGAAAAAGGCATTCAGATTATGGGCGATATTCCCATCTTCGTTGCCTACGACTCTGCAGATGTGTGGGCAAACCCCGACTTGTTCTTCCTTGATGAAGCTGGCAACCCGACGGTTGTGGCGGGCGTGCCACCGGATCTTTTCTCATCGACCGGGCAGTTATGGGGCAATCCGCTTTATAACTGGAAGGTACATAAAAAAGATGGCTACGCTTGGTGGCTTTCGCGTGTCCGCTCGGTATTGCAGAGCGTGGATATTTTGCGCTTTGACCACTTCCGTGGTTTTGCAGGCTATTACGAGATCCCCGCTACGGACTCCACCGCCGAACACGGACGTTGGGTTCCAGGACCTGGCAAAGACCTGTTCCGCGCCGTAGATGAAGACCTCGGCAACGGTGTCATCGTGCCGGGAACCGGTCTGCCAATCGTGGCTGAAGATCTGGGTCTCATCACCCCTGATGTGATCGAATTATTGCAAGCCTTCGACCTGCCTGGTATGAAAGTTTTGCAATTCGGCTTTACCGGACCCGATAATCCATTCCTGCCGCATAACTATGTTCCCAATTGTGTGGCGTATACCGGCACGCATGATAACGACACGGCGATGGGTTGGTTTTACTCCGCGCCCGAACACGAAAAGGACTTTGCTCGTCGTTACCTCAGCATTGATGGACACGACTTCGCCTGGGACCTGATCCGCGCGGTGTGGAAGTCTGTGGCGCTCTTCTCGATTGCTCCCATGCAAGATGTGCTGGCGCTCGGTGGCGAAGCCCGCATGAACTTCCCCAGTAAACTGGGCGGAAACTGGGAATGGCGCATGTCTGAAAGTGACTTCCGCGAAGACCTGGCGGCAGGGTTAAGAGATTTGAATTGGATGAGTTTGAGATAAAACAAAAAGCGCCTTACAAAAGGCGCTTTTTGTTTTAGTAAATACTTTCTTATAACGCGATCACGAAGCCATCTCTGTGGTGAAAATCGGCTTGTGGATTTGGATGAGCAAGTGCCCAATAGGTTTCGACTTTGTAATTGCTTTGAATGATCGCAGCTATTCCGACCTCGAGTTTTTGGTTGGCTGCTAAGAAGGATGCTGTGTTTACAGAGATTTCAAGATTGATTTGAATATCGGTCTTTTGAAAAGTGAAAGGCAAACTGGTTACTTTTTCTTCCTCGCGCATGTTGACTTGACGATAGGCATCCATGTGATAGACATTCCAATTGCCAGATGGCGATAGGTTGAATTCCCAATATTCAGGTTGCCCGGCTGGGGCGATGAAGAATTCAAAACAGGTTGCTTTCCACAGGTCGTGCTTGCGTATGGGGAGTATAGCCGTTGAGGGAAACAAAATAGAATTTATTTCTCCACTGAGGGTATAGCGGGCGGAGAGTTGAGTCCCGGCTTGTTCAATGTCTCCCGTTATTTTTATATGTGGCAGGTTTTCTGCCGGGTAGGGGATCAGGTCAAAAGATGCCACGGCTACCCTATGCGCTTATCGCTTTTTTGATGTTATTGCGGATCTCGGCTTCGTGTGCCTCAATGGAGCGGGTCAATTGGAACTGCACGAGGGCGCGTTGTAAGTTGTGTTCAGGGTATTTCACTTTGAAGTAGACATCTCCGGCGAGATAGTCTGTAAAAAAGCGTAGACCGAGTTCGAATGCCAGCAGGCGGACCGAGGTGAAGAGATGTTCATAATCAGCCGCGGTTAGGAAGGCTTGCGCTTCGGCGAGGTACCCTTCCAGGATGGCTGAACCAATTTCGGGATTGTAATGAACCGTTTCCCAGTTTTCTGCATCCTCACCGAAGGGATTGCTGCCTGAGCGGATGCAGTCGCCAATATCATAGTGGACGAGTCCCGGTTTGACGGTATCGAGATCGACGATGCTAATGGCTTTGCCGGTTTCGTTATGGACCATGACGTTGTTGACCTTGGGGTCGCCATGAATGGGACGCTGGGTCAGCCCGGCATTTTCGAGCGTGAAGGCAAAGGTGCGCCGATCTTCTATGAATTGAATGGCATGTTTTACTTCAGGGGATGGTGTTCTTTTGTGCTGTGCGTGGACGTGGTCGTAGTGTTTTAGGTAGAGCGGGGTGATGTGAAACCCTTCGAGGGTGTCTGCCAGTGAAGTGATGGGCAGGTCGCTGATGAGGCTTTGAAAGGTGCCGAGCGCGGAGCCGACTTCTCGGGCATGGGCGAGGTTTGTGATGGTGTCGTAGGAGCGAGCATTTTGAATGAAGCTGATGGCGCGCCAAAAATTACCGGTTGGGTCGATGAAAAAATCGTTGCCGTCTTGGGCTGGGATGACGCGTGGAGACTGCCACATGCGGCTTTCTTTTTGCACCCGCTGGTGGACATGTTCTGTAAAGGCGCGCATGTTTTGCATGATGCGCTGCGGTTGTTTGAAAACGTGGGTATTGATGCGTTGTAGGACGAATTTTTCCTGCGTGGCGTCTGTGACGATGTAGGTGTCGTTGATGTTTCCGTTGCCGAATTCTGCCACTTCGGTGATGGTTCTGCCCGAAGCGAATTGTTCTGCGATGACATTTAGATTATTCAATGAGGTTCCTCGTGAGGTGAATAGAGTAGCCCCACGATTATATTCGAGATGTGAATAGGAAGAGAACGCTCATTGTGCTTCGCCCCGTCACGCGGACTTGGCGAAGCCGCCCCGCCACTTACCACTATATTTTTTATTTGACTTGCATATAGTGAACTGTTCCATGAAGCGAGATCAAAGTGGATTTTGAGAGGAAGGGATATTTTTCGCTCGCCAACTTTTCAAAATCCTCATTGTCGGGAATGCTTTCGCAACTTTTGAAGATGGCGAAGCTTTCAGCTGCTAATTCTTTGATCTCATCTTCCGAAAGATTTCGATAGGTCTCTCGGATGATTTTTTCAAGATGGTTTTCGTTACTTAATAACCCGGATGGAGTGATAAAGCTTGTTGCATAGTTTAACATCTCGTTTTTTTCTCGGCTACCCAGTAACCCAGTTAATACACTAACTGAAAATATCTTGCCAAATATAAAAGCAACAACCGCCATGAGTATGAACAGGAAGAACGAAATCTTAATATCAAGAGTTGAAATGCAAACATAGATAGGCAAAACAAACAATATAGCTAAAAACAATGACGACTGTATTTTGAGGATAGTTTCGTGTTTCATTGCACTACTCCTGTCGATAAAAATGGTGTTTCACTTATTTTTGTGTGGACTTGGCGAATCCGTCCCACTAGAAATCAGGTAGTATCTTTGCTGCACGCTGTGTTGGTACGCTTTTATTTTAAACAGCCTTATGCTTTAATAAAACGGTATTTTGCATCCGTACCGTTTATGCTGTTGCTAGTGTGACTAGCAACGCTAACCAAAACATTGGGGTGGCTATCAATACGAATACATTAACAATTATACCTAGCCATGACCATGACCATTCTGTGATGCCAAGCCAAGGAGTTTTAGATTTGATTCGGACACCTTTTCTGCCAATAATAATGCCAAGAATAGAAATTAAGCCTACAAAAAAATAGCCAGAAAGAGCCCAAGAACCTATTTGTTGAGCCATTGGATCTCGTAATGGATTTTCACTTGTACCCGAGAAATAAAAGGGTAAATTGAAGAGGAGGAACAAACTTATAGATAGAAATACCCCAATTACAGTAGAAAGGATACCTGGCGAATAAGAAAGTTGTTCTGCTTCTTTATCTTCCAAAATATTTTTTTCTTGTTTTTCTTTTTGCTGAGTTAGAGTAGTATGAAACTTAATTGTTTCCTGTGCTTTTTCTGCAACGGCGGGATCTTCGTCTTTGCTCGCCGCAGTGCGAAGCGCCTCAAGTGCCTCTAATGGGAGAGTTGGAAGTAACTTCATTTGATTGCAGGCGTCATATCGTTTATCAGCGTCGTCACTTTGAATCATTTCCATAAGGTTTTTTATTTCAAGCATAAGTAAAACTCCTAGATAAAACTGAATTTGTCTTAAGTAACAATTTGCAAGGGGTGTGCCAACGATTTGAGGCTTGACCCGTGGACGCCCGCCCCGTCACGCGGACTTGGCGAAGCCGTCCCACCAGAAAACTCAACGCAGATCCCTGAAATATATCTAAGCAACGGCAGTTATACAAAAGATACCTATTTCACCAAATGAATAACGAATGCGCCATGGTCCCATGTTCCCGCATAGAGAGTGGTTGGCGTCTTTGGGTCAATTACTAGGGCATTAACAACGTTTGCAAGCATACCCTTTCTCAACAAACTCCAACTCTTGCCGCCATTCGTACTTTTAAACACACCAAGATTAAACGTCCCTGCATAGATGGTGGTTGGCATGGTTGGGTCAATCGCTAGGGCAAGAATACCCGTATTCCACTCCATGTCCGTGTAGGATGCGTTCCAGTTCGCGCCACCATCCGTACTTTTGAACACGCAACAAGAATCATTTGCCCCTGCATAGATAGTAGTTGGCATGGTTGGGTCAATCACTAGGGCGATAACATGGATATCAGCCAGACCCGTATTGAAAGCGCTCCAATTTGCGCCACCATCCACGCTTTTGAATACACCGTCCAATGTCCCGGCATAAATGGTGGTTGGCGTAGTCGGGTCGATTGCCAGAGCGGAAACAAAAACATAGGACGAGTCAGCAGTCAGCCCAGTATTGATCACGCTCCAGTTCGCGCCACCGTTTGTGCTTTTGAATACTCCGCCTCCAGATGTCCCCGCATAAAGGGTAGTTGGTGTGGTCGGGTCAATTGCCAGGGCTGCAACTGTGGAATTCTTTAGTCCAATATTGCTTTTATTCCAGGTCCCGCCGCCATCTGTGCTTTTGAAAATACCGTTGTTCCCTGTTCCCGCATAGACAGTGGTGGGTGTCTTCGGGTCGATGACCAGGGACTGAACAATAACAGATGTCAGTCCGTTGTTGGCAGCATACCAGTTCCAACCACCATCTGTGGTTTTGAATACACCGCCTCCATCTCCATATACCCCTGCATAGAGAGTAGTGGGCGTCAGCGGGTCAATAGCAAGGGCATAAATGGTTTCACCTTCGAGTCCATGACTTATCCAAACATTGGATTCGATAATGGGCGTCGCTTGCATTGCGGTTGCAGTAGGTGCGGGAGTCGCTGTGGGTGTTGCAAGTAGGATCGCAGCCGCATTAAGTACGACCAGCGGCGGTTCTGCGGGATGTGTTCGCCGCCAATGAAGATGCTTCTCCATTGCAGAGACATTTGGTGACTGGTTCCAGACGGTGTTAGGGACCAGTTTCCAAAAACCAGCAATATAGTTCTCTCCATATTCTGGGATTTCTACACTTTTCACTCCACCCTCTGCGTCGAGATGGATAACTGCAGGCACGCTTGCGGCTGGGAAATAATAAATTCCGATCTCGGGTGAAGTAATGGTTGTTAAACACATTGCCCACACATTTATCTTTTGTTCAGATCTTTCCATTAATTCCCACTCGCAAAGAACTTTGTCACGTGGGTATTGCGGCAGGAGTTTTTCTGCCAAGGCAGATTCGTATTCCTCCCACTTTTCCAATTGAGCGGGATCGGATGGGATATACGACTTTCCTTCTCCAGGAAGCAGAGGACCTCCCTGCCCTTCATTCAAACGAATTAGCTGCTGGTCAAGCCCTTTCAATACATCATTGGGAAATGGAGTTGGCGCGTACAGCGAGCGATGAGATTGATCGTCGTATACATCGTAAATGATCTTCCATCCATCCTGTTCTTTCTTGAGGTTCATGATGTGTTTTTTACCAGACATGCGCGACACTAGCCCCGAAGGGATCGAAGATTCATACACAATACTATTTCCCTCGGTGAAGTTTGCCCGAGCTCGTTGACCTGCATCAAAAACAACGATTTCGCTGTAGTCAAGCGTGTACTCATAGGAAGCGTATCGTAGATAATTTTGCCTTGCCCATACGATATCAACTGCGCGCTTTCTCAATTCTGTTCTTAGAAACCCATTCGCCTCTTGGCTGGTTGATATAGAATCACCAAGCCCATCCACTTGAAAACTATTGCGCATGGAATAGACCGTGTCGAAATATGCGTCAATCACTTTTCTGATCTCTTCGTGATCTGCCTCGTATGGGGAAACAGGCGTTGGTGGTGTTGACGGCAATGCTGTTGGTTCGGTGGCAGAAAAAGTTGGAGTGGAAGTTGGAACAGGCGGCATTGGCGTTGCTGTAGGAATTGCCAACTGTGTCCCGACAACACTTGTCATGGCGAAAGATACAAAGGTCTCCATCGCGCTTGTTGGATCTAGTGCAGGCAATGGAGTAAAGCGGTTACAACCTGTCAAAAGTACTGCAACCAGAAACAATGAGATTATTGTTTTGCGGGTGATATTCATTTTCCCGTGCCTTTTGATGTTGCGGAACGAACCGCCTAACGGACTTGCCGATTTTTTTGATCTTGTTGTTAGTATACACCCTGATATATGTTTGTCTATTTTATATTTTTATTTATCCCCCGAATTTTCTGATAAGAGTTCTTCACGGAACTTGATTTAACAAACTAATTAGAAACATAGCTTGCCTCAACCTTATTCATATGCAGCAAATAGAAACGTGAACCAGAATAAATATAAAGAAAGTGCAGTTAAGGGAAACGCCACAAACACTGCTCCCGTGAACGTTCCAGGTATGGTTTTTGTAAAACGATTTCCGAGTAAAGCGCCTGCGATGCAGAGTAGGGATCCCACAATGAAGAAAAGTAAAGCTCCCAGAACGATCACAACCTTCAGGACGATCCGATCATCAAATGGAATAACCATAAAAATGAATGCACATTCTAGTAGTAATGGAACTAATACGAAAATTACTGAAATAATTAAACCAATCCAGACTAGATATTCCTTATCGACTAGATCTTCCTTATCCTTCTGATTTGTTTTATCAATGGAACGGTAGAATTCGCCCAATAGCGCGCCAATTAGCGCCATGAATAGTGCATATGCCATCCACGTGACAAGGGTTTTCATTTGTTCTAATCCATCATGCAAAACTCGAACTTGCGGCGGGTTGCCCAACGGATTGCGGCTCATCCCCGATAGGGGATACCCACCCCGTCACGCGGACTTGGCGAATCCGTCCTGCTAGAAAAATGGTTTTGATCTTGACTTTCAAGACAGTTGCTGCACTCTTTGTTAGCCCGTGCTGTTAATAAGAAATTTTTATCTTCCGAATTGAAAATCACAATAAAACCAGTTGGGGTAATCTAACCTTTGCCAATTGTTGCACCAATCATTTGAGTCTGGAGGGGCATTATTTGATAGATACAAATATCCTGTTAAGCCTTGAGCGTCACGTGATTTAAAAAAGAAAATGCGCCACACACCGTTGTTTTGATACGCTTGAACACTCCAAGCTTCAGATAAATAATGATATTTTATCGGAAGATCTATTAAACCTGTTTCATCGTTCCTAAGCGGTCGAATTTTTTCGGTTTGAATGAGATTGACCACTTCATTGTACCCTTCAAATCTCCAAAGAAAATATAAATCTAACGGTCTGATTATGGATATTATAGACCTAGTTGTGATAATGCTACTTAGGATAAGGATAAGGGATAAGCCAGCCTGCCATCCTGCCTCTCCTTTAAAATGATGCCATAATTGCCATAATGATGCAATCACAAGGGAGTAAAACCATGGTGCTATTACACATCTTATAAATGTAATTGCGCCAGGGTCAATTTCAAAGATAAAACCATTTAGAATCGTAGTAGCACAAAAGGCAAGAGATAATCCTAATAAAGTTTTTTTCTTAAATAATAATTCTGTTGTAATTACTATATATGCAGGGAGAATGAGGTAGCAGATTAGAACAATTACTGAAATTTGACGAGTTTTTATTGCATTGAACAAGAAGGGTATGAAGCTCAGAAAACCTAATATTACAAGGACGATGGTAACTGCTTTTTTTTGTGAAATTGATAATTGTTTCATAATACACCCTCTTAGGTGAGCGGCTCGCCCCCGATAGGGGATACCTGCGCTGGGGCGGGGACGGCGAAGCCGTCCAACCAGAAATGACGTGGTATAGATAACCACCTTATTGTGACCATTATACGGATATCAAGCCACACAGGCAAGCACAGCACC
>JAFLCE010000067.1 GCA_017303655.1 Anaerolineae bacterium
GGCTGGCACTCAGCCTGATGGCTTGTACCAGTTCACAGTCCGCGAATGAGGCGGGCGAGCTTCGCACGATCAAATTGCCGATGGGCTACATCCCAAACATCCAATATGCGCCGTTCTATGTCGCAGTGGATAAAGGCTATTTTGCCGAAGAAGGCATTCAGATCGAATTCGATTATTCCTTCGAAACAGATGGTATGAAATTGGTGGGCGCAGGAGAATTGCCCTTTGCTGTGGCTTCGGGTGAGCAGGTCTTGCTGGCACGTTCACAAGGGCTGCCCGTGGTGTACACATTTGCGTGGTATCAGCAGTTTCCCATTTCAGTAGTTGCCAAACCTGAGTTGAACATCAACGAGCCGGCTGACCTGCGTGGAAAGAAACTTGGCTTGCCTGGTTTATTTGGCGCGAATTACATTGGCGCAGAAGCATTATTATTCTCGGCAGGCATTGACCCATCTGAAGTGACCTTTGATGCGATTGGGTTCAATCAAGTGGAGTCGTTTGCAACCGGGACGAGTGACATCGTTGTGGTGTACACAGCCAATGAGCCAATTGTCTTGCGCGCACAAGGTTTGGAATTAACCGAATTGCGTGTTTCAGATCATGCGCAATTGATCGCGAATGGAATCGTCGCCAGTGAAATGGTCATCGCAAATGAACCGGAACTAGTTAGTGGTATGGCGCGCGCTTTTGCGCGTGGACTGGCAGATACGATTGCAAACCCCAATGAAGCCTATGAGATCAGTTTGAAGTTCGTAGAGAATTTGAAAGATCAAGACAAAGCCGTGCAAATGCAAGTCTTAAAGACTTCCATTGAATTTTGGACGGCAGAACGACTTGGTTTTTCTGACTTGCAGGCTTGGGAGAACATGAACGACCTTCTGGTAAAGATGGCGTTGATCCCCGAGCCAATTGATCTTAGCAAAGCATTTACCAACGAATTCATTCCTTAAGGATTCACGAGTCATGTTTCACTTATCAATATGATAAGTGAAACATGAAGCAACCATGACTACCAAACCCATCCTCAGCGTCCGAAATCTTTCCATCACCTATCCTGATGCCAGCGAAGGTCTTCACGCGCTTGATAATATTTCATTTGAAGTCCGTCCGCGTGAGTTCGTTTGCTTCCTGGGTCCATCCGGTTCGGGCAAAACAACCTTTCTGCGTGTGCTGGCTGGGATTCTAAAACCGACTTCGGGCTCGGTCAGTTTTATGCATCACCATCAACCGCGCATTGGCATGGTCTTTCAACAGTCCAATCTCATGCCCTGGCGCACGGTGATGGAGAATATTATGCTGCCGCTTGAATTGGAAGGCGCTGGGAATATCAAGGCACAGAACAAAGCGCGCGAAATGATCAGCCTGGTGGGATTAAAAGGATTCGAGGATTCGCTCCCACGCGACCTTTCCGGTGGGATGGCGCAGCGCGTGGCAATTGCCCGCGCGCTCATTCATGACCCAGACCTGCTCCTGCTCGATGAGCCTTTTGCTTCGCTGGATGCTCTCACCCGCGAACGCATGTGGACGGAGCTTTCCAACATCTGGCAGGCGAAACAGAAAACCGTCATCATGGTGACGCACTCCATCAACGAGTCACTATTCCTCGCAGACCGTGTGCTTGTGTTGACCAAACGCCCCGGCAAAATAAAACTAGACGTGGCGGTTGACCTCCCCCGTCCGCGCACGGATGATATTCGCTATACTAGTCACTTCGGAAAGCTTGCAAAGAAACTACGCTCAGCGATTGAATAAGAAAATCCCCGCTTTGAAGGCGGGGATTTTCGTTCAACTCACAGAGAACCCATCTAAAATTTCCTGCTGATGATTGCGATAATCACGAATAAGTGAATCGACACAACGCGCAATCGTGGCAGGATTCCCTCGGTAATGGACAATACCCGTGTCCAACTCCCATTCGTTTTCAGGGAGCGACCGCAAATACTTGATCAAAACATCATACGTGGCTGCGATATCGTTCATCAACTCATCCCGGTCGGTAGACGGGAATTGCGTAAAGAATTTCGCATTGACCTTGCGATAGTTATTGGTGCCATCGTAAAAATAAAACGGTTCCGCGCCTTCACGCAGGGCGCTGCATCCCGCCAGAGTAATGCGATTCCAGCCGATGAAATGCGCCGCAATATCACGCGGAGTCCAATCCCCTATTGAGGCGAGAAATTTCTCAGCAGGAAGTTCCTGCATGGTGTTCATAAAATCTGCATAGGCAGTTTGCAGGTCAGAGAGTTGTTTATCGCGAGGGTCAAACATGGAGCCTCCGTATCGATACCATTAATGATGTCCGTTCTTTTTCAAGACTTCCTTCAAGGTCGAACCCAGCCGCGTAATCCCTTCGCGGATTAGGTCTGGTGACGAATAAGAGAAATTGATGCGCATCGTATTAGCACCGCTGCCGTTCGGGTGAAAAGCCGCGCCCGGTACGAATGCTACTTTGCGTTCGATGGCGATCTTCAGCACATCCGCCGCATCCATGCCTTCGGGCATTATGCCCCACAAGAACATACCGCCTTGCGGCTTGGTCCAGCGCATTTCGGCGGGGAACATCTCATCCATCATTTCGAGCATCACATCGCGGCGTTCTTTATACGTCGCGCGAATCAGCTTGACATGCTCATCTAAAAATCCGCCCTTCGCCACTTCGTACGCCACTTGTTGATTAAAACTGGAAGTATGCAAGTCTGCGGCTTGCTTGGTCATCACCAGTTTTTGAATCACCTTGGGCGGAGCCACCACCCACGCCAAACGCAGACCCGGCGCCAGCAGTTTTGAGAATGTACTCAAATAGATCACGTTACCCGTGTATTCATGATTGCCATCGTTGCGATACTGCGCATCCAAATAGACCACAGAAGGCAGATGCTCGCCATCGTAACGCAATTGACCATACGGATCATCTTCAATGATCGGAACGCCATACTGGTCTGCAAGCGCAACCAAACGCTTCCGGCGTTCGAGGCTGAGAGTCGAGCCCGAGGGGTTCTGAAAGTTCGGGAGCACATAAATAAATTTCGGTCCGACCCGAAGCGCGTTCTCTAATTCCTCCACGATCATGCCATCTTGATCCGCAGGGACAGAAATATATTGCGCCCCATAGGCATTCCACGCCTGCAACGCGCCGAGATAGGTTGGCGACTCAACCACGATGTAATCGCCGCGATTGATGAATAACCTGCCGAGAAAATCCAATGCCTGCTGCGAACCGGACGTAATGATGATATTTTCAGACGTGACGGAAACCTTGTAACGTTCCGCGTGGCGCGCGATCATCTCACGTAGAGGTTTGTAGCCTTCGGTGGTGCTGTATTGCAAAGCTTGTGCGCCGTGTTCGGTCAGCACACGGTTGCATGCCTCTTGAAATTGCGCAACCGGAAAAACCTCTGGCGCGGGCAAGCCGCCCGCGAACGAAATAATATCCGGCTGTTCGGTAAATTTCAACAACTCACGGATGACCGAACTTCCCATTTTCTGTGTGCGGTGGGCGAAGCGATACTCCCAGGGTGTCTGCATTCTTACTCCTTGGTAAAGAGATAAAAAAGCCTGACAGGTACGCAGGGTCCCGTCAGGCTCGCTGATTCAAGGCAGGTTATGCCGAGAAGAGGTATAGCCAGAAATCCATTCATGGCACATTTATCTTACCCATTTTTGACGGGGAGTGCAACTGTTTTTTGTAACTGTAAGCCAAATGAAAATGGTGACAAATTACAGGAAAAGCCCCGCCTCAAACTCCGCCCAGAGCTGGCTCTACACTGCGGAGTTTCGTCTGTACTTTGAGAAGATTTTTCTTATAAAATCTTCTCAAATGTACAAGTCAGAGCAAAATCATAAATTGCTCCTTGCGCCGTCCTCGGCGCAAGATTCCCTCGGAAATCGCCGCCGGGGACGGCGGCGTGAGCGTTTCCATAAAAGATTTTTCTTACAAAATCTACACAATTTCCCACTTGCAAAAATTCCCAGTTTAGGTAAAATATGAATAGTCGTCTCCAGGGTGCCCCCCTCACCCTGGAGACGACTATTTAATTTCAAGAGGGAAATCAACCGAAGATCGCGATCACCATCACCCCTGCAAACACAATTGCCGAACCGATCACCCGCACCCCACCCATTTGCTCCTTCAAGAAACGCCAGCCGAGCAGCGCCCCGATCACCGCACTGACCTCACGGATCGCCCCCGAATAACTGAGCGGGGCAATTGTATAGGCGAATAAAGCCAGCATGTAAGCGATCATTCCTAAGACCCCGCCGATCAATAGATAATTTCGATTTTTCTTCCACACCCGTGAGAACGAATCCCAACCATAGTGGTAGGCAATATACGGAGTCGTCACGAACGGAACCATCACGAACATGGATAAACCATACGGCAGCGCCGGTCCACTTTTGACAGCGAAACCATCAATAAAGGTGTACATCGAGATGACCAATGCCACCGTCAGCGCGATGAGGATGCCTTTCAGGTGAACCTTCTCACCTTTACTTTGCAGCAGCGCCGTCGCGCCGATCACCATCATACCAATCGTGATCATCGCCAAACCAACATAACCGCCGGTCGTCAATTTTTCTTGCAAAAAGATCGCTGTCCATAACACCAGCAAGGCAGGAGCTGCTCCACGGGCGATGGGATAGATCAATGAAAAGTCATGGTCGCTGTAGGCAATGCACAACAGAATGAAGTAGATGGCTTCCAGCAGCATGCTGATGATGGCAAACAGCCACATCTCACGTGGAGGCAAGCCGGAATAGAAAACCACCACCACCAAAGCCAATGCCCCACTTAAGATAGTCTGCCAGCCCATGGCAACATATTTTTCTTCGGAACTCTTAAGCAGGAAGTTCCATATTGCGTGCATCGAAGCGGACAGGAACAACATGACAAGCGCATCAATTGGCATGAATTACCTCAGGAATTCGATCAGTTTTTTATTGACTTCATCCGCTTCATCATGCTGTACCCAATGAGTAGCATTCTCGAAGAAGACCGCCGAGCCGTGATCGCATAACTCCAACGACGGCTGGACCATTTCATGGCTGAGTGCCACATCATTCTTGCCCCACAGTATCAACGTAGGAACACTCACCCGCCGTGCAGCTTTCTTTTGAAAAATAGATCGTAGACTTCCCCAAAAAATATTTCGATACCAGTTCAACATTCCGGTCAATGCACCGGGCTGGGACCATGCCTTTTTGTACTCCTCAATGTCGCTGCGTCGAAAGGTACTCTTGCGTCCCGAACCGACCAACATGCGTGCCATGTTGCGGTAATCGTCACGGCGCAAGACCCACTCTACAAAAAACGGAATTTGAAAGAAGAACACATACCAGGATTTTTTGCGTTGTTCGGCGTTCTCCAAAATGAAACGCGACATCACATCGGGATGCGGGACATTCAAGATGGTGAGCTTTTCCAAACGTTCGGGGTGGTTCAATGCCACCGTCCACGCCACCACCGCTCCCCAGTCATGCCCGACGAGTCGCGCTTTTTGGATCCCAAAATGATCAAACAAACCGACGACATCCTTCGCCAGTGTGTTGACATCATAAGCAGAAATGCCGCGCGGTTTGTCCGAGAGGTTGTACCCGCGTTGATCTGGCGTGATGACGCGAAAGCCCGCCGCCAACGCCGAGACCTGCTTGCGCCAGCCATAATGGAACTCAGGGAAGCCGTGCAATAAAATGACCGGCGTCCCCTCCTCCGGTCCGTCGGTCACCACATGGAGTTTGACTCCATTCGTTTCAATGAATTGACTTGTCATGGGCGCGAGTATAACGGAAAATAATTATCCCATCATTGCGAGCCCCGAGGCTCAAACGCCGAGTGTGCGACGCAATCTCGCAATGGGAAGAATTTAGCATTTTTTATCCGCAATATAAACTTGCTGATATACTTTGATTTCCAATATGACTATCTCTAAAGTTCTTACCGGCAGCTGCCTCGATTATCTAGAAGATGGAAAAAAACTGGGAAAAGTTGACTTAACCTTTCTCGATCCGCCGTTTAACCAAAATAAAGATTACAAATTCCACGACGACAATCTAACCACAGAAGAGTACTGGCAGATGATGAAAAATGTCTGCCAGGGGATTTACAACGTCACTTCAGATGGCGGCGCGATCTATTTCATGCAGCGCGAAAAAAATACAGAAGAAGTATTGCGCTGTCTGCGCGAAACCGGCTGGACGTTGCAAAATCTCATTATTTGGAAAAAGAAAACATCAGCGGTTCCTGTTGCGGGAAAGTTCGGCAAGCATTATCAGATTTTGGCATATGCCACTAAGGGTGAAAAAGCGCGGGTGTTCAATCGTCTGCGGATTTCCCCGCCCTTGCCCGCGAATTACAAATACGAGCGCGAGAACGGCGTGTACGTCACAGACATTTGGGACGACATCCGTGAATTGACTTCTGGGTACTTCGCTGGCGACGAAGCCATTCGAGATGAAAATGGCGAACGCTTCCATAAACAACAATCCCCGATTGCTCTTTTGCTGCGAATTATTTTATCGTCCACAAAAGCGGGGGATACTGTTTTTGACCCCTTTGCCGGGACAGGGACGACGCTGGTAACTGCCAATCAAATTAGCAGGAAAAGCATCGGTATCGAGATTGACCCCAAAAATGCGGAACTGATTCAAAAAAGATTAAAGACCATCCGCGAGCCGGATAAAATAGATAAATATTTCGACGAGTACAAATACACCGAAGACTTGTCGACTTTATGGGGAGCCGAGACTCCCAAAACAGTGATAAAGACAAAATCAAAACAGCCGTCTTTATTCAAGCAGGGATAATGTATTCGATCTATCACTTTTGGAAAAGCCTAGTTGATAACAGAACAAATTTCAAGAAAATAAGCAGGTTAGAGGAGTTCCCTTTCCCAAGGGAACTGTTGTCGTGTTCCAATAAAGGTGTGTTTCCAGACCTTGCCATCAGGATAAATACAAATGGGCAATATTCAGGCGGAGAACTTGTGGAATTGAAAGACAGCAGTGTCTACAATATTTCCTCTTTCAATTCAACCATTCCAACGGGGAAGAAGAATATTAGGAAAATCGTCTCGTCTGAAAATGGTATTGTTTTCAAGCAGATGCAAGATGCTGGTGATGATGTGTTTTCGCTGGAAGTTCGAGATGTTTATTATCTGGTTCGTGGACATAGGAGTGGAAATCAGAAAATCTGCCTTATTCATGGCAGTTTCTTTGAAACCATCCCCGCTGATGAACTAGTTGGCGAAACTTTTGCTCAGGTGGTTGATGAAGAATTGACCGACCCAGAAATTAACGAGAATATCAAAGGGAAGTTAAAAAAAGCCCTATCCCGTCAGGATATTTTTGGTCGTGTGCGAAGTGTTGAAAAAGCTTCAGTGAGTATGCGGTTTCGGGTATTGGTTGAAGTCAAACCACAGGCGAATATCTTAAACTCAAACCAGTACCCTGATATTCTTGATGACACGCTGAATTTTGCCTCTCCATTTTATTCGGAAGAAGAAAAGAGTAATCTGATCTCCAGCATGACCTCTGTGATGGGAAAAGATCAGATGAAGAAAATTACAATCCTAGAAATTAAACATCCCCTCAACGGTTGGTTTCTGGTGTTTCAAACCAGCCTCTAAAAAAGTGACCGCCAAATGGCGGTCACTTTTTTACAACAATGTCACAAATTTCTAATACAACGGAATTCTCGCCCCGTTGACCTTATCCGCCGCATCTGAAAATAGATACTGCATGGCAGAAACAATCTCAGCAGGAGTGGTACCAGTGCCTTTATTTTCCACGTCTATGGCTAGAACTTGAATGATGTTCGCAGTCACGTTGAATTCTTTCAACTCCGCAGCGAGGGCGAGCATCATCGTTTCTTGGGCAGACTTGGCAGTGAGATAGACTCCGCGTTTGGCGGGTGGGTTGGCAACGGTGGAAGGTGAGATGGTAATGACTCGTCCCCATCCGCTTTGGGAGAGGGGTCCTTGAAAGGCTTTGAACAAATTGAAGGTGGTGCGCACGTGCTGGTTAAGCATGGAGTCCAGGTCATCGATTGGAGTCTCTGCGAAAGTCTTGCCGCCGCTCCAGCCGCCGACGAGATGGAACAAGGCGTGGACACTGCCAAATTTGTTCACCACAGCTTGAGCGGAGTCTTGAACCGCCTGACCATTGAGTAAGTCCACGGTTTCAGTGTAGAGTCGCTCTGAGGGGAGGTTCAAGTCGCGGGTGAGGGAATCCAATTTCTCTTGGTCTTTATCGAGCAATGCCAGATTATGCCCCATGCCCGCAAAGGTCTTTGCCGCCAAACTTCCAAGTGCGCCTGTTGCGCCAGTAATAATAATATTTTTATTCATCATTCATAAAGCGCTTTGATCTGGTCTTCAGTCATACCCTCAACAATGGGGCGGTCGCTTTGTTCGGGCAGGTGTTCCTTGCCTTTGAAGTCGATCATGTGACCAGACTTGGCGGCTTTGGTCTTGAGATAGAAGATGTTGTGCTCGTTCATCGGCAGGATGTG
Source organism: Anaerolineae bacterium (assembly GCA_017303655.1). GTDB lineage: Bacteria > Chloroflexota > Anaerolineae > Anaerolineales > Villigracilaceae > Villigracilis. The sequence goes on from JAFLCE010000067.1 coordinate 8,507, forward strand.
CGGCATGCGCTCATTGATCTTCACGCCGTGCTGTTCAAGCTGCGCGATCTTCTTGGGATTGTTGGTCATCAGCCGAATGGACTTGACCTTGAGCGAATGGATCATGTGTGCAGCGACGGCATAATCGCGTTCATCGTCACGGAAGCCGAGCGCGAGATTCGCTTCGACCGTATCGAGACCCTGGTCTTGCAAAGTGTACGCGCGAATTTTATTCGTAAGCCCAATGCCGCGCCCTTCTTGACGCAGATACAAGACCATACCCCGCTCCATTTCGCCGATCTTTTTGAGCGACGCTTCGAGCTGGTCGCGGCAGTCACAGCGCAGCGAGCCGATGGCGTCACCGGTTAAACATTCAGAGTGCAGGCGCACGGGCACATCATCTGCACCGATCACATCACCCTTGATGATGGCAACATGTTCCTTGTCATCCTTATTATTTGAAAATGCTACAATGTGAAAATCACCGAAACGTGTGGGCAGTTCCGCTATCGCTTCGATATGTACACACACATGGTCTTCGCCGTAACCTTCGCATTCGTGGCAACAATCTTCATCCAATAAAACTTGAATTTTTTCATGCATTTCTGTCGTCATAATGGTTTCTCCAATCAAGTAACAGTCACCTGCAAGCGGGCTGTCTTTTTTATAATTTATATTTCAAAATAATGCCGCCGTCATCCCAACGTTCGATGTCTGCGAGTTTCATTTCGATCGCGCTCTCGCGCAACAGCCCCGTGCCGTCTGCGAGGGTGGGAGCATTTGCGCCGCCGAAAATCATCGGTGCCACATAGATCAACACTTCATCTACCAGACCCAGTCGCATGAGTTCAAAGTTCATCGTCCCGCCGCCCTCCACCATCAAATGATCCACGCCGATTTTCTTCAGCGTCAGCATCATCTTGTTCAGGTCAACGCGTGGGGCTTCATCCACGAATACTTCAACGCCCAGTGCGCGCAAATTCTCAAGCTGGGTTATAGATGTCTGTGAGGTTGTAAATATTACTTTCCTTGCATCGCCAAACTTAATGAAATCTGAGTCTTTGTGGATGTCTGCGCTCGTTGCCACTCCGACCTTTATGGGGTTGGGTGAACGCCCCTGCTTTACCCTCCCCTCACGCAGCGCCTCACTCTTAACTGTCAACTTGGGTTGCTCTTCCAGCAGCGTTTTCCCCCCGACGAGAATCCCATCCGCCGCCGCGCGCAGTTCATCCACCCGTTGTTTATCTTGTTTAGACGAAATCGCCGCGCCCTTACGCGCGAAGGTATCGATCTTGCCATCCGCCGTCATGGCGACATTGATGAAGGTGTAGGGTCGGTTCATGGGTTTGGTATCAGACTCAGTGTACTGCACTTCTCTTACGGTGCTTGAATCAGGTGACAGTCACTTTAAAAATGACTGTCACCTTCATGTTAATTATATGTCTATGAGGTTTGTTTCCTCAACCCCCAAAAGTATGAAAATTGGGCTTGCCAAAGTTAGTCGCGCTAATACGAACCCGAAAAATACTCTGCGATCAGATCGTCATAATTGACGCTAATAGTCTCACGCGCAAGGGCGAAGAAATCTGCCGAAGTGGCGTGACCGTTGGCGAAGCGCGTGGCATAGGCTTTGATGAACTTCGAGAAATTGCCATAGCCCATCAACTCACGCAAGTCGTCCATGAAGAGCGCGCCCTGGAAGTAGACGGCATTGGTATAGGCACGGAAGGAACCGTAATCATAAATGGTCGCATCCACATAGCCGGTGGGTTTGAAATAGTTAACGCGGAATTGCCACCACCAACTGATATTGGCAGGATAGTTATTCTCGTAAAAAATGCGCTCACTGTACGTGGCAAGAGTTTCATCCAACCAAGGTTCGTAGGCGTGGTCACTGCCGACCAGGCTATACCACCATTGATGAGCGATCTCATGTACGCCGATCGTCGTCAGGTTGCTACGGGCCGAGCCGGTGTACTGACTGTAAAAGTCTGTGGCGAGGAAGACTAAGCCGTCATATTCTTGCCCATCATCCATGTCTGATTGTACGATGGCAAGAGTCTGATGCGGATAGGGAGCGAACTCTGCCGAAAACGTTTGAATGGCTTCGCTGGCATAGATTAGCATGTCATCGCCGCCTTTTTGGTAGCCGCTGAAATAATACGAACGGATGATGACATTGCCAACCGTCGTTTCGTTGACAATAAACTCATTACTGGCAGAGACCGCCAGAGTCCGCGTGCCATACATACGGTAGCGCGTCCATTCGCCGTTGGCTTCGGGCGAAGCGCCCACCGCGAGGATCACACCAGAATCTGTTTTGATATTCAACTCCACATCCGAAGCATCGTAGACGAGATGCTCGCCCCACGGCATTGGGTCGTTCAGCACCCAGCCACCGCGATTCGGAACGATGAAGGGATACCAGTCCACGAGGTTGATCTGGTTGAAGTCATAGCCGAAGACATCGCCCGATCCCTTTTGTGGGATCTTAAGTGTAAAGTTGAGCGTGATGGTCACTGCCGAGCCGCTTGGAATAGGCTGATTTAAATTAACGCTCAGGCGTTGTCCGCTAAAGGAATAAGAAGTCAGCGCCGTTCCGTCTTGTGCAATGGAGTTAAGTGTAAAGGCATTGGTGAAGATATTGGGCTGCACAGAGAAGACCAAATCTGTAAGTGTGGAACCTGTCGCGTTGTAATAGCGAATGGTCTGATCAGCAGTGATGGTCTTGTCCGCAAAATTTAGTGTGGCAAAGAGAATGTAATTCGGGCGTGAAGAATTCGTCGGCGAGGGAGAGGTTGGGATGGTCGAAGCCGTTGTCGGCGAAGCAGGAGCCGAAGCGGATGTTGCTGTGGGAGTCAGGCTGGGAGTAAATGTCGCACTGGGTAATGGTGATGCAGTGAAAGTTGGGATGGGTGTGTTCGTTTGCCCGGCGGGTTGAAAGGCTGTTGGTGTGACGGCATTCGGGTCACGGGTAGGTAGGATGAACGGCGCAAATGGCAACGGGGTCGGAGTCGCCGCCGGTGCGGTGCAGGCGGTTATAAGCACAGCAAGTAATGCGCAATATGTAATACGTAAAACGTGATGCATGAAACGTGAAGATTGATTCATTATGGATAAACGCTGCGGAAGTATTGGTTGATGAGGTCAGAAATATCAGCGCCGGTGCTGGCGCGTAGAATGCGGAAGAAGTCTTCTGCAGTGACGATCTTGCCGCGTCCTTCGTTGAAATAGGTTTGAATGAAGGCGAAGAAGGCTTCATCCCCAATACGCTGGCGGACTTCTTCAAGGAAGTATGCACCTTGAAAATAAGTGGCATTGGTATAAGGACGAAAGCCCTGACCTTCATAAATGGGAATATCTACAAAGCCTTCGGGCTTGTAAAAGTCAATGCGATACGACCACCACCACGGGACGATATCTGGATAGGTGCTTTCGTAATAAAGACGCTCAGAATAAGTGGCAAGCGATTCATCGAGCCAGGGTTGCAGTGCCTGATCATTGGCGACCTGCTCGAACCACCATTGGTGTGCCGTCTCATGCACGGCAACAAAGGTCAGGTAATTGGCGGGCGTGCCATCGTAGAGATTATAGAAATCCTTGCTAAGATAGTAGAAGGCGGAATATTCCATACCATCGTTGAAGTCACCCATCACAATCGCGAGGCTCTTATGCGGGTATGCCCCATACCTTGCACTAAAGACCTGCAAGGCTTGAGCCGATGCCTGTAAAGCGGCTTGCCCTCCGCGTTCGTTGAAAGCAAAGTAATAACTGGTGAGCGAGATGTCACCGAGTTGTGTGCTGGAGGTTTGGAATTCGCGGCTGGCGGATAGGGCAAACGTCCGCGCGGAGGTGATGGTGTAACGGGTGCTGCCATCCGACTGCACTTCGGGGACTCCGCTCGCGGCTACGATCGGTGCCGTAGTTGGTTCGCTAAAGCGCAGGTTGATCTCATAGTCAGCCGAGTCGTAGACCAGATGCTCGCCATAGAACCACGGGTCATGCAGAATCCACTCGCCGTTGATATTCGGTACCACGAACGGATACCAGTTAACAAGGTTGATCTGTCTGCTGGTGTAGCCGTAAATGCGCGGACGCGATACGCTCGGGTCTTCTTGTTCGGCGAAGGGCAGTGTCAGCGTGTATTGAAGCTTGATCTCGGTCACGCCGTTTGCGGGGAGGAGAGAGGCGAGAGAAATATCAAGGCGTTGTCCATTTAGGGTGTAGGCAGTGACAGGCTCCCCATCCATGGTGATGCTGGTCAGGGAAAAACTTCCATCCCATAAATTGGGAGTGATAGCAAGCACAAGGGTGCTGAGTTGATTACCGGTTAGGTTGGGATATTGAATGATCTGGTCAACGCTGACGGTGTGAGCATCATAGTCAATATTGGTATTGAGTGTATATTTCGCACGCTCTAACGCCGGTAACGGAGTATTTGTAGGCAACGGCGTTTCTGTGGGAACCGCCGGGGTATCCGTTATGGGTGATGTGACGAAGACCGGCTCGGTAGGTGTGGCAAGCTCCGCTGTCTGAGCAGGGACACAGGCGGAAATGAAAAGAAAGAGGGAAAGTAGAAGGAATATTTTGTTTTGGAGAGTACGCATAAACGCAATTCTACCGTAAGATGTAGGTGCTATTTTGAAATAAAAACCTCCTGCTGACATCAACAGGAGGTTCTGGTAGTTTGTTGAGCGAGGAAACCTCGCCCCTACAATTAACCTTCTAATTTTTTCTTCAAGGCGGCGAGGGTGGCATCGAACCCGGCGATCATCTGTTTCTTCATCATATCTTCCATACCGGGCATGGAGGGCATACCGGGAACGGTGAGCTGGGCTTCGCTTTGGAAGGTCACTTTGGTTGCGCCGCCTTCATCTTCGAGGATGTAGGTGCTGACCATATCAGAAGCGGGAGGGGCAGCGAAGGTCTTGGTGCTGACCAGCTTATCCTGCTCAAAGCCGACCACTTCGTTCACGATTTCGATCAAACGTCCACCAGCTTTGGTGAACATCTTGTATTTCGCGCCGAGGCGAAGAGCGCCGTCACTTTCGATCTTTTCCACGTATTCGTTCTTCATATTTTCAATATTGGTAAGGTGGGCGAAGATGACGCTCGCGGGTTTGTTGATCTTGATGGAAGTTTCGATAAGTGCCATGGTTAATCTCCTTTGGGTTGTTTGTAAAATGTACCCATATTATGACGGAGTCATCTTGATTGCACAATGAACTTAAGGGGGATTTGATGGATGACCATTGGTACTATATAGACGACAGACCGCCGACGGCGGACGGCGGTCCATGGTCGACGGTCTGTCGTCTCTGGTCATGTATTACTTTTTGAATCGCTTCCAAATGAAGGCAAATAGAAAAAATAAGGTGGCGATCAACACAATGGCTGACCCTGATACGACATTGAAGTAATATGAAATATATAAACCAATGACTGAGGATAATGCGCCGATCCCTGCCGAGACGAACATCATTGGTAGCAATCGACGAGTGAGCAGGTATGCCGTCGCGGCGGGAGTGACCAACATGGCAGCGGCGAGACTCACCCCCACTGTTTGCAGCGAGACAACGACGGTCAATGCCAGTAAAACCAACATGAGATTGCGTAGAAGTTCAGCTGGCAATCTCAACGTCGCCGCGAGGACAGGATCAAAGGAAATGACGAGGAAGGGTTTATACAACACAGCCACCGTAAGTAGAATCGCGAAGCTCAAGCCGCCGATCAACCACAAGTCCGAAACGCTAACACCCAGCACATTTCCGAAGAGGATGTGCGACAAGTCCACAGCGTAAGTTTGCATGGTGCTAATGAGTGCTACACCCAGTGACAATGCTGCCGCAAACAAGATGCCGATGGCAGTATCTTCTTTAACAGCGCCATCTTTGGTGAAAAGCCCAATGGTGAGAGCAACCGCAACAGCGGCAACACCCGCGCCGATGAGCAAGTCACCTTTTAGGATGTATGCAATCGCTACGCCAGGCAGAATGGCATGTGCCATCGCGTCGCCAAGGAATGCCATGCCGCGCAGGACAACATAGGTTCCCATCACAGCACAAAGCACGCCGACAATGACGGAGGCGAGCAGTCCGCGTTGCATGAATTCGTAAGTAAGAGGCTCCAGTAAAAAGCTCATTGTGCCTCGGTGTGATGGTGGTGATGTTCTTCATCTGGCGGACAGCACTCATCTACGAGCATCATGCCGCCATCCATGACCAATAATGAATTTCCGAAAGCTTGCGCAAGGTTTTCCTTGGTAAAGACTTCTTGGGGAGTTCCAAAAGCTATGAGGCGATGATTCAACAAAAGAACGAGGTCGAAGCGCGAGGCGGCGAGATTCAGATCATGGGTGGAGACGATGGCGGTCACCTGTTGTTCCTGAAGATGGTCAAGCAAGCGAAGAGTTGCTTCCTGTGTCGTTACATCAACTCCGGTGAAAGGTTCGTCCATCAAAAGGATGTGCGGCTCTTGCGCAATGGCGCGCGCCAAAAATGCACGTTGTTGCTGCCCGCCAGAGAGTTGACCGATGGATTGTTCCGCCAGATCGGCGATGCCCATTTGTGTAAGGCTTTTTTGAACGGCAGCTCGATCATGTGCGGTGGCGCGCTTAAGCCAGCCCATTTGTGCGAAGCGTCCCATCATCACCACATCGCTGACCGTGACCGGGAAACGCCAATCCACTTCTTCGCGCTGAGGCACATAGGCGACACAATCTTGATGCGTGCCAAGCTTCTCGCCGTGGATGTGGATCTCGCCTTGCTGTAAGGGCAATAATCCGACCAAGGCTTTGAACAACGTGGACTTGCCCGCGCCATTAGGACCGACCACAGCGACGCGTGAACCATGTGGGATCTGAAAACTCAGGTCATGCAAGATGGTCTTGTCGCCGTAGCCGATGCTGATATTTTTTACTTCGAGCCGATGAGGTGTATGAGACATTTCGATTTACGATTTACGATTTACGATTTATGATTTTTGATTTTAGATTGAAGGTTTGCGATTATGTGCTTCACGCTTACAGGACGCAACCTCCGCTCCCATATCTTACTTCAAAGCGCTAACGATTTGCGTCACATTGTGCTTCATCATGTCAATGTACGTCGCGGCGGGAGCGCCATCAGTCAGGGTTTCGAGGTAGAGGCTGTCCACTACTTTCACACCCGTCTCATCTGCGATCTGATTCGCAAGGTCGGCATTCTCCACCTCGCCGAGGAAGATGGCAGGCGCGCCAGAGGCTTTGATGGCTTCGATGGAGGCGGCAACTTCTTGGGCAGAGGCACTGGCTTCGGTGCTCAGGCTGGGGATGATGGTATCCACCACTTCAAAGCCATAGCGTTCAGCAAAGTATCCCAGTGCTTCGTGATTGGTCACCAGTAAGCGGCGTTCCGCAGGGACACTTTCTACCTGCTCTTTGATGAAGGCATCCAAGTCTTTTAATTGTGTAATATACGCATCGGCATTGGTTTTGTAGGTTTCTGCGCCCTCAGGGTCGGCTTCGCTCAAGCCATCACGGATGTTTTCGACGTAGGTGATGACGAGGCTCGGGTCAAGCCACATGTGCGGATCGCCTGCCTCATGGGCATGTTCTTCACCTTCTTCGGTGTGTTCTTCGCCTTCAGCATGTTCTTCTTCACCTTCATGCCCATGTTCTTCCATCTCATGCGGTGTCAGACCAGCCGTTGCTTCAATGACCAATCTTTCACCGCCTGCATTTTCCAACAGCGGTTCGATGAAGTGTTCATACTCCACACCGTTGAGGATCAGCACGCTGCTTTCGGTGATCTTCGCCACATCCGAAGGTGCGGCTTGATAGGAATGCGGATCCGCGCCGACGGGCAACAGGGATTCGACCACCACACGGTCCCCCGCCACATTCTGAGTAATATCTGCCAGGAAGGTGGTAGAGGCGAGCACTTTAAAGGCGCCGTCACTGCTTTGAGGGGCAGACCCACACGCGGCGAGGAAAAGAGCCGCGAGGGTTAAGGTCACGAACATTTTATTGAAAATCTTTTTCATTTAGAACTCCTATTTTTTATCCCTCACCAAGGTGAGGGATTTGATATTTGCTTTTCACGCTCTCGACGGGGCTAAGTCCGCCGAAGCATTATGAACGACAATTCGCGCACAGACCGAATAACTGCAACCAATGCTCTTGAATTTGATAGCCGGTCTTGCGCGCAATCGACTTGGTCAAGGCATCGAGATCATCGCCTTCGAAGAATTCGACTTGCCCGCATTGCTGACACAGCAAAAGGTGCTGATGCCCGTGCCCGGCGGAGATGAATGCCTGGCAGCCCAACGGTTGATGCACACGTTGAATGAGGTGCAGTTCTTCAAGCTTTTCGAGCGTGCGATATACCGTCACCAAGCCGAGTGCGCGATATTTCTTGCGTGCCGTGTCAAAGACCTCGCTCGGCGTAAGCGCACGGGTAGAGCCAAAAACCGTATCCACTACCGCCCGCCGCGCCGCCGTAATGCGATAGCCGTTATCGTGCAATTGTTCAAGCCATGTTTCAGATGGTGTTATCATGAATTTCCTTACTGAAAACCATTTTCAATTATTATAAGGGGAGTTTTTTGAAGAGTCAAGACGTTTAAAAAAAGACCTCCGAGGTTTTTAAAACCTCGGAGGTCTACTGAGGTATTACCAAACCCACTTAGGGTTGAAGCCTTGTATCTCAAGATCTTTCACTTCCCCACTTTCCACATCCAACACTTGCAGGCGTGAAGAGAATGGGAAAACTTCGAGTGCATACAACTCATACAACAAATATTTCCCATTTGGTGACCAATTCAAACTGCCGTGCAGGGCATCTGTATCATTCGTGAGCATGCGGGCGTCACTGCCATCAGCGTTCATGACCCAAATTTGATCACCACGCGGAATGGACAGATCACGCCGTATAACGGCAATCGTCTCGCCATCGGGCGACCAAGCCGCAAGCGTATTCTCGAAGCCTTCATTCGGGCTAATGTTCACCAAGGTCTGCGACTCAACGCCATATAAGAATAACTCCGTCACGAACTGGTCGTGGCGAATAACCACATCCCGTAACAAAATTAACTTACTGTTCGGCGACCACAACGCTGCCGCGCCCAAAATATTTTCAATAATGCGCGTCTTGCCGTTCTCAAGGTTATACAAGCGGATACCTTCGGGCGTGGCATAACTCAACCACTCTCCGTTCGGTGACCAGCGCGGGTTTCCGCCCGGCAATTGTGAGTCTTGAAACACAGGTTGAGCTTCAGCAGTCGCCACATCCAACCACCACAAGGTCGGCAAACCGCTCGCGTTGCCATCCAACTCCATGCGCTCGTACACGACCCGCACCCCATTGGGCGACCACACCAGCCCAGAGCAGATCGCATTCTCACAATCAGATACTTTTCTACTCTCGAACGTTGTTAGATTCACCAACCAAATCTCATTCGAGGCGCTATCGTTTTGGATAATATATACCGCCTGTGTTGCGTCTGGTGAGACCGCAAAATCATCCACGCTTTGAATTTCTTCTGAAACCACACTCGACGTGTCGTTGGCGTAGTCTGTGATGAACAACTGCTTGACACGATTCTCGTCTTCTTGCAGATATAAAATCCGCGCCTCATTGATCGACGTTTGAGCTGGTAACACAAACCCGACATTTTCTTTCGCTCGAACCGCTGCCCCCCACGTCAACGCCGCGCCGAGGATGATGACAATGACTGCCGAAACGACCGGCAACGCGGGTGCGAATCTATCGAGGAAGCCTATACGGTTAAAGAGACGACGGCTATTCACCATGAGCAAACCGATGACGATCAGTACCACTGCTAATCCCAAGCTAAATGAAATAATCAATGCCAGCCCAAGCAGAAGGCGATTGATGGCAATTGCCACCAGCAAAATCGCGATCGCATCCGGGCAAGGGACGAGTCCGCCGCTGACGCCGAGGGCGATGAGAGAACGCCAGGTGATGGCTTCAGGGACTTCATGCGAGTGCATTTTGCCGTCACCGTGGTGATGCATCCCGGCGGGCATGCTTTCCACTTTCACTGAACCAACCGGTCTTTTAGAATTTCCTCTTGGTGTGAGAGAAATGTGTTTGGGTTGAAGTTCTTTTGGTTTTCTAGAATCACGCCAAAATATGAAACGCTGCCAAAGTAAATAAACTCCCAAGCCAAGGATCAAAACACCAGAGAGAATTTCAAGAAATGGAATGATCGTCGTTGGCAGGATGTATTGCGATGCAGCTAAAGTAATGATGCCTAACAAGAAGACCGAGCCTGTGTGCGTCAACGTGACCACTGTGCCAAGCACGATGGCATGCCAAGAGGTTCCACGCGAGCCGACGAGGTATGCAGCGACCACCGTCTTGCCGTGACCGGGAGTCAATGCATGCAGAGCACCGAGGGCGAGGGCAATGAGTAGAGCGAAAAGGTAAAAGGTGAAAGAAAGCTCTTTGCTGCGAACCAAGTCGAGGAGGATATCTTGAGGCGAGCGTTCCTGAAGTTCCGGTACCACTTGTTCGGCAGTCTCGGTGACCACATCCTTTTGTTGACCAAAAGGCAAGGCGGGTGCGCCGCTGTCCCATGTGGTGAGCAGGCGGCTTTGGTCTTCGATGGTCTCCGGGGTGCGGATGTGGTCAATGGTGAGGATGTGACTCTTTTGCGAAGGAAAAAGAAAAGCGGTGCCATCATCAGCGGTGAGATAGAACCAGTTGATGGACTTTGGCGGAGTCATCGTATTTTCCACGACGATACGCTCGGCATTATTTGAGCCTGCGCTCAAATCAGCAGAGAAAGTAAAGGTAATAAGTTCTTCCCCAGATTGAAAGCCATTGAGTGTGGCAGGCAGTTGAACGGAATCCACTGTCAGCGGCAGAGATTTCCCATCAAGGCTGACCAGTAACAGGTCGCGGTAGGAAGCGCTCCAAGATTCGGTTTCAGCCTCGCTGACCGAGCCATCCTGATCTTTATCCATTTCTGCCCAAAGAAAATTAACGAGCAAAGGTCCCGGTTTGATCTGCCATTTGATCTGCATCTCAGTTTGTGAGAACGTGATATAGATGTTATGAGCATATAGATCCGCCGGGTGCGCTTGGACGGTTTGAATGGGGAACAAAAAAGAAGCGATAAAGAAAATCGCCGTGAGTTTGACAAGATATTTTTTCAATGGAGCTCCAGAATTTAATTTAATGCTTTGTTGAGGGCTAGTCCCCAATAGAGCATTTTACGGCAGCCATTGCGGGAGAATGCCTTCAGCAAAAACAGTAGACAGGTTGGTGTCGCTTTGCCAAAGACCGATCTCGGGGTTGTATTGCCCCTTCAATTTGAATTGTTGAAAGAGCAAAGCACTCCCCCACGGATCCCATTGCGGGGATGTGTAAGTGTATTCCGGGTCGCCAGCAATGATGATGCCGTCTAACAAATTTGGGTCGAAAACCCATAAGGCTTGGGTGGGTCTTTCCTCATCAATGCGCAGGCTGAGTACGGCTCGATCTGGTAAAGCAGACCAAGCAATTGAATAATACGAATAATCATACGTATCTTTTTCACCGATAAAGGTAATGGTCTCATTCGTGGAAAGGTCGGCAAGTCTCACTTGCGTGCGCCCGCCTGTTTCATTTTGCTCATAGGTGGTGTAAAGAAATTGAGTAGAGTCAGGCGACCATGTCACGGGTCCGCCAGTGGTTGAAGCAAAGAGGAAGTGTTCGCCAGTTTGGAGATCGATCAAGTTGATGAAATCTGCAAGCCCATCAAAGGACGCGAGTTTATTCGCATCCGGTGACCAGGATGGGTTGTATCCTAAAATTTGTTGATCTTCGTAGACGGGTCCATTCACGCCGCTTTCAAGGTCGATCACCCAAATACGTGGGGAACCGAATGGCAAGTCTGGAGAAGGACCAGCAGCTTCGCGAGAGTAGGCTATGCGCTTATCTCCCGGCGCAATTACGGGTGTGGTGCAGCGATCAAAGCCGCAATCCATTAAGACTGATGCATCACCGCCTGCACGACTCACCCGCCACAAGTCGATACCGCCTTTTGTATTAATGGATGTAAAAATAATAAACTCGCCGTTCTGGGATACATCGTATGAAATCACTTTGAGGTCTTCGGCAGTGATGCGCTTTGCATCTTTGCCACTTAAGTCCATGGACCAGATTCCACTTTGTCCATTTTCCGAGATCAGATATGCCACTTTTGGCTCACGCACCTGGAATTCCCAAGTCTGTGCTTTTTTCACTTCACGTCCATTGATGTTGATCTCGCCCGCGCCTATCTTCACAGAATAAGTAACACCGCGCTCAAATGGCTTGAGCGGAACATAACGCATGCTGTAGGTGTCAACCCATTCCAAGTATCCTTCATGGATCGGGTCAATGGAAATCAGATCAGATGTGATCTCCGAGTCAATGACCTCAGAGAAGGTGAAAGTGATCGCCTCAAATGGACCGACCACGCCATCTTCCGGGACGTCTGTCCGTGCCTGAACGCCTGCGCTTTCACCCCAGAGGATGATGAATCCCGCGGTCGTAGCCAACCCGAGGAGTAATCCAATTGCAAGCGTATCCACCGTGAAGCGAATTTTCATGGGAAGAGATACGGTTGAGCAGGGATATCTGTAGCATTGATGGCTTCAGCCACGATCATGGGTGTGCGCTGCCCGTTCAAGTCTACGGTGTCAATCGTTCCCTGCACCACAACCCATGCATCTTGCTGGAGGGTTGCAGCATCTTCCCACAAGACGGGCATGGCAATGGCGAAGCCATCGGCAGCACAACAAGAGACGACAAAACGACTGACAAAGAATTGATTGGCTTCCAGCGTTTCATCGAAATATACAAAGCCAACCACCGATGCCTTCTGCCCAATGAACTGGGTGATGTCTGTTTCGAAGTTGAAAATTTTCAGCCAATCGAGAATATTACGTTCTTCGGATTCGGTTTCAAAGATCTGTGCGGAAGAATCCGAGCTGACCAACGGGGCGCTGGTGTTGAATCCTTTTGTTGAGAAAGCAGATGAATCCAACGGACGTGCCGGGATGAGTAAACCGATTACCAATGGAATCAACATGAACCACAGGTTCGCCGCCGAAGGAGCATGGTCATGTTCGTGATGATGCTCAGGATGTTCCTGCTCATGCTTGCGAGAGCGGCGAATCTCGCTGAAGACCGTCTGCGCCAGCACACCGAGGAAGATCATGCCAAGAATGGTCAATGGGATGAAGCGTACATTGATGTACCAGGTTAGCTGTCCGTTAATCGCTTTGAACACAAAAAACAGGCACAGCCCAAATAATAATAGACCTTGATAGGAACGGAACATTCGTTGAGGCATTTAGTTCTCCAGAGCGACGATAAACCGTGGTCTATCGTCTACTACTCACTTCACAAAATAATTAAAAACCAGACCCGCGATCAAGCTCATCATAAATGGGATGGCAACGATATAGGTCACAGCACGGCGTTTGAAAACCTGCAAATACATCATGACGCTTTTGATGTCCACCATTGGTCCAAACACCAGGAACGAAAGGATTGAGCCGAAGCTGAATGCTCCGGTAAAACCAAGAGCGACGAATGAGTCGACGGTTGAACAAATGGAAAGAATCACGGCAAGCAACAGCATGACCAGGACCGAAAGGATCGGTCCGCTGCCGATGGCTAAAAGAGAAGATTGGGCGATGAAGGTTTGCAAGCCTGCTGCGAGCATGGAACCAAGGATCAGATAACGCCCCATGTCAAAGAACTCGTCCACGGTGATGAGCAGGGCTTTGCGAATCTTTTCACGGATTGAATCCCCCACTTCGACATGAACATGATCGTGCTCGTCTCCAGCTAAGACGGGACGAAGAACATCGCTCGCCTCACCCTGGACCGAGAAGACGAGTCCTACTGTGACGGCGATCACCAAGCTGATGGTGAATCGCCAAAAAAGCATCTCGCCCCACCCAAATGCAGATGCCGTGCTGAGAATGACAATGGGATTCAAGACCGGTGCCGCCAGCAGGAACGAGATGCCTGCCGAAAGCGGCAATCCCTTTTTAAAGAGCCTGCGCGTGAGCGGCACGACTCCGCACTCACAGACCGGGAAGATCATGCCCATAAATGCACCACTGATCGCCGCGGCAGCGGGTCGGCTTGAGACCCAGCGACTCATCTGGTCACGATCTACAAACACTTCTACGAGTCCTGAGGCGAAGGTTCCAAGAAGCAGATAAGGCACAGCCTCCACGAAGATGCCGAGGAAGACCGTCGCAAAGACATTGAGGCGATCCCAGATCCAGGTGAAGAAACCGATTGGCAATATACTAGATGCCACCAAAACAAGAACGCCAAGAGCGATCAGAATGATGATATTGCGCGAAAGTCGAGTAGGGGCTGTTGTTTGCACAGCATGATTATAACCATGAATAAGACCCCCATCTTGAAAATAAATCGTCTCTAAAGTTTCCTTTAGAGACGATTGTTTGTTTTACTGTGGCGCACCTTCAATTGGGTAGCCTTTGGCATACCATTCTTTCAAACCACCCGCCATACTGGTGGCGCTGAAACCGGCATCGAGCAAAATATCGCGAGCCTGTTGGCTTCGATTTCCCGAACGACAAACGATGACAATATCCTGGTCTTTAGGGAGTTCGCTGATGCGCGCTTCGAGCTCGTCCAGTGGAATAAGGGTGGTATTCGGAGCATGGTACTCATCCCATTCTTCCTGCGTACGGACATCCAAAACAAAGGTGCCAGCCTGATAAAGTTCATAGGCTTGGTCAACGCTGATTTCACGTGCAGAGGCGGTGCTTGTTGTGCCTCCGCCAGAGTTGGCGGCGATCAGGTAAATGATCAAAGCGACAATGGCAACCACAGTCACTTGCCCGGCAGGCTTTCTTAAGAAAGCAGAGATACTATTACGGTTTTGAGTTGGTTTTTTCTTTTTTGGCATATTTCCTCACTTGTATTTTATCGTTCCTATTTCAGATGCTAGCTTCACAGGCATCCTTACAGGAGGAATGTCATGCCAAGAGCAGAAAGATTTCCTATAAACCCATTTACGAGAAAGAGCCGATGGCACTTTCCAAATCGGTATATGACTCAAAAAACAATCCCAAGCCGACCACATCCAACACTTGTGAAACGGCAGGCTGTAACGCCAGCAATTTGACATGTTCGCGTGCGCTGCTATCTTCCTTAGGATTGATCGAACGGAAAGTCGGTCTGCCGCCATCAGCATTGCTGAGCGAATGACCTGCGTAGATGCGAGCCACGCTGTGCAATGCCATTAAGCCAGCACTGCTTACGTATGGAACCTTTTCCATATCTAACAACAGGTCGCGCGCGCCTTCGTCATAGACTTCCTGTGCTTTACGGATGACATCGGTATAGGTGGAAGAATCCACATCGCCCATGATGTGCATCACCGTCACCTTGCCGTGTTTTGAAAGAGTAATCTGCATTAAAGACTCCTGTTATCTGAAATTGAATTCTTCAAAATGGACGTTCGCAGAAGGGACACCCACCTCGAGAAATTTCTTCGCAAAGGCTTGCACCATCGGCAATGGACCACACATATATACGTGATGGTTACGGGCGTCCCCACCGGCATTTTTGACGATGTCGTCAACTGTCAATGAACCGTGTTGAGAGGAAAAGCGGATATTTGCCTTCAAGCGCGGATGTTTCTTTGCAATCGCTTCAATTTCTTCTGCAAAGACGGCTTCTTCGGGATGGCGAACCGTGTAATAGAAATGCACATCATGGGTCAAGTCGCTTTTCAAGTCACGCAGAAATGAGAGGAAGGGCGTAATGCCAATACCGCCTGCCACCCAGATCTGTTTATCGCCGCCGGTCTTGTAGTTGAACATGCCATAGGCGCCTTCCACGACCGCATCCATGCCGGGCTTGAGGTTTTGAAAAAGATGCCGGGTGAAATCGCCGCAGGCTTTGATCGTGACGCGCAGCACATCCTCATGAGGCGCACTGGAGATGGTAAAGGGATGCGTTTCATCCAATC
>JAFLCE010000068.1 GCA_017303655.1 Anaerolineae bacterium
CGAAGGATATCCGCACGACGAACTTCAGCATTTGGTCGAACCCGCAATATGATCCCGCTGGTCAGATCACTGGCACGAACTACTCAGTGGATAACACTGTGAATGTGACCGTGCGCGAACTCGAAAAACTCGGTGACTTGCTCGATGCCGCCATTCAGGCGGGTGCGAACAGCATCTATAGCATCCAGTTCGATGTGGAAGATAAGACCGAAGCCACCAAGCAAGCTCGCACGCAAGCCGTGGAAGATGCCAAAGTAGAAGCTCAAGAATTGGCGGATGCTTCAGGGCTCGCACTGGTGCAGATCGAAAACATCAACTACTACGAGAGCAGCGCGACGCCTTTCTTTGAAGGCAAGGGTGGCGGCGGTGGTGGTGCTAGCGAAGCCGCGGTGCCGATCCAGCCGGGTCAACTGGCGATCAGTGTGACCGTCAACCTGACGTACTCGAT
Organism: Anaerolineae bacterium; assembly: GCA_017303655.1. Classification (GTDB taxonomy): domain Bacteria; phylum Chloroflexota; class Anaerolineae; order Anaerolineales; family Villigracilaceae; genus Villigracilis. The sequence continues at coordinate 449 of JAFLCE010000068.1, forward strand.
CAAGTAGCCCCCTCCTGCCTCCCCCCACATGGGGGGAGGTTTTTTTAACCGCTAAGAACGCGAAGAGCGCTAAGAATTTTTTCTTTGCGTCTTTGGCGAGCTTGGCGGTAAATTTTATGTATGCCTCAAGTTATAATCATGCCATTCTCACTCAAGGAGTCTCTTCATGTTAAGAGTTGGTTATATTGGTTTGGGGTTGATGGGCAAATCGATTGCGCGGAATATTATGAAGGCAGGCTTTCCGGTAGTAGTCCACAATCGCTCACGCGCGGCAGTGGATGAACTGGTCGCAGAAGGTGCGACTGCAGCGAACTCTCCTAAAGAAGTTGCCAAACAAGTGGATATTGTTTTTACCAACTTGCCCGATTCTCCTGATGTAGAAAAAGTGGCGTTGGATGCTGTGCATGGAATCATCGCAGGCGGGCGCAAAGGACTCATCGTGGTGGATAACTCGACCATCAAGCCCGCGTCTGCGCGTTTGATCGCGGCGAAGTTAAAAGAGAAGGGCATCTTCTCACTCGATGCGCCCGTCTCAGGCGGTGACATTGGTGCGAAGAATGGCACGTTGACCATTATGGTGGGTGGTGAAGCCGAAGCATTGGAAAAAGTAATGCCTGTGTTTCAATCTATGGGCAAGACCGTCACACATGTTGGCGAGGCGGGGGCAGGTCAGGTGGCGAAGGCGGCGAATCAAATTATGGTCGCGGCGCAGATGGTGGCGATGGGTGAATTGCTGGTCTTCGCGAAGAAGGCGGGTGTGGACCCCAAGAAAGTTGTTGATGCCATTAAGGGCGGCGCAGCCCAGTGCTGGACTCTCGACGTCAAGCCGCCGCGTTTGTTCAATGGCAATCGCAACCCTGGTTTCAAAGCACACATGCAATTGAAAGACATGGGCATTGTGTTAGATACAGCCAAGGAATACGACATTCCCATTTCTTCGGCGGAAGAGCATACGAAAATTTTCAGACAAATGATCGAGCTCGGTATGGGCGACTTGGATAATTCGGCTGTGGTGGGAGTGATCGAGAAATTAGCGGGTGTTGAAATTTTATAAAGGAACAAAAGAGACCGCCTCGTAGTTCAAGAGGCGGTCTCTTTTTGAAATGACGCGGGAGATGTTAAGTGTTTTATCCAACCCGATAGTTGGGCACCGCCCACACCAACGAAAAGTAGATACGGAATCTGTAAGATCAAAAAATAACGCTGCCAGGGTAAGGGAATCGTCACAAACAAAAACACGGCGGTGATCAACAAAAGGGAATAGACATAGACACTTTCGGCGGCAGCTTTTCTGAATAATGTCCTTGCACCTACGAGTGCAAGCATAAGCACAACACCATCTACGAAGGGCATGCCGGTGCGTCCGCTTAGGAACGAGTCTTCATATGCCTGAATCTGCGCATGCACAGGGGGCACATCGAAACTAGTAGTCTCCATATACATCACATTCGTAGAGACGGTATTCTCCACAAGGAAGCTCAATCGATTCATCTTTGAATTCATGTCGAGCGCGCCTTGTTCTGAGGTTACATTAAGTTGCCCACCGACAATCGACTCGCGCAATTCCAGCATGCTTACAAGCGGAGTATGCAGCTGAGTCCACAATGCCGGTGAAAGGACGGTCATGCCCACGCTGAGCCCGAGCCCGGCAAGAGTTAAGAATTTGGCAATACGATCACGTTTCAGCAAAGGAATTTGAAGTAAAACGAGCGCCACGCCTGTCAGTGCAAGGACACTTTCCCACCATCTCCAAAACGCAGGCATGAAAGCAAGGAAGGTTGCATACGCAAGCAGAGTTGCCGCCCCCAGATAAAGAACATTTATGAAAAAGTATTGCAATGTGTTTTTCTTAAAGACTGGCATAAAAGCCAGCGCGGCATAGATCGCAAGCAGCATGGGTGCTACATCTTGTTTGGCAGCCAAGGTCAGTCCGCTGGCGATGCCGAGAAAGAAGTATTGAGACCTGCGTATCTGCATCCGTTCAAGACTTCTAAGGATATAAGTTGCAATATAGGCTGTCAGAATCAGGAAGAAGAATTTAGGTCCCTCTTGCATAGCGCGGCGAATATTCACCAAAACTCCGCCTTGTGTGACGAGCGCCAAAACGGCTATCCAGGCTGCCAAACGCGAACCAAACAATTGCAAAGCAAGATAAAAGAACATCACCACACTGAAAGCGCCCAGCAGGGCAGAACAAGTCCGCGCGAGATTTAATAGTTGAGGCGTGGGCAGGTTTCCCAAGGCAAGGTTATCTTCCCACGATGAACCCCACAACCATTTGTTGATCGGGTCTTCATTATTGGTAATGTCGCGGGCAAACCCAATCGAGAATGCTAGGATCGCCCCGGTAGATAACCTCAAGTATTGTTTATTCTTCCCAGCTGGGTCGAAGAGTATTTTTTCAACCTCACCTTTTTTGAAAACGAGGTCATAATCTTCGCTCAAAATCAGGTAGGCAGATTCATCACCATGAAATGGCACCAACGAAATGCCCGCCAGTACATAGACAACGCATAAAAAAAGGAAAAACACATCCAATCCCTTGTGGAACTTCACAGGCTGCGGATGGATTTTTTCAGCAACTTCCTTTATGATCGTCATGTTGGTATTATATCTGAATTGATTTTTGCTCCATTCACCCAACCTCTTATGGAAATTAACCAGCTCGTCCCCAATTTTGAATTACCCGACCTAAATGGCAAGATGTATCATCTCTCCGATTATCGCGGACGAATCGTCATTGTTAACTTTTGGTCGTGTGAATGTCCACATTCCGAACGTACGGATAAGGCGATTCTGTCCATGTTCGTGCAGTGGCAGGATGACGTGACGATGTTAACCATCGCCTCGAATCGCAACGAGTCGGCTCAGGCGTTGAGAAAGGCTGCTGAAAGCCGCTGCCTGCCAAACGTCTTACAAGATGCGGATTGTGCGGTGGCGAATCGCTTTGAGGCGCAGACCACTCCGCATGTCTTCGTCATCGACCGGGCGGGAATCCTGCGCTATCGCGGTTCTGTGGATGATGTGACCTTCCGCCAGCGAAAGCCCACACGCTTCTTTCTCGACGAGGCGGTTGAGTCGCTGCTCGCCGGGCAGTTCCCCACGCTGACGGAATCTCCCGCATACGGGTGCGCCATTGTGCGCGAAGTTTGATAGAATCAAACCGTGATCGAATTTAAGCAGCTTGTCATCTTCCTCGATAAAATGCATATCTTCAGCGGGCTGGACCAGGATCAACTGGGTGGCATCGCTCATAAGCTCATTGAAAAAGAGGTAAGTGCAGGCACGCCCATCATCCGGCGTGGGGACAAGCCTGATGGTTTTTATATGATCTATAGGGGCAGAGTAAAAGTGACCGTGCCCGACGCAGAAAAGGGGGAACGCCAGATCGCCACATTGTACGGCAGCGATTACTTCGGTGAAGAAGCCTTGTTCGAGAACCGCAATCGTTCTGCCTCCATCATCGCCATCGAAGACAGCACCTTGTTATTTCTCTCAAAATCGGTGTTCGATTCTCTCCTGGCACAATACGAAAAACTGAGACCAAATTTTCAAGTCACCATTAAGAGCCGCAGGCTGGCGCGCTCCACAAATTTCAAATGGCTGGGTAAGAACGAGGTCATTTACTTCATTGCGCGCAGGCATAAGATCCGTTTGTTCATGGCGTTGATCGCCCCCTTTTTCTCAATGCTGGGTGCGCTGGGGTTGATCTTTCTAGGCATTTTCCTTAGTTCATCCATTCCACTGGCGTTGGGGCTTGCAGCCGCATTTGGCGTTTTGCTTTGGGGAATTTGGAATGCCGTCGATTGGAGCAATGACTATTACATTGTGACCAACCAACGCGTGATCTGGCTCGAGAAAGTGATCGGTCTGCACGACAGCCGGGAAGAAGCGCCGCTGGGTACCATCCTTTCGGTGGGCGTGGAATCCGACTATCTCGGGCGCATTCTCGATTACGGCAATGTCATCGTGCGCACCTTCGTGGGGAAACTTGAGTTCGACCATGTTGACCATCCCATTCAAGCCGGAGACATGATCCGCGAATATTGGGAACGCACCAAAGCCATTACCACCCGCAGTCAAATGGACGTAATGAAGGACACGATCAAACAAAAGCTGGGCTTGCCGTTGCCAAAACGTCCACAGGTGGAGCTTTCCCCCGTCATTCCAGTGAATGAAGAGCAAGTCCTTAAGACTCCCTTGTGGCTGTTAGCATTACAAAACGTCATGCAGTTACGTATAGAAGATGGTGGAAAGATCATTTATAGAAAACACTGGCTCATTCTGTTCATGCAAGGTTGGAAGCCATTTGGGCTTATGTTCCTTGGCATTTTTCTGTTCATCTGGCGCATCATTTATCTGACTGCTTCTCCGGAGCATTCATTTATCCGTATCAATGCTGCTGGAACCTACAGCCCGGATACTTTGGCGGTTTTTATCCCGCTCCTGCTGCTGCCGGTTAGCTTTTGGGTCTGGTATGAATACACCGACTGGAAAAATGATACCTTCATGGTCACCAACGATGAGATTTTCGACATTGACCGTAAACCTTTTGGGCAAGAGGAACGCCGCTCGGCTCAAATCGAGAATATCCTGAGCACGTCTTATAAGCGGGCGGGCTTTATCCCTTACATTTTCAATTATGGGACAGTGAATATCTCGGTGGGTGGTACTCAAATGGCGTTCGAAGATGTAATGGACCCTGCGGCTGTGCAAGCAGACATCAATCGCAGACGGGCGGCACGCATTACACAAAAGAATGAAAATGCAGGCAAGGATGATCGCGAACGTTTCGCCACCTGGATCGCGGCTTATCACCAGAACATGAGCGAGTTTAACAAACCGATCACACCCCCTGTTGACCCGAACAATACAAATCCATTCAAGGCAGCGGGGCAAGACCTGGACGATCTACCGCTCGGCGGGGATGAAGGTCTGGGCGGTGAAGGAGACCTTGGTGAAAGTGGCGGGATTGCGGGTGATTTCTAAATAAGTCTGGCGGGGAACAGGTAATCCAAGTATCATTGCCGCCCTATTGGAAAGTTAAACAGTAAAAAGGAAAAGACCAAGTATGGCATTAAGACAAATCGTTCACCTGCCCGAACCCATTTTGCGGAAGAAGGCAAAGCCCGTTACGAAATTCGACAAGGATTTACAAGTTCTCATTGACGACATGTTCGAGACCATGCGTGAAGCGCCGGGTGTAGGGCTGGCTGCCCCACAGATCAACCTACCGATGCAGTTGGCAGTAGTTGAATACGCCGAAGGCGAAGACGAAGAGCTGGAAGAAGGTGCTCCTGAACCCAAGAAAAAGACCTTCGTGCTCATCAATCCTGAGATCGTAAAAGTTTCTGAAGAAAAAGTAATGGGCATCGAAGGCTGTCTCTCCATCCCTGGCTTGGTCGGTGAAGTGGAGCGGTATGAAGCCATTCAGGTCAAAGCGCTCAACCGTCATGGGGCACCCGTCAAACTCAAAGTGGATGGCTGGATGGCACGCATCTTCCAACACGAGATCGACCATTTGAATGGCGTGCTATTCACAGACCTCGCCACCCGCGTGTGGAAGCCAAACGAAGACGAAAACGAAGAAACACCGCTCGATTAGTCAATTTAAAATTTTAGATTTACGATTGCCAATTGGCTAACCGCTGAAAGCTAATTGCTGAAAGCTGTATGTATCTCAAACACCTCTCCCTCACCAACTTTCGCAGTCTCACCCGTCTGGATGCCGAGCTTCCACGGCGGGCTGTTGTGTTGGTAGGGCAGAACGCACAGGGGAAAACATCCGTCCTTGAAGCCATTTATTTTCTGGCGGCATTCACATCGTTTCAAACTCATGCCGACCGGCAGATCGTGAATTTTCACGAGGCGAAGAATCCGCTGGCAGTGACGCGTCTCGTCGCGGACTATCAACGCGGCAAGACCAAGCATCGTCTCGAAGTACGTCTCATCCTCGAACCCACCGGCGCGAACGGACAGCGCCTGCGCAAAGAAATTTTGCTCGACGGCGCCAAGCGCCAAGCCAATGATGTCATCGGTCATTTCAATGCGGTCATCTTTGTGCCGCAGATGTCGCAAATCATCGAAGGCGGACCCGACGAACGCCGCCGTTATCTCAACCTGGCGCTGGCGCAAGCCGTCCCTTCGTATGCGCGCATCTTAAGCGAATATTCACAGGCGCTCACCCAACGCAATGCATTGCTCAAGGCGTTGAATGAAGGTGGAGGGAACAGCAGTCAACTCGACGTGTGGGATGAAGCGCTGGTCAAGTTCGGATCGCAAATTATTTTATGGCGCGTGCAGGCGATTCAGGAGATCGAACGACTCGCTTCGCGCGTGCATCACGAACTGACTCGCGGCACCGAAATTTTGCGCCTCGCCTATGAGCCTGCCTACGACCCGTTGCCTAAACCCGATGGTCAGCTCGGCTTGAAGATTGATACGGCGATTGATCGTTCTTCCATTGATATCAAAGAAATCCAAGAAGGCTTTCTCGCCAAACTAAAAGCGATTCGCGGTGAAGAGATCGCGCGCGGCGTGACGACCATCGGTCCACACCGCGACGACTTGCGCTTCGTCATCAACAAAAGGGATGTGAGCGATTACGGCTCACGCGGACAAATCCGCACCACTTTGCTGGCATTGAAGCTCGCCGAAGTCGAATGGATGAAGGAACGCACCGGCGAATACCCGGTCATCCTGCTCGATGAAGTGATGGCGGAACTCGACGGCTCGCGTCGCGCCGACTTGTTGAAATACGTCACTCACGAACATCAAGTCTTATTCACGACCACCGACCTGACTTTGTTCGCTTCAGAATTTTCCGAAGACGCTGAGGTGTGGGATGTGCAAAGCGGCGTGGTAACGCCAAGACCAAAGTAGTCGCATTTGATACCCATAAACAGGTACTTAAGCGACTACTTTTTTATATGTGATGTAAAATAACCTTCATGGCAGATGTCCTCGTTGTCGGTTCGTTGAATGCAGATCTCGTCGTCAAGTCGCCGCGCTTTCCGCAGCCGGGCGAAACCATCAGCGGAGAAGATCTGCAAATCATTCCCGGCGGCAAGGGTGCGAACCAGGCTGTGGCGGCGGCAAAGCAAGGGGTGAAAACAGCCATGCTCGGGCGAGTCGGAAGCGATAGCTTCGCCCCATTCCTCGTTGACAACCTCAAAGCAAATCAAGTCGATACGTCGCACGTCATTGTTGATTCATCGGCGACCGGCACTGCTATCATCGTTGTAGATGCGAACGGGCAGAACAGCATTGTGCTCTCGCCGGGCGCGAATGGTAACGTCTCGCCAGCGGATGTAGACTCCGCTTCTTTCTTAAACTCGAAGCTGCTTCTGCTCCAGTTAGAGATTCCCACGCCGACAGTTCTCCACGCCGCGCAACAAGCCCGCGCCAATGGACTAACCGTCATCCTCAACCCCGCACCTGCCAAATCTCTGCCCGTTGAATTAATTTCCACAGTTGATATTCTGATTCCAAACGAAAGCGAGTTGTCTTTGCTAACTGGCTTGCCCGTGATCGACGTTTCATCTGCTGAAAAAGCTGCAAAAGAAATTTTAAAACAAGGTGTGAAGACCGTCATTGTGACGTTAGGAAGCAAAGGTGCTTTGTTGGTGACAAGTACACAAGTAACAAAAGTGGACACGTATAAAGTTGATGTCGTAGATACCACCGCCGCTGGCGATGCCTTCATCGGCGGATTCGCCTCTGCCATGCTGAGCGGTAAATCACTTGAAGACTCTGTCCGCTACGGTTGTGCCTGTGGTGCTTTAGCCACCACCAAATTTGGCGCACAACCATCATTACCCACCAAAGAAGAAGTAGAAAAATTCATCGCGTAGGGGCGAGGTCCCCTCGCGCGAGTTTTTAGATACCAAACATTATTGGGCGGGGAGACCCCGCCCCTACAGGACACAATGCCCACCCGAATCATCCTAGACACCGACCCCGGCGCAGACGACGCGCTCGCCATCCTGCTGATGCTCTCTTCGCCTGAGATTCAACTCGAAGCGCTGACCACCGTGCATGGCAATGTCACCATTGATAAGACCACACGCAATGCGCTGGCGTTATTGGAATTTCTTAATGCAAAAAATATTCCGGTGGCACAGGGATGTTCCCTGCCTCTGGTCAAACCACCACATCAAGCCCAAGGTGAAGTCGTGCATGGCTCCAGCGGCATGGGCAGGACAAATCTCACAGAACCAACTCTAAAACCGATCGAGACTCACGCAGTTGACTATCTCATCGAACGCTTCCTCGCCGAGCCAAAGGAGTTGACCTTGTTTGCAGTTGGTCCGCTTACTAACGTTGCGCTTGCCATTCGCAAAGAACCTAAATTTGCCCAAGCCGTGAAGAAACTGGTCATCATGGGCGGAGCGATCCGTTCAGGCGGGAATATGTCTCCGCTGGCAGAGTTCAATATTTCGGAAGACCCGCATGCGGCACATATCGTTTTCAATTCGGGCATTCCTATCACGTTGATCCCCTTGGACGTCACTTACAAATGTCTGCTCACCTCCGCCGATATTGAGCGTTTGAACAAGATCGACTCGCCCATCGCCAGATTCGTCCGCGATGTGACCGCAGATTACATGGAATTTTATTTGAAATATGAAGGTTTTGCTGGCTGTGCTTTGCACGATCCGCTCACGGTGGCGGCGATCATCGCGCCGGAGTTACTCACGTTTGAATCACACTATGTCAACGTGGATATTTCGGGGGGAGTTTCTACGGGGAAGACGTATGCCGATTTTATGAAAGTGACGAAAAAACCTGCGAATATCAAGGTTGCGTTGGATGTAAAAGGACGCGAGTTCGTGGAATTATTTATTGAGAGAATGGAAAATTTAGCAAAACAATAGGAGATTGCTTCGGGCAAAGAGCAAGAGCGCCCTCGCAATGACGTATAAAATGCCAAAACACATCATCATTGACACTGACCCCGGTATTGACGACTCGCTGGCACTTTTGCTGGCGGCGGCTTCGCCTGAAATTATTTTGGATGGTGTAATCGCCGTCCACGGAAATGTATCTACTGAACAGACAATGAAGAATGCGTTATCTGTTTTAGAGCTGGCAGGCTTGAGTCAGGTGCCGGTCTTTCGCGGCTGTGACCTGCCACTGGTCAAAGAGTCATTACTCTCGCCGGAAACGCATGGTGGGAATGGTCTCGGGTATGCTCAGCTTCAAGAATCAGCGACCCAGCCACAGTCACAGCATGGAAGCGATTTTCTTATCGAGCAGATCATGGCGCACCCGGGTGAGATCACATTGGTGGCGATCGGTCCGCTGACGAATGTCGCTTTGGCGATTCGCAAAGAGCCGCGCATTGTGCAGAACGTAAAAGAGGTGTTCATCATGGGCGGGGCGATCCAGCACCCCGGCAACACCACGGCGTTGGCGGAGTACAACACTTTTGTTGACCCGCACGCGGCGCACATTGTTTTTCATTCGGGCATGCCGATGATCCTCACGCCGTTGGATGTGACCTATCAATGTATCTTCACGAAAGATGACCTGAACCGTTTGTTGAAGATCGATTCGCCCATCACAAAATTCATCGCGGATTCGACTCGCTTCTACATGGAGTTCCACGATGAATATCAAAGTATCGACGGCTGTGTAATCAACGACCCGATGACTCTGGCGCTGACCTACATGCCGGAGATCTGCGACTACCAAGACCTGGTGGTGGATGTGGATATTTCAACGGGCGTGGGGTTGGGCAACACCTTTGGAGACTTCTATAATTATGAGAAGAAGCCCAAGAACATGAAGGTGGCGCTGGGTGTACGTCCGCGCATGTTCATGGAATTATTTTTGGAACGAATGGAAAAACTGGCACTTAAAATTTCGTGACATTCCTAAAACAAGAGTGTTATCATAATCAAGTACGTGTTTGATTTAATCAACTTTTTCGGAGGAAACTATGTTGGACAAAATCAAGAGCAACTTCAATACTCAGACGTGGGTACTCATCCCCATCGCCATCGCGATCAACATTGCGGTGGGTCAGATCGTCCTCGTCCTCAAACTGCCTGTGTTCTTGGACTCCATCGGCACCGTGTTAGTGGCTGTCCTGTGCGGACCGTGGGCTGGCGCTCTCACCGGCACACTCTCGAACGTCATTTGGGGCATTGCCATTGACCCCGGTGCACTGCCCTGGTGGCCCGTCGCCGCGATGATCGGCTACATGGCGGGTCGCATGGCACAGTGGGGTTTCTTCAAGAGCTGGTGGAAGGTTGTCGTGACCGGCTTGGTGATTGCACTCACCGCCGCCATCGTCTCCACCCCCATTGCCGTGTACCTCTTCGGTGGCATCACTGCCAGCGGTTCCTCCTTCATCACGGCGTATCTACTCGCTACTGGGCAGGGCATTTGGTCGGCAGTGGTCAGCACCAGCTTCTTAACCGAGCCGGTCGATAAGATCACTACTGCGATGATCGCCTTCGCCATCATTCAAGGCTTGCCCAAACGCACCATTGGTGGCTACCCCAAAGCGGACCAAGTTGCAACCGAAGGCGGCGCAAGCAGCACTCAGTTGTACATCGCCATTGGCGTGGTTGTTGTGTTGGTGTTGTTTGCGGCGTTCATGCTGCGCAATATCCTTGGCGGCTAATAATTCTTCTGCTTAACCATAAAAAAGAGACCAGAAAATATCTGGTCTCTTTTTTATTCCTCCAAATGGGTATAATCGCAACCTATGCATGAACGCCTTTCCTTCCACATCAAAAGAGACAGCTTTCTGCACAGTCTCAACCCGCTGACCAAGCTGGTGCTCACGCTGGCACTCATTTTGTTTGCGTTCACCTTCCCCTATTATTGGACCCCGCACATTCTTGTGCTTGTCGCCATCATTCCACTCAGCCTGCTAGGAAAAGTCTTCCGCGAATTTGCACTGACCGCCCTGCGGCTCATCATCCCCGCCGCAGGCTTTCTTTTTTTAATGCAAGCCTTCTTTCAACCTGTCGGTGAAGATGTTATCTTCAAATTCTATTTTCTGGATGTGACTCAAGAGAGTCTGATGTTCGCCTTCCGCAATGCTATGCGTATCGTTGTCATGGTTTCTGCGTTCACCATCTTTCTGCTCACCACCCACCCCAGCGAGTTAATGTCTGACCTCACACGGCGCGGCTTGCCCGGTCAATTTGCATATGTCATTATCTCTACTTTGCAAATCCTGCCGCAGATGCAAGCCAAAGCAGAGACCATCATCTCTGCCCAGCGTTCACGCGGCCTCGACACTGAAAGCAGCTTCCTCAAACGCGCCGGTTCGCTCATCCCACTTATTGGTCCACTCGTGTTCGGCTCGCTCGTAGAAGTGGAAGAACGCGCCATCGCCATCGAAGCGCGCGGCTTCACTTCCAAACAAGTCAAAACCTCTTTGCATGAAGTTCCCGATACTGCGTTCGATCAATTCTTACGCTGGGCATTACTGGCACTCATCATCGTTTCCATCGGGTTAAATTTATGGCTTTCGTAAATCTTCAAAACGTCACCTACAAATATCCGCTTACCAAAGAGCCGGTGCTGCAAAACCTCAGCTTGCAGATTCAGGAAGGTGAGTTCGTTTCGGTTATCGGTCCCAACGGCGCGGGCAAGTCCACGCTGTGCTATGCGCTGGCAGGCTTCGTGCCGCATTTTTTCAAAGGTGAAATCTCCGGCGAGATCGAAGTGGATGGCAAACTCTCGAGCAAGTCCACGCTCGATACATGGGTTCTCAATGTTGGGCTGGCATTTCAAAATCCCTTCAATCAAATTTCTGGCGCGAAGTACACCGTCTTTGAAGAGATAGCGTTTGGGCTTGAGAACATCGGTGTGCCGCGTGATGAAATGAAAGCCCGGGTAGAGGATGCCATGTCCCTGACCGGAATCAGCGATTTAGCCAACCGGTCTCCCTATTCTCTCTCTGGCGGACAGCAACAACGCGTCGCGCTGACCTCGATCCTGGTCATGCGACCCAGGCTTTTGGTGCTCGACGAACCCACCTCGCAAATGGATCCGATCGGCACCCGTGAAGTCTTTGGCGTGGTGCGCAAAATGGCAGAAGAAGGCATGACCGTGGTGATGGTGGAACACAAAGTGGAATGGATCGCTCACTTCGCAGACCGCGTGATTGCCTTGAAGGAAGGTCAAATTCTGATGGAAGGCACCCCAAGTGAAGTGCTCACCTCGGATGTATTGGCTGAAAATGGTTTCGGCGTTTCGCGTTATACGTCTGTAGCACGAGAGGCGAAAAAGCAAGGTTTGTGGAAGAAAGAGAAATTGCCGGTTACGTTATTTGAGGCAATGGAAGGGTTTAAGCGTGATACGTAATTCGTAAAATTACGTATCACGCATTACGAATTACGGTAAATGAATAGTCATGAAAATCGAAATCAACAATCTCCGTTTCACCTATCCCACCGGCTTGGAAGCTTTAAAAGGCATCAGCCTCACCATTGACTCTGGTGAACAAGTCGCCATCGTCGGGCAGAACGGCGCTGGGAAAACCACACTTGTACGGCATTTCAATGGATTGCTTAAAGCGACTTCCGGCTCCGTATCTATTGGCGATTGGGAGACGACGAAACAGTCCACCGCAAAACTGGCTTCGCGGGTGGGGTATGTATTCCAAAACCCCGATGAACAATTGTTTTCAAGGGATGTACTGACCGAAGTCTCGTTCGGTCCGCGCAATTTAGGGTATGAGAAATCAAAAATTGATGAACTCGTCAAACGCGCATTAAGTTTGACCGAGTTAAGCGACAAGACCGAGACCAATCCCTACGACCTCTCACCCACCTGGAGAAAAATGGTCGCGCTGGCATCCATCATTGCGATGGATACGCCCATCGTCATCTTCGACGAGCCCACGACCGGGCAGGACGCTGTCAACGTGGGGCGCATTGCACACGTCATTGCCGAGTTGAAGAAGGAAGGCAAGACCGTCATCACTATTACCCATGATATTGATTTCTGCGCCGAGAACTTCGAGCGCGTTATCGCCCTCTCAAAGGGGCAGGTCTTGCTCGACGGCGCTGCCCGCGAGGTCTTGGGGCAGGAAGAAATCCTCGCACAGACGTATGTCGATCCGCCACAGTTGACCAGGTTGGGAAAACGATTGGGGTTGAAAGAAACAGTAACGAGACAGGAAGAATTTCTAAAGGCAATACAATAAAGAAGTGGCGACTCGCGAGTCGCCACTTCTTTATATTTTTCACTTAAACCTGGGGGCGGAAACCGCGCCCCTACTTTTTGTAAACTACCAACTCTTCATAGCCCGAATCATTTTCGAATAACTCACGCTTATAGACTACATCATCCATCTCAAGCAGAACAATCTCAGCAGTGGTGTAAATTTTACAGCCACTCACGAGATGCCCGCCGATAGTCACGCCGTCGCCATCTGAGATGGCGACATGAATGTGTGAGCCATGGATGGAAACTGTCCCGGTCATGGAGACGATCTCGAAGTGACCGTCATACTCGTTGTAATATTCGCGATTAGCGAGTCGCAGGGTGGCATGTGTAAGGCTGCCCACGCTTGAAAGCACACAGCCTGCTTCGATGTTATTTTGTTTTGCGAAAGCTTCAATGGAGTCGAACAGGTCTTGTTGGGGTTTGAGGCGAAAGGTGTGAGTTTTCATGAGAATAAAAGTTCGTGTGGGGCTACCAAAAGTGGAAGCCGGTCAGCCCGGCGAACCAGTCTATAAGAAATTGATAGAACTGCAAGCCAAGCAAAGCGACGATGACTCCGAGAATGGCTCCGACGATGATATCTGAAAGATAATGCACGCCCATTGCCACACGAGCTAAAGCTACCAGCGGCGCCCAAACCCAAAGGATAGTGGCAAGCCAGGGTGGGGCAAGAGCCGAGGCAAGGGCTGCGATCAGAAAGGCGCGGGCGGCATGTCCCGATGGGAAGGAGTGCGGGTCGGTGTTGCGATAAATCCCGCCCCATTCGCCTTCGGGGCGTTTGCGTTTGAAGAGGAACTTGACCGCTAACACCACAACTGCCAAGCCAGAAAGACCAAAGAATTCAACGGTTTCCCATTGGCGCCATTCGGGGTTGCTGAAAAACCAGAAGATGATGAGCGCTGCCGCCCAAAACCACGAGTCACCGGAGTGGGCGAAGAAGATGGCAAGGTTGCGTAAAAAACCCGGCTTTTCAGCAACGCGCATTTGACTGGAAAGTCGGGCATCGAGTTCGAGGATGGAGCGTAGATTCATTTTCGTTTGGTTGATTTTTCTTTGGAAGCTTTAGCCGTCTTTTTAAGTTGGCTGGCGAGATCGTCACGCATCAATTCCAACTGATGCGGTTTGTCCACATCCATGCAGGGTTCGGCTTTATCCCAAACGATGGCGCGACCTTTGATGCCAATGCGTTGTGAGGCACGTTCAACCAACGCCTCCAACGTGAATTGGCGGGTGGCGAGTTGAAAGAGCGTATCCAAGCCGATGACGCCTGCCTGCCTTAATGGACTCTTGCGGTTACCAATAAGGGCTTCCCATGTGTCCAAATGCTCTTTGATGACGCTAATGCGCACGAGGTTCACGTCAGCACCGCAAAGTTCCATCTCTTTAAGTTTTGTATAGGTGCGGTTTGAGCTGGGGTAACGGGCTTCCATCACTTCACGGGGGCAAACACCGTAGTAGAGTTCATCATCTGTTTGTTGGGCGGTCTTGACGAGCCAGTCCACCATGTCACCACGCAAGGCAGGGATATCGGCGGAGACGACCAGTAAGTGTTCACTGTTGGGCTTTAATTCGAGCGATTTCTCAGAGCCAACGATGATGTTCGCCAGCATTCGTCCCTGATTGGAGACGAAATGAATCGGCTTGGCAGATTGCAAGCCGCTCTTTTGTGAAAGACCGATGACGATGATGTTATCAACTGATTTGGACTCATTGAGCGCATCCACAACCCATTGCACCATGGGCTTGCCTGCCACGTCGATCAGGGCTTTCGAGTCACCTTTGGAATAGGCGTATAACGAGTCGTTGGGCTGAGGGATTCCGCCTGCAAGAACAATGGCATTCAGCTTCATGGTTAGTTCAACTCCTGCAATTGTGGTTCAAAGCCGAGTTTATCGAGCATCTCGTTTAATTCGTCAAAGGAAAGCGGACGGTTCTTGCCCGAGGCTGCCACCAAGGCAGCTTCCATCATATTGGTACCGAAGGAACGTCCTTCCAATACGGGCGTGGTGGTGATGAGGTATTTAACGCCAGCTTTGCGGAAGGCTTCTACATCGTCAGGGGTGGTGGTGTTGGTGACAATGACTTTCCCGGTGAGGTCGTCGGGCATAAAGCGTTTGATGTAATGACAATCACCAGCGATGACGGTTGCCCAGGCGTAGTACTTGCCCCATTTCGGTGTACGCTTTTCCTGTTTTTCGCCCGTGGGGTAGATCCATTCAAAGGGGAGCCGCCCGGCAATAGGCATGAGCAGAGCTGCTACTGTTTTTAATTGTTTTATTGTGTGTACAGCAATCGGAATATCCAAGCCAAACATTAAGTCACCAAAGATGGTTTCATATCCGGCATCAGCAAAGGATTTAGACAACCCCCAACGATCTACGCCAACTGTTATCAAAACTTTTTTGCCATGTTTTTGAAGATAATCACCGATCTTGGCATCTAAAAACCCTGGGGCCTTATTTTCAAGGGTATTCTTTAATCCACCGCCATCCACCAGCGGAGTCTTTTTGACATAACGTACCATAGGTTGTACAGAAAATAAGGGATACCACTTTCCATCTGCTAATACCCCCAGGTCTGCGCCGCCTACACCGAAGGCGTCCACCGTGCCATCCATTTCCTTATACTTGAGGGCGGCGGCTTCCATGTCGCCGTCGGTGCCGATCCGTTCGATACGGACCATCTCGCCCAACAAATTTACTTCCACTGCTTTATTTCGTTTGGATGACCCGATACTGATACTGACTGCATGTTTCATGAAGAATGCTCCACGGATGAGATGAATCCAGTTATATCACGAATCAGGTTTCAGGTCCGGTAGGGAGCGTGAAGAAGAAAGTGGCACCCTTCTTCGGCTCGCTCTGGACCCAGATCCTGCCTTTGTGGATCTCAATGATGCGCTTCACCAGGGCAAGACCAATGCCCGTGCCCTCGGAGTCTGCATCGAGTTTGTTGAACAGCCCGAAGATGCGCTCGTGGTGAACGGCTGGAATGCCGATACCTTGATCGCGAACATAAAATATGGGGAAGCTGCCTTCTGTGCCTTGTTGCCCGATCTCAATGACTGTATTTTCACCGGTAAACTTGGCGGCATTGTCCACTAAATTTTGCATTACTTCCACAATGCGGGAGCGGTCAACGTATACAGACGGCAACCCATCCTGAACCTGCACCTTGATATGCCCCGCCTGAATGCGCCCATGCACGAGTTCAAGTGCATCAGAAACGATCTCATTAAAGGGCACGATGCTGGGCGGGTTCACCAGCCGACCAACCCGTGAGAGGTCAAGCAGTTCATTGAGGAGGGTCTGCATTTTTTCGGTGGCGTCTGAAATGCGCTTAATATCACCCTTTAACCGTTTCATGTTCCCAGAAAGGGCGTCCTGTTCCAAAAAGCCGAGGAAGCCGCGAATGGTGATGACGGGAGATTTCAGGTCATGTGAAACCGTATAGGTAAACCGTTCCAGTTCGGCATTCTTGACTTCAAGTTCCTCGATCAGTCTCTGGCGTTCGACTAGTTCGTTCTGCACTTCGCTGAACAAACGGGCATTTTCCAATGCAATAGCGACCTGGTTGGCGTAGGTGAGGATCAGTTCCACATCTTTTTGAGAGAATTGATTAACACGATGTCCATCCAGGGCAATGATGCCA
Organism: Anaerolineae bacterium; assembly: GCA_017303655.1. Classification (GTDB taxonomy): domain Bacteria; phylum Chloroflexota; class Anaerolineae; order Anaerolineales; family Villigracilaceae; genus Villigracilis. The sequence goes on from JAFLCE010000068.1 coordinate 17,294, forward strand.
ATGATATTCCCCTTTACTTTAAGGGGGACTGCCAACCAGGAGCGAATATCTGTATGCAATGGGCTTAAGTATGACAATGATAATACACGTATATCATCGATCATAATATAGGAAGCCTGCCCCATAAAAAGCGGATAGGAGGGTTCCTGTTCATTAACTGCAAAGCGCAGCCCAACGTGGATATCGGGATTCTCGAGCTTGCTTGTGCTGACAACTTCCAACATATCGTTCTTCAGCAACTGCACCGAGGCGCTGTCATAAGGGATCACTTTTTCAAGTTGCTCAAGAATCAAACTGACCGTACGAGATTCATCGAGCGTTTCCACAATGATCGCCATACCATCTCGCAGCGCTTCTGATTCAGCATTCTTCTCTTCCAATTCATTGATCAATTTCTCGCGTTCGGTTTCAACCCATTTACGCTGACTGATATCACGGATCATGATGATGGCAGACTCTGAAGTCACTGGCGCAACCCGCGCTTCGAAAAACTGGATCTCTTCGCCGGGTGGCATGCCATACTCAAAGGCATGCACATGTTTGGTGCTGAGAGCACGCTCAAGCGCAAAGACGGTCTGTTCGGCGATCAATGGCGGGAACAGGTCTTTGAGGTTTTTCCCAATGAATTGATCCGGCGGCATGGTGGGGGTTAGATCGGCGGATGCCATAAAATCCAGGAATTCTCCGTCCTTGGAAACTTCAAAGATCATATCGGGGATGGAAGACAGAATGGCACTGGTTCGGGTTTCTGCATTTCGTAGTGCTTCCTGCGCCTGCTTCTGTGCTGTAATGTCATAGAACATGGAAAGGATGCAAGGCGATCCTTTGATATCGATCAGTTCTGACACAGCAAGAGTATGAATTGACTCTCCAGTTGCAACGTTCAGGAATATGTAATCGGGGTTCGAGAGGGTATGTACAGCTTTTAGGTTTTCAATAAATCTTTGACGAACCCCTGAGTCTGACCAGATACCCAGTTGTGTGGCAGGTTTATTCAAGGCATCTTGCGGACTCAAACCAGATAGCTTCCAATACGCTTCATTGGCTTCGATAAAACGCCCATTCTCCAAGTCAGTGATACAGATGGCAATCGGGCTTGAATGAAACACCAGCCGAAAACGTTCTTCGCTCTCCAACAGTTCTTGTTGCGTCTTTCGTTGTTGAGAGACATCATAGAACATACAGAGGATGCCGCGCTCTCCGTCGATCTCGATCAATTCGTAATAACCAATGGCAGAGCGCGGAGATTCACCTTTAGAAAACTCAACTTCCACATTTTGCAGGGAGCCATTCTGCAATAGCCGCTGGACGAACTGTTCACGAGATGCGGGGTCATCCCACATGCCCAACTCAAGTGAGGAATTACCTAGTGCAGTTTTGGAGGAGAGTCCGCTTAACTTCCAAAATGCTTCATTGGCTTCAAGAAAAACCCCTTCATATAAAGAAACGATGGAGATCGCGATATTGGAATTGTTGAACACTTTGCGGAAGCGCTCTTCACTTGCGCGCAAACTCTGTTCCATATGTTTACGTTCTTCGATCTCGCGCTGCGCCCCTTCATATAGCCGGGCATTATCAATGGCGAGAGAGGCAAGGGCTGCAAGACGTTCCAGCACGGTCACCTGCTCAAAGGTTACTTTCTTTTCACGGTCTTGATACGCGACCACCAATGTACCAATCACCTTGGTTCCGGTCTTTAGGGGCACCCCCACAACGGTCACAAACCCAGAGTGTGATGCGGCAGAGATCTTTCCGGCATATTCCTCATAGTTTTCAACTAGAAGTGTATTGCCATCTTCCCAGATCTTGCCGACCATACCCTGCCCCTTTTGCACAATGGAGTTGTTCCATTTGATGAATTCACCAGTTCCCAACTCCTGCCGCAAGCCGGTTTCATCTGGCAGTAACAAGTCAATACCGACGTGCGGCGTTTCAAGCAGTTCACCTGCGCGGTGGAGGATCGACTCAAGGAGAGGCTTAAGCTCGAGGCGATTGAGCAAGCCAAAGGTTGTTTCGTGAAGCGCGGAAAGATAGCGCGCTTGGCGTTGAAGTTTTTCTTCCGCACGTAAACGTTCGCGCAATTCGAGTCGCGAGTCAGATAGCGAACGATTGAGGCGATGAATTAGGATATAGGTCAGGAAATTGGAAATAATAAATATAGCTGTGATGTCACGTGCATAATCCAAAGGTGCATCGAAAATGAGTGTACGGGCGCCTACATGCTCCTGTACAGCCAGCAACCAGATGACAGCCAAGCTCAACAACCCCGTAACCAGTCCGGCTTTCCAACTCAATAGAAGTGCCGCCAGCAAAATAATAATCGGATACGCCAGAATGATGGCGTCACGAACCCCATCTGCGGTGTACGCTTGAAGACTGAGTAAGCCCCATACAAAAACAACCAGAAAATAGCCCGAAGGCTTCACAAATCCGCGACGAAGCAGCAACTGCATTAAAAACAAAGCAACTAAAATAATGGGGTAGAACAAGTAGATGCCTGTCATAAAATCCCCCATAACAATACGCAACAATGCCACAAATAAAATAACGAAGAAAGCCACCCACCCAAAAGAACTCAGAATTCTTACTGCGCGGGTTTTTTCTTCATCTTCAAAAATAGAGGGTTCAAATAAACGTCGAATCCACTCAAGCATAAAAACGATTATATATCATGTCTTTACAACCAGCCCTGCCCAATTATGAAACCTGGTGGAATCCTCTGATTCCACCAGGAGGTTGGTAGTTAGTACGGTCTTTCGAGTAGATTATCCAAAACTTTTTTTGACGCATCATCAATCACTGCATGCTGACTGCCCCCATGTGAATCCATGGTAACGACGACGGGGAAATCTTTAACTTCGATCAACCACATGGCTTCAGGTACACCGAATTCCATTTTAAAAACGCCGTGGACTTTGGTCACCGTTTGTGCGAGAAAAGATGCCGCACCGCCAATGGCATGGAAGTAGACTGCAGGCGTATCTTGACAGCCCTTTAATGTTTTCGCGCCCATACCACCTTTACCGATGACGCCTTTGACGTTAAAGTGTTTCATCACATCGGCTTGATACGGCTCTTCACGGATGGAAGTGGTGGGTCCGGCGGCAATGAACTTGTAGTCTTTGGTATCCAAGCCTGTGACAACGGGACCACAGTGATAGATAATGGCTCCGTTCAATAACTTCTTCAGCTCTTCATACACTTGCAGATCATCGCCTTGAGGCGGGCGGGTCTTCTTAATAAAGGTATCGATCATCCACTTATGAGCGGCATCGCGCCCGGTGACCATCATGCCAGAGATGGCAACCGAGTCACCCACTTTCAGATCGCGAATGGCTTCGTCACTAACGGGAGTATTTATATGTTTCATGGTTGCTCCTGCGTAAAGATCAATCGTATTTAATTTCGTCGCCCTTCACCGTCAACTTGCGGCGGCGATATGCCCAACACATATAAGAAACGGACACAAAATAAGAGGCGGGCAGGCGGCTCAAGCCGACGATCTTGGTATCGAGCACAGTGGTCTTACCGCCAAAACCCATGGGACCAATTCCCATTTCGTTGGCTTCTTGTGTGAGGCGTTCTTCAAGTTCGGCAAGCTTCGGGTCTTCATTGCGAGTACCCATTTCACTGAACAACACTTCTTTGGATTTGATATAGGAGGAGCCGCGGTCACCGCCGATAGAAACACCCAAAACCCCCGGCGCGCAACCCTGACCTTGAGCCTTTTGCACCGCGTCGAGCACCACCTTGCGGACGCCAGCCAGGTCACGCCCAGCACCAAGCGAATTTTCTGGCAGCGAGTATTGACGCCCAACATTCTCGCAGCCACCGCCTTTGAGCATCAATTCGATGACGAGTGCATCGCCTTCGGTCTCTTCAAAATGGATATAGGGGAAGTCGTCTCCACCAAGGTTATTGCCGGTGTTCTTATCGTAGATCGCGTCTACTGCATTGGGACGCATAAAAGATTTTTTCGTCGCCTCAGCCATTGCGGCACGGATCTGCTTCTTAAGTTGAATGGTAGACCAACCCATCGGGTAATGCACTTGAAAGATCGGTGTGCCGGTATCCTGACAGATCGGCGTGGAGTTGGCACGGGAAAGGTCAATATTCTTCAGGATGGTTTCCAACGCGCCGCGCGCCGCCGAGCCAGGTTCTTCTTTTTCAATGGACTCTTTCAATCGTTTTTCAACATCGGGCGGCAGAGAACTGGATGTGCGCCGAATGAGTTCCAGAATTTCGTTGGTTAAATCTCGCATGGGTACCTCCGTAATAGACGTTTATATTACTCCCGAAAAGGGGAATTTGCCAAATAAAATTTGAGTGCGAAAGTACATTTCTCGCCAATTAGAAACGCAATGGTTTAAGCTGGGTTAATCTTTATGAAATCAACCCACAACGAGGAGATGATTATGGATTTCGCCAAACTATTTCAATCCATTGAAGGCGCCGTGTTCGAAGTGATGGTGTGGATTCTGTTCCTCCCTCGCACCTTGTTCCGTTCGATGTTCAGACCCAGATGGGCGATCGAATACCTGAACGAGGAATGGAACAAGGACGCCGACGAGCGCTTCGACGATTATCTTTCCCCGGTTTTGCTATGGCTGATGGTGGCTGTCATCCCGACTTCGTCGATCCTTACATTGTCAGACCCTCAGTTTTTACAGGAAATGGCAGATCTTTTACCGAAAGTTACCGACCCCGAGCGTTTGTTTGTTGCAACATTCTATTCCATGATCATTCCGTTCATATATCTGGTTTGGTTGGAGTGGCTCAACAAACGCCCAGTTAAGAAATCAACCCTGCGGCGTTCCTTTTATATGCACTGCTATGCGCTTGCCCCGGCTCAATTCTTATTTGGGATTTCGCTCTTCCCGGCGGCGTTCAATCCTTTGTTTTTCTTCTTCACGTTTCTTTCAATTCTTTTGCTGGGATTTTATGAAGGCTTTGTCTTTCAATATGAGCTTAAGATCAGCTACATGAAAGCCCTCATGTATGCTTTTGTCCCCCAAGTATTTATGATTGTCGTTTTTGTCGGTTTACTTGGCTTGATTCTCTAACGAGTCAATCTCGCCCGCATTACAAAACGATTGACTCCGCCTAAACGATATTTGTAATCTTCATCCCCACGCATAAAATCGAATTCATGGCGATTGTTCTCACAACACCATTGAATGGTATTTGCCATTAAGACCCCCGATAAAATACGAGCTCGATCAAACAGAGTGCTGCTGCCAGCATAAAATCTTTCGATCGTAGGGGAAGGAAGGGAATAGAATTTCTCTAGAACCTTGTACCTCTCCGTGGGTTTTGCTGCCCAGAAAAGCATACGATTTAAAAGTCTATAAAAACTCTGTTGGTTCCAATTGTCTTCAATCCTATTTTTTAATCCAGATTCAACGGCCGCAAGCCCCAGAGGCCAAAGCTTAAATAGAAGTTCTGCAGTTGCTACCGCGTAAGGCAGACTATACCCCGTGGTCGCATGAAATAAACCAGCTCTCAGCCCAACGGGAATCGCCGCATCTGATCTTTGGCTTAAAGGAAAAGTTGCTGTCAGTGGGAGCGGTAAACAGCCCACTTCTTTACGTAATACACTCTGAATCTTCCAACCCCTGTCCGCGGCATAATTCCAAATTCTCTTTTCTATCTCGGGGATGTTCAGATCCGGCTGAGTTGAATAGTAGGTGTCTTCGATTAGAAAACGGTTTTTCGAAAAGGGCAGCGTGTACATGAAACGGAATCCATCTAGCTGTGGGACAGTGGCGTCCATAAGCATGGGCGTAGTCCATTGGACTGATCCGCCCGACGCTCCAGAGTCTTCGCTTATTTCGACTTCTACTTCTAAGCCAACAAATTTTTGATAAGCGGTGAGTCCTTGAGGCGTCCATCCACGCGCATCTAAAACCAATTTAGCCTCGAGGACAGTTCCATCCTCAAGTGCGACCATTCCGCGGTTCAGGTCTTTCACTCGGGTGTTAGGACGAAAGTGATTGCCGAGCAAAGGCGCAAGCTTCGAATCAAAATCAGACGAAAGAAGCGTGCAATAAGGTGTTTCGAGAGTGCGAGACAGCTTAGGAAATTGAATCGAATGGGAATCCCATCGATAGGACTGAAATGCCCTCATCCATTCTCGGCACTCGGGGGGAATATCCGTTTCATGGTAGGACCAGGTGTGATGTCCACCTAAAGACGGGGAGGACTCAATTAGTAAAAATGAAACATTTCTATCGAGAAGGCGCTTGGCAATCAATCCGCCCGCAAGGCCGCCACCCACAATGATAATATCCAACTTAGATGGAAAATTTGTCAGCACGATTTGCACCCTGCCCCTCGCAATCAAGGAAGGCAGTTTCCTCATTTCCCGAGATCAGGTCAAAACTTAAAGCGGTGCGCATCGTCCTATCCAACTATCTGGACAAAAACACAGCACAGGTGATTCAAGACCTGGCAAAGCGCAGCAAAAAATGAATTTAGCTGGACAGAGGTCCCGAGGCGCAGCGGGCTGCCCACGAAGAAATTGCGGAAGATTTTCCAAACTAGATACAATGAGAACATGTTTTATCTGTTTAACAGCCAGTCAAAAGAACAGTTTGGACCATTCTCAAAAACTGAGATTGCAAACCAAATTGGCGCATTTACCCCGGATCTTCACGTTTTTTTATTCGTATGGTCAGCTGGATGGCCCAACTGGAAATCTCTTCAGGACTTTCAGCAGGGGCAAAAAATCCAATCTGTGGGCGGTCGATTTGCGGAGAACGACGACACAGATTTGGTTCGGGAAGACTCGGCGTTGATTCGGCATATTCCCAGCAGTGAAATCAACAAACGCAAGTTCACTCGTTTTTCTTATAGAATGAAATGCACCATTAAGTCGTCTGGGACAATATTTGAAACCCATTCAGTTGACATTTCCCTGGGCGGCATACAACTGGAAAACGCTTTGCCTTCGCAAATG
>JAFLCE010000069.1 GCA_017303655.1 Anaerolineae bacterium
TCATCCTTATCTTTCAATGGCAAGGTATCCTTGAATTCTGGCACATGTATGTCGCCAGTGTGATCTATGGGTTGGGCATGTCCTTCCAATGGCCCGCCTATTCTGCTGCCATTTCGACCATGGTGCCCAAAGAACAATATGGACGCGCCAACGGCATGATGTCACTCATCGAAGCCGGTCCGGGAGTTTTGGCTCCCATGCTGGCAGGTGCCCTCTTGCCCTTTATTGGCTTGACCGGCGTTCTGGCAATTGATGTGGTGACCTTCCTCTTCGCTATCGGCGCATTGTTGATCGTCCACATACCGCAACCACCCCGCACAGAAGAAGGCGCACAGGGTGAAGGCGGCATGTTGAAAGAAGCTGCCTATGGCTTTAAATATATTTTTGCCCGTCCCAGTTTGTTGGGACTGCAATTGATCTTCTTCGCAGGGAATCTTTTTTCAGGCATCATGTTTACACTGGTCGCCCCCATGATCCTCTCCCGTTCCGATAACAACAGCCTGATGCTGGGTTCCGTGCAGACAGCCGGAGCGATTGCTGGCGTCATCGGCGGAGTCATCATGAGCGCCTGGGGTGGTTTCAAACGACGCGTGCATGGTGTCCTTGCAGGTTGGGCGGTTTCTGGCTTCGGCGCAGCAGTGCTTGGATTACAAGGTGGCTTACCAATTTGGATCACGGGTACGATCATCCTTGCCAGCGTTGGCGCGTTGATCAACGCATCCAACCAAGCCATCTGGCAGGCGAAGGTCGCGCCCGATGTGCAGGGACGGGTCTTCTCGGCGCGCCGTTTGATCGCCTGGCTCGCCCAGCCGATCGCGCCCATCATCGCAGGCACTCTCGCAGATTATCTAATCGAGCCGCAGATGCGCACCCCCAGCACACTCTCGCAAACCTTTAGCAGCCTGGTTGGCACCGGTCCTGGCGCGGGTATGAGCTTGATCATCTTTTTCAGCGGGCTGGCTTGTATCGTGATTGGCTTACTTGGCTATTTCATTCCCGCCATTCACAACGCCGAAACCCTTCTGCCTGATCATGATGAACTGAAAAAAGTAGAACCTGTACCTGCCTAAAAAATCGCCGGATGATGATCATCATCCGGCGATTTTTTTAATTTGCAAGATTCTTTTTTGGGGATGAAGCCCCACGCCTCTTTCCCCGTTCAAGCCTGAATCGCGAACCGGAACATTTCCATCCCGAAATAAACCTGTCGCCGTGAGAACATCAACCCGCTTTTCTCCAACACACGTTGTGACGCGATATTAAGTGGATCTGTCAGCCCAATGATCTCTTTCAGTTGAATGTCGCGCAGACCAAATTCAACTGAAGTTTTGGCGGCTTCGGTGCCGTAGCCATTGCCCCAAAATGTATGACCCAGCAAATATCCCACTTCTGTTTCATTCGTGTCTGGTAAATATTCCAACCCGCACCAGCCCATGAATTGATTATTTTGTTTCAACAAGATAGCAAATTGACCATAGCCCATCGTATCCCAATGATTGATCTGATGTCGAATGGTCTTATCTACTTTCTCCTGGCTCCATGCGCTTTTGGTGGGGAAGTATTGAAAAATATCTGGCTCCTGAGCAATGTCAAACAGGGGGGCGCAATCCTTCAACTCTAATGGACGCAGCCATAGTCGGTCCGTTTCCAGCGTGGCAAAATGGTTGCTCATGGGTGCTCCTTTGAGATACGTTATACTTTTGAATCTATACTACAGTATAACTTTCATGCCCAAATGGAGTGATATATGAAAATAGCAATTTTCGGCACGGGTGGCGTCGGCGGATATTTTGGCGGGCGGCTCGCCCAAAGCGGGCAGGATGTGACCTTCCTAGCGCGTGGCAAACACCTCAACGCGATTCGTGAAAATGGTTTACAGATCGAATCTGTGGATGGAAATTTCACCATCCATCCCGCCAAAGCAACTGACTCAACCGAATCTATTGGCGCAGTTGATTTGATCTTGCTTGCCACCAAAGCCTGGCAATTGGAAGAAGCCATTGCCCAAATGCAACCTTTGATAGGGGAGAAGACCGTCATCCTGCCTTTGCTTAACGGCATGGAGCATATGGATAAACTCATTTCCGCCTTCGGGACACAGCATGTTATTGGTGGGTTGTGCCGCATCAGCGTCTTCATCAGCTCGCCGGGTGTCATTCGCCATGTTGGCGTTAAGCCGTATATTGCCTATGGAGAATGGGATCATTCACAAAGCGAGCGACTGCAAAGTATTCATAGTGTGTTCACAGCCATCCCTGGCATCATTGCCGAGATCCCTACGAATATTCACACCGCCATGTGGGAGAAATTTATTTTTATCACTGGCACAAGCGGTGTTGGCGCATACGCCCGCAAACCTTTGGGTGAATACCGTGCAGACCCTGAGACTCGCCCCATGCTGATAAACGCCTTTCGTGAAACGGCTGCGGTTGCCCGAGCCATGGGCGTTATGATCGAAGAAAATTTTGTAGACGAGACCGTTCAACGATTAGATAATGCACCCGCAGGCATGATGGCATCCATGCAAAAGGATATGATGGAAGGGCGTCCTTCTGAATTGAACGAACAGACCGGCGCCGTCATCCGCATGGGCAAGGCTGTGGGTGTGCCAACCCCCACACATGAGAAATTGCTGGCAACCTTGCTTCCATTCGAACAAAAAGCCCGCAATCCATAACATTCCCGACCCTACCTACCCAAACGTCCAGTATCCGCCCATCCCTTTCACCGATACACTCCAAGCATGTGCCCGCTAGAATGAGCCTAAAGGAGTTAACATGACTAAAAATATTTTCACTGAACTTTCAGATGCCATGGCAAATGCCGCCGACCAGGCAGGCAAATCGACCGTATTGGTGGACGCCCGTCGTCGCATTCCCGCCAGTGGAATTGCTTTCGCAAACGATATGATTCTGACCGCTGACCATGTCGTCGAAAAAGAAGAGGACATTCGTGTCTTGCTTGGGGATGGCAGTGAACTCACCGCCCGTCTCGCCGGTCGTGACCCGGGCACGGATCTTGCTGTTTTGAAGTTAAGCTCCGCCGGAGCCACACCTGCCCAGGTTGCCAAAGCACCTGCACGTGTAGGACAATTCGTACTTGCCATTGGGCGTCCTTCCAGCAAGGGCATTGAGTCCAGCTTCGGCACGATTAATGCCATCGGTGGACCCGTCCGCACGGGGCGTGGCGGCATGTTGGATGCCTACATCAAGACCGATGTCGTGTCGTATCCCGGTTTCTCGGGTGGACCGCTCATCAACGGAGATGGACAGGTGTACGGCATCAATACCTCGGGCTTTGGCGGTGGTGCGATTACCATCCCTGCCGATGTAGCATGGAAGACGGCTGAGACTCTCGCCAAGCATGGCAAGATCAAACGCGGTTACCTCGGCATTCGTAGCCAGACGGTTAACATCCCTGCCGATGCACGCGAGCAGTTAAAGCGCGAACAGGAAACGGCACTCTTGGTCGTCGGCATGGAAAAAGACAGCCCCGCTGAAAAAGGCGGCTTGATGGTCGGTGACATTCTCGTGGGTGTGGCAGGCTTGCCGATTGAACACCACGACGAATTGTTCGTCCGCTTGAGCGGTGATGTGGTAGGCAAAGCCACCGCCATGGATGTCTTACGCGGCGGCAAATTGCAAACTGTCAGCATCGTCGTTGGCGAACGTTAATAAGAACCTAATTGGAGGCATAGAAATTTTTCTATGCCTCCAATATTTTGTGCAGATAAAGTTTTGAAAAAGGAATATAGTTGATTCGCGTTGCTATCGTCTCACCGAACCATGCCCTGCGAGTTGGGCTGCGAGAAATGCTGAGTGGACATCCCGTCATTCAAGTGACGGGGGAAGGTACGCGCTTGAGTGACGTCAATGAGCGCGAGACCGAGGTCGCCGTGTTGGCTTCAGTTCCGTCGGCACGCGGCTTGGAAGATAAACCCTTTGCCGTACTCTTTCTTACAGATGATGCCGAGTCGGTTCGTGCCATGCTCACGCCGAACATGACTGCTTGGGGCATCCTCTCCACCGAAGCCAGCGCGGAAGAATTGGCGGCGGGAATCGTCGCAGTGGCAGAAGGGCTGTGGGTGGGCGCACCCGGCTTGGTCGCAGCATGGATGCGTCTGCCAAAGGGTGGTGGCGGATCGGGGGAAGAGTCACTCACAGAGCCGCTCACGGCACGGGAGAAGGAAGTCCTGCAACATATGGCGGCTGGGCTTGCCAACAAACAAATTGCTCTGGCGCTCAACATTAGTGAACACACCGTCAAGTTCCATCTTTCGTCTTTGTATGCCAAGCTGGGCGCGGCGAGCCGCACCGAGGCAGTGAAGCGTGGCATTGAGTTGGGGCTTATCTCGTTGTAGTATTTCTTATTTGTCTGTAATGAATTAAGCGGGTAGGGCGGGTAAAATTTGGGGGAAGGTATTTATAGGTAACCATGTCAAAAGAATACTATTACAAATGGGAATGGGACTTGCAAGGTTCGCCTGAAGCCTTGTGGCACCTTGTCTCGGATACGAATCGTTTCAACCGCGACACGGGCTTGCCGCCCATGCAATTGCTCGGTATCAAGAACCGTGTCAAAAGCGTGAAGTTCAAGATCCCCGTCATTCACATTGAGTGGGAAGAAGAGCCTTTCGAGTGGACGTACCCAAATCACTTTGGCATTTTGCGCCGCTATAAGACCGGTCCGCTTTTGGAGATGCGTGTGGATTGCCGCCTCGAACGGCGCGAACCTTCGGGCACACATTTGGTGTATCAGGTGTGGGTAACCTCGCGTAATTTTCTCGGCGATATTGCCATTCCTTTGGGGATCGGAATCTTCAGCGCGAAACAATTTGGAGATGCCTTTCGGATGTATGACCGCATCGCCTCGGGACCGCAACCAGGGCTGGTCATTGCAACCGGGCGGAATCTCAGCCCGAGCGGTCACACCCGTTTTAGATCTCTTAGCGGTCAACTACGAGCTGAAGGTGCTGACGAAGCAACCCTCGATAATCTCTATGATTTTCTACACCGCGCCGATGATATTTCGATTCAGCGCATGCGTCCTTATGCATTAGCAGACGCTTGGAAACTTCCACGCCGCACGGTGTTGGAGACCTTTCTACGCGCCACCCGTGCTGGCATGCTGGATATGTACTGGGATTTGCTCTGCCCCGAATGCCGCGGTGTAACCGAAGATCACGGCAAACTGGGTGACCTGAGTGGACGCTCGCATTGCAATACTTGTCAGATCGATTTCAGCGTGAACTTTGACCAGAATGTTGAAGTCATTTTCAGACCAAATGCTTCCATTCGAGCAGTCGATGCTCAGATCGAGTTTTGTGTGGGCAGTCCGCAGCGTCAGCCGCATGTGGTCTTTTCGTTGTTGGTTCCGCCGCGGGAGCAATTGCCTCTCTCCACTATGTTGACCGATGGACGTTACCGTTTGAGCGCCACATCATTGGATGGCTCACAGGTGTTAACTGCCGCTACCAATGGATCTGACCGAATGGACTTTCACGCCGACAGCCTAGGCTGGAGCCGCGACTTTCTGTCGATTGGGTTGACGCCGAATATTCGCCTATTCAATGATCTTGATTCCACCCAGACCTTTAAACTGGAACGATTAACCTGGTCGGATCAGGCGGCGACAGCGGCGGATGTGACCATATTGCAGGTCTTCCGTGATCTATTTTCCAGTGAAGTGTTGCGAGCGGGGGAGGAGATCAGTGTGGGCTCAATGACCTTGATGTTCACGGACTTGCGTAATTCCACCAAGCTATATCGCGACATTGGGGATGCGCCTGCCTATGGTAAGGTGCGGGAACACTTTGAAGTGCTGGAACAAGCCGTGGCGAAGGAAGGTGGCGCTGTGGTCAAAACCATGGGAGATGCCGTGATGGCGGCATTCCGCACACCAGTAGCAGGCTTGCGTGCCATTTGGAATGTTCAAAAAGAATTAACGGCGCGCGGAGTACCGCCGCTTTCGATCAAGATCGGGCTGCATCATGGTCCCTGCATTGTGGTGAATTTAAACGACCGGCTCGATTACTTTGGCTCCACTGTGAATATTGCGGCGCGGCTGCCCAATTTCTCACTGGGTGGTGAGGCGATCTTTAGCGAGTCGATCCGCAACGACCCGGAAGTGACCCAGTATCTTGAACGCAATGCCATGCCGAATTCGATACAACGATTTCAAGGTGAGATCCGTGGCTTTGACCGCCCCATTGATCTTTGGCGAACGAAGATATAGTATGCAAATAAAAAGACCGTCAGACAAAAGCCTGACGGTCTTTTTATTTAAGAAGGTTTATTAGGCTTTTTCATTATCCATTTCAAGATCGCCCAGATGATGATGACCGGAGGAGCAAAGACAGGCAGGACGCCGATCACGAACCAGATTAGCAGGTCGATGATGTTCTGGTATGCGTTGACAAGACTTTTCCAGGCATTTCCAGCAGTCTCGTTGGGTTTCCAAACATCGGGTACTGGCGTAGGTGTAGGGGTAGCGGTAGGGATGAGGATCTCTGGTAGTTGAGGGTCAATATTGACCAGAATGGTGGAGAAGGAAGAACGGTCTTGTAGGTAGTTGAGGCGACCTTTGATTTCTTCGATCTGACGCTCGATCTCGGAGAGTTCCTGATTGATGCGCAAGGCTTCATCGACATTTTGCGCTTGTTCAAGGAAGGTCTTAATCCGGTCGCGTGTGGCTTCAAGGTTGGTGAGCTGCGATTGCAGATCCACATATTGATCGGTCACATCTTCACCGGAGGCATTCTCATTGACCACTTGTAAAGCAATGCCCCGCAGTCGGTTGAGTGCCCGTTCGAATTGATCGACCGGAACACCGATGGTAATGGTGGCGTATTTGTAGTTAATCCCGTCGAGGTGGGGTTGGTTCCATACCTGCGAGCTGATAATATAACCGCCCGTATCTCCCACGATCTGCGTCAGCCGGTCGATGGCGACGTTACTATCTTCGACCAAGAGGCGCATCTCGGCGGATTTGATGATGAGGTGAGTGGTGAGGGCAAGGTTGCCTTCTGTCCCGGTTTCATAGACAGATCCATCATCGATCCCTGAAGCCGCATCCGCTGCTTCGGGTGCAGCAGGTGCTTCTACAACTGCCAATTCTTGTGGCGCTTCTGCGACTTCGTCAATGGTGTATAAATTCTGCTCGGCGACAGCGGGTGCTCCTGCTCCGCAAGCGTTCAGGACCAACACTCCCAACAAGGGGAGAATGGCAAGTAAGGTGTATTTCGATTTCATTTCATCCTCCATTTCAAATTTTGACTTTCGGCGTATGAATTGGACGAACAGGAAGCGGAATTTGTTCCTATGTCATGGGCTTTCCTCCTTTCGAATGCAATCTGTGCCGATTCGGCGTATCGGCACAGATAGATTTTATTTCATCGTGCAAGATTTACCCAGCTATTTCAACACCACCTCAGTACGGATTGTGCCTGCACGATCATGTTTGGCATGGAAGTTCCTTTTATAAACTAAAATGCGCCGTATCAAAGACGACGCATTTAAAATTATTTATATTCTTCATGAATGATCGCGCTCTCGCCCCAGCCTTCACGATGTGACCTCACCGTTAGCTCAGCCAGCCCGCGCGGTATGACGTTCTTCTCCAGAACTTCTTTCAATGGCATCCATAATGGCTGATACGTTCCATGGTTGGGGTCGACTTCGCCGTATTCCTCACCTGTGCCGGTGCCAAACTCTCCATCAACCCATTGGACCACAAAATAAACTTGATCGCGTCTGCCATCGCGCAAAATGGTGGCAGCCTTCTGCACGATTTTTACACGGATGCCCAATTCTTCTTCCGCTTCACGGACTGCGGCTTGTTCATCGGTCTCCTCATTATCCACTCCGCCGCCGGGGAAGGCAAAATAATGCCGTCCCTGCCGATGACGTTCGATCAACGCGAGCTTGCCTTCATGGATCAGAATTATGCCTGCACGATTTCGCATTAAGAATAAATCTCCTCTTTGAGATGTGACACACTTTATGTGCCTGCACTTAAGATGGCACGGGTCTGCTTGACATCATCATGAATTTGGTCAATCAGTGCTTCAACAGTGGTATAGCGGATCTCTTCGCGCAAACGCTTCACGAATTCCAGAGTCATCACCTCACCATAAATATCGCGGTCAAAATCAAGCAGATACGCTTCGAGGCTGGGGATTTGTCGTTCAGGCGTAAAGGTCGGGTTCAAACCAATATTAGTCGCTGCCATAAATTTTTCATTGCCGAGTTTTGCCCAGCAAGCATAAATTCCATTGGGCGGGGCAACTTTCTCTTTGGGGTAATCCACATTGGCAGTGGGGAAGTTGATCGTCTTTCCGCGCCCCGCACCGTGGATGACCTCTCCGCTCATGGAGTAACGATAGCCAAGCAGTTTCGCCGCTTCAGGCATATTGCCAATGGAAACTAATTTGCGGATCTCGGTGGATGAGATCACGCCGCTTTCATCGCTCAGAGCTGGCACTACTTCGACGGTGTATCCCAATTCCGAGCCGATCTCTGCCAAACGAGGCGCATTACCTTCACGTCCTTTACCCAGTGCAAAGTCATACCCGATCAGCAAATGACTGAGCCCCAGATGCGCTTTCAAACGAGACATATATTCATGGGCAGGCACAGTCGACAGGTCCGGTGTGAAGCGTTGAGTAATGACTGCATCCACGCCGAGCTTGCCAAGTAAATCCGCGCGTTCAGTGGGGCTAGTCAGGCAGCGAATCTCCCTGCTGGTGAGCACAGAAGCCGGGTGCGGGTGGAAGGTTAACACCACAGCGGGCGCATTGTTGGCATGTGCATCACGTACCAGCTTTTGGATGATCTCGCGATGCCCGCGGTGGACACCGTCGAACACGCCGATGGTGAGCCATGAATTTTTGAGGGAAAGTTCTTCGAGGGATTGATAATGTTGCATAAAAAATAAAGCCGCCTTTATCAGCGGCTTTATTTTATCATCCTGTCTATGCTCCAAATGAGCAGTGTTAATCAGACGTGAAGAAGACTTTCTTCGGCTGCCATTCAATCGAGCCGTCTTCGGGGTTTTCCATACGCATCATTAGCGCAACCAACTCACCCTGCGTGCTGACGCCGCGTACTTTTTCCTGGGCGGCATCGGCGGGCTTGGCTTTGACACGATGCCCATGACGCACGGCTTCCACTTCGTCGGGGCTGAGTTCGATGGCGTACCAATCTCCGAGCGCTTCGGCGGCGGGGATGAGGTATTGATACCAATTGCCTGCGGTGAAGGCTTCTTGCAATTTACGCAGAGGCACGGCATCACGCAAGGTGAACTTGCCGCTCTTGGTGCGACGCAAGCCGACGAGATAAGCGCCACAACCTAATTTTTTACCGAGATCATTTGCCAACGAGCGGACGTATGTGCCGGAGGAACAATGCACATCGATGACGACTTCGGGCGTCGTCCATTCGAGCACTTCAAGGTGATGCACAGTGATGGTACGTGGTTCAAGTTCGACCTCTTCACCTTTACGCGCCATTTCGTAGGCTTTGCGTCCCTGAACTTTTACTGCTGAGTAGGGTGGGGGAGTCTGCTCGATCTCACCGACAAAGGTTTTTAGAGCTTCTTCAAATTCCGCCTCGGTAATATTGGAAGGGTCTTTGGTGGGGGTGAACTTGCCTTCTGCATCGTAGGTATCGGTGGTGCCGCCTAAACGAATAATGGCTTGATAGCGTTTGTCTGAAGCCGAAACATATTCACTAAGACGAACCGCCGGACCGACCAAAATAACAAGTACGCCGGAAGCACGCGGGTCGAGTGTGCCTGTGTGACCGGCACGGCGTAAGCCGGTTCCATTTCTGATCGCTTGTACAACATCGTGAGAGGTCATGCCCACGGGTTTATCGATAACGAGCGCGCCTGATATGGCGTTCTTAACATCCTGACTATTCATATTACACTCCTCCTTGGTTGTCCTTTATTTATCCAGGTTAATTATGACATAAATGTCATAATTTTCAATAGGGGTACACCAGTACTATTTTTTCTTACTAGTAGCACGCAAACTTACAAATTTAATAATTCTTTTGTCTTATTGAGGACTTCCTTTTGGATGTCTACTAAACTTCCCTCAATATCTGCTCCTGCGGCGGCGGCGTGCCCTCCACCATTGAAATGTTTTGCGACCGGTGAAACATCGACACCCGGCTGAAGCGCACGCCAGGAAATCTTTACATGATTGTTGGATTGTTCTACAAAGACCATACCGACCTTATTTCCATCAATGGCTGAGATCATATTGATCAGATCGGCGTCATCGTTGCCGCCATAGCCAGCGGATTTTCGGTCTGTGAGTCTGAGTGTGCCCCAGACAATTCCATTGTTACTTTCGAGGCTGGAAAGTCCTGCGCCCCAATACTTGGCAGCTGGGAAAGACTTGCGCACCAGCGATTGCATGTATATCTCAGGCAGGTCTACACCTGTTTCCATCAACTGGGCAGCCTGGCGTAATGCCGAAGGTGTCACGTTCGACGTGCGGAAACCAAGCGTATCAGTAAGAATGCCAGTTAATAAAGCAGCAGCAATCGGCTTGGTGATGGTGAGTCCCCACTCGGGTAAATAGTTGGTGAGAATCGCCGCTGTGGCGACTTCATCCGCTTCGATAAGGTTTAGTTTGCCAAATTTTTCGTTAGTCTTATGGTGGTCTATATTGATATCTGGTTGACCGAAATTTTCAAAAACTTTCCCCGTCCGTTTGAAATCAGCACAATCCACGGTAATAAAAGTATCATGCTCGCCACTAGGTTCTTTTTTAACTAAATTGCTTCCTTCGAGGAATTTGAAAGAGGATGGTGCTCCATCTGCCAATATCATTTCGACAGTTTTGCCTGCATCCTGTAGCGCAAGACCCAGTCCGAGCAGGGAACCGATGGCATCACCATCGGGGCGTACATGCGATGCCATCACCACCTTTTTTGCATCGGCAAGTCTATTTTTTATCTCCCCTGAGATCGAATTATTCACTATAGTTCTCCATAATTTCCCATCTGATAGGATGAGAAGGTCATTTTTTGTTTCTTAACCCAGCCAATAGCTTTTCGATGTGGTCGGCATTTTCTGGGGTGGGGTCCCAGTGAAAGAGCAGTTTTGGGAAGGCGCGTACTTCCACACGGGCAGAGAGTTCCCGGCGTAAAAAACCGGATGCGGATTCCAGCCCTGCTAAAACTTCTGCAGAGCGGGCTGTGCCTTCAATTGCTGAGACGTATACATTGGCGTGGGTCAGTTCGCGGTCGATCTTAACGCCGGTTACAAAGATCTGCTTCAGGCGCGGGTCGTTTACATCACGGATCAACATGGAAGAAAGTTCCTGCTGAACACGGTCTTCAATTCGTTTAAGTCTTGTTCCAGTTGGCATAGTTTTTTAAAATATTACGCATACCATATCACAAAGTTGCAAGATACGGTATGCGTAAATACCTTTATTCCAGGATGTAACACACCAGCGTATCGCCGGGTTGGATGTCTGCAAAGTTCTTGAAGCCGACGCCGCATTCGTAGCCCTGGCGGATTTCCTTTACATCATCCTTTTCGTGACGCAGAGAGGAGAGATCGCCTTCGTAGATGATATCCACGCCGCGCTGGAGGCGCACTTTTGCACCGCGCTTCAACTCGCCGTCAGTCACACGGCAACCTGCCACACGCCCAAATTTTGAAGCAGTGAAGACCTGTAAGACTGTGGCGCGTCCAAGGGTCTTTTCCACGAAGGTGGGCTCGAGCATGCCTTTGAGCGCCTTTTCGATATCTTCGGTCATGCGATAGATGATCTCGTACAGACGGATCTCAACGCCTTCTTTTTCCGCCATGCGGCGGGCGTCCACATCGGCTTGGACGTTAAAACCGATCATGATCGCTTTGGATGCGGCAGCGAGCATCACATCGTTGTTGCCGATATTGCCGGTTTCAGCATGCAGGATCTTCAAACCGACCTCACCCAGCCCAAGCTTGTTCAACTCGGTGACGATTGGGTCCAACGAACCTTGCACATCCGCTTTGATGATGAGGTTGAGTTCTTTCACCTCGCCTGCCTGCACTCTGCTGAACATATCTTCCAGCGAGAGTTTCTTGCGTGACGCCGCCAGGGTCTTTACCGCATCGAGGCGTTCGTTCACAATGACGCGCGCTTCTTTATCGGAAGGAACGACTTCGAACAAATCTCCAGCGGAGGGAACGTCACTAAGACCCATGACAGCTACCGGCGTGGAAGGACCCGCCTTCTTGATCGGCTTGCCCTTGTAATCGTTGATGGCGCGTAACTTGCCATGTGCGATTCCCGCCACGACCACGTCACCCGCTTCAAGCGTACCATTTTGAATCAGCAAGGTTGCCAGCACACCTTTGGATTTATCCAACTCGGCTTCGATGACCGTACCGATCACTTTGCCGTTGGGGTTGGCTTTGATGTCGTTGCTATCTGCCACAAGCAGGACGCCTTCGAGCAAGTCATCAATGCCTTTCTTTTGCTTGGCAGAGACAGATACCACCATGGTGTTGCCGCCCCAATCATCAGGGACGAGTTCAAGTTCGGCGAGTTGTTGCTTAACACGGTCTGGGTTGGCATTGGCTTTATCGACCTTGTTCAATGCCACCACGATCGGAACACGCGCTGCCTTGGCATGCGCAATGGCTTCACGAGTTTGAGGCATCACACCATCATCCGCAGCAACCACAAGGATAACAATATCGGCACCTTGAGCACCACGCGCACGCATTTGTGTGAAAGCAGCGTGACCCGGGGTATCGAGGAAGGTGATGAGACGACCCTTCATTTCAACTTGATAAGCACCAATGTGCTGGGTAATTCCGCCTGCTTCGCCTGCCGCCACATCTGTAGAGCGGATCGCGTCTAACAAGCTGGTCTTGCCATGGTCCACGTGACCGAGGATGGTAACCACCGGCGGACGCGGCTTCAACTGAGCCTTGTCTTCCCCCGCGATCATCTGTCGCCACATGGGCACTTCGCCCACTTCTTCTTTTAAATCTTCTGCGCTGACTTCCTGCACGGCTTCAAAGCCGTATTCAGCCACCACAATTGCAGCGGTGTCATAATCCACCGACTGATTAATGGTCGCCATCACGCCGTTGGTCATCAATTTTTTGATCAGGTCAATCGGGCTTTTTTCGATCATTTGAGCCAGGTCGCGTACCACGATGCTGGCGGGTAATTCGATTTTGTTTCCGTTGCTACTCATAAGCCACCTCCTTCAATCTCAAAACATATCTTGATTCGCTTGATGTTACGGGGCAGCCTGTGGGCGAGTGGCTTAATCGTTCACATGGCTTAACCGTCAGTCTCTGCTTCAATAGGCAGAGTGTTCATAAATTCTTCCAAACGGACGCGATCATCGCTGGATAATTCTGTTTTTAATGCGTGCGCCAAAGCGCCTTTCAAACCGCGTTCCCAGCACGAGCGCTTGTCATGCAAATAAGAGCCACGCCCTGCCAACTTGCCAGTCGGGTCCACCTGCACACCTTCGGCTGTGCGGACGATCCGCAGCATTTGCCGTTTTGCCAGGACAACCCGGCAACCCACACAGGTGCGTTGGGGAATATGTTTCACGCGTCCTACAGGTTTCTTTACCACGTCCGTTCAACTCCCCTCCTCCGTTGGGAGGAGGGATCATTAACTACCATGCTTCTTCGTCGCCGCCACCATCGCCGCGCTTGTGCTTCTTGCGGGTGACAACTTCGCCAAGCTTCTCGTCGAACTCCAGCGCCACACCCTTCTTCTTGCCCTTCTTGCCCTTCTTCTTGTCGTCTGACTCTTCTTCAGTACCTTCAGGAGACGCGAACATTTCGGGCTTGATCGAGAACAATTCGTCAAGGTTGACGCCGTCTTTCGAGACATCGCCATCTTCTTCCGATTCTTCGGCGACGCGCTTCGGATCTTTCTTCTTTTCGGTCTGTTTCTCAACCGCAGGCATTTCTTCCACTGCAATCGGTTCTGCCACCACTTCGTCGACAGCTTCAACGGAGTCGACAACTTCGGGTGCAGCAACAGGCTCGGGGAAGGTCAGAGCCGCGAGGCTTTCCTCGATATTTGTAATGGCTTTTCCGCCAACGCCCGCCAGCCCAAGGATCTTGTTCTGGTTGGTCTTCATGTCGAACATTACCTGACCAACCGTTTCGTAACCGGCTTCGGTGAGGATGTTGAAGACATGTTCCTTGAGGTTGGTGGCTTGATCGAGCGACATGGAGAAGGCTGCCACAGGGATCTCGGCGCGCGCGGAGGCAAGACGTTCGTCCTCTTCGCGTGTGGCTTCTTCCTTGGCAAGGATCATGCGGCGTTCGACGCGGTCCACAAAGGCTTCGAGCACATGGAATTCTTCAGGGGTGATGAGGCGGTTCTCGGCTTTCTTGGCGAGAATTTCCTCTACTTGCGGCATCACTTCAACTGCTGTCTTAAGCATGGTCTGAAGTTCATCGTCACCCTTCAATTTGACAAGCGAGTCACCCGCTGCCTCACTAAGTGATTTGATGTCGATGCGCCAGCCAGTCAGTTTGGCGGCGAGGCGGGCATTTTGCCCATCGCGACCAATGGCGAGACTCAACTGGTCTTCGCCCACGACGACAGTAGCGGTGCGTTCTTCTTCTGTTAAATAAACGCCTGCCACTTTTGCCGGGCTGATGGCTTTGGAAATATAAGCAACCGGGTCGGCATCCCACAAGATGATGTCGATCTTCTCGTCATGTAATTCTTTGACGATTGCCTGAATACGCACACCTTTTTGACCTACACATGCGCCGACCGGGTCGATGCCTGCCTGTGTGGCAGAGACTGCCACCTTGGCGCGTGCGCCTGGCTCACGGGCAATCGCGCGGATCTCAACAATGCCGTGATAAATTTCAGGCACTTCGTTTTCCATCAGGCGGCGCAGGAAGTTGCGATGCGCACGCGAAAGGACGATCTGCGGTCCACGAGTGCCGTCTTTGACTTCGATCACCACCGCGCGAATGCGGTCATGCAGTTTGAGCTTCTCGCCGGGGATGCGCTGGTTGTTAGGCATCGTGCCTTCGGCTTTCATTTCCAAGCCGATGGTAATGCCCTGCGCGTTGATCGCCTGTACCAAACCAGAAACGATCTCGCCTTCCTGACGCTGGTAATACTCCATTTGATTGGAGCGTTCCGCCTCGCGGATGCGCTGTTGGATGACCTGGCGCGCCGTTTGTGCAGCCACGCGACCGAAATCAGCCGGGGTGCTTTCCACCACGACCATGTCACCGGGCTGCGCTTCGGGGTTGACCTTGCGTGCTTCATCGATCAGCACTTCGGTGCGCTCGTCTATGACGCTGTCTTCCACCACTTCTTTTTCGGCGTATACAGTAACAACGCCCGTTTCAGGATCCAATTTGGATTCCACGTGCTGAGCCGTGGAAGCGCCCACAGCGCGCCGATAGGCGGAAACCATAGCCGACTCGATCGCCGAGATAACCACATCCTTGGCGAGTTGTTTTTCTTCCAGCACTTCGTTGAATGCCAACGCAAAATCATTCTTAGCCATCGTACTTGCTCCAAAGCTCCTTAATATAAAGCGAAGAAGTGGGGGCTACCCACTTCTTGGTGACTTCGTTGTTATGGGGTTGTCCTTACACTTTGAATTCTAGCATAAAGGTCTTGCGTGTGCAAGGTAGAGTCTATAAGAGGGGTGTTTGAAAGTGCTGGTCACGTTGCAAGGTATAATCGCCGCCATGACTGAACGAGATATGGACAAAGCCGCTCTCCGCGGAGAACCTTCTTATGTATGGCGCGACGGACAAAAACGTCGCCTGAATATGATCGAGAAATTTGCAGGCGAACGCATGCAAGGTAAAGTGCTGGAAAATGGCTGTGGGGTGGGCATGTATGTCGAAAAGATGACTGCCCTCGGCGCGAACGTGACCGGGCTTGAATTCGACTTTGAGCGCGCTCGCGATGCCCACGTCAATTCCGAAAAAATTATCAACGCCGCCGGGGAATTCCTCCCGCTTCCTGCTTCGACGTTTGACCTGATTCTCAGCCATGAAGTGATCGAACACGTACAGGATGACCGCTCCGCGATCGCCGAGATGGTACGCGTGATGAAGGTGGGTGGGCGAGCGGTTATCTTCTGTCCCAACCGCGGCTACCCCGTGGAAACGCACGGCATCTTTTGGAAGGGAAAATATTATTTCGGCAATAAACTCTTTGTAAATTATCTTCCGCGCAAGTGGCGTGACAAACTTGCCCCGCATGTACGTGTCTATTCCCGCCGTGACATGCAAAAATTATTCGAGGGGTTGCCAGTCAAAATCATCGAACGCACGATCATCTTTGGTGCGTACGATAACATCATTGCACGAACAGGCGTCTTTGGGAAAATCATCCGCGCCGTGCTGCAATTCATGGAAGCTACACCGTTGAAGATATTGGGCTTGTCCCATTTCTGGGTAGTGGAAAAGACTTAAATAAAGAGACGGTCACCTTCAAGGTGACCGTCTCTTTATTCGCCTTCGTCGCTGCCGGAACTTCCCGGTTGTTCTACTCTCACCACATCCCCGTGGTAGTTGATGACCACCTTGAAGCCCATCATTCCCAAATACGCTCGCATCTCTTCGGGGAAGCCGGTTTGCATCAGCGCGTCAAATTGCTTGTCAATATTCTTCAATTGATTTTCGATCATCGCCTTCGAGAAGGGATCATCCTGCCCAAGCATTTTGGCGGTTTGTTCAGAGAGAACATTTTCACTGCCCTTCATCATCTCCGCCATTTGATTGAGCACGGCACGATCCACCTGTTCGGCGGGGATGTGACGCTTGAAGCCATCATCGTCCACCACATAAGCGGGCTCAGCACCAATGAAGCCAGAGGCGACAGGCTTTTCATTATCATCCACGACGAGACCAGCGAAGAGAGGGGTGTTGGGCATGATTGAATTCCTGTAGGGGCGACTCGCGAGTCGCCCTTTACTGTTGTCTACCTTCAACCGCAGCCAGCAAAATGCCAGCCGCAATGCCGAGGCGGCGGTCGAGCTGACCGGCGGTATCCATGCTAAAGTCGAGGTTCAGTTCGTAGGTGAAGGGATTGAAATTCTGTTTGTAATCGCCCACGCGGGTTTCACCAAAGGTCATGTCGTAGTTTTGCGGCACGAGGTTGGTCAGGAAGCGGCGGACAAGCGCAAGTCCCATGCTGTCTTCGAATAGTTTTCCCAGCACATTGTCGTTGACATCAAGGACTTCCCATTCGTCGCGGAACATGGATGCAAGCCCTTTGCGGCGCATTGCACCAACTTTCTGTCCGGTGGCGCTTTCGACTACATCGTAAGCGGCAGAGAAGTCTATGATCTGACGGGCTTTGATCGCTAGCACTTCCTGGGTTTTGGCTTCATCCGCATAGACGCGGATATCTTCACGCAGTTTGAACATTTTCTGTTCGCTGAAGAGCAGCAAACGTCCGCTGGGGTCGAACACGCGGAACTTACCAGCCAATGCGAAGACCTGGCGTTTGAGCAAGTAATTGTTGAATTGAAAAATTGGATTCATGTGGTTTCCTCTAGTTGATCTAATTTGATGATGAACGGCATGCCGTTCGACAATACATTATTCGACGATGACTTTCGTACCCTGCCCGGGCAGGTGCAGGTAATCTTCATTGGGTGGAACGACCGGGCTTGTCCAGCGATAGACCCATTTTGAAACGTTGGAGGGCAGGTTGACACAGCCATTGCTGCGTTGACGCCCATAGTCGTTATGCCAGTAAGTGCCGTGAAAAGCGTGTCCTGAGCCGGTGAAGAAGGAACACCATGGGACGCCGGGCAAGTTGTAGATGTTTGCGACGGCATCGCCGCGATTGGTCATATGAATGGACGGACCTTTGTGATACGTGGACCATTCTCCGATGGGGGTATCGGTGCCACGCTGCCCACTGGCACAGCGAACCGAGAGGACAATTTTCTGTCCTTCAAACGCAGTCACCATTTGAGACTTCAGATCTACATGCAGAAGTTTTTCTTCGTTTGGTACTTCGGGTGAAAGCTGGGTCAGCTCTTCATCTGGGATGATGCGCATGTTGTAGGAGGGGATGTAAAAGGATTTTTTCAGTTCTTTATCGTAGATCTCGTACCACACGCCTTTTTCTTCACGAGTGACAACCACTTTTTGCACCCAATGAGTGGTTTCATAATAAATGCGATGGGCGTTCTTGGCGTAGGAATAAGGTGCGAGATAGGTCAAGCTGTAAGGCACAGAGACTTCTGCCAGCTTGCCTTCAACGGGAACTTCATAAACCGGTTTTTGATATTTTGCTTCCACAGGCATTATGGGCGCGGAGTGTACATAGCCGCCCTCCACAGCATACCAGGTGGTGTTGTGGATGTTATCAAAATAATCGCCTTGGACGTCGCCGAGCAAGTCCACAACTTTGTCTTTGCCGAGCAGGTCTACTGTATTCGCTTTGACAGAAGGGGCGTCATAAATGGGGACTCCGCTAAAGAGAGCGAGTCCTTTTGAGGTGGGGGGAGCGGCTAAGGCGTGTTTCATGCCCAATTCGGAGAGGACAAGCCCGAGCGCGCCAGAGGCGGTCAGCTTGAGAAAGTCGCGGCGGGTGAGTTGAGAGAGCGTCATAATAGAATAATTCTAACTATACAGGTTGAGTAGGGGATAAGAAAAGGTTTCTTTGGTACTAGGCGATGATCTCTACTTTGGTGCCAACGCCGCCGTAGGAAAATTCCTTTTCCAGTGGAACGACGGGGGAAGACCAAAGGTAGAGCCATTTTGCGGCGGAGCAGGACAGGTTGATGCAACCATGCGAGCGCGGACGACCGTAGTCGTTATGCCAAAAGGTGCCGTGGAAGGATATACCGCTTTTGGTGATGTATTGCACCCAGGGTACGCCGGGCAGGTCGAAGCCGCTGGAGGCGAGGTCGCCCGCTGCCATGTGGCGGGAGGGACGTTTGTAGGAGGTGGTGAAGTTGCCTTGTGGAGTGGTGTAGGTTCCGCTGCGGAGTCTGCCGCCGGTGGAAACGGGGGCGCTGAAAACGGGGATATTGTTTTCGTAGGCAATGACCAGTTGTTGATCGAGACGCACGACGATTTTTTTATCGCGGTTCGCGACGTCGGGGGAGATGGGTGCCAGTTCTGCGGGCGTGAGAATACGCAGATGCTCGGCACGGACGTAGTATAGCTCGTCCCATTTATCGTCGCGGATCTGATACCAGGGCAATCCATCGGTTGTGCCGGTTGTCATGACTTTAACCCAATGGATGGTTTCGTAATACACGCGATAGCCAACTTCTGAGTCAGTGCTGGGTTCTAAAAAGGCGTCACTATACGGCACACAAACTTCGGCAAGCAAACCTTCTTTAGGGATAGTGCCCGTATAGGGTTGGCTGAGTGTGGTGCGTACCGGCTGAATGTTCCCCGAATGGACATAACCTTCATCCCCAACCTGATACCAAATGCGATTGTGTGTGTCGATATCTTCGCTGATGGCTGTGTTGGATATCTTGAAAATCGAATCGCGTTGAAGGAGTTTTACTTTTGTGGCTAAGGCTGTGGGCTTTTCGTGCAAGTACACGGTGCGGACGGTGACACGCCCTTGTTGAAGTTCGAACGGGTCGTCTGCATCAAAATTGAGCGGGGGTGCCATCAGTCCGGCAAGACCCAGCCCGCTCAGTTTTAGAAAGTCTCTTCGAGATAAGTTCGTCATTTCAAACTATTTGGTAAATCTTTACCACAAAGGAGACAAAGGGTCACGAAGGAAACCCTTTAAACCTTTGTGTACCTTCGTGACCCTTTGTGGTTGAGCGCTTATTCATGCACATTCACTACCGTGCCCACCGAGGCGAAGTTATACGCCCATTCGGCATCGGGCAGGCTCAAGTTGATGCATCCGTGGCTCATGGGTACGCCAAAGTTGTTATGCCAATACGCACCATGAATGCCATAATCGCCATCGTAGTACATAATGTGAGGCACATTTGGCAGGTAATAACCAGGACCCGACATGGGCGCAGATTTTAGTTTGATCCACACTTTGAATCTGCCCACCAATGTGGGGGTTTGCCATGTGCCCGTGGACACGACAAACGAGTTCACCAACGTATCGCCTTCATAAGCATACATGCGCTGGTCGGAGAGGTCCACATCAAACCAACGCACGCCATTGCCGGGCGAACTCACAGGCGGCACATAAGCGACAGCGGTCGGTTCTACATATTCAGGGGTGGGCGTATCGGGGATGATCGCCGCTTCTGCCACAGCCACACCGGTTTCCACTTCGGCAACGGCTTGGGTCGTGGCGGTGGGTTGAACCAAAACTTCTGCAGCAGGGATATCTGTGGGCGGGATGACCACTACTTGCTGCGGAATTTGTGTGAAGGTTACAGTGGGTTGTACTTGTTGTTGTGCAATTGGTTGTGAACCAACAGGTGTATAGGTGGGCTTGGCAATGTACACCTGAGCAAACGATTCACCTGGCGCACGTGCTTCGAGCTGCGGGGCGTTGGCGCCATTGATAATAGATGCCAAGACCGGCGAGCGGACGGCAGACCATGCCGCAAATAAGAAGACGGCGCATCCAGTAATAACTAATAAGACCGGCAGGATGAAATTCCGCTTCTTTGCCGGTGCTTTGGCTGGTTTGCCGTTTCTGGAGCTGGATCTGCCCACTTGGGCTGGCTGATGTGAATTTGCAGTAGTGTTCATGGTTCGCCTTTCAGACGATTACAAATAAGTGATTCGCAAATACGTTCTACTAAAGATTATAAACAAAAAGAGCGGGTTTTTACCGTTGAATTTCCACGGGCACGCCGACTTCAGCCCATTCGTATAAAAGTTGGGAGTCGAAGGTATCTAGCACCACACAACCGTAGGAGATTGGCGTACCCAGAAAGCCTGCCCAGAGGGTGGCGCCATTCGGCAGGATCGGCAGCGCGTGAATGCCGTTCTCTAAACTGCCTGCCCAGTAAATACCGAGCCAGTTGGGCATCCAAATATTCCAGGTGGCGCCATAGGCATTGGGAATTTTATCCAGCACGCTGAAACTGCCAGTACGGGTGGCATTGTTCATGCCGGTCGAAGCGACGAAGCTATAAATCAAATACTCGCCATCATAGACATACATGTGTTGGTCAGAAATATCCACAAGAATGTATTTGCTGCCACTATAGTTGATAGGTGCCTGGGCAGAAAAAATATTTTCAACTGGCTGTGAGGCTTCCACGATGACAGCCTCAGCAACAGAGACAGCCGTGTTTGTGGGAAACGCTTCAGCGGACTGTAATGCTTTGGGTGTGGATGTCGCTGTCGGCGGGGGCAGAGGCGTATACGTCGGCTTGGAAATTTCTGCAATGGCAAAAGGCTGCGAGCGAGTCGGCACGGCAGAAGGTGCGGGGAGAAGGGCTTGAGAGTTGGATACCGCCCACCACGCTGCGCCGGAGAGAATGACCACTACAACTAGCAGAAAACCAATTGAACGCAGAACGGTTTGACTCATGGTGTGATGGATGGATTGGCGGAGGGGAGCACACTTTCGTTATTGACGAAGCACAAAATACCTTGGGTCACACCTTCCGCAACAAGATCGGTCCGTTTGGTGAGAATGTCTTGATCAAGATAAAGGAAGCCGGTTTCGATAATGGCGGTGATCGTGTTGGGGTCGATTTCAGAGAAGGCGTGATATTGGGTCATATCGGGGGTGATGCTGTTAGCATGGAAATACAACCCGGTCATATTTTTATAACGGTCTGTCATGCAGGCTGTCAGACGTTGCGCGCGGTTGACATCCCGCGTTTCGAGGGAAGCTGCTACTTTGAACCCGGTGGCTTCATCATTGACGTATTCGCAAGAGTCGTTATGAATGGAAACCAACGCCGCAGCGCGATAGCCGTTCAGGCGGGTATCGAATTCGTTGAGCAGGTCTACTTGATAGCCCCGCTCGGTGAGACTGCGCTGGACGAGAGTCGCAATCGAAAGGTTGACATCGGCTTCGGTCAGGCTGGGGTTTCCGTTTTCGTCATAACAGACCGCACCTGAGTCGTTGCCCATGTGCCCTGCTACGATCCCAATGCGGATCTGTGGCTGGGGCGTGGCGAGTCCATTTTCAATGGCAGCTTGCGGTGTGAGCAAAGTGCGTAGTTGACTTTGGAGATTCGAAGTGAAAAGACTATTGGGGGTCCAGGCGGTGAAAAGTGTGGCGATCAGAACCGCAATGCCAAGCGTAGATAAAAATGGATTGGTGCCGCGTGGCTTGTGCTTGCGAGGCGGGGTTGGTTTATTAACAGTGGGTTCGTTGGTTGATTCCATAACTTTATTAATCTTACCCTAAATTGCCATGGAAAAAATGAAAATAATGTAGGACTTAAATAGTTTAAGATCTTTTGCCGCGAATTACACGAATTTTTTAAAAAGCTATTCGTGTAAATTCCTGCCTACTTGGCATCTAAAAGCTTTTGCATTGGCTTCAACCTGGATACAGGCAGGGCAAGATTCTTTACATAGGTGCGTTCATATTGGAAGGTCTTTGAATTTGGCAGCAGCAAGGTGGCACGCTGACTCATCTCTTCGTAAGTGGCGTAGCCCACCATGAAAATATCCATGCCGTAAACCCAAATATTAGACCAATCATACGGCGCGACAATATGCGTCTCGTTCATACTTTCCACGCGCAGTGCCAGGCGCGCTTCAGGCAGGCGGCGAACATGCAAGGATGTAATGGAATAGAACGACTCATGCAAGCTGACTTTGACTCCCGGGGCGAGGCTAATGACGACACGCTTCATTTCCCGCGCCTCGTCTTGCCCATTGATCTCGACGATTAATTCCTGCTCTGATTCCGATTTCAGAACCAGCTCCCCGAGTGGAGTCCAGTGAATCGGCTTGCGCCATGCCAGTGGCATGACGTGTGTGAGGTAATGCGGCTGATTCTTCGCCATGGCTTTTTGCAAATCTGCTTGTG
Source organism: Anaerolineae bacterium (assembly GCA_017303655.1). Lineage (GTDB taxonomy): Bacteria > Chloroflexota > Anaerolineae > Anaerolineales > Villigracilaceae > Villigracilis. The sequence goes on from JAFLCE010000069.1 coordinate 22,937, forward strand.
AGGCAGCGACGAGTCCGTTCATGAAAGCGAACAGATAGAGATCATTATAGGAATGTCCATCCCCGGCGTGCGAGTCAGAGGGGACGAGGGCAGGGGCATCTAACAGAACAGAGGGATTGCTGCGGATCTCTAGAATCTGTTCGCGATGCGAGATGAGAAAGGATTTGATGTCACAGCGCCGATCGTCCAAGACCACATCGAAGCGTTCGCGGTCGGTGAATGGAGTGGAGGCTTGGACTTCAAAGGGAATATTATTTTGCGAGAGATAACGCCGAAAGGCAACTTCTACAGCTACATTGGCAACGAGTCGACGTAATCTTCCGTAGGGTGACCTGCCTTCACGTTCGTTTGAATACGCCAGTGAACGCAAGGCATATTGAATCCCACCTTCGGTCAGGTCGGGGGTGTAGGGCAAACGGAGGAAGTCTGCGGGGGAGGACATGGGTGTGATGCGTGAAACGTAATACGTGATGCGTAATCAGTTGTGGGGGTGATGAAGTTTGATGCGTTTCCCACTACTCACCCAATCGTAAATCAAAAATTGAAAATCGTAAATACTTTAGGGTGTTGCGATTGGGATGATGTAATCCACTTCTTGAATGACCAAGTCTGAAAATGAAACCACCACCGGGGTGTTCCCTGCCGAGCGGACGAAGACGCCAACCGTTCCAATTGGAAAAGATGGATCGTCGATGCTGAATTGAAAGCGTCCGTTTAAGAAGAGACGCAATTCTCTGCCGACTGCCCAGACTCCGATGCGGACGGTTCCCGGTGCGCCGGGGGGAACGTCTCCGCTGGGGAGTGGTTGTTGCAAGACGAGTCGCACGCTATTGCTGACTCTTTCGGCGCGGACAGTTCCGTCACAGGCGAGTGCGAAACGATAATAGGAACCACCATTGGCGCGAATGAGGAAGCCGTAGCTATCGTCGCCTTTGCACAGGCTGGGTTGAGCGGTGATCTCGGCGTAGTAATCCGTCAGCAAGGTGTCACGACGAAGACTGGTCATGTAGACTTCGCTTTGCACGGCGAGGGTCAGGCGGTTGTCTTCAATGGCGGAGCTGGCGTCGTTGGAGGCGGCGATCTCCCAATCGAAGGGATTGGAGAAATCGTCAGTGAGCAAGTCGCTGCCGAGACCGGGGCGCATCTCTGGGGTGGGGGCTTTGGTGGATAAAAATTGGGGCGTAGGCGTGGCAGATGGTGGGAACCAGATAATGGTCGAGGTGGGAGCCGGGGTTTCCGTCGCTGGCGCGGGGGTGTTGGTGGCGAGGAATGCATCCATGGTAGAGCAGGATGTTAAGAACAAAGGCAAGAGCATAA
>JAFLCE010000007.1 GCA_017303655.1 Anaerolineae bacterium
AGACTTGACGCATCGCAAAGATGTTCAGATCAGCGGTCTTAGTGGCGGACAGAAAAAGCGCGTCTCCATTGGCGTTGAATTGTTGACCAAGCCCGGTCTTTTCTTCCTGGATGAACCCACATCGGGTCTTGATCCTGGGACAGAAACGGCTCTTATGCAATTGATGCGGCGCCTGGCAGATCAGGGCCGTACCATCATATTGATCACGCATGCCACAAAAAATGTAATGCTGGCAGATAAGGTCATCTTCCTGGCAAGAGGCGGGTATCTGGCATGGTTCGGACCTCCAGATGAAGCTTTGGCGTACTTTGACCAATATCGTTCAGAGCGGTCCCGCAGGGCTGGCAAGATCGAATTCGATGAGATCTATGCCATTCTGGATGATCCAAGCAAAGGCAAAGCGGAAGATTGGGCAAACCGATATCGTTCAAGCAACGCGCATACTGAATACGTCCTAAAACCATTGGCTGGCAAACTGTCTCCACAAAGTGCTCCGACGATCCCCCAGCCCGAACGATTGCCTCAAAAAGCAGCCAATACCAGGCAGGTCTCTTCATTAAGACAGTTGCTGATTCTATCGGCTCGTAATATCAAGATCCTGACCCGCGACAGATTCGCTTTGGGATTAATGCTTGCGACAGCACCTGTGGTCAGTTTGTTGGATGTAATCTTATCGCTCGTTATGGGGAGAAATATTTTCGATTTCTACAAGGGTGACATGTCTCAAGTCATGATCACGCTTTTCCTGCTAACCATCTATGGCATCATGGTGGGTGGAATTTCGCAAATGCGCGAGATCGTCAAAGAGCAGGATATTTATAGGCGCGAAAGGCTGGTCAATCTAAAAATTCTGCCTTACGTGTTATCGAAAATCTGGGTGGCTGGATTGTTGGCACTCTACCAGGCAGTTGCCTATACGGTCGTGCATTACCTTTCGTTCCAAATGCCTGGAGGCGTGCTCGAGTTCTTCCAGATCTATATCACCATGACGTTGGCAACCTTTGCCGGAATGATGCTAGGACTCTTTGCGTCGGCGTTGGCGCCGAATTCCAGTTCCGCGCCATTAATCGTCATCATTTTGATGTTGCCTCAAATTGTGTTGGCGGGCGCATTAATTCCAGTGCCGAGTTTTGTCAGTGCTCCCTTCTCAACACGCTGGGCATTCGAATCGTTGATCGCAATTTCGGGGTCCGGGTCTGATGTGGCAAAGGATGTCTGCTGGGTGCTGCCCCCAGATGTGCGTAATGCGATGACGTTAGAAGACAAACTTGCCAATAACTGTAATTGCATGGGCATTAACATGCTAAAAGTGGAATCCTGTAACCACCCGGGCATAGGTAAGTTCTACATACCTTTGGTTGATCAGCCTTTACCAATCGCTCCCGCGCCGCTACCTCCAGAACCTGTTCGCCCGGTTGAACCTGAAAATCAATCAGACAACGTTGCCATGGCGGATTTCTTTGCCCAACTCAAAGCCTACGAACTCGAAGTTGAACTATACAAGGCGCAGGCCGATCAGTACCAGAAGGATCAAGTTGAGTACCAAACCGTAATCAGCCAGTTGAAGGTGCAGGTCGCAACGGGTGAAGCTGTGGTCAGGACCTTCATCAATGGGTCAGGCTTTGCATATGTGGACAAGAATGATCCCTTGGCGTATCACGCCAAGGTTCTCTTGACGTGGGCTGTGCAAAGTTTCATTATCTTATTGCTATTTGGTGCAATCCTGTATCTGCAAAAACGAAAAGACGTAATATAGGTTCAAATGCGAAAAAATAAACTTGTCATTTTTCCATTGATCTTGGTTATAGTTTCCCTCGCATGTGGGACGAGCGGCACCGACGCCTCAACCGAAAGCACGATTGAGGCGATCAGCGCCTCGGTTCGCGCGACTGGCACCGCATCCGCAGCCCAAGGCTCGCAAGCCCAACAAGCAGTGGATACGAGTTCAGACTCGTTAACCGCAACAGCTGAGGCATTTGCTCCAATTTTGGCAAGCCTGCCAAAGTACGGGGTTGATCCGTCTGAGGGCAAGATCGGCTGGGTACATCCGCCCGTGTCATTAGACGCATCAGGGTATCGTGAATTCGAATATATAAATTACTATATTGGCACCCTGGCGCAGGATTTTGTCATCTCTGCGGATATCACTTGGAATACGGTTGGCAGTACCTCGGGCTGCGGTTTTGTGTTGCGGTCCGATGGGAACGAGAATGCTCTGGATCAATATGTAGCGATCATCACACGAGTGGCAAGCGGGCATTTCCTTTTTTTCACCATGTCTGACGGAGAAGTGGTGACCGGGCGCGATATTTACGCCCGCTATAAAGATAAAACGTTCAGGTGGGAAAATGACACGACCAACCGCCTGACGATTGTGGGTCGGGGAAATCGCTTTTGGGTCTACACCAACGATACACTGATCGGTGAGATTGATCCGAGCGCGCCTCCCCCTCAACCCAATTTGCCTCCTGAACCAGAAGCACCCACTAATCAGTCTGACCCCCAAGCCATGGCGGTTTACGAAGCGCAAAAAGTTGAACATGCAGCGATCGTCCAGCAAATGCAGGCGGATTATGCCGCGCGGCAAAGAGCCTATAACTCAGCGGATACCGTCTTTGATCGAGGATTTATGGCGATGGTGGCATTAAGCGAATCCGGGCGTAGTACGACATGCAAATTCGATAACGGCTGGTTATTCCTCATAGATTCACCCTAGCCGCAAACAGTGCTGCAGTCCGTGTTATTATGTGAGTAGTGTTCCAGTGGTATCAAATGTTACAAAAGCATATGCATGCTTTTATTTTTAGGAGAAGTGATGGCTAACAATTTAACCGGAAAAACAATAAGCAATCGATACATTGTCGAAGAAATATTGGGTCAAGGAGGGATGTCTTCTGTATATAAAGGCACAGACCCCAATTTAAAGCGGGTCGTGGCCATCAAAGTCATTCATCCCCATTTATCGAGCAACTCGGATTTCGTCCAGCGTTTTGAAGAAGAAGCGGCGGCAGTGGCGCAGTTACGTCATCATGGAATCATTCAAGTCTACGATTTCAACCGCGATGACGATCTTTATTATATGATTTTAGAATTCGTGCCAGGAGAGACGCTCCAGGATCATCTAAAAAGACTCAACGACAGCGGGCGGAAACTTTCCCATTCACAAGCTATTGAATATATGGCGTCCATTTGCGATGCGGTGGATTACGCGCACCAACGCGGAATGATCCATCGCGACATCAAACCTGCCAACCTGATGCTTACCACCACCGGACAGGTCATCCTGATGGATTTCGGTATCGCCAAGATCGTCGGTGGAACGCGTCACACGGCGACTGGTGCGGTTGTTGGAACGGCGATGTATATGTCGCCTGAACAGATCAAAGGCGAGCAGCCAGACCGTCGTACAGATGTTTACTCCCTGGGTGTGACTTTGTTCGAAATGGTCAGCGGACGCCCGCCTTTCGATGCCCAATCCGCTATGACATTGATGATGATGCATATCAACGATCCGATACCGAATATAAAAAGCCTCAATCCTGAAGTACCAGATGCTTTGGTTGCAATCATCAATAAAGCACTTGCAAAAGACCCGAACAACCGTTATCAAACTACGGCGCAAATGGCAACCGCTTTAAGAAACGCGCTATCAGCCAATACATCCTCCCCCCTAGCGACCATGATGGAAGATGCGACTTTCATGTCTTCGGGACGGGGAACGACAATCGAGAAACCAATTGCCGGCACATATGTTGAAAACACGCCCATCCTCCCCACCAAAGGGACAATGATCGAAAGTGCAACGCCGAGCCGCAGCTACTCCGCCCCGGTTGCACCTTCCACTTCAAAGCGTAAATCATCGATGGCACTACCGATTATTGCTGCAGTGGTGATCGGATTGCTTTGCCTTACGGGGGTGGGAGTTTTCGCAGCAAGCCAGCTGTTTGGTGGCGATACCCCAACAGAGGTGCCCATCGTGGCAGCGACAGAGACCCAGCCTGCTATCGCACTCCCAATTGCAACAGACATTCCCACCGAAACGGCAATCCCAGCCACTGCGACACCAACGGGTCCGTACGTAGTCATCACTGAGATCAGGGCTGAGGGAAACCTCTACGCGGTTGATTATGAGGTTCATAATTTCACCGATTCGCTGCATGTTCACATCTTCTTCAACACCGTTCCCCCGGATCAGGCAGGTTCTCCAGGGTCGGGTCCCTGGAAATTAACCTGGGGCTCTTATGGAGACCCTCCCTTCACCCAATACACCCTTGCCAACCGTCCAGCAAATGCGACCCAAATGTGCGCACTGGTAGCCAATTCGAATCACTCGATACAGTTAAATTCTGGAAATTGCATAGATTTGCCTTAAGCTTGGCAGTCTCAAGACATCAAAGACCATAAGAATTTTCTGTATATTGTAAAATGCTCGTTTATGGGCATTCGATTTCTCTCATATCAATCGAATAAATTCCCCTGCTTCGAAAGGCAGGGGAATTTGTTTTAAATCTGCTCAGTTCATCGCTATTTTTGCCAAGTGATAAATTAGGTGATCTTTTCGGCGCGAGTTTCGCTCTGCTATGCTTCACTTTCAAGAGGGGGATTATCGATAATAATCTGGCTTGGTGACTCCTTTTGCTTTTGCTCCTGAACCAAAATATATAGACCACTCAATAAGGTCAAAACAGCGCCTGCAATGGTGGTTCCGGCAGGGATTTCACGCCAAAAGAGAAAGCCCCACATCACACCGATAGGCAGTGAAGCATATTCAAACGGCGCAATGACCGATGCCTGCGCTACGCTATAGGCACGTGTCATGAAGTATGCCCAGCCCGCCCAGACGAGACCCAAGCCAGACATGATAAATAAATCGAAAGCTGTTGGTATGGTCCACGTGTGAAAGAGGAAGGCAATGCTTGGGTGCGCGTTGGGGATTTCGCCCACGGCGGCAGCTATCGGCGAAGTAATAAAGGCTGCGATTAAATAGACCCATGAACTGAAATACGCCATCGTGGCACTACTATCGGTGGCGTTCATTTTTCTGGTGAGGATCACGGTGAGAGCGTAGAAAAGAACCGAGATCAAAACGAAGAGCGAGCCCACGTTGAAATTTGTCGAACCGGGTTTCACGATCAGCAGAATACCGGCAAATCCCACGATCAATGCGAGCCAGCGCCGCAGTTCCACTTTTTCTCCTAGCATGAAAACTGACAAAATAGTGATCATCATCGGTCCCGAAAAGCGGATCGATTCGATATCGGCGAGGGGTAGGGCAGCCAGCCCCATCATGAAGGTGGTGTAGGAGAGAAAAAGGAAAATCCCACGCACAACGTGAAGTTTGGGCTGGCTTGTGGTGGGTAATCCCTTTCCACCTTCGAGCCGAAAAAAGAGAATCGTGATGGGTAGGGCAACTAGACTTCGGAAGGTGACGATCTCCAACACGGAATAATTGCCACCGATCCATTTGACCGCCACGGCTTGCAACGAACCGATCAGCATTGCCAGTAAAAGAAAGCCGATGCCTTTGAGGTTTGAATTTATATTTTCACCCATGCAGTTAAAACGCGATGATCGCTTTGATGGCTTTGCGGTCATACATGGCGCGATAGCCATCGGGCACTTTGCTGATATCGCCTGCATAGTCAAACACCTTGCCAGGCTGAATGCGTCCTTCGAGAACATCGGGCAGTAGTTCGTCAAAGTAAGCACGCGCAGGAGCAGGTCCGCCAGAGATGGTGACATTTCGGAAGAAGGTCGGCATGGCAACGGGCATGGCTTCATCTTGTGGAACGCCCACACGCCCCACCGCGCCGCCTGCGCGGGCAATGCTAAGTGCAGTACGAGTCGATTCTTCGTAGCCGACACATTCCAAGACCGAATGAGCGCCGAGTCCGTTGGTGAGGGTAAGCACGCGCTCGATGGCGGTGTCACCACGCTCGCTGACAATATCCGTCGCGCCGAATTCTTTGGCAAGTGAAATGCGGTCAGCATGACGATCCAAGAAGATGATCTGCTCCGCACCAAGCCGTTTCGCGGCGATGACTCCGCACAGCCCCACTGCACCGCCTCCGACCACCGCCGCGATCTTGCCACGACTCACTTTAGCGGTAACTGCGGCATGATGACCAGTTGCCATCACATCGGTCAGGGTGAGAAGCGAGGGCATCAGCGCATGGTCTCGGCTAACGGGAAGAGGATAGAGAGTCCCATCTGCCTGCGGAACGCGCACTGCTTCTCCCTGTCCGCCGTCGAGTTCGGTGCCGCCCCACCATCCGCCATGCAGGCAGGATGTGTGCAGACCTTGCTGACAAAATTCACAGGTGCCATCGGACCATGCAAATGGTGCGGCAACCAGATCACCAACCTTGATCTTGTGGACATCTTTTCCAACCGCTTCGACAACGCCGATGAATTCGTGTCCCATACGGCGACCGATATCACTGGGCTGCATCCCTTTGTAGGGCCAGAGGTCACTACCGCAAATGGCGGCGCGAGTGACAACCACAAGGGCGTCGGTTGATTCTTTGATTTGGGCATCAGGGACATTCTCAACACGAACGTCTCCCGCTCCATACATAACTGTTGCACGCATATTTTTCTCCTAAAGTCCCGCTACAGACGGAATGATTTCTTTTGCAAAGGTTTTGAGCGGTGTAATGGAATAAACATCTGGCATGTTGAAGATTACATGGGTAAAGCCCATCGCAGAAAGTTCGTTGATACGACTCATAACGCTGCTTACGGTATCCTTTGCGGAAAGATTCACAGTGCCGAGACAGGTTTTCTCGATCGAGTCGTAATCACGTCCTAGAGTCTCACAATGCCGCTTGAGTGCGTCGAGCGCAGTTTGCATATTTTCTTTCCCGACCCAATCGCCGATATTGCAGGCATCGGCATACTGGGCAACCATTCTCATCGTTTTATTCGGACCCGTTCCGCCGATCATGATGCGGGGATGCGGAAGCGAAAGCGGACGCGGATTATTGGTGATGGCTGGAGCGGAGAAATGTTTGCCCGCAAAGGATGTTTCGTCACTGTTCCAAAGCGCCTTCGCCAGTTTCAGGCTATCTTCCAGTTTTTCAAAGCGTTCTGATGTGGACGGATAGGGAATGCCATTCCCATTCGCTTCATCCTCATACCATGCCGCGCCAATGCCAAAATAAGCGCGTCCACCAGAGAGCACATCCAGCGTGTTGACCATCTTCATTAACACAGCGGGATGACGATAGATCACACCTGTTACCAACACGCCGAGTTTAGCTTTCTCTGTCAGTCCTGCAAAATATCCGAGTGTGGTATATGCTTCCAGCATCGGGTCGGTATAGGCTTCACCAAACAAACCTTTGATCTGATAATAGTGATCCATCACCCACAGGCTATAAAAACCTGCGTCCTCTGCCGTGGTGATGATTTCTTTCAACTTGGGGCGAATATCCACCGTGCCACCCGGAGCCTTAAAAGACGGAATTTGTAATCCAATGTGCATTATGAATCTCCTTTATGATAATGTGTGCCATTCAGTGAAAGGTATCCCGCCGAATGGCAATGAAAATTAATACCAATCCCCTACCAATGTGATATTTCTCATAGCAAGGCTTCCAATTCGCTCTTGCCAAGTTCTCCAGTTTTTATTTTCTACGCCTCGATTTTGATTTTCTTTTCCGTTTCCAAAATCTTGCCTTCGTACATCTGAATTTTGCTATCTAAGATATCGAGAGTTTTTTGCATTTCTTCCATACGTGTAAGGAGTTGTTCTCGCTGTTCCTTCAAAATATCTTTTCGCGCTTCAATGGTGTCATCCCCTTCCAGCAAAAGAGCCATATACTCGATCAACACCTCAATGGGCAGCCCGGCACTGCGCATACACTTGATGAATTCCACACGAAGCATATCCACGTCACTGTAATCACGAATACCGCTCAAAGTGCGCGTGACTGGCGGAATTAGCCCCACACGCTCGTAGTAGCGCAGGGTATCGGCTGAAAGACTGTATTTTTCGCTCACTTCTTGAATTTTCATGGGGCACCTCAAATTCAGTGTAACACCTGGAGTTGACTCCAAGTCAAGGGGCAAAAAGGACATTTTGAGATTGATGCGGTAAGATTAGATTTAAAAAGATCGTTGGAAGGAACATATGCTCAATATAATTTCTGAATATGTGATTTCAAACGGGGTGAAAATCCATTACTATCGCACGGGTGGAAATAAACCGCCGCTCGTGTTGGCGCATGGCATCACCGATGATGGGATGTGTTGGTCGCCAATTGCAGAAGTGCTTGCTGAAGATTTTGATGTCATCATGGTCGATACACACGGGCATGGGAAATCTGATGCGCCCGAAGATGGATACACTCTGCAAAATCTCGGGGCGGAGTTGGCTGGTGTGGTTCAGGCGTTGGAATTGAATAAACCAATTCTACTGGGACATTCAATGGGAGCGATCACAGCGCTTGTGGCGGCTGGCTTGTATCCCTCTGTACCACGTGCGATCTTATTGGAAGACCCGCCTCCGTTCTGGATGAATGTTGCGGGCACCTCTCGCGATGAAAGCTTCAAGATCGGTTTTACCACCTGGGTAGACTCCATCAAGCGAAAGACACGGGGAGAGTTACTGTCCGAATGCCGAGAGCAGAACCCGGCGTGGTCTGAAGCGGAATTGGAGCCGTGGATCAACTCCAAGCACAGAGTCAGCCCCAAGGTCACAGCCTTGATCGATCCGCCTGATATGATCTCCATTGACCTGCCGAATCTATTCAAGGGAATCACCTGCCCTACTTTACTCATCAGCGCGGAATCAAAACGCGGCGCAGCATCAAGCGAAAAAGATATTGCTCAACTCAAAACATACATCCCACACATGCAAGTGACTCATATTGCCGACGCGGGGCATAGCATTCGCCGCGAGCAGTTTGCCAAGTATCTTGAATGCGTCCAAATTTTTATGAAGGGGCTGTAAAGAAACCAGTCCTCGTTACTGCAAAGCATTGCAAAGCGAGCAGGCGGAGCTTAAACAGTTCGATGCCGAGTTGGAGAAAACTTCACTGGTATAACTTTTAGAGAGTATTATGTTAATAACTGGTAAAGGCTCAACCCGCACCTTAAACTTTTAAGCAACAGCAGCGTAGAAAGAATCGGAGGAACAAATGTCACGAAACTTTTCCATCACGCTCATAATTGTTCTGCTGGCTTCACTTTTCATTACAAACCCCGCACTTGCGGCGAAATCTTATTACGCTGAACGATTCGATGTTCAGCTCGACATTCAAGAAAACGGCTCAATGATCGTCACTGAAACGGTGGAGTTCCGTTTTGAGGGCGACCCGTTTACCTTTGCCTTCCGTGAAATTTCGGCAAACGAAACGGACGGCGTCACCTTCCTCGATGCCAGTATGGATGGCGTGCCCATGCCCGAAGGCACGCAGGCTGGGCAGGTGGAGGTCGAGGCGGGCAATCCGCTCAAGGTGACGTGGCATTTCCCGGCTACGTCTGATGCGTCGCGCGTGTTCACAGTCCGTTACCGTGTGGATGGAGTCATCCGCAAAGGCGATGCCGATACACTCATCTGGCGCGCCATCCCTGAAGATCACGATTATTCAATTGTGACATCTTCCATCATTTTGACGTATCCACAAAAAGCGACTCTGCTCGAAGATCCGCACCTCAACCATGACTTTGAAACTGGTTCGACCGACGCAGGCATTCTCTTAACTGCAAGCGGACTCGGCGAAGACGAAGACCTGATCCTTACCGCTTCGTTTGCTGCCGATAGTTTGACGACAACCGTGCCGCAATGGCAGACCCAAAAAGAGCAGGCAGATGCGACAACAGCAAAGGCTCTGCCAGTTGGTTTCCTTGCAGGGATCGTTACGCTCATATTAGGCGGCTTTGGATTATTCACGTATGCCCGCACCAATGCGCGTGACCCGAACATCAGTGATGTGACCTCCACACCGAATCCACCTTCTAATCTGGCTCCTGCCCTCGTGGGAGCGCTAACAAAGCAGGCAAACGGATTTATGGGAACCATCTTCGATCTTGCAGGACGCGGCATATTGGAAATTCAAGAAGAGAAAGGCTCATGGGGAACTACAAATTATATACTTGTAAAAAAAGAACCTACCGCTTCTTTGAATTTGCATGAACAAGGCTTGTTGAGTGCAATTTTCAAGGCAGACGACTCACAGGTAAATATGAGTGAAATCTCCACGCGATTGGGGATGAATAGTAAGTTATTCGATGAACCACTGGAGAAGGAACTTATCCACCGCAAATGGCTGGATCCTGAACGCAAACTAACTCATAAAAAACTGGTCGCAAGCGGACTTATCGCCATGTTCCTGTCTTTGGCGGTATTTGTTGCATCGCTCATCCTTGGGTCAGGCTTCGGTCGTGACGTTAATATGGCAATGGTATTCGCTGGAATGGTAGGCGTTAGCGCAGCGGTCTTTTTCATTTCAATCGCTGTGTTCATTTATTCTGCGACCTATTCGGTGCTCACCCCAGAAGGCGAAGAACAAGCCGTGCGTTGGAAAGGTTTTCAGGAATACATCAAACAGGTGAGCAAAGGCAAAGAGCCTGCCATTCGCCCTGACTTCTTTGAAAAATACCTGGCCTATGCCGCTGTCTTTGGGTTGGGTGAATCTTGGGCAAAATATTTTCAAAAAATGGGTGATATTCCTCTTCCGATCTGGTTCCATGCAACGGCAGGCAGCAATAATGATTTCGGCGCAATTGTCGCAGTGATGTCTGCATCAGATACGTCTAGCGCAAGTGGCGGTTCAGGTTCTAGTGCAGGCGCCTCTGGCGGCGGGTCCAGCGGGGCTGGTTAATTTTTGAAGAGACAGTAAGGTGCTCACGCTGAACGAAATCAGCGGTGAGCCTGTTCGAGCCATTAACTCCGCTGAAATGCAGACGGCAATCCGCTTGCTGATGGCATTGCCGCACGGGGTCACATCCATGTTTGCGGATATGCCCGCCTTCGTCGAAACGTCTAATAACTTTGGCGTGATGGAGTTGAAAGAGGATGGGCTGTCCGTTGTCTCCACGAATCGCAGCGCGGTCTTTTCGAGATTAGATGAAATTACCAGACGAATCGAATCTGTCGCATCGCTGGCAGGCGCAAAGTTAGTAGGTTTATTGGCTGTGCAAGCCTAATCTTGCAATGTTTCCGCATGTGCAAGTCTAGCTGTTGCACATGCTAGAGGACTGGACACCAGTGAAGAGATCCAGCCCTCCGCATTTAGCAGAGGCGTTGTACTGTTATTTCAAGTCGCTGCTCGATTACCCAAGCAACTCTGCTCCATTGGAGGCGTGCGAGATATAAATTTCAGGGCGGAGTCCTGTTTCGGCTTCGTAGCCTGCGGCTAGGGCTTTAGCAAAGGCTTCCACGTCGTTCTTCGCAACCAAATTGACCGTACAACCGCCAAAGCCTGCGCCGGTCAGTCGGGCGCCATAACAACCTTTTAGAGGTTGAGCAATGTTCACCATCACATTCAACTCAGGGCAGGAGACTTCATACAGGTCGCGCAAACTGGCGTGACATTCGTTCATCAACCTTCCAAAGCTTTGGATGTCGCCCGCTTCCAACAACGCCTCGGCTTGGTTTGACCTCCCGATCTCTTCCACCACGTGACGCGCTCGTTTCTCCACCTCATCTGGGAGTGTATTCGCCAATCGGTTGAAGTCTGCCACACTGACATCTCTCAGCGACTTGATCTTCGGCAGATCGTTTTTCAACAACCGCACGGCTTCTTCACAGGCATCACGGCGTTTGTTGTATTCGCCAGAGGTTAATTTACGGCGCACGGTCGTATCGGCTATGACAATGGCAACATGGTCTGGTAATGGGACGGTCTTCCACTCCAGCGAACGACAATCTAGCAGGAGTAATTTATTTTCTACGCCGCAAGCCGAAGCGAACTGATCCATGATGCCGCAATTGACGCCGACATATTTATTCTCGGCTTTTTGCCCAAGCAAAGCACGTTGCATGGCGGGTAACGTCCAGCCGCCGAGGGTTTGCCATGCAATCGCAAATGCCATCTCTACCGAAGCCGAGGAACTCAAACCCGAGCCGCGCGGCACATCGGATGCAAAGACAGCATTGATAGACGATGTACTTATCCCCTCTTCTTTCAGCGCCCACATCACACCGGCTGGGTAAAGCGCCCATTCAGGCAAGGCGCTTGAGTCTGGTTGGGTTTTTGTCGCAATGGTTTCAGCGGAGAAAGAGGCTTGCTGGTCGAAGTCCGCAGCCACGAGCGTGGAATGAGGCGCATCTGTCGGCGAGAAAGCAATGTAGGTGGCGCGGTCTATGGCGGCGGGTAAAACAAATCCGTCGTTATAGTCCACATGTTCGCCGAGCAAATTTACGCGCCCAGGGGCACGGACAATATGAGCTGGTGCATGCCCGAATTTTTCTTTGTAAGTGCTTGTGATTTGATCAATTAGATTCATGTTTATAGTGGGTGTCTGAAAGGGAGCGTAATCGTTCGGCGGCGGTTTCGGGCGTGATATCACGCTGGGGCATGGCGAGCATTTCGTAGCCGACCATGAATTTGCGAACCGTGGCAGAACGTAGCAAGGGCGGATAAAAATGCGCGTGCAAGGTCCATTCGGGGTGAGGCTGCCCATCGAAGGGAGCTTGATGAAAGCCCATTGAATATGGAAATGAAACTTCGAACAGGTTGTCGTAACGCGTAGTGACGCGCTTCATGATCTCTGCCAGCGCGCTCACTTCTGCCGGGGTGAGTTCACTGAGGTAAGCGGCATTGCGATGTGCAACGATCATGGTTTCAAAGGGCCAGACCGCCCAATAAGGCACCAGCGCGGTGAAGTGTTCATTGGCGAATAAGATGCGTTCGTTGCGTTTGTGCTCTTCGGCGAGATAGTCGGATAATAATGTACGTCCGTTTTGAGCGAAGTAAGCTTTTTGGCGTTCGAGTTCTTTGGCGGGTTCATTGGGAATGTGTTCGCTTGCCCAAACCTGGCTATGCGGGTGCGGATTGGAACAACCCATGACGGCGCCTTTGTTTTCAAAGACCTGCACATAGTGGATGAAGTTCTTCCGGCTCAAATCCACGGTTTGCTCCGTCCACGTGGCGATGACGTTTTCGACGGCGGCGAGGTCGAGCTCGGGCAATGTCAGGTCGTGGCGCGGAGAGAAGCAGACCACACGACAGAGTCCTCTTTCTGAAACAGAGGCAAGCAAGGGATGGGTTGAGGCGGGTGCTTGAACTTCATCCGGCAAGAGCGCGGCGAAGTCATTATCAAACGCAAAGGCGGCTTTGTAATCGGGATTGGTTACCCCGCCCACGCGTTCATTGCGTGGACAAAGATAGCAAGTGGGGTCATAGTGCGGCAGGTTTTCAGTTGAGCTTTTTTCCACCTGCCCTTGCCAGGGGCGTTTGGCGCGGTGCGGCGAAACTAAAACAGATTCGCCAGTAAGCGGGTTGAAACGGCGGTGCGGAGAGTCATACATATTGCTTCCTATATTGTAGTTTTATCTGCCTTTTAAAGCAGGTAAGCACAAATCATTTATGGTGAATTGTGCTGTAATTTTATCATTTGAGTCAAAGCAAAAGCAGGCTGGCTTTCCAAGCCAGCCTGCTTTTAGATTTTATTTCAACGATCAAGTTGTACAGAAGTAATTAGGGCATTTCAAAAGAAGTCGGCACGGGCAAAGTAATGACCTGACCCGGGGTGAATTGAACGTCACCAGCCAGTTGATTGGCAGCGAGGATGCTTTCGGTTGGCATTTTCCAATCGAAGGCGATGGTTTCAATAGTGTCACCCCAGCGCACTGTATATTGCATGGGCTGACCTTCAACATGATATGTAATCCAATTCCAGCGGAAGACATCAAAGCCAGTTGTGCCGGTCTTACCGTAGTTGAAGCCGTTCCATTCGTGGTTGATCACACCGTTCTCACGGTCGCCGGGGGTATAAAGCTGGACCTCTTCGATACTGCAATCGGCATAGGGCGAGTTTTGCACCATGTTCGAAACACTCAAGCGAGTTCCATTTTCGTTGATCGCAGCCACCACAAAGATATGATCGAAATATCCTGGGGTTACATAAAGAGTAGCAAAGGAGTAGAGCAGGTCACCGGGATACAAATTTCCTTTTTCTGCAAAGTCATAGCCAGCCATGGGGGTATCGGTGCTCATCAGGGTAAAGGTTTCAGGGTCAAACGATCCCCAAGGTTGACCGCTCCAGCGAGGGTTGACAGCTGTGAAAGCTCCGGCATCCTTGCTCCAGCTTCCGATGCGATAGGGGAAGCCATTCACATCATCCATAATCGTCCAGGCAAGCGGTCCGCACATGGAGGTGGCATCCCAATGCCCGATCTCTTCATTTGAAATACGATAGGCTTCCTTGCAGGTATCCGCGAGGTATTGGCGTCCGGCTGAAAGATAATCAGGGATCGCAGGATTGAGGTTGAACATTCCTGTGACGGTTTCATTGGTGACGTAGCCCGCATCAATGACCCAGTGACAAGGCAGTTTCTTCATCACGGGATAGATGCGATCGTCGTTGGGTTGTCCATTGGCTTGCCAGTACGAAGTCACGTAACTTCCCCAGGGAGACTCAAACACACCGGCTACCATGGGAATCGCTGTCAGGCGGAAGTTGCCGCCATATTCACGAAACCAAACCACGAAACCATTGGTCATGAAGATGGTCGCTACTTTATCACCACGATAGGTCAGCGGATGTTGAAATTCATTGAAAACAAATTCGTACACGAACGCATCACTCGTGACGTTGAGCATGGTGCCCATTTCCCCATTCCAGATATACGTCTGACGGCGTTCCGCCAAGTCATATTCTGCACCGATCGCGTTCTGTACATTTGCAAGCATCTGTTCTGGAGATAAACCCAGCGGCTCAACACTGGAGCAACCAGCCGGGTTGCCAAAAGCGTATAGCGGAGCAAGCTCTTCAACGGCAGGAAGTTCATACGATACAAAATCTGATGCGGGGATAACCGGCAGTTCAACCGATGTCAGCGAAAAATTACCTGAAAGCTGTGTTCCCGCCATGTCCGCAGCCACATTATCCCCTGCATGCGGAATGGCAAGCCCGGGGGCGATCAACAACGCCAGAGAGAGAAGCCCTGGCAGAATGAACAATTTGAAGAGTTTTGCTGTAAAAAGAATTTTCATGCCGATATACCCTTATGAGGAACATCGGCATTATTTCATTTAGCAAGAGGTTTCCTCAGACGGGTAACCCCAGAGTTCGGCGGAGATTTTCCATGAACTTAACGGAGGGGAAAACGCGCGGAGCCGCCAGTAAATCCCCGAACGTGGGGGTAGGGAATTCCCCCATTCTCTCTTTCGGCAAACCCAATGAAAATGGTTTTAGTAGTAGACTGTTATTGTCCTGTCATTTACAACTTCCATCCTTTTAACGGTAAATGGAGTAAAAATGAAGAGTAAACCAATTTCCCACCTTCCTGCGCTTCACATTTGGGGTCCTATACGAATTGCAGGTATTTATTTGGTACTTGGCATAATTTGGATATTGTTCTCTGACCAGATCGCCGCAAAGCTTGCTCCAAACCCTGCCACGCTAACCCAAATCAGCATCTATAAAGGTTGGGGGTATGTGATCGTGACCGCTTTATTACTCCACCTTCTTGTGCGACGTTATACGGTAGAGCTGAACAAGACGGAGTCGTCTATGGTAAAGAATGAGAAGAATTACCAGGAATTGGTTCAAAATGCCAATAGTGTCATCTTGCGTTGGCGGCGCGATGGGACGATCGTTTTTTTCAATGAATATGCCCAGAATTTCTTTGGGTACAGCTCTGAAGAAATCATTGGGAAAAACGTGGGCATTCTCGTGCCTGAAACCGAATCGACCGGCGGGGATCTATCGAAATTGGTGGAAGATGTCGTCCTACACCCTGACCGTTACACGAAGTTTGTCAATGAAAATATCTGCAAGAATGGGCAACGCGCCTGGATGGCATGGACCAACCGCCCCGTCTACGACGAAGCCGGTCAGGTAACCGAGATCATGGCAGTTGGGGTGGATATTACCGAACGCAAACGCGCCGAAGAATTACTCGAACAGCAACATAAGCAATTGCTCTCTTTTATTGAGCAAGCCCCGCTCAGCACCGCCATGTTTGACCAGAACATGAATTATCTGGCAGCCAGCCGACGTTGGGCGACCGATTATGGACAAGGACATACAGACCTGATCGGGATTAACCATTACGACATCAACCCGGATGTTCCTGATTATTGGATAGAGGCTCACCAAAAAGGTCTGAATGGTCAATCGGTGAAGAATGATGACGATGTCTGGCAGCGAGCAGATGGAACAAAACACTGGCTGCGTTGGGCGATCACCCCATGGATCGATGAAAGTGGAAATACCGGCGGCATCATCATTTTGGCAGAGGACATCAGCGAACGTAAGCGGGCAGAAGCCGCCGCCTTCCAAAGTGAGATGCGCTATCACCGCATTTTGGATGCCATGCTGGAAGGCTGTCAGATCATTGATTTTGATTGGCGCTATGTATATGTCAATGAGGTTGTGGCGCTACAAGGCAAACGCAAACCTGAAGAATTGCTAGGGAAGACGATGATGGAGATGTACCCCGGCATTGAAAACAGCGAGCTTTTCAAAATTCTGCAGAAATGCATGGCAGACCGTGAGCCGCGTCATCTTGAAAATCGCTTCGACTTCCCAGATGGCAGTGTGGGCTGTTTCGAGTTGAGCATTCAACCTGCACAAGAAGGGTTGTTTATCCTTTCTACAGACATCACCCAACGCAAGCAAATGGAAAATAATCTTAACGAAGTCCTCTTAAACTTGGAAGGCGCTGAAGAACAAGCCGGGCTGGGAAGCTGGTTTTTTGACACCCAACTCAATCGGGGCTGGTGGTCCAAGCATATGTACCAAATTTTTGGGCTGAACCCTGCCCAAGAGATTCCGAGCAACGAAGAATATATTGAAATGATCCATCCTGAAGATAGAGAAATATTGTTAACAACCTTGTTCCAGCTATCTCAGGGTAAGCCGCCCAAACTTCAGGATTTTCGCACCAACCCTGCCCGCGGCGAGATGCGAATTCTTAGCCCAAAGTATCGGGTTGAAACAGACCCATCTGGTAATGTCATCAAGTTTTCTGGAACTCTTTTGGATATTACTGCTCATAGAAAAAATGAGGATGAGATCCGGCGTTTGAACGAAGAACTTGAGGAACGCGTCATTGAGCGGACCGCGCAACTGAGGGCTGCCAATAAAGAGTTGGAGGCGTTCTCTTATTCTGTTTCGCACGACCTGCGCGCGCCGCTGCGTGCCATTGATGGCTTTACCCAGATCCTGGTCGAAGACTATCAATCTTTGCTTGGCGAAGAAGGCAAACGTGTTTGTACTGTTATCAGCCGGGAAACTGAACGAATGGGACACTTGATCGATGACTTGCTTTCGTTCTCGCGCCTCGGTCGAAAAGAAATGAGTACAGGGCATGTCAACATGCAGGCATTGGCGGCTTCGGCATTCAATGAATTGACGAAAGAAAAAGAAAGAGGACGGATCGATCTTCGTTTGGATGCGCTACCGCCCGCCGTTGGGGATGAGGCGTTACTGCGTCAGGTGTGGATCAACCTCCTCTCGAATGCGATCAAGTTTTCATCCAAGCAAGAGCGCGCCATCATCGAAGTGGGCTGTGCCATGGATGAGGGTGACGAGTCTGTTTATTATGTGCGTGATAACGGCGCAGGCTTCGATATGGAATATATGAATAAATTATTTGGAGTCTTTCAACGCCTGCACAGCGAAGATGAATTCGAAGGTACAGGGGTTGGGCTGGCGATCGTGCAGCGAGTGATCCACCGTCATAGTGGGCGGGTCTGGGCAGAAGGTCAGGTGGGGGCAGGGGCAACCTTCCATTTCAGCCTGCATGGAGAGGAAAGAAAAGATGAACGAGCTTGATGCTGTTGAAATTCTGCTTGTGGAAGACAACCAACGCGATGCAGAGTTGACGATCCGTGCGTTGAAGAAAAACAGTCTTGCCAATCGTCTGATACATGTGCAGGATGGTGCTGAAGCCCTGGACTTTCTATTTGGGCGTGGAAAATATGCAGAACGAGAGATCAATCAGCGCCCCAGGTTGGTGCTGCTGGACCTGAAACTACCCAAGGTAAGCGGTCTGGAGGTTTTGCGTACGATCAAGCAGCATGAACAAACGAAAAACATCCCGGTTGTGGTGGTCACTTCTTCAATAGAAGATCCGGATATACAATCTGCTTATGCACTTGGCGTGAATAGCTACGTGGTAAAACCGGTCCAGTTCGAGGCATTTAGTGAGGCAATCTCTCGTTTGGGAATTTACTGGCTTTTAGTGAATCATAATTGAAATATGTCAATTGACCTCTTGCGAAAATATTTGTAGGACGGGTTTTGAACCCGCCCTTCATCAAAAATCAAGAAGGTGTCGGGCTAAAACCCCTACGGGCACATCACCTGACCTACGATTGATTTTTACGAGAGGATAAATGAAATTTTGGAGTAGTTTATTAGGTTACTTTTATGATAAGGACAGAATCCATGACTAACCCTGCCCGTATTTTGATCGTGGAAGATACCGCCGCAGATGCGGAGTTGGCTCAACGCGAAATATCCAAGGCAATAAAGAACTGCCAGTTCCTACGAGTGGCTACACAGAGTGACTTTCTAAACGCATTGGAGACGTTCAACCCGGATGTCATCCTTTCGGATTTCAGCATGCCTCACTTCAATGGGATGAAAGCCTTGGAATTGGCGCTGAAGCATTCGCCTCTGACTCCGCTCATCATCTGGACCGGCTCCCTGAGCGAAGATGTCGCTGTAGAGTGTATGCGAGCGGGCGCGAATAATTACATCATCAAGGATAATATCAAAAGACTGGGTCCCGCCGTGCTGCATGCTTTGGAGGAACGGCGTTTATTGGTTGATCAAAAAGATGCCGAGGAAAAGCTGCGCTCCAGTGAAAATAGATATCGAGCGTTATTTGAAAACACACCGGTTGCCATTTGGGAAGAAGATTTTTCAGCCGTAAAAAATTATCTGGATGCATTGAAACAACAAGGCATCACGGATTTTCGTGCATACTTCGCATCCAATCCGCAGGAGTTGATCTATTGTACAAATCTGATCCGGGTGAGCGATGTAAACAATGCAGCCGTAAGCTTGTATGAAGCGACCAATAAGGAAGAATTACTAGAGTCTACGAGAGAGTCCTTATCTAAAGGGGAGCAGGAAAATAATCTTGAAGATTTTATCGCCATAACGGATGGGAGAACCAGCAATGCCTGGGAAGGCGCTGATGAAACCGTGACCGGGAAATCGATCGAGATCAGCCTAACCTGGTCGGTTGTGCCCGGATATGAAGAAGATTATTCCAAGGTCATTGTTACAACCGTAGATATTACAGAACGCAAACAAGCAAATAAGCAATTACGTGCGTCTGAGGAGCGCTTCCGCCAATTGGCAGGAAACATCCAAGAAGTATTCTGGATGACCGACGCGCAAACCAACGAAGAACTCTACATCAGCCCGGCGTATGAAAAAATTTGGGGGCGATCTGTTGAAGAGCTATTGCATAATTCCAACATCTTCTTGAAAAGTATCCTGCCGGAAGATCGCCCCAAAGTGCAAAAGGATCTTCAGGCACAACGCAATGGAGAAGCCACTGAAACGGAGTACCGCATTCTCCGTCCGGATGGTTCGGTGCGCTGGATCTGGGACCGTGCCTTCCCAATATTTGATGATTCTGGCAAGGTTGTGCGCCTGGCAGGGATCGCAGTTGATATTACCGAACGCCAACAAGCAGAAGAAGCCTTACACCAAAGCCAGGAAAGTTACCGGCTATTGCTCACTGCGGCTCCGGTGGGTGTGGTTGTTCACGTAGATGGAAAAATGGTTTTCGCGAACGAAACAGCCGCCCGGATCGTAAAGGCAAACTCTTTCCATGACCTGATTGGCTTGCCAGTTATGGATTTTGTCCACCCGGATGAACGTTTACAAACCATAGAGATCCTTAAACGCATGTTGAAGGGCGAGCAAAACCTTTACCCACGCGAAGAGAAATTCATCTGTTTGGATGGCTCGGTTATGAATGTAGAAGTGAGTGCTACTGCAATCAAGTATATGGGTAAACCTGCCGTGCAGGTCGTGGTACAGGATATTACGGAACGCAAGCGCGCAGAGAAGGATATCCAACGTCATCTTGCGGAGTTGGAAGCGCTCTATGAAAACGGGCTGGCGGTTGGGCAATTGCTGGAGCCGCGTGAGATCGGGGAGCGGATCATCAACACATTTAATCGGCATCTCTCCTGGCATCATGTGACGATTCGACTATTAAAGGGTGATAGCGATGAATTGGAATTGGTCGCCTATAGCCTGCCTGATCTGAAAGAGGAAGAAAGACAAAGGGTGGAACAGAATTTTATTAAACAGATCAGCAAGGTTGGGCAGGGCATGAGCGGCTGGGTAATCCAGATCGGCAAATCCGTGCGCACGGGGAACGTGCATGCCTACCCGCAATATGTGGAAGTGTATAAAGGTATCCAATCGGGGTTGTATATGCCCCTGACTTTGGGAAAATTTGTGATCGGCGTCATCAGTATAGAGAGTGAAGAAGCGGATGCCTTTAGCATGCAGGATGAACGCCTGCTCGCCACCCTCGCCAACCAGGCGGCAGTGGCATTTGAGAATGCGCGCTTGTATCAGTCGATTCAACAAGAGCTCATTGAACGCAGACGCATGGAGAAGGAACTCCGTACCAGTGAAACTCATTACCGCGAACTGTCAGACAGTATCACCGATATCTTTTTTGAACTAGATCAGAATATGCTCTACACCCACTGGAACAAAGCCTCTGAACTGTTCACTGGTGTCGCCGAAAAAGATGCCATTGGGAAAACCATGCATGATATCTTTGGAGATAGCGAGGAACAAAAACGGATCGGTTTGATCTATAAAAATGTTCTGAATACGCATACCCCCACAACTTTTGAAACAGTGTTCGTACTGAATAACGAAAAAAATTCCTTCGAGGTCAATGCCTATCCCTCTACACGTGGAGTGGCGGTCGTAGCCAAAAATATAACTGAGCGCAAACGCTTGGAATGGCTGCAACAAAAACGTTTCGAGTTAATGGAATTTTCCGCGCATAACACGCTCTATGACTTAATGCGCAAGACCATGGATGAAATCTGTGAACTGACCGGCAGCGAGATCGGGTTCTTTCATTTGATGGAAGATGACCAAAATGCGATCAGCATGCAGGTTTGTTCTACACACACGCTCAAGATCTTTAACCTGCCCGAAGATGAGAGAAAACATAGTTCGGTCAATCAGGCTGGAGTTTGGGCAGAGGCGGTGCGTCAGCGTCGAGCCATTATCCATAATGGCTTCGAATCCGTAAAGAATCAAAAAGGCATGCCTGAAGAACATATCAGAATCAGCCGTGAGATGGTAATCCCTGTCATCCGTAATGAAAAAATCCTGGCGGTGATCGGGGTTGCCAACAAAATGAAGGATTACATACTACTTGATCTTGAAATGACCTCACGGCTGGCAGATTACGCCTGGGATATCACAGAGCGCAAACGCATGCAAGCAGCACTTGCCGATGAACGTAATCAACTTGTACAACGTGTGGAAGAACGCACCGCTGAGATCGTAAAAGCCAATTTGAACCTTGCGCGTGCCCTGCGGGTAAAGGACGAATTCCTTGCCAATATGAGTCATGAATTACGCACACCGCTCAATGCGATCCTCGGTCTTTCTGAAAGCCTTATTGAACAAATAGCCGGACCGCTTAACGAAAAACAAAATAAGTACATCACGACCATCAGCGAAAGCGGACATCACCTGTTGTCTTTGATCAACGACATTCTGGACCTCGCCAAGATCGAAGCCGGGCAGATCGCGCTCGAATTCAATAAAGTGGATGTTAATTCGGTTTGTCAGGCAAGCTTGCGCATGGTTAAACAACTGGCGCAGAAAAAGAGTCAGGAGATCGTGCTTCAAATTGACCAAAACATTGGTTTGATCTGGGCAGACGAAAGACGCTTAAAACAAATGATCGTTAACTTGTTAAGCAATGCGGTCAAATTCACCCCGGAACATGGAACTCTGGGATTGGATATTGATCTGTATCGGGATCTAAACCGGGTGGAAATTTCAGTGTGGGATAAAGGCATAGGGATCAGTAAAGATGATCTTGCCCGGCTCTTCCAACCCTTTGTGCAGCTTGATAGCGGACTTGCGCGCGAAACCACTGGGACAGGGCTTGGGCTGGTATTAGTTTCACAAATGGCTCGCCTGCATGGCGGCAGCGTCAGCGTGGCAAGTGAGCCAGGGCAAGGCAGTCGTTTCACTATCGTCCTGCCCTGGGAGCCGGCCGTTGCGCAAGATAGCATCACACGCTTGAGAAACACCGGCACACTGAGATTAATGGATAACGGGCTTGGCAATAAAAAGAAGATCCTATTGATCGATGACACAATTGAAGTGATCATGGTGATCGTGGATTATCTGGAAATGGCAGGCTATGAAGTCACTACTGCACGAGATGGTATGGAAGGGATCGAAAAAGCCCGCCTCATACAACCAGACCTGATCCTCATGGATGTGCAAATGCCAGGGCTGGATGGAATTGAAGCCACGAAAAAACTGAGGGCAGACCCCCACTTCAAGGATGTGCCGATCGTGGCATTAACTGCACTTGCCATGCCCAATGATCGTGAACGCTGTATCGAAGCTGGAATGAATGACTATATGAGCAAACCGGTCAATCTGAGAGCACTCGTCAACATCATTCAAAAGTGTCTTTCCGCCGGATAGGAGAATCCAGACAGTAATGAGCACCATACTGATCGTTGATGATGAGCCGAGCGCAAGAGATACCCTGATGGCAATGCTTGAAGGAGGAGACTATCAACTCGTATTGGCACAGAATGGGGCTCAGGCGCTGAAACTCCTTGAAAGCATTCCAACAGACCTGATCTTATTGGATGTGATGATGCCCGGTATGGATGGTTTTGAAGTTTGTCGCCGCATCCGTTCGACGCCAAATCTGGCTGAAATCCCCATCATCATTCTCAGCGCATTGGATGATCGCGCCTCTCTCCTGCGTGGAATTGAATCAGGTGCTGACGATTTTCTCAACAAACCAATCGACCGCTACGAACTAGCCGCACGTGTGCGCACGATCACACGGCTCAATCGCTATCGTACTCTGATTGAGCAGCGTGAAAATATTCAAGAGATGGCTGAACGAATGGTCGGTGCGCAGGAGCAGGAACGCCAACACATTTCACGCGAATTGCACGATGACCTGGGACAGGCACTCACGAGTCACATGATCGCCCTGCGTGACCTGCAAGGCGACTTGAACACTCCAAACGCCAATCTGTTCGAACGCTTGCAGGTGTTATACAGTCAGGCATCTGATGTCTTCGGAAAAGTCCGTACCCTGGCACACAATTTGAGACCTCCCGTATTGGATGCGCTCGGACTGAAGGTTGCCATGCAAATGTATTGCACCGAGTTTTCCCGCCGCACGCATATCCCGGTCATATTTGAAGTGGATGAAAACCTTCCCACCCTGCCAGATATCTACAACATCACCCTTTATCGCGTCTTGCAAGAAGCGTTGACAAACATCATCAAACATGCTGAAGCGGGACAAGTGTGGGCAGACCTTACCATAGAAGACCGTACGATCAACCTCACCATTCAAGATAATGGACATGGGTTCGAGGTAGGCAAAAATCCATCCAATGGCATCGGACTAACCGGGCTGCGTGAACGGATCACACTGGCAGGCGGCAGGTTCAACGTTAGCTCTAACCCGGTACGGGGCACGATCGTGCTGGCACAATTTCCACTACCCACCACACAAGAGGAAAAATGATACGTGTGATTATTGCCGAAGATCATCTTATGGTGCGGGCCGGCATCCGCGCTTTGATCGAAAAGGCGGGCGATATTCACGTATTAGGAGAGGCATCCACCGGGCAGGAAGCCATCACCATGACACAAGAGCTTTCTCCCAATGTGCTGATCATGGATATCATGATGCCGCTCATGAATGGCATTCAAGCGGCAGATGCCATTCACACCTTGAAACTCAAAACCAATATCCTGATCCTCTCGATGTATGCCGATGAAGGTTTCGTACACCAGGCGTTGAACTACGGTGTAAAAGGTTACGTTCTAAAATCATCAGTTAGCGATGAATTGATCTGGGCAGTGCGTGCCGTTGCAAACGGACAACGCTATCTTAGCCATTCCATCTCTGAGATCGTTAGCGAGAGTGCCATGCACTCACACCTCCCCAGCCAGACAAACGATCCCTTATCCATGCTCTCCCCCCGTGAAAAGCAAATCCTACAGTTGATCGCAGAAGAACATACCAGCGGCGAGATCGCAAAACTCCTTTTCATCAGCGAGAAGACTGTAGAAAAGCATCGCGCCAACCTCATGGAAAAACTCAATGTGCGGAATATTGCCGGGCTGGTTCGCATGGCGGTCAGGCACCGTCTCGTAGACCGCGACGCATAGCAATGGTTAAACTATAAATAATGGTTTCCCCGTATATCCATCTCAGTTCTTGTGAATATGATTAATACAGAGAATATCTTATTCGTCGACAAAGGAGCCCAACATGCGTAGTACTATCTTGATCGTGGATGATGAATATTCAGGTCGCCAGACACTCGAGTCCATTTTAGAGGCAGACGGATACCAGATCGAAATGGCAGAGAATGGCATGCAGGCGCTGGAAATGGTGAAAATCATTCAACCCGATGTGATTCTTTTGGATGTGATGATGCCGGGCATGACTGGTTTTGAAGTTTGTCAACGCATCCGGAACGACCCGCTCGTTGCAGAAATTCCGATCATTGTCCTCACCGCCTTAGACGACCGTGAATCTTTACTGAACGCATTAAAAGCTGGCGCCGATGACTTTATTACCAAGCCATTTGATCGGCATGAGTTGCGCGCACGCCTGATCGGGATCACAAAATTAAACCGCTATCACAAACTTGTTCAAGAACGCATCAGCCTGCAAGAAGCGCACACTCAATTATTAAAAGCATACGAAGCCACCATCGAAGGTTGGTCACACGCCATGGACTTACGAGATCGGGAAACAGAAGGTCATAGCCATCGAGTGGCAGAGTTGACCATTGAACTGGCAAAAAAATTCGGCATGGACGAAAGCGAGCTTGTCCAAGCCCGACGCGGCGCCCTCCTGCACGACATGGGAAAACTGGGCGTCCCAGATCATATTCTGCATAAGTCCGGCGCGTTAAATGATGAAGAGTGGGTGTTTATGAAGAAGCATCCGCAATTAGCCTACGACATGCTGTATCAGGTTGAATACTTAAGACATGCGCTTGATATCCCACTTTGCCACCATGAAAAATGGGATGGCACTGGCTATCCACGTGGGTTGAAAGCGGAAGAGATTCCCCTCTCGGCTCGCTTATTCGCTATTGTAGATGTGTGGGACGCCCTGACCTCTGCCCGCCCCTACCGCCCCGCCTGGACAAACGAAGATGCATTGCAATACATTCGCGACCAAGCCGGAAAACATTTTGACCCAGCCATCGTAGAGTTCTTCCTAAAACACATGTTATAAATTTTACGGTTGCCTAAATAAAGTTACTTCACATTGAAACATTGTCTCACCAGTCTTCCGCCAACCATTTAAGATACATTTCGAAGTTACTCACCCAATAATCATAGGTATGTTCGCCCTGCCCACTGTGCAGCTGATTTTCGATTCCCACTTCATCTAATATGGATTTCATCACGATCGCGCGATCAAGCATGAGAGGGTCTCCATCTCCCGTATCCATGAAAACGCGGACGCGGTTCGTATCATCCATGTCTGTCAGCCATTCACTGATGCGATTCTCTTCGCCTGAGATGGCTCCTGCACCAAAGATGCCAGCACTTGAAAATGTATCAGGATATTGAAATACCAGACGATACGCAGCAATCCCGCCGAGGGAGCCACCTGCTACGGCATGATGCTTTCTATCTTTAGCGATCGGGTAATTTTCTTCAATATGGGGAATCAGATCGTTGTAAATTGTGTCTGCCATCGAATCACTATCGATATTTTCAGTAGCGACAATGAGAAATGGCGGAATTTCTCTACTCAATATCATCTGATCAACTACATCTCCAAGTCCTGCCGTGAACCAAGTGTCTGGAGCACCTCCGCGCCCTGGAACAAGATATAGGACGGGATAGCGAGATTCGGATTCGGCAGAAAAACAGGGTGGAAGATAGACTTGGTAGATGTATGGGTATCCGCGCGCCGTTTCAGGAACCTCAGACGAAATAATCGTTCCAGGTGAAGTACATCCCTCTTGAAGGACAGCTATAGGGTTAGGTATTTGCCTCAGCCCGCATCCACAAAGGAAGATCAACAAAGCAAGTACCCGAAGTCGTTTCATTTCGATCCTGTGTGAGGCATTTAAAGGATGAGCTGGTTTATTACCTTTTAACTCGATTCTGGATCTTTGTTTCACCAACTTGAATGATAACCTCATCATCAGGTTGTAAAGTGAAATCATCCGGCACAAGGCAAGTACCCGTCATCAAAAAGACGCCCTGGGGGAAATCCAATTCACGCGTCAAAAAATCAACCAACTCAGGCAAGGTTCGTTTCATCGTATCTGTATTTGCTTCGCCGTTGAAGATGATTTTATTTTCTCGCTGAATTGTCAATCGGATCGCAATCGTTTTAATCTCATCCGGCTCACACAACCAAATACCATGCCCCAACGCACACGAGCCATTATAGACCTTTGCTTGTGGTAAATACAACGGATTCTCCCCTTCGATGTCACGTGACGAAACATCATTTCCCGCACAATACCCCACGATCTCGTTAAAGCCATTGATCACCAACACCAACTCCGGTTCGGGCACATTCCATGTACTGTCCTTGCGAATGCGGATTGGTTGTCCATTCCCTGACACGCGCCAACCAATTGACTTCGAAAAAATCTCAGGGCGATCCGCCTCATAGACTTTCTGATACATATCCGCCACAGTGGATTCCGCTTTGCGTGCATCACGACTTCTTAAGTATGTGACACCTGCCGCCCACACTTCATGCATGGGATCAATCGGCGCTTCCGACTCACCCGAAGCTGGTTCAGCCTCCGATAAAGTTTTCAGCGTCTGGAACATTTTCTCGCGCGGCATCTCAAGCAATGTACTCAAAATCAAACTCGGCGGCAAGAGATGTCCATCCACTGCCCAGCGTGATCCGTTTGTTGTTTTATGTTTGGTGAGTAACATATCGTCTCCTAAAATTAAGTCGGTCTTGGTGACAGACCATGGTCCATCGTCTATTGTCTATCGTCAAGCCTCTCAACAATTGCATCCACATCATACACACATCCACCCCACGTGCCACCGCTGATGTTTTGAAGCAAAGCCCACAGACGCGTATCCTCTGGCAGGTCGGGATTCAATTTCAAGTCTGGGTGAGGCGTTCTTGAATCCAAATCAACATTGAGTACGTTGATACTTCCTGAAAGATTGACTCGGTCAATGATGATCTGGATCGTATCGCCATCTCGCAATTTCCCCAACGGACCGCCAGCCAACGCCTCAGGACCAACATGACCGATGCAAGCGCCCGTGCTCACGCCGCTAAAACGCGCATCGGTAATGAGCGCGATGGTTTTACCATGTGGCAAATATTTCAACGCGGACGTGAGCTGATAGGTCTCCTCCATACCCGTGCCCATGGGACCACAACCGATGAGCGCGATGATGTCGCTAGGTTTGACGGGATTCTCGCTCAATCCTTTGACTGCGGCAATTGCGGCGCGCTCGCTGGTGAAAACGCGCGCAGGACCTGTCTTGCGATAGACACCATCTGCATCTACAACGCTGGGGTCAATAGCGGTGCTTTTGATAACGGCTCCCTGCGGCGCGAGATTACCTGTAAGAAAAGTGATCGTGCTGGTCAGTCCGCGCTCGCGGGCTTTGATTGGATTCATAATGACGTCATCAGGGTTGATGGCGTCAAGCTCTTGCAATCGCTCACGAAGTTTTTGTCGGCGTTCACTATTTTGCCATTCATCAAGTGCTTCACCCAATGTGTTTCCGTTGACGGTGCGGGCGTTGAGCTTCAACAACCCCAACTCACGCAAATGCAACATTACTTCTGGCACGCCGCCCGCGAGGAAGACTTGTACGGTGCCGTAACCTGTAGGTCCGTTAGGCATCACATCTACTAAACGCGGTGTTGCACGATTGATACGCGACCAATCGTCAACAGTGGGGCGAGGGAGTTTCGCGGCGTGTGCAATGGCGGGAATATGCAATAACAAGTTTGTGCTTCCACCGAATGCGGCATGGATGACCATCGCATTGTGAATTGAATCTTCGGTGAGGATGTCGCTGGTGTTTATGTTCTGCTTTGAC
This sequence comes from Anaerolineae bacterium, assembly GCA_017303655.1. Classification (GTDB taxonomy): domain Bacteria; phylum Chloroflexota; class Anaerolineae; order Anaerolineales; family Villigracilaceae; genus Villigracilis. The sequence goes on from JAFLCE010000007.1 coordinate 28,477, forward strand.
ATCTCGATTAATGCGCGTGCGGATCGCTTCGCCATATCCAGCCATATCGCTTGACCCGACGGAGCCAGCGCAGAATGTGTGACAGCCAACCCCAACGCCTCAGCCACAACTTGACTGGTTGCCGCTGTCCCGAGAAACTGGCAGCCACCTCCAGGCGATGCGCAAGCGCGGCATCCCAGATCGGAGGCTTCTTCGAGTGTGATGAGTCCATGTGCGAAGCGTGCGCCCAGCGATTGGATTTTCCCCGCATCTTCGCCTTGTTCGGGAAGCAATGTCACACCGCCAGGGACGATGATGCACGGCAAAGATTTCTGTGCGGCAAGAGCCATTATCATCGCGGGTAGACCTTTGTCACAGGTAGCGATTCCTAGGACGCCTTTGCGAGTTGGGAGCGAACGGATGAGTCTACGCAACACGGTCGCTGCGTCGTTGCGATAGGCGAGACTATCCATCATGCCTGCTGTGCCTTGTGTGCGTCCGTCGCATGGGTCGCTGACAAAGCCTGCAAATGGAATCTTGTTATGTGCTTTGAATTCACGTGCGGCGGCTTGAGCAAGCAGACCTACTTCGTAATGCCCCGTGTGATATCCGAGCGCGATGGGGGAACCATCTTCCGCGCGGATGCCACCTTGTGTGCTGAGGATGAGATATTCATCTTTGCCGAGGTCAGAAGGACTCCATCCCATTGCCGCATCCTGTGTCCAGCCGAAGACATCTCCGCTTGGGGCGTTGGTTAAAAAATCGGGAGACAGAGGCAGGCTTCCCGTAGGTCCTGAGGCGTGGGTTTGTACGTCGAAGATGTTATCCATGATTCACATAGATCGTTTTTGTGCGAGTGTAAAAATCCAGTGCTGCGCCTCCCTGTTCTTTGAAAGTGTTGGCGCTGGAGCCTTTGAAGCCGCCGAACGGCGCATTGAGCGCGAGACCTGTTGTTGGCTCGTTGATCTTCACCACACCTGCATCGACTTGATTGGCGAAGGCGAAGGCTCCTTTTAAATTGTTAGTGACCACACTTGCAGAAAGACCGAAGCTGATAGCGTTGGCTTTCTCGATTGCATCGTTGATGCCATTGGCGCGAATGATACTGATAACAGGACCGAAGATTTCCTCTTGAGCAATGCGCATGTTCGGCTGAACGTGATCGAAGATGGTGGCTTGGGCGAAGTAGCCTTTTGCTCCATCCACCTCACCACCAAGCAATAATTTGGCGCCTTCCTTTTGAGCGATCGCCATGTAGCTTTGACTCGTTTGCAATTGATCTTGATTCACAAGCGGACCCATGTTGATGCCATTCTCAAGTCCATTACCGACTTTGAGGTTTTTAGCCGCAGTGGTAAGCGCAGAAACAAACGCATCTGCGATTTCTTCTTCAACGATAATGCGGCTTGTGGCAGTGCAGGCTTGACCAGTGAGACCAAAGCCACCCGTGATGGCGAGTTTGACGGCGAGGTCGATGTCTGCGTCTTTCAAAATGACGAGCGCATTTTTACCGCCCATTTCCAATTGCACGCGTGCCATGTTCTTAATGGCGTTCTGATACACCTTGGTGCCTGTGTTGTGCGAACCTGTGAAAGTAATTCCATTTACACTGGGATTGCTTGCCATTTCTGTGCCGATCAATGCGCCATCACCTGTCAGGAAGTTGATGACGCCAGCAGGAAGTCCCGCTTCTACCAAGGCTTCAACCAACAGCAGTGCGGTATGCGGTGCATCCTCCGCAGGTTTGAAAACAACTGTGTTGCCATAAATTAATGCTGGTGCAATCTTCCATGCAGGGATAGCAATGGGAAAGTTCCACGGCGTGATAATGCTAACCACGCCAAGCGGCTCGCGACGCGTGTATAGCAATTCGTCATTGACGGAACTGGGGATGACTTGTCCGCTGTAGCGCCAGCCTTCGCCAGCGTAATATTTGAAAATATCGCGGGCGCGGGTCACTTCGCCTTTGGCTTCTGCGAGTGTCTTGCCTTCTTCCCGAGTAAGCGCTGTCGCAATTTCATCCAGACGGGAGGTGAGAATCTGGCTGGCTTTGTCGAGGATCGCTCCACGAGCTGGGGCAGGGGTCTTCGACCAGGCAGGCTGGGCGGCGCGGGCTGAGTCGATTGCACTTTTTGTGTCATCCAATGTTGCCATTGGGAAAAGTCCAACGACTTCGTTGTAATCGGCTGGATTATGATTTTCCAGCACATTGTCGCTTGGAGCTTTCCAGTCTCCACCGATAAGGTTGGGGTAGGGTTTTCCGTTTGTTTTTGCCATGAATAAGAGTCTCCGATTTATCAAAGGCTGTCTAGGTTTAGATATGTAAGTGTTTTACGATTTGCCAATTCTCCAAATGGGTGATCTTAAATTAAGTTGACTTTTTCGAAAGGTTATGCAATAATAGCGGTATCGTTACCGGTAACGATACCGCTATTTTATCCTTTTTTACAAGGAATTGGTATGCCGAAGAAAAAACGAACGGTGACAATTCAGGATGTGGCAAAAAAAGCCAAGGTGTCAGTTTCAACAGTTTCGCGTGTCCTTAACGGGAAAGCGGACGTTGCAAGCGACACCCAGCATCGCATCCTTTCTGTGATCGATGATCTCGGCTATACCACGAACCTGGCAGCTCGCAGTATGCGCAGCCATAAGAAGAATCTGGTGGGGTTGATCATGCCAGATATCGCCTATCCATTTGCGATCGAGGTCATGAAGGGCGTGAACCGCGCCATTGCTGAGTCTGAATTTGACCTGTTGGTGTACACCACCGGCGATGTCCGTAAGAGTGGGCGTGCCTGGCACGAACAAAAGTATGTTTCTTTATTAACAAACTCCATTTCAGACGGAGTAATCATAGTAGCGCCAGTGGCGGGGGAATTTAATATTGATGCACCGATTGTTTCGATTGATCCGCTTGCAAGCAACCCAAATTTTCCGGCAGTCCATGCGACAAATTATCAAGGGGCAATGGATGCCATGGAATACCTGCTTGGGTTGGGGCATAAACGGATTGGTTACATCAGCGGGCGTGCTGAATTGGAAAGCTCCAATCGACGTTTGAAGGGCTACAAAGATGCCTTAAAAAAAGCTGGTATCTCTCTGGATGAAAAGCTGATCGCTTCGGGAGATTACACCACAGAGACGGGGGTAAGTGGGGCGCAGCAATTACTTGCCTTGAAGAACCCCCCCACCGCCATTTTTGCCTCCAACGATCAGATGGCAATGGGCGTCTATCAGGTGGCGCAGGAGATGGGGCTGCGGATTCCTGATGATCTATCGGTGATTGGGTTTGACAATATCACTGAATCCAAATATTTGGGACTGACCACCGTCGATCAATTTATTTCTGAAATGGGGTATGTAGCGACCCAGATGCTTATCAAACTTATTAATGGTGAAAAATTTGAAAGCCAGACGTACAAAATGCAGACCCATCTTGTTATTCGGAATTCCTGCCGTAACTGTGGCAGTTAGGCACACATTGGTTAATACCGCTCATGAAGCGGGAACTTCAGTTCATTTATTGAAAGGAGGTGAGTACGGAGCAACTCATATTAAAAAAGCAGGCCTTCCAACAGCCCGGTAGAGATGAAGGAAGACCTGCACGGTCGTGTGGATTCGCGTCCACACTACGCAAGTATATCGTATCCAAAATAATTTTTAAGGAGAAGAAACATGCGTAAGTCAATTTGGTACCTGTTAAGTTTGTTACTCATTTCGAGCATGGTGTTAGCTGCCTGCGGAACCCCCGCCGAAGCCCCCGTTGCCGAAGAACCTGCGGCTGAAGAACCCGCCGCCACAGAAGAAGCTGCCGCTGAAGAACCCGCCGCTACAGAAGAAGCTGCGGCTGAGTTGGAAGGCACGCTGAACGTTTGGGCGTTTACCAATGAAATTCGCACCATGGCGATCGCATTTGAAGGCAGACATCCCGGTGTGGACGTCGTTTACACCATGATCCCGATGACCAATGGTGAGTATCAGACCAAAGTTAAGGCTGCGGCGGGTACTGCTGATTCCCCCGATGTTGTGGCGCTTGAAGCCGCTTTCGTCAAGGAATGGGTCGAAGCTGACCTGTTGGCTGACTTGAATGAGTTGGTCCCCTTGACCGAAGAACTCCAGACCTACCCATCGGTCGTTGAAGTCGGTACGTACGAAGGTGTTACCAAGGCGTATTCCTATCAGGCGACTCCCGGCGCGTTCTTCTATCGCCGCAGCATTGCCAAGGAATGCCTCGGCACCGACAACCCCGACGAAGTGCAGGCGATGGTCTCTGACCTCGACAAATTCGTTGAAGTTGCTGGGATGATCCAATCCTGCAATGCAGATTACTTCACTGTTGGCACCTCGGCTGAATTGTTCAACCCGTTCCTTGCCAACCGCGAACAGCCCTGGATCGTGGATGAGACTCTCGTGATCGACCCCAACGTCGTAGAGTTTGTGAAGTTCGCCAAACTCATGCGCGACTCTGGTTATGAATCACAGGCTAGCCAATGGACCGAAGGTTGGTTCGCTGGTATGAACGACACCCTTGTGGATGCCAACGGCACCCCCAAGAAAGTCTTCAGCTACTTCCTGCCCACCTGGGGTCTGCCCTACGTTTTGATCCCCAATTCCAAGTCTGACTCCACCGACACTGGCGGCGACTGGGCGATGATCAATGGACCGCTGTCCTATCAATGGGGCGGTACCTGGGTCGGCGCTCTTGAAGGCAGCCCCAACAGTGAATTGGCGAAAGAATTCATCAAGTTCGTAGCTCTTGATGAAGAAAACCTCACCAACTGGGCAACCGGCGTGTACACCAATGAATACCTGAAGGCGATCGATCCCGAAACGCCAGATGATCAGGCACAGGCTGCTGGTGACTTCGTCTCCAGTCAGGTCGTGGTTGAGAAGATCACCAGCTCCTTCGATGGTTCCGAACTCTATGAATGGCTTGGCGGTCAGAACAATTACGAAGCCTTCGGCAAAGCCGCACCGACCGTGAATGGCTCTTTGTTGACCGGTTCCGACGATGCCATCCAGCGCGCGCTGCAATCTGCGCTTGGACAGTACCTCAACGGCGAGATCGATGAAGCCACCATGTGGTCGTCCTGGCTGGATGAAGTTCGCAATCAGTTCCCAGACCTGGTCATTCCTGAACCTCCCGTAACCGAGTAAGAAGATTTTTATACAGGTGGGGCGGTATCATGCCGCCCCACCCACCTTTATTGAAGGAGAGAACGCTATGACGCAAAAAAAGAATTTCTACGGGTACATGTTCATTGCGCCATTTGTCATCGGCTTCCTCGTTTTTGGGTTGTATCCCATTTACAATACGTTTTCACTGAGCTTCACCGACTATACCCTCATGGCCCGTTCAGGTGACTTTGTGGGTTGGAAGAACTTCGAGCGCTTATTTGCTGATGATTTTTTCGTTACTGCGGTCAAGAACACCTGGCTGCTCTGGATATTGAACTTCATCCCCCAGATCGGGATTGCCTTATTGCTCTCTGTCTGGTTCACGAATACACGCCTCAATCTTAAGGGAGTTGGTATTTGGCGGGCTTTGTTCTTTCTGCCAAACCTACTCATGCCCGCTGTCGTGGCGTCCTTATTTTTTGCGTTGTTTGCCTATTATGGACCCGTCAACCAGATCATGGTACGCGGCGGTTTCCTGTCGGAAGCCATGCACTTTTTGGAAGATGCCTTCACCGCGCGTGGATTGGTTGTATTCATCCAATGGTGGACCTGGTTCGGGCAGACCGTCATCATCGTCATGGCAGGCATGACCTCCATTCCGCTTCCATTATACGAAGCCGCCATGGTGGATGGTGCCACCTCAACGCAAATGTTCTGGCGCATCACCATGCCCCTGTTACGCCCCATCCTTATTTACATCTTCGTCACCTCGCTGGTTGGCGGTATGCAAATGTTTGATATCCCCTTCCTACTCACAGATGGCAGAGGCGGACCCACTCGCGCCATCCTTACGAACAACATCCTGATGTATATGAAATTCGGCAGCAGCAAAGGTCATATCGGCGCCGCCGCATCGGTTGGCATCCTGATCTTCTTAATGACCAGTATCTGTGCGCTTGGAATTTTCTATTTCATGCGTGAAAGAAATGCATCCGGTTCAAGCAAGTAGAAAGGGAATAGCCACCATGTTCAATAACTACAATATCAACACAAAAATCATGCGGGCAGTGATCTATATCTTCCTTACGCTTTTACTGATCGTGACCATCACCCCGATCTGGCTCCTCCTGGTTAATGCGACACGCTCCACCACCGAAATCCAACAAGGTATAAGCATCGTGCCCAGCACACACCTCATTGAAAACTACAAGATCCTGCTCAGCAAAGGTCTCGACCTCGGGCGCGGATTTGCCAACAGTTTTTTCCTTTCGATTTCCTCCACTCTCGTCACCCTTTATTTCTCGATGCTTGCCGCATACGGGATCGTCGTCTATGAATTTCATGGCAAACAATTGTTTTCCAATTTCATCGTCGTCTTGGTAATGATCCCCATGCAGTTGACCATTATTGGTTTTTATCAATACATGTCAAAAATTGGGTTAACAGATAACTACCTTGCCTTGATCCTGCCGCTGATTGCCAATGCAGGCGGTGTATTCTTCTGCAAACAATACCTTGAGTCTATGCTCATCCAAGATCTGATCGACGCCGCCCGTATCGACGGTGCCAGCGAGATCGGCATCTTCCACCTCATCATGATGCCCCTCGCATTGCCCGGCGCAATCACTTTGGGAATTTTCACCTTCATCGGTTCATGGAATAACTTCTTCAACGCCTTCATATTGATCTCATCGTTGGATAAATACACCCTACCCATGATGGTACAAACTCTGCGCGGCGATGTTTACCGAACAGAATATGGCGCCATATACTTCGGGCTTGCCATTACCATTGTACCTGTCATCATCTTATACGCCATCTTCTCCCGCTACATCGTCAGCGGCATTGCGCTGGGTGCTGTCAAAGAATAAGAAAAAATGAGATGGGATGAACCCCAGGGATGATCTAATTCATACCGCCCACGCCTCATCGACTCATTTCAACTTGTCAGCCACCCCAAGCCCTGACCACCCCTGAAGATGACTCGTCTCCGCACAAACCTATACCATCCCATGGTCACATATTCTTCATTTCAGGCGGGAAATGCTTTGAATCATTTGAGTGATAGTCTGTTCGCAGACTTGAGCTACACACCATAGCCTTTTATGGTGCGGTTTCTCCTCATGTCCCCCACCTTATGGTGAGGTGGGGGACAAAACCGGAGACGCCGTCTACTTCGCAAAGAATTATTATCTTTATTTTCTCAAAGGAGCACTTCATGAGTGTGACTGATACAACCGAAAAACCCACCTATCTTGAAACATCCCTCTCACTTGCCGAACGCGCAAAGGATTTGGTCAGCCGCCTGACCCTCGAAGAAAAAGTAAGCCTAATGAATCACCCAGCGCAGGGCGTACCGCGTTTAGGCATCCCCGCCTACAACTATTGGAGTGAAGCCCTGCACGGCGTTGCCCGCAACGGACGTGCCACCGTCTTCCCGCAGGCAATTGCCATGGCAGCCACTTGGGACAAAGACTTGATCCTCAAAGTGGCAACTGCCATCAGCGACGAAGGCCGTGCCAAATATCATGAAGCCCTACGCCGCAATGGCTACACTGACCAGTATCAAGGATTAACCTTCTGGTCGCCAAATGTAAACATCTTCCGTGACCCACGCTGGGGACGCGGGCAGGAAACCTGGGGCGAAGATCCCTTCTTCACCGGCGAGATGGCGGCTGAGTTCGTAAAAGGCTTGCAAGGCGATGATCCCAAATACCTCAAAGCCGCAGCGTGTGCCAAACATTTTGCCGTCCATTCTGGTCCTGAAAAAGACCGCCACACCTTCAATGCCATCGTAACAAAACGTGAGTTGTACGACACCTACCTGCCTGCCTTCAAAAAACTGGTCACCGAAGCCAAAGTCGAATCGGTGATGGGCGCATACAACCGCACACTAGATGAAGTCTGTTGCGCCAGCCACCTTTTGCTCGACGAAATCCTGCGCAGCGAATGGGGCTTTGACGGGCACGTGGTCTCAGACTGCATGGCGCTGTCAGATTTTCATCTCAACCACAAAGTCACGAAAGATGCGGCAGGCTCTGCCGCGCTCGCTTTGCAATACGGCTGCGACCTCGGCTGTGATCACGTCTTCAATGAAATTCCCACCGCCATCGAACGCGGCGACACCACTGAAGCGCTAGTAGATCGCGCCCTCGAACGCACACTCACCACGCGTTTCAAACTTGGCATGTTCGACCCAGCCGAAGAAGTACCCTATGCTTCCATCCCCACCGACGTAGTCGCATGCGACGAACATCGTCAGCTCGCATATCGCACCGCTACCGAAGCCGTCGTGCTGCTCAAAAATAAAAACAACGTCCTGCCCATCAAGCCCTCCACAAAAAAGATTTTTGTCACGGGTCCCACCGCCACAAGCCTCGAAGTATTACTGGGCAACTATTACGGCTTCAATAACAAAATGACCACCCTGCTCGAAGGTCTTGTCGGGCGCATTCCCGAAGGCATGGGCTTGGAATATCACTCCGGCGCGCCGCTGAAACATCCGCGCGAGATCAAAGATACATGGGCGCCACAAATGGCGCAGTCTGCTGATTTCGCCATTGTTTGCGCGGGCAATTCATCATTTCTTGAAGGCGAAGAAGGCGAGGCATTGCTCTCCCCGCAAAATGGCGATCGTGAAAGCATCTCGCTCCCGCAAAGTCAGATCGATTACATCAAAGAGCTATCCATTCATGGCGCGCGCATCATCCTCGTTCTCACGGGTGGCAGTCCCATTGCGCTCGGCGAAGTCGAAGACATGGTCGAAGCGATCCTCTTCGTTTGGTATCCCGGCATGGAAGGCGGTCGCGCCGTTGCCGATGTTTTATTTGGCGATGTTTCACCCTCCGGCAAACTCCCCATCACCTTCCCCAAATCGCTCGAGCAACTGCCCGCCTTCGATGATTACAGCATGGAAGGTCGCACCTATCGTTACATGACCGCCGAGCCGCTTTATCCCTTCGGCTTTGGGTTGAGCTACAGCAAATTTGAATATTCAAAATTACAACTCGATAAGCAGTCTCTCCCTCTCGGAGCTTCTCTCAACCTCAGCCTGACTCTGACCAATAGCGGCGGCTCAGACTCAGCCGAAGTTGTTCAATACTACCTGAGCGATATCCACGCCTCGACCATTGTCCCGCTTCAGCATCTCATCGGCTTCGAAAGAGTCTTACTCAAAGCAGGTGAAAGTAAAACCCTAAAGTTCACGATTACGCCCGAGATGATGTCCTTCTACAACGACGATGGAAAATTATCTCTCGAACCCGGCGAGTTCAAACTCGAAATCGGCGGCTGTTCCCCCTCCCAACGCGGACAGGACCTCGGCGCGCCGAAACCTGTCACTGCGGTATTTGAAATAAAGTAAGTCTATTGACCGCAGACGATGGACCACCGACCGTGGTCTGTCGTCCATCGTCTGTGGTCGGTCATTCAACAATAATGCTTATAGGAGTAATAACCCATGTCAGACTACACCCCCAAACCTGAAAACAAATTCACCTTCGGTCTCTGGACCGTTGGCAACATCGGGCGTGACCCATTTGGTGGACCCGTGCGCGATGCGAAGTCACCCGCTGACCTAGTCCGCCTGCTAGGCGAAGTTGGCGCATATGGCGTCAACTTCCATGATAACGATTTGATTCCCATTGATGCGACTCCCTCTGAGCGTGATGCAATTTTGAAAGATTTCAAAAAGGCACTCGCCGATACAGGTGTTGTTGTACCCATGGCAACGACCAATTTGTTCAGCGAAGCCATTTTTAAAGATGGCGCCTTCACCTCGAACGATTCCAAAGTCCGCGCGTATGCTTTGCAAAAGACAATGAACGCCATTGATCTGGGAGTCGAACTCGGCGCCAAGATCTACGTCTTCTGGGGCGGGCGCGAAGGCACCGAAAGTGACGCCACCAAAGACCCTATCTCTGCTATCAAACGCTCGCGTGAAGCGATGAACTTCCTGTGCGAATATGCTCTTGATAAAAAATATGATCTGAAATTTGCACTCGAAGCCAAACCCAACGAACCGCGCGGCGACATCTACAACTCGACAACCGGTCACATGCTGGCGTTCATCAACACACTCGACCATCCTGAAATGGTGGGGGTGAATCCAGAAGTGGCGCACGAACATATGGCGGGACTGAACTTCGTCCACGGCGTGGCGCAGGCGATGGAATCAGGAAAACTCTTCCACATTGACTTGAACGATCAAGCCTTTGGTCGCTACGATCAAGACTTCCGCTTTGGGGCGGTTAATCTCAAGAGCGCGTTCTTCCTCGTCAAACTACTCGAAGATAATAAATACGATGCCAGCCGTCACTTCGATGCGCATGCCTATCGCACTGAAGATTATGAAGGCGTCAAAGACTTCGCCCGCGGCTGTATGCGCACTTATCTCATTCTCAAAGAAAAAGCCGCCCAATGGAATGCCGATAAAGAAATTCAATCCATCGTTGCTGAGATCAACGCCAGCGACGGTTCGATGGATCAATACTTCGGCAAGTATTCCACTGCCAAAGCTAATGCCCTCAAAGCTCAAGCTTTCGACCGCAACGCAATTGCCGGGCGCGGATTGAAATACGAACGCCTCGACCAGTTGACGAATGAAGTCCTACTCGGTGTGAGATAAATTTTTTGTAGGGCGGAGCAATGCTCCGCCCTACAACTTTTGGGAGGAACGATGTACTTTTTAGGTATCGACACATCTACAACTTCAAGCAAAGCCTTGCTGATTGATGAAAAAGGTGAAGTGATTGCGGTTGCATCCAACCCGCACACACTGCAAACGCCCAAGCCATTGTGGTCGGAGCAGGATCCACGCGAATGGTGGGAGGCGGTTGCGGCAAGTATCAAGTCCGTGTTGGAAAAGGCAGGCATCAGCGGAGAACGAGTCGGGGCAGTCGGTCTGACGGGGCAGATGCATGGGCTAGTGCTGCTTGATGGCGATGGCAACGTTCTGCGTCCCGCCATCCTGTGGAATGACCAGCGCACGCAACGTCAGTGTGATGAGATTCATAAAATCATTGGCAAAGAAAAATTTATCAGCATCACTGGCAACGTGGCGCTGACGGGATTCACCGCGCCGAAAATTTTGTGGGTGAAAGAGAACGAGCCGGATGTGTATGCAAAAGCAAAACATGTTTTGCTTCCCAAAGATTATGTACGCTTGAAGTTGACTGGCGCGTACGCGATGGATAAAGCCGATGGCGCAGGGACGGTGTTGTTCGACTTGAAAGCGCGTGATTGGTCTGATGAAGTTTTATCTGCGTTGGAAATTCCGCGCGCGTGGATGCCAAAAACATTTGAAGGCACAGAATTCACAGGCTATGTAACCGAAGAAGCCGCAGCGCTCACTGGCTTGAAAGTGGGTACGCCCGTTGCAGCCGGTGGCGGTGATCAAGCAGCAGGTGCGGTTGGCATAGGTGCAGTGGAGCCAGGCATTGTGGGCCTCACGGTTGGCACAAGCGGAGTTGTGTTTGCAACAACCCCATCGGCATTGATCGAACCCGAAGGGCGTTTGCATGCGTTTTGTCACGCCGTGCCGGGTATGTGGCACTTCATGGGCGTGATGCTTTCTGCGGCTGGAAGTTTGCAGTGGTATCGCGATACGCTCGCGCCGGATGTGAGCTTTGATGATCTGTTGAAGGAAGCAGAATCGATTCCGGCGGGCAGTGAAGGCTTGCAATTCCTGCCGTATCTTTCGGGCGAACGCACGCCTCACCCTGACCCTTTGGCGCGTGGCGCTTTCATCGGCTTGACTCTGCGCCATAGCCGCGCTCACATGACGCGCGCCGTGTTGGAAGGCGTGGCATTCGGTTTGAAAGATTCATTTACGCTCATTCAAAATGCTGGGCTGGGCAAGATCACCCAAGTCCGTGCATCGGGCGGTGGGACGAAGGGTGCCTTATGGCGTCAGATTTTGGCTTCAGTGTTAGAGGCGGAACTAGTCACCGTCAACACAACTGAAGGCGGCGCGTATGGAGCGGCGTTGCTTGCAGGAGTTGGTGCCGGACAGTGGAGCGATGTGGCATCCGCGTGCAAAGCATGCATCAGAATAACCGGATCAACTTTACCCGATGAAAAAGAGGCGGGGGTGTATCGCAAGTCATACGAGATCTATCGCGAGTTATATCCCGCGTTGAAATCCAGTTTTGCAAAGATGTGATCTCTTAAAATAAAAAAGACCTGATGGATTTTGATCCATCAGGTCTTTTTGTTTATCTTTTAAATTTCTTGCCTGTAGCAAGTTCAACGCTTTTATATGCACCGTCGTAAATGCCGATGCTTTTGTTCTTGACGATGCAATCGCAGAACATGGTCAGCAGGTCGTCGTAATCGGTGAGCATGTCGATGGCTTGCAGGGTCTGCGGAATGGTGCGGACTTCGACGGTGCTGTCGCCGATCTCCGCGCCGCGGATGGCGCCCCACATTTCATGTCCGCCCACGCGGGCGTTGAAAATTTTGGGTACTGGGTAGAAAGCCAATTCACTGGGTTTGGTGATCATCACATCCACGACGCGCATGAGGTAGTTGGTGGCGTACACGGCGTGGAAGGTATTATCGTGCAGGAAGACGTGCAAACCATGTGCGGGCTTCTTACGGATGCTATCGGTGAATTCACGGGTATCTTCCCAGGTGAAGTGAGTTTGGATGAGGTCTTTGTATTCCTTGAGTTCGTCTTGCAGCCACTCCCAATTGTTCTTGTGATCGCCGAGGTTGACAAAGAGCGTGATCTTGTCTTGCTTGACGAGCGGGATGACGTGTTCGACGATGGCTTTGAAGAGTTCACGCTGTGCGCCTGCCCCACCCATCGTCAATAGGAAGCGGCGGGGTTCCTTGGCTTTCATGCGGCGCATACGATCATCACAATCCGCTTCGATGTTCTCGACCAATTCATGATCCACGTGATGACCGGTGAAGAAGAGCGCGTCAGATGGCGTGGGCTTGAGGACCTTGCCCTTGTCGTCAAATCCGCGCATGACGCGGAAGCCATAATAACCGGAGGGAGATTGAACCGCGTGTTTGGCGCCTTCGGTAAGCTGGAATGCCATGGGCCAGTTATCGAACATCATATCCACGACGTTGGTCATGCCGCCAGCGACCGCGCCCATGCAGTTCCACATATGAGAAGTGAGGATGGGCATGTCCGAAGGAAGCGCACCGTAGAGATTGTTGAAGAGCTCGCTCATTTTGAAGTCTTTGACTTCGGTCTTGAGGAAGCGCCAGGGCCAGGTGCTGGTCATGTAATTGAAGAGTTGGTCCAAGCCGGGCAAGGTGGGTTCGCCGGTGGTGAGCGATTCCCACACGTATTTGTCGAACCAGGGATAGCGCTGTGAAATGCGCGAGTATTTGCTGTAGTTGGTGTTGCACCAGTTGATGACGTCTGTGCTGATGCCGGGGATGCCGAGCAGGTCGAGCCAATAGGGAGTGAAGCCCATCGCTTTCGCAGCAGAGACACCCGCCATGGCAATGCGATAATGACCGAATCCCATGCGGATGGTGCTGACGATGACGCCGTTCTTTTTATCCACGGGCTTGCCGCTGCCATCACGGACGATATTCTTGAGCTCGAAAATTTCGGAGCCGTAAGGGTGATCTTCGACAGTCAGGTTGAATTTTTCGTTCGGGTCATACTTGAATTTCTTTGCCAGCATATCCTTCCACGCATCGGCAGCGCGCGACTGGCGTTCTGTAATGGGGTTGCCGTACACTTCGTAGCGGCCGTCTTTCTTTTGAAGCATGATGAACTCTCTCCTTGAAGATGAAAATGATTGCGAGTGAGGGGTGCCCGCTTATTTTTGAAACCGCCAGCCGGTCTTCGGCTGGCGGTCTTTTTTTCTTTAGTTATCCTTTTACACCGCTGCTTGCCACGCTCTCTACGAAGAAACGCTGCCCAAGGATGAAAACGATCAAGGGCGGGACGATGGCAATCGCCGCGCCCGCGAGGATCAAGTTAGGAGTGTCGGAGGCACGTCCACGCAGAACGTTGAGTGCCAATGTTAGCACATGATTCTTCTCATTGCCAACATTGATAATGACCAGGGGCCAGATGAAAGAGTTCCAGGCGTAGAGAAATGTGAAGGTAGCTTGAGTCGCCAGAGCGGGGATCGAAGCGGGGATGATGATGTCTGTCAGAATTTGCAGGCGGGAGGCGCCGTCTAACAAGGCTGCTTCTTCAATCTCCTTGGGGAAGGTGATGAAGTGCTGGCGCATGAGGAAGGTACCATAGGCGGTGAATATCCATGGAATGATGAGTGCGGCGAGGCGATCCGTCCAACCCATGAGCACCATGAGTTGATAGAGCGGGACGATAAGCATCACGAAGGGGATCATGATGGTGGCAAGATAAAAGACGAAGACCGTGTCGCGCCCGGGGAATTTTAGGCGGGCGAAGGCATATCCGCCAAAGATCGATGTAGCCAATTGCCCGAGCACCACCAAGACTGTGACAAGCGCGGTATTCGTCAGAGCACGCCCGAGGTTGTTGAGTTCGATCACTTCGGTATAGTTTTCAGGATGACCACCCAAGGTTTCAACCGGCTCGCTCAAACGGACGTTTTGAAAGACTTTATTTTCCGGGTTCTGCGGGTCTACGAATTCACCCACAGTGGTCTGACTGATAAGGATCATGGGGACAATCTGACCATCCACGTCTACATCGAAGAGCTTTTGTTCTTCACCGTTCACTGTGACCTTTTGTTGGTTGGTCACACCACCGGTTGGTTTTACTTCGGTGAGATAACGTTCCACGGTCGCTTCGAGATTGTCTGCAGGCGCATAGGTGCCGACCTTGATATTGCTCTTGGCAAGCGCGTATTCCTCACGAACGCCGTCGATCTCAACATAGTAAAGAGGTAGAGGTTCATCGTATCCCTCCACCTGCAGAGTGACCGGATCTCGCGGCAGGATGCGCGGCGGGTAGCGGAAGGTATCTGCAGGAATTTTGAACGAGGTCGCCAGCATGTAGACGAACGGAAACAACATGATGAACGCAAAGAAGGTCAGCACAAAATAGACCGAAAACTTACTTAGGAATTGAACCACACGATAGGATTGAATTTTCATATCTGTCTTCTCCTAGCTTTCGTAGATGCTGGAGCGGCGCTGGCGCTGGAACTGAATAAGCGTCAGACCGAAGATAACGATAAAGAGGACCCACGCAATCGCGGAGGCGTAGCCTTGTTTAAAGTTTTGGAAACCACTGCGATACAAATACAAGACCAGGGTGATGGTCGAGTTATTCGGTCCTTCTGGCGGGTTCATTAGGATGAAGACCTGTTCAAAGACCTGCATGGCTTGAATAGTCGTCGTGGAGACTACATAAAATGTCGTCGGTGCCAGCATGGGCAGGGTGATGCTCCAGAATTTATCCCAGACTCCGGCGCCATCCACAGTGGCGGCTTCGTACAATTCGCCGGGGATATTCTGCAAGCCCGCCAGGAAGAGCACGGTGTTGAAGCCCATCGTCTGCCAGGCGGCGATGATGATAATGGCGAACAATGCCGTGTTCTCGTCAGATACCCATTGGATCTTCGGGTCTACCACCGCAAGGTTGAACAGGTTATTCCAGAACTCGATGCCCAAGGTGATGAAGTAGTTGATGTAGCCGATGGTGGCATTGTATAACCACTGCCAGACGAGGGAGATACCAACTACCGCTGCGATACTGGGCATAAAATATACGGCGCGATAGAACTTCATGCCGGGCAACTTACTATTGAGAATGTTCGATAAAAGCAAGGCGGGGATCACGCTCAATGGAACAGCAAACAGCACATACACCAGAGTGTTGCGAAGCGCGAGCCAGAAAAATTTATCGGCAGCGGCAAATAAGATGCCGGTGTTCCCAAAGGTGAAGCGACCGACTTCGTCGTAGATTTTTATATCCACGACATCGCGGGCTAACTGGTCTGGGGAAGCAAGGGTTACAAACTTAATGTTGAGAAGCTTGGCGTAATTTTCAAGTCCGATCCAGGTAGGCGGACGGATGGCATCTGAGTCTGTGAAGGAGAAATAAAAAGAAAGCAACAGTGGACCGGCAAAGAAGATGAGGAACCCCAAAAGATTGGGGGAAAGGAACAACCAGCCGTTGATAATCTGTTCGTGCCCGGTCTTGGTATTCAACGCATGTGAAATGGTTGGGCGGGTCATGGACCAGAGTGAGAGACCAAAGATGACTAGCCCGGCAACGGCGACCAGTCCGTTTGGTTGGGCGAGCTTTCCGAGGAAGTAGATCACGCCGTTGACGGCGCTTACCTGCCAGAGGAAAAGCACAAAGCCGCCGATCATCACCCAACGACTGACGACTTTGAGGCTGCTCTCGGATGATTTGTTTTTGCTTGGGAAATAATCTTCCAACATGCCGAGGAAATATCCCAGTGCCGTAATGCCAAGATAGGGAATTCCATTTGCAAAGGTCTCCCCCAGCGCATCGATGCCGATGAAAAATTCACCCACGTTCAAGGCAAATACGAAACAGGCAACGAAGGCGAGATAGTCCAATACGAGCGATGTCATGCGCCCGGCATGATTCCGCTTTGCGATTTGATATGCGCCAAAGGCACTAAAAATGGAGGCGGCACTGGCTGCCAGGCTCAACAACACCTTTTGCCATAGTGCCATATCAGGTTGACTTGTCCACAACCAAACCAACCCCGCCGCCGCCAATACTGCAAACAGGGCGCGCCATATCATATGGATCCGTAATATCAAATGGGTCTGAGCGTCTATCCGTGATTGAGCCGTCATATTCTCATCTCCGTGAATGGGGACTTCAGAGCGCGATACAAAAAGATCTCGAAACCGCAAAAGGGATTTGTTGAAGCTTGGGGAACTCTTTGTATATCATCGAAAGTGGGGCAGGCATTAGAGCCTGCCCCACAATCATACAGAATACTACTATTGGTTGAAGGCTTTGTTAGCTTCGTCGCAGATCGTGGCACCAAAGTCATCCACGGTGGTTGCACCAGTCAACACACCCTGAATGGCAGGTCCCATGATTTGATCGAACTGAGGCCAGGAGCCAGCCCACAATGGACCTTCAGCGGTCGGGCCCGCAGCAGGAGCGATACCGTTCAAGAACGCCTGATTGTTGGCAGGCGGGGTGAAGGTAAGGAAGGAATCAAGCGCTTCCTGACTCACACGGCTGGGGATGTTGGCACCGAGAGCAGAGATCTTGCCCTGAGTCTCAGCGGTGGTCAGAGCCTGCACGAGAGCCCAGGCTTCTTCAGGATGTTCGGTGTTGGCGTTGATCACATACGCGCCCCAGAACAGCCAGTTACCCTGTGTACCATTGGGACCAGCGGGAAGTTCAACAACGTCCCAGTTGAAATCAACGGTGCGGACGCCGGGGGTGGCCCAGCGGCCGTTCTGGAACATGGCAACCTTACCAGCGCGGAAACCGGGTTCGGGGTCTTCACCGTAAGGGGTGGCGACATCAAAGTCCTGGTAGAGGGAGCGCTGGAATTCGAGACCGGCAAGGGACTCTTCGGTGTTGAGCGCGCAGGCACTGCGGTCTTCAGTGAAGAAACCACCGCCAGAAGCATTCAACCACACACCATAAGGACCCCACCAAGCGGAGGCGCCGTAACCATAGATGTCCGAGCCGAGACCACGGGTGGCTTGGGCAACTTCGAGGAAGGTGTCCCAG
This sequence comes from Anaerolineae bacterium, assembly GCA_017303655.1. Lineage (GTDB taxonomy): Bacteria > Chloroflexota > Anaerolineae > Anaerolineales > Villigracilaceae > Villigracilis. The sequence goes on from JAFLCE010000007.1 coordinate 46,220, forward strand.
TTCCATTCGCCGTTGGCAGCCAATTCACGAGGATCAGCAGCGCCAGATTCAGCGATCAGGTCCAGGTTCAGGTAAAGAGCGAAAGTGGATACGTCACGAGGCAGACCCCAAACCGCACCAGAGCCGTCGCCAGAAGCGCCAGTCTCAGGATTGTAGGTCAGGTGGAACATCGGTCCTTCATAGAAGTCAGCAGCGGTGTAGCCGTCGGTCGCATCAGCGAGGTCGGCAGCGTTGAGAATCAAACCGCGGGAGGCGAAATCAGCCACATCGGTTCCGGGGATCCAGAAGACATCTGGAGCGGTTCCAGCGGCAACTTCAGCGCGGAGCTGATCTTGATAGTTGGCACCTTCAGAACCACCGGGTTCGTAGGTGAGGGTGATGCCATCGAGCCCAGCATCGAGGTCGGTGCTGATCTGGCTGTATACATCAATTTCTTCCTGGTTATCCGGGCGGGTGCGCCAGCGGATGGCAACTTCTTCAGCAGCAGCTTCTTCAGTGGCAGCAACTTCTTCAGTCGCAGCGGCTTCTTCGGTCGCAGCGGGTTCTTCGGCGGGAGCTTCAGTCGCAGCCGGAGCACAAGCAGCGAGCACGAAGGAAGCGATCACGAGCAGTCCCAAAATCTTCATGAGCAAGTTCTTTTTCATTTATTCTTCTCCTTGTAATTGGACAAATAACTTACGAGCATCACTAGGGCTTGTCGTTCAAATGCTGAGGGGTTAACCACCTCCTTTAACAGTAGACTGACGCACAACCAATTGAGCCGGGAATTTCATTACACTGGGTTCAATCGTCTTGTTCTGAATAATTTCCATCAATTTACGGATGGCTTCCTGCCCAATCAGGGGCATATCCTGCCGCATGGTAGTAAGAGGCGGGTCAAAATAAGAAGACAAAGGCATATCATCCACGCCAATGACCGAGAGTTGAGTCGGCACATCCAGCTTGAGATCACGAGCTGCGCGCATAATACCCATCGCCATACGGTCGTTCTGGGCGAAGATGGCAGTCGGTAGATTTTTCTTATTCACAAAGTCGAGCAAGGCATCACTGCCCGAAGAAGCCGACCAATCCCCTTCAAAGACCAAAGATGCATCGTACGAAATGCCAGCCTCTGACAATGCGAGCTTAAAGCCCACAAGACGGTCTTGTGAACAATCCTCTTCCATCGGTCCGGTGATCAGACCAATGCGCTTGTGCCCAAGTGAGATCAAATGCTGAGTGGCTTCGTACGCCACCTTCTCATCATCCAGCGAGATCGAGCAGACGAGTTCATCATGTGAACGCGCCCCCACGAACACCACCGGGAATTCTTTCGGAATATGCATGTAACGATCATCGGCATACGGGTTGATAACGATCAGCCCATCCACCCGCCGGTGACCGACAAGCTCATCCACCAGGTCGTGGAATGCCAGCGGGTCCGATGCTGAAGACGACAACACAAAATAATTGTGCTGACGGGCTTCCACCTCGGCGCCTTCAATGACACTGGCAAAGGTATAGTCTGTAAGATTGGGGGAAATAATAGCGAGGGTGTGGGTCGAACCGCGTGCCATCGAACGCGCGATCGCACTGGGGCGGTAGCCCAATTGCTCAATAGCCGCCTCAACCACAGCACGGGTCTCCGGCAACACTTCCTCACTGCCGTTAATAACGCGCGAAACGGTCTGGTGAGAAACACCTGCCTGGCGAGCAACATCACGAATAGTTGGGCGATTAGGAGCCATTTGATATAATGTTACCGGTCACGTGAACGGTAACATGAGTCTACAAGAAGATAATGCCTTTGTCAAGTAGGCAAATCGAAATTGAGGTGTTTTGATGGTCAAAATTAATGCCGATCTGCCCCTAATTCAGGCAAATACCCCCAACTACACTTGGGAATGGAACGCCGAAACCGATGTCTTTTGCCTATACGACATAAATAAGCGCCTCATCTCCCGCGCCCAGCACTGCCCATTACTCGTCACCTCCCCCGCCCAATCAGATTTTTCAACTCCCACCTACCACATCGAAGGCAAACGAATCTCCATCACTTATCATGGACAAAACCCCGCCTCTTCCTTAACTGTGAGCTGGTCCTTCCACACAGACTTCATCTCCCTCGAACCGCTTCTCCTCAATTCACCCGAAGCCGTGGCTATCGCCCAAATCATCTACTTCCCCGAAAAAGACGGTGACTCATACAAACCGTCCATGTACAGCCATTACGCTGTGGTACCCGGCTTGTGTATGAGCACTAACATCAACCCCGTGGTGGACTTGCATTCGCGCCTAAACACTACCACTGTCCTCGGCTCTGGTGCCATGCGTGGACCCGGACTCACACAGCAATGGGGTTTACCCGCGCATTACTTCTGCACCTTCAACACCTCCGACCGCTGGAATGCCATCGGCGCAAAAGACCTTCAAACCCAGGCTGCTTGCTGGGGTCTCGCCGAATTGCCGCAAGGCGACTTCCGTTTGGAAATCCGCGAGATCGGCATCAGTCCCATACTCAACCTGCGCAGCGACTTATGGAAACACAAGCCCAATAAACTCGGTTTCAACTTCTTCATTACTTTCGGCGAAAATTATCACGAAGCCATTCGCAGCTATTACCAAATCCTTCAACGCGAAAAAGTAATCGCCCCGAAAAACAAAAAACTCTCGCCCAAAAAGACAGATGTACTACTTGCCCCGCAATACAACACCTGGGGCGTCGAATCTGCTAAAGCCCTCCCCCCCGAAGAATTGACCGAAGACATCGTCAAAAATATCTTCCATAAATTTCAAGAGTCCGGCATGCTGGCACGCACCTTCGTCATCGACGATAAATGGGAAGGGCAATACGGCGAGCTTAAACATGACTCCGAACGCTTCCCCCATTTTGAAGAATTACTCAAAGACATCCGCGCGCAGGGATATCACCTCGGCTTATGGGCAGCATTCCTGCGCTGTCAGAATCCCGCCGCCCTCGGCTTGGGCGAATCACATTTACTGCAAACTCACGCAGGTGAGCCGCTATGGCTGGCGCACCAAACCTCACGTTATGGCATCTTCGATGTCACCCAGCCCAAAGTGCAAGCGGTGTTGCGCGAACGCGCCAAAGAATTCATCCGTCGCTACACCCCCGACCTGATCAAATTTGACTTTGGCTACGAGTTGCCTTCTTTAGATGTCGCCGCCCCAGCGGATATGGACTGGGCAGGCGAACGTCTCCTGCAAAAGGGGTTGGACGTTATCGTGGGCGCGATGAAAGAGGAAAACCCAGACCTCGTCATCATGTATTACGGTCTCTCACCTCTGCTCATCGGCTATTACGACCTGCACAGCCCTGACGACTTGGTCTACTGCGTTGGCGATTACGACCTTGAAACCAATCGCCGAGTCTTCTTCAGCAGCCTGTGCGGCGAACTCGGCATGCCCACCTACAGCTCCTCCGGCTACGACTGGGACTCTGCCATCGACATCTGGTTTGACTCTGTCGCTTCGGGCAGCCTCGGCTCGTTGCATTGTTTCGACGGTGACGAGAACGGGGAAAAACCGTCAGCGAAGCAGATTGCTAAATTTAACGGGCTCAGCTCCCTCGTTAGGAAAGAGGCGTTCTTCAGCACCAAGCCAGTCCACGCCAAATGGCAGGGAATCCGTGCGGGCTTGGCGCCATCCTGGGAGCGAGTCGAAAACGGCAAGACGGTTTTGCTTGCGCTGCGAACGCATCAATTTGATGGCAAGCCGACACCCAATGGTTATAAAGATATTGCGCAAACCAATATCATGCTCGTTGTGGCTGCGCTCGATGACAACTCTATTTCTGAGTCGACCCACATTGGGATCGTCCCGTTTGACGACGGCAGGTGTACGCTCAAGCTTAAGCACAAGACTGCGGCAATCACTGAACATTATCTTAGCGGAAATAAAACCCAAAGCCGTCAGGCATTTACGAATGAACTCTCACTAGACATGCAACAAGTTCGCGGGAACGAAACCATTGAATGGATCGAGATCAACCTAACGTAGTATAAAAAATTCGCGTGCTTTGCTAAAAATAATTGTGGTATCTTTGGGAAAAGGAACTTGACATGCCAAACGCCACAACTTCCTATAACTCACTTGAAGAAGTGCTTGCATCCATCCGCGGTTTGAAAGACGATCCGCTTGCCAATGCGGGCACGAACATTGTCATCAGTCGCGGCAACCCCAAAGCCAGGCTCTTGCTGATCGGCGAAGCGCCGGGTCCGCAGGAAAATATCAAAGGGAAACCTTTTGTGGGTCCTGCTGGTCAACTGCTAGATAAGATCTTACAAGCGGGAGAATTTGACCCGGAAAATGATGTATACATCACCAACTCGGTCTTTCGCATGCCGCCCGGTGATGACGGTAAATCTTTCCGCAAGCCGAACGACAAAGAGATCGAGTTTTATCGTCCGTTCGTGTTTGAGATCATCCGCCAAATTGACCCGCTCGTGATTTTGTTGACCGGCAACGTAGCCTGTCAGGCGATTCTGCAAAAGACGGGCATCACCTCCCTGCGCGGCAAATGGATAGAGTTGGATGGACGCTGGCTCATGCCCATCTTCCACCCTTCCTATTTATTGCGCAATCAATCGCGTGAGCCCGGCTCGCCCAAGTCACTGATGTGGGAAGACGTCCGCGAGGTGCGGCGAAAATACGACGAATTGCTAGGAAAATAAGCAAGAGACTGTCACCTTTGAGGTGACAGTCTCTTTTTAATCGAATCCGGACCGCTCTTGGTATAATTCCGCTCTATTTTAGGAGCACGCATGAAATACCATATCTGGACCGAAGGCTGCCAAATGAACGTCGCCGACTCACAGCGGGTCGGTGCGTCTTTAGAGCATCTCGGTTATACCCTTACTGAAACCATCGAAGAAGCTGACGTTATTGTCTTAAATACCTGTGTCGTCCGTCAATCTGCTGAAGACAAAGCCATGGGGCGCGTTACCTCGCTTGCGCCGCTCAAGAAGAAGAACCCCAATTTAGTCATTAATTTAATGGGCTGCATGGTTGGCGTGCGCGGCGCGGAGAAATTACGCGAAAAACTTCCATTCGTGGATGTCTTCTCCCCGCCCTCTGACCCGGGTCCCTTGATCTCGCATCTCACACAGGGCGAGGTTCAATCACTCGAAGATTCTGAAACCACGCGACGCTTCTTGATGATGGATGAAGAACTCAAACTGCCGGTCGCTGAGCAAGGCAAGACCGTCAGCGTGCATGTACCCATCGTTTATGGCTGTTCGCACGCCTGCACCTTCTGCATCATCCCCTCCAAACGCGGCGGCGAACGTTCTCGTCCCGTCGGCGATATCGTTGGCGAAGTTCGTTCACTCGCACGACAGGGTGTGAAAGAAATTACCCTGCTTGGTCAGATCGTGGACCGTTACGGCAAGGATATTCCCGACGGTCCCAATCTCGCCGCGCTCTTGCGCGTTTTGCATGAAGTCGAGGGCATCGAGCGCATCCGCTTCTTAACCTCGCACCCCAATTATTTCGACGACGACCTCATTCACGCCATTGCCGAACTTCCACGCGTGATGCCACACATCGAACTACCCATCCAAGCAGGCGATGACGAAGTGCTCGTCAATATGAAACGCGGATACACCCAGCAGCAATTCCGCGACCTTGTGGCAAAAATTCGCCAGCATATTCCAAACTGCTCCATCGCAACGGATATCATTGTCGGCTTCCCAGGCGAAACCGAGGAACAGTTCATGGAAACGCACCGCGTCTTATCGGACCTCAAGCTGGATGTTGCCCATCTAGCCCGTTACTCGCTGAGAGAGGGAACCGTCGCCACCCGCCGCATGGATGATAACGTCCCCGAAGAAGATAAACTCCGCCGCCTGCACATGTTGGACAACTTACAGGAGGAGATCGTCGCTGAGATCAACAAAAAATATCTCGGCGAAACCGTCGAAGTCCTCTTCGAAGATAAGGTCAAAGGTCGCTGGCGCGGACGCACCCCCACCAATAAACTCGTCTTTGTAGAAAGTGAAGAAGACCTGCGCGGAAAACTTCTGCCCGTCACCATCACCTGGACGGGTCCGTGGTCGATGCAGGCAAATTTGATCAGACAGCCCGAGCTACTTTCAATATAAAACGTAGGGGCGGGGTAACCCCGCCCCTACGTTTTTAATCCCCTCTCCCTATGGGAGAGGGCTAGGGTGAGGGCGGGGGTTATAATTTCATTTATCATGTCCACCATAGAACTTTTCAATACCTTTGCCAACAATCTATTACCCATCATGCTCATTGCCGCGGCAGGTTATGTCCTCGGTAAAACGCTTACCGTCGATTCGCGTACCATCGGGCGTGTGGTTTTCTATATTTTCAGCCCTCTGCTGGTCTTTAATTTAATGGTCACCAGCCAGTTGAATCTTCAACAGGCGCTTCTCACCATTGGATATACCACCGCCGTCATTACCGTAATGGGCACAGTCGCCTTCATCCTTGGCAAGTTGTTCCGCCTCGAACGCACACACCTGCTGGTCGTCATTCTCACGGTAGCTTTTGGCAACACCGGCAATTATGGTTTGCCTTTGGTCAAGTTTGCCTTCGGAGATGAAGCGTTGGCAGCCGCATCCATCTTTTATGTCACCACCACAATCTTGTTCAATACAGTCGGGGTAGTCATCGCCTCGCTTGGGCATTTGGATTTGAAATCCGCTATACTGGGAGTGTTTCGCCTGCCGATCGTATATGCGGTAATGATCGCTTTGCTGGTCAAGGGCTTTGGGGTTGAAATTCCCCTACCACTCTCGCGCACCATCGAGATCGCCGCGAATGGAGCCATCCCTGCCATGCTCATCCTACTCGGCTTGGAACTGACCCGCATCGAATGGACGCACAGCCTGCGTGCCACAAGTTTAGGTGTTGCCATAAAACTACTTGTGGGACCACTGGTTGGGTTACTGCTGGCAAGTCTGTTCGGGCTTGAGGGTCATATGCAGCAGGGCAGTGCAATCGAAGCCGCCATGCCCGCTGCGGTTGCAACAACCGTGGTTTCAACAGAATACAAACTGGAACCATCCCTCGTCACCGCCATCGTCTTTTTTGGAACCATCCTGAGTCCGCTTACCCTAACGCCACTGATCGTTTTCCTTGCGAGGTAATGAATATGTCCGCCACACGTAATAGAATATTGCAAGTCATTGTGGTCACGCTTCTCGTGGCAACCCTGTCTCTGAAACCCGAACAGGCACAGGCGCAAGAAGGAATCGTGGTTGAAAATCCACAAGCGATACCAGATTTCGGAAAGTCAATCACGTTTACAGCGAGGATCAAATCGTCACTTCCCATCCAACAGGCATCTTTGTTATTCCGCGGAGTCAATGAAGAAGTGACCCGGGTGGAAACGCTGCAAGTTGCTGAAGATGGCTCAGTGACTTTCGTGTACGATGCCTCGTTGAATGTTTTTCCGCCATTCAGTTCAATCGTGTTTTGGTTTCAAGCAACGCTGAGTGACGGCAAAACATACACCAGCGACTCGACGCAGTTTCAATACAATGATGACCGTTTCCCCTGGCGGGATATCTCACAGGCGAACGTTACAATTCATTGGTATGCGGGGGATGATAGCTTCGGCACAACCGCTTTGGATAGCGCTGGAGCTGGAATGCTCTCAATGAAAGATTTTATTCCCATCTCACTAACCGACCCGATCCACGTCTACATTTATTCAAATGTGAATGACCTGGCAGATACCATGCTGCTTGGCGGGCGCGAATGGGCGGGCGGGCATGCCCATGCCGAGCTTGGTGTGGTGTTAGTCGCAATCCCTCCGGGTCCTAATCAATTCTCCGAAATGGAAACTCTGATTCCGCATGAGCTTGCACATGTGATGTTGTACCGTGCGTTAGGCGATAACTATTACAAACAACCTGCTTGGCTGATTGAAGGCATCGCCTCGATGGTGGAACTCTATCCCAACCCTGATTATGCGCGTGCTTTGGAGATTGCGGGAGTAAACAACACCTTGATTCCATTTGGGGACTTATGCGCCTCTTTCCCCGCCGATTCGGGTTCAGCGTATTTAGCCTATGCCCAGTCCCAATCTTTTGTTACCTACATTCGCGATTCATTTGGCGTGTCTGGGCTTTCACGCCTGACGAGTACCTACAGCGACGGATTCGACTGTGATCTGGGTGTCACCAGAGCACTTGGTTCTTCACTCAACCAATTAGATTCGCGCTGGCGTGAAAATGTGCTGGGGCAAAATCGCGGCGGCGTGGCAGTTCGTAACCTGCTTCCATTTCTGTTATTGCTTGTCATTGTTCTGATCGTGCCCATCTGGGGTGCCATCGACATGATGCGCCAGCGGAGGAAACATGCAGCACAATCCAAATGAGTTGGTCCGCGCTCACATCTGGGTCAAGGGACACGTGCAAGGTGTTGGCTTTCGCGCCCATGTGGAATACCATGCTCGCCAGATCGGCGGCATCACCGGCTGGGTACGTAACGTCGGCTGGAATACAGTGGAAGCCATTGCTGAAGGAAGCCGCGGAAATGTGGAGCGTCTTATCGCGATGATGCGAGAAGGTCCACGCGCCTCACGAGTGGATGAGGCTAAGATCGAATATGAAACAATAACAGGAGAATTTTCTGAATTTGGGGTGAAGCGAAGTATGTAAATGCAATTTAAATTTAAAGTCAGGTTTTAACCAAATCCCAAGCCGCGTTCCTTCAACGAAACCCATTTCCCCTGTCCGATCACAAGATGATCCAATACATCGATATCCAATAATTTCCCTGCCTGCACCACAGCACGGGTCACGGCAACGTCGTCTGGACTGGGGGTTGGGTCGCCGCTGGGGTGATTGTGCGTAACAATGATCGCCGAGGCATTTGCACGGATCGCCTCCTTGAACAATTCCCCCACCCGTACCTGCGAAGAATTAACAGAGCCTTTATAAACTTCAACGATTGCTAACACGCGGTTTCTTCTATCTAGAAGCAATACTCGCAAATGTTCCTGCTCCAAAGCAGACATCTCATATTGCACGAGCGCAGCCGCATCTGCTGGGCTGTTAATGGCAAGTTTTTCTTCCGGCGCTTCGAACGTGAGTCTTCTACCCAGTTCTATCGCCGCCTTGATCTGAGATGCCTTAGCTTCTCCCATGCCATGCTGATCCATTATATCTTTGAAAGGCGCACGATGCAGCCCACGCAACCCGCCAAATGCTTGTAACAAACGTTGCCCCACTTCGACGGCATTTTCACCCTGCACCCCTACGCGGAGAAGAATCGCAAGCAGTTCTGCATTGGTCAATGCCTGTGGTCCCAGCGTTGCAAGACGCTCGCGTGGACGGTCCGATTCATGCAGGTCTGAAATTCGATATGTGGGTTTGTTAGCAGGATTAGGTTCAGTCACAGTGCCTCCCTATTGCTTGGGTTAGTCTATTTTACAACTATTTTAATTTATCTGGGTAGTTCAAGTCACTCATACGTGTGTCCTTAAATAACAAGCTCACCTACAAAAAATGTAGGCGAGCTTGTTATAAAACTACTTAAGGAGTTGGGGTCGGCACTTCAACCGTTTGCAAGGCGTCGACTTGCGCATTATTACTGGGCATGCCACCTATTGGCGAAATGATCACAACATAGTTATATGTAGCAGGAGGAGGAGAACTTGAGGCGGTATCTACATCGATCAAGATACCAGATTGAGGCGCTGTTCCAGCTCCATCGGGGTCATAAAATTCAGAACCATCTACCTGCTGATCATCTATCTCGCCAGCTACATCTCCAAGATTGGAATTTGTATCCGGGTTGCCATTGCCCCAGTTGAACACTTCATAATATTGGCTGCCATCTGAAGAATTTGTTATACCCACAATCATCCAGTCCATATAAACATAGCCGCTACTATTGTATTCATATATCGCCAAGTCATAATTATCATCTGGGGATGAAGAAACCGTAACACTTAGATTGACAACAATATAGGTACCATCCAACACGGTGCCGACATTTGTATCAGAAGAGGGATTCGTATTATCTGGAAGTGTACCAACCCCAACCTGTGAAGGAATTGGAGCAGGTGTCCCATAGGATGGTGGCATAGTGGATATCACACCCGTTGGAGATGGCGTAGTCGGAGATGGTGACGGTGTCGTAGGGGAAGGTGAAGGCGTGGTTGGCGAAGGTGATGGTGTTGTAGGGGAAGGTGAAGGCGTGGTTGGTGAGGGGGATACGGTTGCAGAAGGGGTTGGCGTATCCGGTTCGTCCGTATCAGTTTTAGTGGGTGTTGGTGGTGTACTTGTGACAGTCACTGTAACCGTGCTGGTTGGAGACGCAGTGGTAGTAGCCGTCGGGGTGTTTTCTGTTGGGGAGGGGGTGGCCGCCGTCGGTGAGGGAGTGGCGGTTGGTTCAAAAGTCAAAAAAGGCGGGAAGGAAACATCCCCATTAGGTGTTAAGTAACTTTCCGCCCAAGCTACAGGTGTGAGAATCTGCGGCAGGATGGGTTGAAGCAATGCAAATGGACGAGCCGATTCAGAATCCGGTTCCAGATTCGAGCCCATGCCTGCGTCTACACTCCAGGTTGGAACCATGCGGACAGCCAGCTGACCGACAATTATGATCAACATGATACCGATCGGTACAAGGAAGATCAAAAGCGCCCAATCACGCCTTTCACGTTGTTTGATTGTGGTCATACATCCTGCTCCTTCTCTTTCGGTTCTTTTGGTGGTGCCGGAAGAGACACTATAAATTTACTACCTGGGAATTTCACTTCATCGTGCCCAGGGCTTTCCACCTTAATAGTACCACCATGAGCCAGTACGATACCGCGCGCAATCGCCAGCCCAAGCCCGGGTCCGCCACCTTTAAATTTTGTCTTCCCTGAAGAATGCAATAACACTTCACCGGTCTGGTGGAATTTTTGGAATATCAGATCTTTCATGTTCGGGTCAATACCAATGCCTGTGTCGCTCACTGTGACTTCTAAATGCGGCGGTTCGTTACCATTGATGAACTTACCTTCGATCTTAACATCACCACCATCGGGCGTGTATTTAATCGCATTCATCATTAGGTGATAAAAAACTTTATGAAGCATATCAGGGTCGGCGGCAATGGCAGGAAGTTTTTCAACACCTTCAACCTCAAATTTGATCTGCCGCTCATCAAAAGCAGATTGAAAATTTCTTTGCACTTTGCGAATGATGGGTGCCAGTGTGATGCTGGTCTTCCGTAGAATTAGGGCATTATTATCGATTCGAGAAACATCCAGCATACTATCAACTACATCAGCCATGCGCTCGGACCCTTCAAGGATGCCCTGTGCTAGTTTCTGCATTTCCGGATTTTCCTTCAAATCCTGCTCGAGCATTTGCGAATAACCCATAATCAAAGTTAGGGGTGTTCGCAGTTCATGTGCAGATATCTGAATAAAATTGTTTTTTGTTTTATCGATCTTCTTTAGAGTCTCATTGGTCTTTTCAAGTTCAATGGTTCGTTCTTGCAGCTTCGATGTCATATCATCAAAGGTACTGGCAAGCGTCCCAATTTCATCGCCAGTGCGAAGCCCGGTCCTGCGGTTCAAATCTCCGCCTGCAATTGCCTGAGATGTACTGACCAATGAATACAAAGGAACAATGATCAACCTCGAAACAAAGAAACCAATCGCGATCACGATCAGCATCAAGATCGTAAAAACAATGGCATAGGTGACGCGGTTATCAGCGCCAAACTGCACCACAAAATCAGAAGGCAATGCAACGGAAAAGACACCGAGCCGGTCATTTCCGATTTGAAGCGGTGCATATCCAATGGTATACGAACGTCCAGCCACTTCAATATTTGCGCCAGTCACTTGTTCTTTATTACTAATGATTTCAGTATATTGGTCTTCGGGTATGTCCAGCGTTGCCAGGGTTTCTTCGTCAGCCGACCCAAGTGTCGTTGCAAGTGCCTGACCGTTACTTCCATATAAAATAATATCTGCTAACGCGCCTTGTTTAAAAATAGGCAGAAGCCCGCGAATCGAGGTTCCAACGATAATAACCCCATCAAACTCGCCATCGACAGAAATCGGCAGCGACGTGTAATAATACAGTTCATCATTAACGAGATTTCCACCTAATGCCCGGCGCGGTGGATCTTGCGGATTTTGACTACGTAGAAATGGAATAACAATTGGAGATTGTCCTGCGCCTGTATCCAGTTCCACCCGTTGAATATCAGTGCCATTGCGAATGAGATGCAATACTTCTGTGCCTTGTGGTGAAATCAGAATAATGTTTTCGATGGTTCCGCCACCCAAAGCAGGCTCGACCAAGCGCAGCAGCGTTTCGCGATCTTCATTCAATACAGCTTCTGCAAACCCAGTCGTATAAACGATCCGTAACGCCTCGTTGACGTGCAGCCCTTCCTGCCGCACAAAACTATCCGAAACCACCCTACCCGATTCAAGCAGTTGATTGGTCAAACGCTCCGTCAAGGTACCGGTGACCAGGCGCGTGACCACAAAGACCCCGATCACAAAAACGACCACGGTCAAAAGGACGAACGGCAGGGCAACCTTTAGGCGAATGCTCATGTGAAAACCTGTACAACTATGCCGAAGGCATTATACAGTCACTCCAAGTAAGCCATATAAAAATGCAACCTTATTATAATGTCAGAAAGGATTAAAAATCGGGGAATTTCCGCCTTTTCCTGGCTAACCCAGCCTAATTACCTATAAACGCTTCACAAAATGCACCAAGCGTTCCACCTCAAAATAACCTGCCTTCAAATGCGCCCGAATACTGACTTCATTATCCAGCCAGGTATCCGAAGCCATCTCAGTGCAGCCTTTGCCGCGAGCCCAGTCTTCAGCCGCCCCTAAAAGAACCGTTGCCAGCCCCCTACCCCGAAACTGAGGGTAGACAAACCAACTCTCAATATACCCAACCGGGCTAGTCTCACAACTCTCACCATACTCCCTCAAACTTGCTTCGATCATCCCCGCCGGGGTAGTGTCCACAAACGCCATAAAGACCGCATCACTCTCGCTCGCTAAAATATCCCCCATATCAGAATGCAGATATTCATCCGGCGCGTCGGGCCAAATGCCTTTACGCATCCGAAACCACTCGTCCCTGTCTTCATCAGTAATGCGGCGAACAACAATATCCATTCAACACCTCGGTCACAGTATAAACCGGTTAGATAAGGATTAAAGATCTGCGCCTCTTTCCCCGCTCTGACCTGTCGCTTCCCTTCGAACATCACCCAACACTCAAGCGGATTCAACCTAGCTGCCATCAAGAATCAGAGTGAAAGGTCTTCTGCATCAAACTGCGAAACTGCACGAATGAAATCCACAAGGTGATCAACCCAAATAGCAACCCCGCACCACCAAACAGGAAGCGACCAAAGGATGAACTCCCCTCCCCTGTGGTGGTTACGCCTCCAAACGAAGATGTGGTTTGAAACTCTCGCTCGCCCGGACCAAACCCCACCCACAAGAACACACTTGAAAATGCAGACATCACAGCCATTTGCAACAAAAACCACACCCAAGCCAGAAGCGGACTGTTCATTTCCTCTTCTGAAAAGCTACCGCGAATGAAGATCATAATGCCCGCCAAAGCAAAGACCAGGCCCGCCGCCGCAACGACGATCCGCGGCGCATTGAAATTCTCAGGCGGTGTTGGGATGACATCGAACGAGATCAACATAACAAAGAGTCCCATCCCGAAAAAGGATAGGGACATGACCAGAACGATGCAACCACCCACCCAAGGCGGCAGCGGTTTTGTTTCGTTCATCTCATTCATCTACAACCTCTTAAAGCGGCTCACTACCCATGCGCCAACCACATACCAAATGAGAATATCGAAAACCAAATACAGTCCATTGAACTCCGAACAATTTTCACCGGGTTGGCAGGGTCCCCAAGCAAGGAAGAACTCAAACGGGAAGCCAAAGGGAAAGGTATCGGATATTCGCATTTGCACCAGAAGCCCCCAACCCCAGCCGGAGAGAGCGAACAAGATAAAAGCAATGACAACCTTTAGATATGCAGGCTTCAAAACATCTTTCACTGACCGCCTCGTATTAGCTTCGAAAGATCATTCAAGAATTCAGTAGTAATCTGCGTTTTCAAACGTTTTTTCTCTTCGCTTGCCAACACAATATTTTCAGATTTGATCGCCTCATCAAATGCAGACTGGAGCAAAGTAGATATCTTTTCATCCACCTTGGAGGATTTCAACCTTCCAACCAACTTATTCTTAATATCAAAATAGGAACCGCCTTGATCCAACATCCTATCCTCTCTTCTTCAGCCAATCGGTCAACTTCTTTGATGTCCAGGTATTGATGACATCCTTCGGTTCGAGCCAGGCCCGGCGTGCGGTGGCAATGCCATAAGGCAATACGTCAAAGCCATCGTCAGAATGAGCGTCGGTATTTACAGTGATGAGCACACCCAAGTCTTTGGCGCGACGGGCAAAGGCATCGTCGAGGTCGAGGCGTGAGGGATGGGCGTTGATCTCCAACGCCACGCCTGATTTTGCGGCGGCTTGAAAGACGGCTTCCATATCCAAATCAGCGCCTTCGCGGTCGGGAATTTCACGCCCGGTTGGGTGACCGATGATATCGACATGCGGATTGTTAATCGCGTTCAACAAACGCTGTGTAACCTTCTCTCTCGGCTGGCGTAAGCTCGAATGAAGAGAGGCAACTACGAGGTCGAGCGAGGCAAGGAATTCATCCGGATAATCCAATGAACCATCGGCTTTAATTTCCACTTCACTGCCATGCAGAATCAGAATCTCATCGCCCAATTGTTTTTGAATCTTCTTGATCTCGGCGGCTTGTTGTTTATGCCGTTCAATAGACAAGCCATTCGCCACGCCGAGGCTAACGGAATGATCGGTGAAGGCAATCACTTGCAATCCGCGTTTGATGGCTTCACGTGCCATATCAAGCATGGATAATTTGCCATCGCTGTACGTGGAGTGCATGTGCAGGTTGGACTTGATATCTTTAACCTGGATCAACTTGGGAAGTTTGTTCGCCTTCGCTGCTTCCACCTCGCCGCGATCTTCACGCATTTCAGGCGGCACATATTGCAAGCCAAGAGTTTTATAGACTTCTTCTTCGGTGGCACAGAGAATTTCACTCTTGCCCTTTACCTTGGTCAACGCATGTTCCGAAAGGGATAGTCCCTTATCGAGCGCGATCTGACGCAGTTTGACATTATGATCTTTTGAGCCAGTTGCATATTGCAGCGCCGTGCCAAACTTCTCAGGCGCATGCACCCAAACCTGCGCGCGCACGCCATCAAAAAATTCGATGCTGGCTTTGAATTCACCACGTCCCAGCACACGCTCCACGCCTTTGAGGTTGACGAAAGCTTCCATCACTGGCGCCGAATCTGTGGCTGCGACGAGGATATCAAGATCGCCGACGGTGGAACGCATCCTTCGCAAACTGCCAGCGGGTTGCGCATCGACGACTCCCTTTACGCCTTTTAGAACTTTGATGATCTCCTGCGCCAGCGGATACGCCTTGCCTAATG
Source organism: Anaerolineae bacterium (assembly GCA_017303655.1). Lineage (GTDB taxonomy): Bacteria > Chloroflexota > Anaerolineae > Anaerolineales > Villigracilaceae > Villigracilis. Next base: position 61,737 of record JAFLCE010000007.1, read on the forward strand.
GAAGTCTTCCCGAACGTCTAGCTAACGATGCGATGCCTTCAAGGATCGCGGTTTCTGATTTTGCGCCCATGCCGGGCAAGTCTTTTAGTTTGCCCTCTTTCGCCGCCGCTTCAAGTTCGGGGAGTGTGGTGATGTTCAACGCCTTCCAGATCATGGCGATCTTCTTGGGCCCAAGCGAAGGGACTTGCAACCAGCCAGCCAGACTCTCTGGCACTTCCTTCTTCAATTTTTCAAGAAACTCAAGTTTGCCCGTGTTGAGCAATTCATCAATTTTTTCGGCAATGGCTTTCCCCACACCGGGGATGTCTGCTAACTTACCCTCTTTCCAATATTCGCTGGCTTCGCGCCCGAGCGTATCGAGACTCTCGGACGCTTTGCGATAGGCAAGCGTCTTGTAAATGATCTCGCCTTTGATCTCAAGCAGATTGGCGATCAGGGTAAATACAGCGGCTAATTGTTTGTTGTTCATCATGAGGCACCTCTAATAGGTCAATTATACGGCAACAAGTACATCCCATTTATACAGGCTTATGGTTCTTTCGGCACATCCAACGATTTTAATTTTAGCATCTCAGGGAAGATGCGGGCAATTGCCATTACTACCAGAATGGTTCCAATGCCTCCACCCACCACGGTGATCACGGGTCCTACCAGTGCCGCGACAAAACCTGACTCAAAAGCGCCCAGCTCATTCGAAACGCCAATGAAAATATTATTCACCGCTGAGGTACGCCCACGCATCTCGTCAGGCACCTGGGTCAACATTAAGGTGCTGCGGATCACCACACTAATATTATCAAAACCGCCAAGCAGAATAAGCATAATGACCGAGAGTGAAAAGTTGGTTGAAAGACCAAAGACCATGGTCGCTAAACCAAAACCAGTGACAGCGAACAATAAGGTTTTGCCTGCATTCTTCATCGGCGGTAAATGTGCAATGAGAAACGCCATGACTAAGGCACCCAACGACGGCGCAGCCCGCAAGATGCCCAGTCCCTGTGCGCCCACGTGCAGAATATCTGTGGCATAGATGGGCAGTAACGCTACGGCTCCACCGAAAAGGACAGCGAACATATCAAGCGTGATTGCCGCTAGGATCACTTTCGTGTTGCGCATAAATCGCAGCCCTTCGCGGACTGAATCCAACGTGGCGGCTTTTTCTGCCAGCGGCAACTGCCTGCCCTTAATCAACGAGATGAGCACGCAATAGGTTACAGCAGATAGCGCCGCATAGATGTAGATAAAGGTTACAGAGTGGAAAAAGCCCACGAGCAAACCAGCCAATGCCGGTCCGGTGATCGAGGCGAAGTGCCAAACGCCGCTTCCCCATGTGGCAGCTTGTGAAAATAATTCCGGCGGCACAGTCTCCGGAGTCAGCGTTGAAGAAGCTGGTTCATTAAAAGCGCGAGCGATGCCAATTCCCAATAATGAAATGTAGATCAACACCAATGAGCCTTCAGTATAAGAAAGCCAGCCCAAAGCGATCACACAGAGGGCGATCAAAACTTCACTGATGATGACAATGCGACGACGATTATATTGATCTGCCACATGCCCGGCTGGCAAAGACAACAGAATCACCGGCACCACCTGCACCAATCCCACCATGCCTAATGCAAAAGCGCTGTGTGTGCGCAGCCATAACTCCCAACCAATAGCAAAAGACAGCATCTCATTTGCAAATGCGCTGATAAAGCGCCCACTGAGCAGCAATCGATAATCTCTAAAACGCAGCGGCGCATAGGGATCGTGGTACATAGAGTTTTCCATTTCAAATCCTGTTTTCGGAGATGGCGTGTATGATACCATCCACCATGAAACAAGTTGAAAAAACAAAAAAAATGGGTATCGACTCTTCGCCGACACCCATTCAGTTTTAGGAACAGCTTACTTCAACGCCCACACAAATGTATTTTCGTACTCACATTTTCCTTCACCAGAATCCTGTGATGCCAGGGCTGCAAAACTACCTTGCAACTGCTGTTTGCTGTAATCGAAATATCTGCCCTGGCTGGTGCCGTTGATAAAAACCTTAAACTCATCATCGCGGGCGACAATAACCAGTTGATTGGTTGCGCCATTCGCCAGATCAACTGCATTCGAGTATTGGATCTTTGTCGGAGAATTCTTGAAATACCCGAATTCATGAAACTCGATTGCCCAGGCAGGAGCCCCTGAAAAACGCAAATAAAGGAATTTATACTGCTTGCCTTCTATAAAATCCGGCTCCGAGCGGAAGATAACTCCGCAGACGATAATACCGGAAGCTTCCCAGGTCACATCTGATTTCAAAATGAAGTTCTTGCCGATCTCGCCTTCAGCAAAAGGTTGGAAGTAAGAAGAAGGTCCCGTCATTTCAATGAACAACGGAGTTTCCTGCTGCCATAACAAACTTCCATCTTTGTATGAAACATCTTCATTCGCCAGAAGCGGGTCCAACTCTGCCAGCACATCATCGGCAGCCTGAGTCACTTTCGCTGCGATGGTGGCAGCCCGATCTGGGGTGGCGGTGGGCACAGTGGTAGCAGTAGCTGTGGCAGTGGGCGTTAGTGTCGGCGGCTCAGGAGTGCTTGTGGCAGTGGGCTCAGGCGCAGCCGCTCCCCCACATGCCATCGTCAGCAAGACCAATACAAGAAATGCAAATAATACTTTTCTGTTCATTGAGTTTCTCCTTTTTTATTTTTCCCCGAGCCATCCCCATTATAAAAGCAAGACACCCCAAAGGAATAATTGCATCTTAGCCGTTTTCATAAAATTTGAAAAGGGAAGTCTTAAATTTCATGACAAACGTCAGGATCATGGGTATGATACGATTCACTTATGGATCATACGGATCACGTTAACTTACTGCGCCCTGCTTCTTTGGATAAAGGCGGCTCATGGGCGGACCTCGGAGCTGGCTCCGGCGCTTTTACCTTTGCCTTGCGTGAGCTGATCGGTCCTACGGCTACGATCTACGCGGTGGACAAGGACCGCTCCAGCCTGGAGACATTAAAAAGTGAATATCGCGCACGCTTTGAAACCGCTGAAAACCTGCATCTCCAAGTGCAGGATTTTTCGCGGCCATCCAGCCTGCCCTCGCTGGATGGCATCCTTGCCGCCAATTCTCTACATTATTTTAAAGACAGAGTTAAGGTCTTACAACATATCAAATCTTTTCTAAAGCCAAACGGCAAACTCATCGTCATCGAATACAACGTGGACTCGGGTAATCCCTGGGTTCCTTATCCGTTCTCGTTTGTCTCATTTGGCAAACTTGCTTTGCAAGCCGGTTTCTCAGAACCTCAATTACTTGCCAGACATCCCTCTCAATTTTTACGCGAGTTCTATTCCGCAATGACGTTCAAGACGGAATCATAGACATGTCTCAAAGAAACACAAACCTCTTCTTGCTGGGGCTTATTCTTGCAAGTGCAGTCCTTGCCCTTCTACGCTTCAACTCGCTTCAGATCGGCACCTCCTACGACGACGCCAAATACATCATCCTCGCCGAAAGCCTCGCCAATGGACAAGGGTATCAGCTCATAAATTTTCCACGCCCACAGATCGAGCGGAATTTTCCGCCAGGCTGGCCGTTGATGCTTGCGCCTTTCACGCTTGCCTTTCCAAAAAATTATGATGCGCTCAAAGTCGTTTCTTTGGTGTTATGGCTGGCTTCCATCTTTTTAGTTTACAAACTTTTTCCCAAACGACTGACCTCACCTTATCTTGAAATTCTCACAGCATTGGTCGCGTTGAATCCGCTATTGATCGGAACATCTGTCACAGTTATGTCAGAGACGGCATACTTGTTCTTTTCGCTTCTCGCATTACTTGTATACGACAAAACAGAAGGGAAGCCTATCGGCTGGGTCGTCCTGGTTGCATTCCTCGCATTCTATTCACAGCAGATCCGCACGATTGGGGTTTCACTCACTCTCTCATTACTCATTATCTTATTACTTTCTCGAAAATTCAAAGAAGCAGGCATGGTCGTCGTTCTTTTCATAGTTGGATTCGGGCTCCAGAGTTGGCTTAACCTCCGCAACGGCGGGACAGTTATCTCGTCTGGTTATGAGGCGCAGGTGTTGAGCGGCTCCGTCATCGAGAAGCTTGGTCAAGTCTGGGCGAATGCATCCGGCTACTTTGACCAGATCCTCGCTGGGTCATTGATCCCCATCTTCGGCACGCGCTTGGATCAGACATTTGGTTTCGTGTTTTTCATCCTCAACCTTGCCATCCTTTTGTTGATCATCCTTGGGCTGCTGGCATGGAAGCCAAAGCTCGAATGGATGCATGTCTATTTCATTATTTATGTCATTGGAATTCTTGCGTTTTGGAATCCACAAGTTGGAAGCGTCAAAGCACGCTTTTTGATCCCGATCTTGCCATTTCTCTATTTCTACTTTCTAAATGGATTGAAATGGTTGACAAAAGAGAACTCGCGCATTGCTATTGGAATTTGTGTGGGGATCGCACTTGTTTTAATAGCTCGCAACCTCCAAGACTGGCGTTCCCCTATCCGTGAGCAGATCACTGACCTTTCGCTTGGCACAAGTTGGGTAGCTAAAAATGCCTCAGCCGATGCGATTGTAATGGTGAATGAACCTGTCCCTGTTTATGTGCATGTGCAACGCAAGACCATTAACTTCCCAAAGAACAACCAGGAACTGGAAGACTATCTGCAAAATCAAGGCATTGAGTACATCGTCATTGCGCCATTGCTGCAATCACCAAAAAGCACAGAGTTGAGTAAAGATGTAAGCGAGATAGAAAATACAATCGAAAGTCTGCCAAATGTTTTTGAACTGGTCTTTGAAGATACTGAAAATAATGTAAAGGTATATCAATATATAGGACAATAAAAAAGGCTCTTGATGAAATCATCAAGAGCCTTCATATCTACTTTTCTTACTGATCTACCAATCTGCCATTTTCTTTACACGGGTTCGCTCAAACATAGCGACCAAAGTCAGTGCAGGGATCGCCCAACGTTCCTGCTGGTCAGTCAGTTCGCCGACTTTTTCGAGCGTGTATTTATCAACCAACAGATCGCGCTGCTTCTGTAATTTCAATACGGTCGGACCATACAAATTACCAATCTTGAATTCATAAGAAGGAGCGTACGCACGAGCAGCAAAAGGTAGGTTGAGAATCTGAATGCGGGTGGAATACGGCAAAAAGTCGAACCAGCCCGTGCCACGCGAAGGGACGATCCATCCTAAGACATCGCCATCTTCGCGAGATTTGATCTGATACACCAGCCTGGCTGGCACATTTGAACGGATGACATTATCCGCAAAGTTGTTAGCAAAATTGGCAGCCACATTGCCCAACACACCGCCGAGGTCAGCACGCCCATCACTTTGCATCACAGGGGCAGACGAAGTGATATTCACGTTCATATCTTTGAATTCTTCCATGCGCGCCCAATAATCATCCACATAGGCAACCGGCTTGCCATCGGTAGTGACAATATTCCAGTCAGAAGACATGCTGGCAAATTGAAACATAAAGCGAAAAGAAGTATCTCCCTCGGCACGATAGACTTCCTTCCCGCTGCCGTCAATGTAAGACATAGAGTCCTTAAATGAAATAAAAGGATCGGAAGCGCGCATAATGAACTTGCCATCTCCATTCTTAACGTCCACTTGACGACCCAGACTGACCATGGGGAATTCGAACTTGATGGGATACTTGTACACGAATGATTTCTCCTGATATGAAATAAACAACTCGCTCCATTTTATGGATTCTTCAAGTACTTGAAATAGGATATAAGTTGGATTTTTCCCTAAATCCGATATGTCTCTGGTACTATATCGGGCGATAACCAGTGTAAAATTGCAAAACTTTCACTACAAACAAGGCACACGGACTTATGTCATCTGAGGCAATCGCCAAACCTACTATCACGAAAAATTCATCCGAGTTCAAATTGGACGTATACGCCTCCATCCCCGCCGGGGAGCTGGTCGTTTTTGCCGTTCAAGTTTTACAAGCTGACGCAGCTCCGGTGGCGGTCGAAGAAGTCGTTTCAACCTGTTTCCGATTCTTCCCACACAGTTTTGCGCTTAAGAATTACTTCTACTGGCCCGACTCGGCGCTGGTGACCCGCCGCTTGCACGACGCCAAAGAGAAGGGACTTCTCAAAGGCAACCCAACAGACGGGTTTGAAACCAAGGTTCAAGGCAGGCAGGTTGCGAAACAGGTGGCAAAGACACTTGGTGTAACTCTGCCTGTTCCACCAAAAGTGGAAGTGATTGTTGCGCCTGCCGTTGAGAAAAAAGAGGAAGAGAAGAAAGAAGTTGTTCCTTCTGCGCCGGTAGTGAAAGAAGTTAAAAAGAAAGAAATAAAGAAGAAAGAAGAAAAGAAGAAACCTGTTCTGAAAAAGCAGGCAGCAAAGCCAAAGGCTCAGGCGAAACCGAAGAAAGAAGTTACAGCGCCTGTTAAAAAGAAACCTGTGCCAAAGAAAATAGTCAAGCCGGTAGCGAAGGCGAAAGTACAGGTTAAGCAACAACAAAGCAAGCCAGCGCCAAAACCAAAGACGTTGGTTAAGCCAGTGACGAAGGTTGTAAAAAAAGAGGAAAGAAGAAAGAAGGAAGTCGTTAAAGTTGCGCCTAAGGCGAAGGTTGAAAAGCCAAAGGCGCAAAAGGTGAAAGCTGCCCAAGCGACTCAACTGACGCTGAGTCTGACTCCGCCCGCAGCGTGGAAAAAGGCTGAAGCTCCAGCAGCCAAGCCCAAGGTTAAGAAAGAGGCGCCGCCAGTCAAAGTGGAAGTATTGGCTCCGGTGGTTGTATCCAAAGAAGAGAAAGATAAAGCTGCAAAGGTTGTCAAACAAATCGAAAGATCGGACGCTTATCAACTCTACCGACGCAATGGCAAGCGTGCCCAGATCGGCGAGTTTGATTTCAGAAATATGCTGTTCGCCACAATGGAATCTTCAGCAGAGACCTTGAAACGAAATGTGGAATTGTTCAAGCGCTATGCGGGCATTCACTTCCGCACGGACTTGATCGCGTTCCTGGAATTTTGTGAAGAAAGTTTTTCGAATTTATTGATCTCAAAAGTTAAAGGTAAAAAATAGTCATGGCAGGAAGTAGTAGAAAATTACAATACGCCGACCGCGTTGCGATACAACAAGCGGATCAGGCGATTCGCAAGGATGTGTTCCGCGCATTGGTCGAGATCATCACCAACAGCAACGACAGTTATCTGCGCCTCGAACAGGCGGGCTGGTCTGTAAGCGGCGAAATTTATATTGATGTGTTGCGCAGACATAAGAATTCGACCATCCGCATTTGGGACAATGCCGAAGGTATGAACGACGCGCGCATGGATAAAGTGGTAGGCACATACGGCGAAGCGACCAGCGGCATTAAAGAAGATAAAAATGTGCGCGGCATGTGGGGACGCGGTTTGAAGGATTCGATCTTCGGGCTTGGGCATGGCTATGTGCGTTCGTTCAAAGGTGGCAATTTCTATTCATGTTCGCTGCTGGTTAAAAACGGCGTGCCGACCTTTTCATTGGATGAACCCGTACGGGCGTTAGTACCTGTGCGCCAACAGTATGGGATCCTTGAAGGCAACGGCACGATCATCGAAATCATCGTCTCGCGTGATGATGTGAAGGTGCCGCAATTCGATAACTTCCGCAATTACCTGCAGCGTCATTTTGAACTGCGACCGATCATGAGCAACCCCAAGCGCAAAATCATTCTGCGTGAATTGGCAGTGGATAGCACCGTCAAACAGGAACACACGCTCAGTTACAAAGCGCCAAAGGGTGTGAAGGTCTTGAGCGAGCGCATCAAGATTCCCGATTACCCCGCTTGGGTGAAGTTGGAATTGAATCGCTCTTCCATTCAACTTTCTACGCGCGGTGAGGAAGGTGATTACGCCGATGGCGGTTTGCTGGTCATCAGCAAGGGTATGGTCTTATCGCTGACCATGCTCAAGTACGAGAATGACCCGGTGGCGGCATATTTCTATGGCTCGATGCAATGCGATTATCTGCATGATCTATTGAAGAACGACGAGCCCGTGCTCACTGCCACGCGTGACGGCATCAATTGGTCGCATCCGTTCGCGAAGGCACTGCGCCTTGCCGTGGAAGCAAAGATCGAACCGTTGATCGAAAAGGAACGCAAGCACGCCATCCGCGAAGAACAGACCAAGCTTGATAAACAATTAAGGACGAAGATTGACCGTGCACTGCATGAGTTGAATCACATTGCGTTGAATGAACTGAGCAATCGCAAAGATGGCGAGTCGCGCATTCAATTACCCGCTTCAGGCATGCTGTTCTTCCCTGAACGTGCGTATGTGCAAACCGGTCGCACTCTTTCACTCATCTTACGAGCAGACATCACCAAGAAAGCCAAACCCAATGATGTGGTTGTTATTGAATCCAATAGCGATGAAGTGATCGTGCTCACTCCCAAGGTGAAGTTGAAACCACACAAGGCAGACCCCAGCGTTGGTGAAGCGATTGTGCGAGTGGAAGGTCGCCAAGTCGGTGGTGAGGGCTTGATCGTGGCGCGAGTCAACAAGATGCATGCACAAGCCATGGTACAAGTGCATTCCAAAAAGGAAGCGCTGCCCGCGCCGCCTTCGCGCAGCAAGAACGCGCTCTTCAACGATATCCGTTTCGACGACCGCATGGACCCACGTCAGCGCGTGTATTTTGACCGCGTCAACTCGAGCATTGTGATTGCCACGAACGCGCCTTCAGTAAAACGGTATCTGGATGAAAACAACCGCCTCGACACCGCCGTGCAGGGTCAGGTGCTGTTAGCGGAACTCGTCGCTGAAGCCGTGTGCCGCGAGATCGCGCGGGAAGGTGTCGAGAAGGGACGCTTCCTCGTCCTCGAAGGCTCCGAGGCAGATGCGATCCAAAACCATTTCATCCGCTTGCAGAATCGCTACTCGCATTTAATCCACGAGCATATTGTGACGATGGAGTGAAAAGAAAGAGGAAAGAAGAAAAAAAGACGACAGGTTTTGAGCCTGTCGTCTTTTTACATTAAGACCAGTCCGCTAATATTTTCCCCATATTATGTCTCCAAGGCAGGAGTATTTCTTCAAGGTTCTTGTACCAAGCATAAAAAATTTTTTCTCTTGAACTTGATGGAACATAAATGTCAAAAAGTTTACGCTTCCCGTTTTTCGACCTAACTCTACGATGCTCCCATTCTATACGATAAAGTTCACTCCTTATTTTTTTCCAATACTCAACTGTAGACTTTATTCTTGGATAAGGAGGTATTACTTTTTCAACTACATTCAATCTGCATATATTATCGTGAACTATCTGGTTTGGCATTATGCCATTCCGCGTCAACAATTCTTTTGCAATTGAATATCCTTGTACATCTAAAGCGAGACAAAAAGTACTTTGCGGGAAACCGTCTCTTTTCAGAATGTGAATTCTGTTAATGTATTCATGCTCAGGAATATAATCAAAACTCTCTCTTATCCTATAAACATGAAAAGACAATAAAAACTCATCTCGCACGTCCTTACTTTTGCTAACTGGAACAGTATACGCATAGCTCATCTTCAAGAAACTGCATGCCGCAAATACGATTTCGGCGGCATTTTCTTGTCCACTTATCACAGTTACACTAATTGGATGGATGCTCATATCTTATCTCACTGTCAGCCACACCCCGACCATCACCACGCCAAAACCGATAATCCGCTGCAAATCAATCGCGCGCGGAACCATGCCGAGCCAGCCAAAATGATCGAGGATGGATGCGACGAGGATCTGCCCAGCCATCAACGTGATCAATGCGCCCGCCGCACCAATACGGGGAATCATATATCCCATGGCAGTAATGACGATGAGACCGAAAGAACCTGCTACTAGGGCATACCACGGCACACTCTTCCACTCATTAAGTCGCGAACCGACAAAGATCATTGGAATCAACGCCGCCAGCGCCCCGCCAAGATGGATGATGAAGACACTTTCCAACGAACCCAGTTTTTGGGTAATGATGCTGGATAGGGGTCCTTGAAGCCCAATCGCCATGCCGCCTGCCAAACCGATAAGAATGATAATGATAAGGGGATTCATTTGTTTTCCTTTTATAGCTCGCCAAATACGAACAGGTCACCAATCGATTCGCGATTGAAGTTATGCTGGATCGAATCTGCAAAGATGCCCGCGACGGATAAGACCTTCAATTTGGGATGTCGTTTTTCTTCGGGGATGTTAACCGTATCGGTAGTAATGATCTCAGTGATCTGGGGAATGGCTGCCAGTTTTTCCAAACCGCCGCGAGTGAAGACCCCGTGCGTACACATCACCATGATATCTTCCACTTCCTCTTCAATGAGCAGACGGGTCAACTCAGCGATCGAGCCGCCGGTGGCGATCTCATCGTCGTAGATCAGCGCGCGCTTATGTCCCTTCACTTGATTACCCACCAACCCGCTGATGCGTACTTCAGTATCAGACACGCGTTCCTTATTACCGGCTGCCACGGGCAGGTCCAGGCTTTTGGCGAAGCGCGCCGCCGATTTAGCTTGACCCATATCCGGCGAGACGATGATCATGCCGCTCATATCACGGTTCTCGAGATATTGCCCAAAGACCGGGCGGCTGCTCAATGGGTCAGTAGGTACACGGAAGAAGCCATGCACCTGCGGCGAATGGAACATCATACTCATCACGTGCGTCGCACCAGAAGTCTTCAACAAATCCGCAACCAGGCGGGCAGTGATGGAGATACGGGGAGCATCCTTTTTATCAGAGCGTCCGAAAGAGTAATAAGGAATAATGGCGTGAATTTCAGATGCCGCCGCATCGCGGGCGATATCCAGCATCATCAACAACTCTATCAAATTGTCATTGACGGGCGGAGTCAGCGACTGCACGATGTACACGCGGCGATTACGTACACTAGCACCCAATTGAATGTATGTATTGTCATTGCTGAATTTCTTAACCACCGTTTCTTCCAGTGGAATACCCAAGTCGGCGGCTATGTTTTCGGCAAGCGGCTTGTTGGAACTGCCGCTAAAAATACGGACTTCGTCTGCGGGAATGTTGCGAGGTAACATGGTCTTCTCCATACTCAAATGATTGAATTCTGATTATTACACAAACTTCAGGCACTGTATTGAACGATCACCCCGGCAATTAAAACGATCTGCCCAAGATGATAAGCGGCGATATTGTAAATGCGACCATGCTGGATGGGCGCGACGAACTTATTCCACGCGAGGATGACATCGGAGATATAAAATAGGAAAGCGCCCAACGCCACCAGAAGCGATGCGCCCGCATTCCAGCTCAGGTCATTCAGCTTGATCATGGCAGATAAGAGCATGAGAGAAATGACCACACTATAGACAATAATAGGCAAACGCATGCGGATATTTTCGCTGGCAGCCACCGAGGTGAGGATACGCCGAATCACACGAGCGCCGCCCCAACCAATCAAGATCGCCAGAATCACACTCCATGCCGAAATGGCAGGGATAGGAATATTGAAACCAATGGTGTAAAAGACGTGCGCCAGCAGAAAGGCGATCAGTCCATGTAAGAAGAGACGATCAAGCGAGATCATCAGCAAGACATCCCCCAGCAGTGAAAGCAAAATCCCCAAGCCGAACCACAGTGTTGCGCCACTCAACCCCACCGTTGTGAACAACCAAACGAACAAACAAAGCATCACAGCCGGTTTCGCCACCCACTCCAGCTTAAACCAATTCTTTTGCAACGCCAGCCCTTCTAATACAGCAAACACGAACGCAGCCACCAAAAGGATATTCATCATGCCCTCCTTCCGTATCGTATCATAAAGAGCAGTTTCTGTTTAATGCTATACTGCGAAGATGGCATCGAAAACTGTATATCTCAATTGGAATCCCGAAGACCTATTCACCGTGAAAGACCGCGACGAGCATAGCATTCCCATCAATATGGGGCGCGGCATCGGCGCTTCAGACCTGTTGCCCATGTCGCTGATCGGCTGTTCAGCATATGACGTGATCGAAATCCTGGGGAAACAGCGTCAGGAACTGCACCAGCTCAACGTTACGGCAGAGGCGCAGCAGGATGAGAATCCGCCCTGGAAGTTCAAAAAAATCCACATCCACTATCAAGCCACAGGCAAAGGGCTTGATCCCGAAAAAGTAAAAAAGGCAATTCTGCTGAGCGAGGAAAAATATTGCGCAGTCTATGCCACCCTGCGGGATGTGGTCGAGATCACGCATGATGTTGAAGTGACCGAGGCGTAAAGCGAAACTTCCCGGCGGCGTCTACGTATAAGGACTATTCGCCACGTAGCGCGCAAAGGATGCTCAACATGCATAAACACAAAAAATTTCGTCATGGACCGCCGCTCTTTCACCCCGGCAAAGGCGGCTGGATCTGGCTCATCGTTTTGGGATTTATCTTCTCAAAAGGCAACCACGACTGGTGGCCCGGCATTTTTATCGTGATCGGGTTCTTTATGATCTTCGGCTCGCTCTTTCGCGAGGAACGCCGCCCTGACCCGCAGCCGCACTCTCAGCCAATGCCCGCGCCCATGGATGCTGCGCCTCGCCCCGCGCCGAGACCTGCTCCACAACCCGCGGCAGTCAGCCACCCTGTGGGCTCGCTACCCAGCCACTGCCCCAACTGCGGCGGACCCACCTACGAGGTCAAATGGACAGGCACTCACTCCGCCGCCTGCACCTACTGCGGCTCGAACCTGCCGCTGAAGAATCAATGATCAAAAAGACACTGGTGGAAGCCAGTGTCTTTTATGTTGCAGGCTTTGCATTGACCGGGTTCTCGTCATCCTCATCCCATAAGGATGGATTTGCCTCGATGTAATCCGTTTTGTTTTGTAGATCGGTTTCGTTACGAATGATGTGTTCGTAGTAATTGCGTTGCCAAATGGGTGTTTCTTTGAATTCAGGGAATTTCCAAATACGCTTTGTAACACGTGATTTGAATTGCGCGATGATCGCACCAAGCGAGGCAGGTTTGGGACCGCGAGGTAGGGGCGACCCGTCAATGCCTTCGGGTGCGACAGTTTGCAAAGGTTCTATGCCTGACAAGGACATTGCTTGACCCTGACGGGTCGCCCCTACGGTTTCATGAATAAATAAAATTCCATGAAAATGGTTTGGCATCACCACATATTCGCCCAATTCAACATAAGACAATCGCTTGGGCAATTCCAACCATTCCCATTCGACGATTTTCCCAACCTTGTTTAATCGCATTTCTTTCTTCACGACCTCCCCAAACAAAAATACCCTCTGCCACGTCACAATGGTGACATAATATGCACCTTCTTGTGAATAATCATATCCCTTCAACCGAATGGAACGACGATGGTGTTTCTGTGGGTCGAATTTGACCATGATGGAACATTATAAATGGTGTACCGTGCATCCGTAGGGGCGGACCCGCCCATCGCCATCCATCATCCCCTCTTGCATGGACAGTTTCCCCGTCAATTCTTTCATCTCCCCTGACGGGTTACCCATTATTCCAATACATCATCATATCGTAGGGGCGACCCACCCATCGCCATCCATCATCCCCTCTTGCATGGACAGTTTCCCCGACAATTCCCCCGTCTTGCCCTGACGGGTCGCCCCTACACCCCACAACGCGGACATTCCACCTCAAATCAAAAACACTGGGACATTCATACCAGCGTTCTTTCGTTGACATCACATTGTCATCGTAGGGGCGCCCCGCCCATCGCCATCCATCATCCCCTCTTGCATGGACAGTTTCCCCGGCAATTCTCCCGTCTTGCCCTGACGGGTCATCCCTACACCCCGCAACGCGGACATTCCACCACAAATCAAGAACACTGGGACATTCATCCCAACGTTCTCTCGTTGACATCACATTGCCATCGTAGGGGCGACCCGCCCATCGCCATCCATCATCCCCTCTTGCATGGACAGTTTCCCCGACAATTCACCCGTCTGCCCTGACGGGTCGCCCCTACACCCATCACGCGGACATTCCACCACAAACCACAAACACTGGGACATCCATCCCAGCGTTCTCTCGTTGACATTCCATTGCCATCCGTAGGGGCGACCCACCCATCGCCATCCATCATCCCCTCTTGCATGGACAGTTTCCCCGACAATTCACCCGTCTTGCCCTGACGGGTCGCCCCTACACCCCGCAACGCGGACATTCCACCGCAAATCAAAAAACGCTGGGACATTCATCCCAGCGTTCTCTCGTTACTTGCTTACCAACCTCATCCGATATTGACCACGACCAACGAAATCGATCACCTCTTTATCACGTAAAAACTGTAACTGCTGGCGGATTTTCGCCTTCACATTGTTATTGGATGGATGTTTGGCTTTCAAAACTCCTTCAAAAGTATATACATCCTCCAGCGAAAACTCAGCATGCTTGATTTTCTCAACGCACATCAAAACATCCAATAGCCAGCCTTTTGATTCGATGCTCTGAGTTGATTTTACAAAATCAGTCTTGCTCCATTTTCCAAGCACTTCGTCTTTACTTTTGACGATGCCATTTTGAATAAAAAAGATTTTTCCAATTTCAGGAATATTACTGACGTCAATATTGCAGCCAATCCAACCTGCTCGTCTTGCCGTGGGAGAAAGTGCTTTTCTCTTTTCAATAATCGCAGGAACAAAAAAGTATTTTGGGATAGTTAAGAAGTTTCTGATTTCAAAAGTGGACTTGTTGTAAGTCAAAAAGAAAAAGTTGGGATTGTTATCTGATTTTAGACGTTCAATCATCGTGGAATATGCACCATCCACAATCTTCTTTCCTATTTCCCCGTTCTTTGATTTAAGTTCGTATTCTTCTGCGCATTTCTTGCAGTAAAAATCAGCAACAGGTGAATTGTTTTCAAAACGGTTTAACGTGCTTCCACAATTAGGACAGAAAACTGATTTATTTACCCAGCCTTCTGTCATCACACGGATTTTTTGAGTTGGATTTTTATATTCACTTCCAAGAAGTGAAGAAAGCATCAGTTCCATAAGAAAGACCTTCGTACTATTCGTGATTAAAAATTACCCGCCAACCCTCAACTCTCTCAAATTCCCCTCGCTACTTCGCGCTATACCTGCCCCGTCGCTCCGCCACACGGCTGACCTTCTTCTCAGGGATTAGGTCAATCAATGAACGCAAGGCGCGGTTTACACTTTCCGAATCTGGAAAATATACCCGCACATCGGGTTCAAGCAAAACAGCTTCCTCTTTCGGAATAAACTCGCGCACTTCAACCGTTCCATCGGCTTTCAACACGCGGATAGAATATCCCTTTTTCAGAGATTTAGCGTACTTTCCGCGCACGCCTTTTTTCCCTGTCAGGTCGTATTCGGGAAGCATATCGTCGTCTTGGGGTTTAATCGTTTTCTTCTTCATATCGTTTTCTTTCGGCGGTTGTCGCCTTCCTGCAACTGATGATACGAATGACAATCACTTCTTCCTGTTCTTCACGTTCCGTGTGTACTGCAAGCAAAACACGATTACTTTCAGAAAGACCAATACTGAGAAGCCGCTCTTCCTTGTCCGAATGGAGTTCATCCGCAAAGGTCAAAAGAAGCGGGTCTGAGAAAATCGTCCGCGCCTCTTCGAAACTCACCTTATGCTTTTCAAGGTTCGTCCGCGCCTTATTTTCATCCCATTCGAAGATCATCTTCATAGCAAGATTATACCCATTTACAACAAATTAAACCTTGGTGTACTTCGTGCCCTTTGTGGTTAAAAAATTAACCACCAAACCCCAACTCCTTCAAATTTTCCTCGCGAGACTTCTTTCCCCCGCTCATCTCTTTCCAAAACGCCTCATCATATCTTCTCGACCGTACAGGCAACGGCATTGGCACGCCCCAGCCGAGCAGCAGCACCTCTTCCTTCGGCTGCAAACGCGCCAGCATCCCGCGCAGAGAGTCGCGCCCCGAAAGACCTGAAAGCACCGCCTGAATATCCAGGTCATCGCCCAGCCAGCCGCTGATGCGCGTGCCCAACTGGCTCATCACCTCGTCATAAATTTGCGACGGACGCTGGTCCACGATCAACAGCGTCACATAATATTTGCGCAGTTCGCGCGCGATGGTCGCAAAGGTCGTCTGCGCCGCCATCTCGCGGTTGAGCAGTTTATGCGCCTCCTCCACCACAATGATCAACGGCTTCG
>JAFLCE010000070.1 GCA_017303655.1 Anaerolineae bacterium
CTTGTATTGCCATGGCAAACCCCAACCTTGCCGCTCAAGCTTTGGAAGCAGGCGCAAGCGACGTGCAATTCATCGGCTGCCCGCCCGAAGATTGCGCCAATCGTGAAGGCAACACGTGGCTGAATGACCGCGTCACTGGCGAGCGATTACCCAAGCTAAAGCCCAACTTCATTCCCTTGGTTCACACGGCTTGGGCGGCGCCCACAGACTTTGGGAGCGCAATCAAGTCACAGGTTAAGTCTGAAGCGAATGCTTTTACTCTTAAACTAAGCTCAAAGCATCTCCGCTTTATCCTTCCGCTGCTCGGTGTGATGGCAATTGTGACTGCATTTCAAATCTGGTTGAGTGACAGACCGGTGCAATTCTATGATGAGACCTCTGCCTCGCTCATCATTCAGATGACGCATCATAGCGGCTATGCTATTCAGGATGTAACGCCTCCGGCGACCATTGAGCCTGATCTTGACCAGCCGATCCGCATTACGCTGGAAGTGAACGGAGATCTGTTGCTCGATGAAACGTATACTGCTCAGGATAATCACATCAATCAGGGTGCGCGCATTTTTGAACAGATTTTTCTGCCGGTCGGCAAACATCATGTAACGGTTAAGATGTATGACCGTGTAGATGCAAGTATTGAACAAATTTTGTTCGACGATACCATTACGCTCGACCCACAGCAGGCGCTTACCATCAACTTCCGCGATGTTCATCTCCCTGACCCGAAAGCAGGTGAACAACTTTATTATGAAACAGCCTCAGGTGTGAATGCAGGCTGCCGCATCTGCCATTCGTTGACAAAAGATGAACGCATCATTGGTCCATCGTTCTATGGCATCGCAGATCGCGCTGGAGATCGTGTGCCTGGGCTGAGCGCCGAAGAATATTTGCGCCAGTCCATTTTGGAGCCGAATGCTTTCATCGTCTCGGGTTACCCCGAAGGGCAGATGATCCAAAACTTTGGTGATATTTTGACAGAAGAACAGATCAATGACTTGATCGCATTTTTGAAGACATTAGAAGAAGAAAAATAGACGATTGACCATCGACGACAGACGATAAAATCTTCTATGGTCAATCGTCCATCGTCAAATAACGAGGAACCATGAAACGAATTCACATCATCACTTTACTGATTGCCCTTACCCTTACGGCTTGTTATCCACGCCGCACGCCTGCCCCACTCGGCGCCGATGCCCCCGTAGACAACGTACCGGTTATCGTAGGCGAATATGCACTCAATGCTGAAGACGCCACCCACGAACGCTACGGCGGCTCACTCTTTGTAACGGCTGGCAGCCAGCCTAATGAATACAACCTGCAATGGCTTGTCTCTGGTGACATTCAAAAGGGCGTTGGCACACTGGAAGGCAACCAACTGACCTTCACCTGGGAAAGCATTGAAGGTACAGCTCAGTATCTTAGCGGATATGGAAGCTATACCGTCACGATAAATGGCGAACTATACGGTGAACGCTATGTAGATGGAGTCGAAGAACCCGGCACAGAAGCGGCATACCCAAATCCGAAATAAATCTCCTTCGTTAAAAACGCCGGAATATTTCCGGCGTTTTTTTATTAAATGTCGGGAGATATAGATTACAATTGTCACATATTCTTTATGACTTTATACAGATTACTTGACACCTAATAACCCCTAAAATAATTCTAACGTTTACCAAGAAAGTCCAAATTTAATACGAGTCTTTAGCCAAATATTGTGAGATGACCATCCCCTTATTATTGGATGGCATCGTGAAACCCCATATCAGTTTCTGGATGGATGTATTCACCATGTCTTGTTGGCAAAAGATCGCTTCCCATTCCTACTCCCATTCACATGGGAGCAAAAAATGCGCGCCATTTAACGTCCATTAGATAGATAACGAATCCTGATTCGTTATCTATCTTTATTTTTTTTATTTCCTAAAGGAGGAAGGCACGATGGCAAAAGTTGTAGTGATCGGAGCAGGGTTTGCAGGGCATACGGCTGCGTTATATCTTGGGAGCCGTCTCGGAAAAAAGCACGACATCACGGTAATCAGTAACCGCGATGTATTCGGATATGTCCCCTCATGGGTATGGGTTGGCGTAGGTCATATGAAGCCTGAGAGTACCATCTTCAAACTCAAGCCGGTATATGACAAGATGAACGTTAAATTCGTGCATGCCGCCGCCAAAGAGATCCACCCTGATGAAAGCGACCAATACGTACTCGGGAATGAAGTCGGCACAGACAAGGAAGTCCGCCTCGATTACGACTACCTCATCGTTGCCCCCGGTCCTTTGCTCAACTTTGCCGGTACACCCGGCTTGGGACCTGAAAATGGCTTTACCCACTCCATTTGTTCACTCCCACACGCTATCAAATCACGTGATGCCTACCTTGCCTTATGCGACCGAATGAAGAAAGGCGAGAAGGTTAAGATCGTCATCGGCACAGGGCACCCCGGCGCAACCTGTCAGGGAGCGGCATTTGAATACATCGTCAACGTCCACAAAGACCTCGTCAAAAAAGGACTGCGCGACAAAGCCGACATCCTCTGGCTTTCGAACGAACCCGCCATGGGCGACTTCGGCGTCAACGGTGTACAGATCAAACGCAACGGGCATGTGATGAAGAGCGAGGAATTCCTCACCTCCGTCTTTAACGATCATGGCATCCGCTACCAAGTCCAAACTGGTGTCACAAAGATCGAAGAAGGCAAGATCCACTGGCAGAACTACGAAGGCGATGAAGGCACCACCGATTTCGACTTCTCAATGCTCATCCCGCAATTCAAAGGTCAGCCCTTCAAATACATCGCAAAGAACGGCGAAGACATCACCTCCAAAGTCACCAACCCAGCCGGTTTCGTTTTAGTGGATGGAAAGTACGGTCTCCCCTACCCCGAGCTTGCTCAAACTCCCGAAGCTTGGCCCGCCCGATATCAGAATCCCACCTACAAGAACATGTTCGCTGCAGGCATTGCCTTCGCCCCTCCCGGACCGATCTCCAAACCGTTCACCAACAAGAATAACCTGCTGATCGCCCCGGCTCCCCCACGCACAGGCATGGTCAGTGGCGTGACCGGACGTGTCGTCGCGTTGAATATCGCCGACCTCATCGAAAAAGGTGAAATGACCCACAGCGAACCGATGACCGAAATGGTCGCTGCCTGCATCGCCAGCATGGGCGACTCACTTTGGGATGGCAACGCTGTCACCATCGTCATGCGCCCCGTGGTACCAGATCGCAAAAAATATGCCAACGAATTCGGGCGTGACCTGTTCACCTCTCACCTCGAAATGGGCGTCAGCGGCGCATGGATGAAGTTCATGCTCCACCACACCTTCATCTGGAAGTTCAAAGCCCGTCCCGGCTGGACCATCATCCCCGAATAGGAGACCCGAAATGCAAAACTCACAAGAATTCTCGAAAGCCGAAAAGTTCTGGATGAACTTCAAGTTGTATCAACTGTGGCGCTTCATTGTTTTGAATATCAAAATACTTGCCGCCGTTTACCAGAGCAAACGCTCATAAATTAACGTTCTGATACCAAATAAGAGCACAGTTCAGTCTAGGCTGAGCTGTGCTCTTTTATCTTTCCACGACATCATTCAAGTTTTAATATCATTTTTTTCTCGAAATAAATATTACAAAGGTCTAATCTATTTGTGACATTATTCACGCCCATCTCATGGGCTTAATGCTTACAATAATGGTAATCGTTTACCAAAATGGTCAAGGTTTCGACCAATTTGGATACAGTTTGCCAATTATATTTTTTTGGAGAAAACTAAATGGATCCAATCACTCTCTCGCGGTGGCAGTTCGGTCTCACGACCGTGTACCACTTCCTCTTCGTCCCACTTACCCTTGGGCTTTCGTGGTTCGTGGCATTTTTTGCCACACGCTACTACCAAACCAAGGATGAGGCTTTCTACAAATTGTCAAAGTTCTGGGGCAAGCTTTTCCTCATCAACTTTGCCATTGGCGTAGTCACCGGCATCGTGCAGGAATTCCAGTTCGGCATGAACTGGTCTGAATATTCCCGCTTCGTCGGCGATATCTTCGGCGCTCCCCTCGCAGTGGAAGCGCTCATGGCATTCTTCCTCGAATCCACCTTCCTCGGCATCTGGATCTTCGGCGAAGGCAAAGTTCCTGAGAAAGTTCATCTCGCTTCGATCTGGCTCGCTGCCATCGGCTCGAACCTCTCTGCGTTGTGGATTTTGCTCGCCAACGGCTGGATGCAGCACCCAGTCGGCTTCGTGCTTAACGAAGTAACGGGTCGCGCCGAATTGGTCGACTTCTTCGCCCTCATCACCAATCCCAAGGGTTGGCTGTTCTTCTGGCACACCATTGCCGCCGGTTTGGCAACTGCCAGCTTCTTTGTGATCGGCATCAGCGCCTATCACCTCATCCGCAAACAAAACGTGGATCTCTTCAAGCGTTCCTTCCAGGCTGGCACCATCGTCGGTTTGGTAGCAAGTGCGTTGGTATTCTTCGGCGGTCACACCAATGGACAGTACATGTTCGAAACCCAGCCGATGAAGTTCTCAGCCATTGAAGCGCATTGGGAAACTTCAGCTCCTGCCGACTTCTCAATCCTCACTATCGGTGACTTGAGCGGCAAGCGTGAAGTCTGGTCATTCCGCACCAGCCAACTCGGCATCCCTGGCGTTTTGAGTTTCCTGGCTTGTAACAACTTCGACTGCGAAGTAAAAGGTGTAGATGCCATTCAGGCAGAGTACGAAGCGACTTACGGACCCGGCGACTACGTTCCGCTGATGGTCGTCACCTACTGGACCTTCCGCTTCATGATGACCATTGGGTTTGTTATGATGGCTTTGGCATTCTTCTTCCTTTTAGCTTTGCGCGGCAACTACGAAAACGCCAAGTGGATGAAGTTCGTGCCCTGGGTCATCGCCCTGCCTTATATCGCCAACGCCAGCGGATGGATCCTCTCTGAAATGGGACGCCAACCGTGGATTGTACAAGGCTTGCTCAAAGTGCAGGATGCCGTTTCGCCCAACCTCACCACTGTAGACCTGCTCATTTCCCTGATCGGCTACACCGTTGTGTATGGCTCGCTCGCGGGCGCAATGGTCTACCTGATGAAAAAATACGCCATTGCCGGACCCGATGCCGCCATGCACGAATCCGTTGACGTCGCTCCCGCCCTCGTCGGCGCGGATGACTAGGAGAACACCATGTCTTACGAATTCTTACAAATCCTTTGGTTCATTCTGATCGCCGTTCTTTGGATCGGCTTCCACTTCCTCGAAGGCTTCGACTTCGGCGTGGGTATGTTGTTGCCCTTCCTTGGCAAAAAAGACGAAGAACGCCGTGCCATCATCAACTCCATCGGTTCCGTCTGGGATGGTAACGAAGTCTGGCTGCTCACTGCAGGCGGTGCGACCTTCGCCGCCTTCCCCCACTGGTATGCCACCATGTTCAGCGGCTTCTACCTCGCGCTGTTCCTGCTGCTCATCGGTCTGATCATCCGCGGTATCGCGTTTGAATATCGCTCCAAAGATGCCAGCCCCAAATGGCGCAATACTTTCGACTGGATGATCGCCATCGGTTCCTTCCTCTCTGCCTTGCTGCTTGGCGCTGCTTTCGCCAACCTTGCGCGTGGCGTACCGATTGACGAGAACATGATGTTCACGGGCAATCTCTTCACCCTGCTCAACCCCTACGGCTTGCTCGGCGGTTTGACCACCGTGGTCATCTTCCTCCTGCATGGCGCAAACTTCCTCGGGCTCAAACTCGAAGGCGAACTGCGCGAACGCGTCAACGTGGCTGCGAAGAAAATCTGGGTAGTTGCCACAGTACTCTACATCATCCTCGGCATCTTCACCTATGTGGCTGGCTTCTGGGCACGTGGCGTGGTCAACCCAGGTTTCGTCCCTGTTGCCGCCGTTGCTGTATTGCTTGCTACGGGCTACTTCCTCAACAAAAAAATGGAAGGCTGGGCATTCATTATGGTGGCACTCAACATTGTGTTGACCCAAGTCACATTCTTCAGCATGATCTTCCCGAATGTGATGATCTCCACCACCAACCCGGCGTTCTCATTGACCATCTATAACGCCTCCTCTTCACAATACACATTGACCGTCATGTCCATCGTCGCACTCATCTTCGTGCCGATTGTGCTTGTCTACCAAGGCTGGACGTACTACATGTTCCGCAAACGCATCAGCACCGACAAGAAGAGTTTGGTGTACTAAACCAGTAAATCGCTCGAAATTCAACTCACCCCGAGGTTTCGGGGTGAGTTTGTTTAAGCCCACAGCAACACTTATGTGAAATTAATCACTAAAAAGACCTTCTTGGGTATATTTGCGCAATCAAATTGTGAAAATAATCACGATAACCCTTTTAACCATCTAGAGGTCTACTACCATGGACGTAATTACCCTATCCCGTATTCAGTTTGGCGTCACTACCGCCTTGCACTTCCTATTTGTGCCCCTCACCCTTGGGCTGATCTGGTTCGTTGCCATCTTTCAAACCATGTATTACCGTACCAGCGAAGAACGCTGGCGACGCATGGCTAAGTTTTGGGGCAAACTATTTTTAGTCAACTTCGGCATGGGCGTCGTCACCGGGTTGGTACAGGAATTTCAGTTCGGCATGAACTGGTCGGAGTATTCGCGCTTCGTCGGTGACGTGTTCGGGGCACTGCTCGCCATTGAAACCCTGGTCGCCTTCTTCCTAGAGTCGGTCTTCATTGGCATTTGGATCTTCGGCGAAGGACGTGTTTCCAAGCAGGTACATCTCTTCTCCATTTGGATGGCAGCTATCGGCGGTTTCTTCTCGGCATTGTGGATTCTACTTGCGAGCGGATGGATGCATCATCCCGTCGGCTACATCATCAACCCGGCAACAGGCAATGCTCAGCTCGTTGATATCATCGCCGTGCTCACTAACGAAAAAGGTTGGCTGCTTTTCAATCACGCCATGGCGGCAGGTTTTAGTACCGCCTCCATCTTCATTCTCGGGATCAGTTCCTGGTACATTCTGAACAATCGCGAAGTGGAAGTCTTCAAGCCGTCGTTCAAATTAGCATCCATAGTGGGTGTGATCGCGTCCATTCTTCTGCTCATGAGCGGACACGAACAAGGGCAGGAGATGCGTATCTACCAGCCTATGAAACTTGCCTCTATCGAAGCCATCTGGGAGACGGAACAGCCCGCTTCCTTCTCACTGCTCACCATCGGCGACCTGACCGGAAAACGCGAGGTGTGGTCGATCCGAGTCCCATACTTGATGAGCTTCCTGGCGTGTAACAACTTCGAGTGTGAGATCCGAGGCGTGAACGACATCCAAAAAGAATATGAGACTCTTTACGGTCCGGGGGACTACATCCCGCTCATGGTCGTCACTTACTGGTCGTTTCGCATCATGGTCGGACTGGGAGTCTTGATGCTGTTTGCTTCAGCCTTTGCCGCGCTGACGGCGATGTTTAAGTTCGATCCGCGTCTGATGAAATACTTCAAGTGGATGCCTTATCTCATCCCTGTGCCATTCATCGCGGGTGTGGCAGGTTGGGTAACTACCGAAATGGGACGCCAGCCCTGGATCGTGCAGGGACTGCTCACCACTGCGCAAGCCATCTCGCCAAACTTAACGGTTGCAGACGTGAGTATAAGTCTCGCAGGGTTTGTGACGATCTATGTTGCATTGAGCATCGTCATGATCCGCTTGATCTATCGCTTTGCAAGGCAGGGCACCGAAGCCGCGCTGAAAAAATCGGTTGATGTAGAAATAACAAACAACACAGGCAATCTCATTCCCGTTGGCGCACAGGATTAACAAAAAGGTGGAGGGTTATCACGCCCTCCACCTTTCATTCTTCACCTTGTCATCTCACAATTTGACGGTAAACTACCACCCACATGCATCGTAGACTCCTCTCCCTCACCCGCGATACTCGCCTCTCTTTGACATTAACGGTTCTTGCCGGACTTTTAGCCGGGTTTCTAACCATTTGGCAATCCTGGCTCCTCAGCAAAGTGATCGACGGAGCCTTTCTCCAAAAGCAGACTCTCGCACAAGTCACCTCTCTCCTCATCTTCATCCTGCTCGCCATCAGCGGACGCGCCTTCCTGACCTGGCTCAACGAAGTTGCCGCCAACGCCGTCGCCGTCAAGATTAAAACAGATTTACGCGAACGGCTTTTCGCGCACATCCTCAAACTTGGTCCCGCCTACTCGCGCGGACAACGCACCGGCGAACTGACCACCGCCGCCGTCGAAGGCATTGAAGCGTTAGATGCATATTTCAGCCAATACCTGCCACAACTTGTTGTCACTGCACTTGTTCCCCTCTCCATTTTATTTTTCGTCTTCCCCATTGACTTATTAACCGGCTTGGTCTTCCTTATTACCGCCCCACTGATTCCCTTTTTCATGATCATCATTGGCAAAGGCGCAGAGACGGTTACCAAACGCCAATATGAAACCTTACGCCTGCTCAGCGCGCACTTCCTCGACAGTCTGCAAGGGCTGACCACGCTCAAACTCTTCGGTCAATCAAAGGGACAGGCAAAGAACATCGCCAAGATTTCTGAACAATATCGCGATACAACATTGGGCGTTTTGCGCATCACATTCCTTTCCGCGCTCGCACTTGAAATGCTCGCCACCATCAGCACCGCCCTTGTTGCCGTCGAGATCGGCTTCCGCCTGCTCTACCGCAACATGGAATTTCAACCCGCGCTCTTCCTGCTCGTCCTCGCCCCTGAGTTCTACATGCCCCTGCGCGCCCTCGGAGCGAGATTCCATGCAGGCATGAACGGCACAACCGCGGCGAAACGGATCTATGAGATTTTGGATACAAAAGTTGACAGTGAACAGTTGACAGTGGACAGTAGTTCGTCAGCTGAAATATCTTCGATTGCCTTCGAAAATATTTCGTTCACATATCCAAATGAAACCACCCCTGCTCTGCAAAACATCAACCTAAAAATCAATCAGGGACAACATATCGCATTGGTTGGCAAAACAGGCGCAGGAAAGACCACGCTTGTTCAATTACTACTTGGCTTCATCCAACCCACACAGGGCGCTATTCTGCCTTCTGAATTCCGCCTTCTGAATTCCATCGCCTGGGTCCCTCAAAAACCGCACCTCTTCCACACCACCATCGCCGAAAACATCCGCCTCGGCAAAGCAGACGCAACTCACGACGAAGTTGTCAGTGCTGCCAAAGCCGCGCGCCTACATGACTTTATCGACTCTCTTCCCGAAAAATACGAAACCATCGTCGGCGAAAGCGGTGCCCGCCTCTCCAGCGGACAAGCCCAACGCCTCGCCCTCGCCCGCGCATTCCTCAAAGACGCCCCCATCCTCATCCTCGACGAACCCACCTCCTCACTCGACCCCGAAACCGAATCCCTGCTCGAAGAATCCACCCGCGAGTTGATGCAGGGACGCACCACCATCACCATCGCGCATCGCCTCAACACCATCTTCCAAGCCGATACCATCATCGTCCTCGACGAAGGCAAGATCATCGAACAAGGCCCACATAAAGAACTACTTACGAACAATGGAATGTATGCGAGCATGGTGAAAGCGTATGAAACAACAGGTGAAAGAGGAAAGAATTCAAACGTAATGCGTAATGCGGAATACGTAACAAGCGAAAACAATCACGCATCACGTATCACGCACCACGCATCACAATTACCAATTACCAATTACCAATCTTCCATTCTCCCCCGTCTCCTCACCTTCCTGCGCGGCAACTGGCATCGCGTGGCGCTCTCCGTCTTGCTCAGTTCCATCACCATTCTTGCAAGTGTGGCGCTCATGGGAACCTCCGCGTGGCTGATCTCCACCGCCGCCATCGCCACCTCGGTTGCCGAACTCGGCGTCTCCACCGTCGGCACGCGCTTCTTCGGCATCACCCGCGCCATCTTCCGCTACCTCGAACGCCTCGTCTCACACGATGTGACTTTCCGCCTGCTCGCCAAACTGCGCTTATGGTTCTATGAAAAACTCGAACCCCTCGCGCCCGCCCGCCTGATGAACTTCCGCGCCGGAGATTTGCTTGCCCGCATCATCGGTGATGTGGAAACGTTGGAAAATTTCTACGTCCGCGTCGTTTCGCCGCCGTTGACCGCCATCGTCGTTGGAGCGTTCACTGCCATCTTCCTCGCTTCTTTCTACCCGCTGCTTGCTCCTGTCTTCCTGACCTTTTATCTCAGCCTCGGCTTGTTCCTGCCCATCCTCGCGCAGACGACCAGCCGCAAATCCGCTGAGCAGACCATTTCATTACGTGCCGATTTACAGACCAATCTTGTGGATGGCATTCAAGGCATGGCAGACCTCATCGCCTACGGACGCGCCGACCAACGTCTCGCGCAAATTGCATCCAACGCGGACGAGTATGGGGATGCCCAACGCCGCATGGCACGTGTGACGGGCATCCACGCTGCGCTGGGGACTCTACTCACCAACCTCGGCATGTGGTCAATTTTATATTTCACCATTCCACAAGTCATCAACGGGAATCTACCCGGTCCCATGCTGGCTTCGTTGACTTTGCTCACTCTCGCTTCCTTCGAAGCCGTCATCCCACTCCCTCTCGCCGCCCAAATGTGGAACTCCTCTCGTGAAGCGGCAAGAAGGTTGTTTGAAGTTGTGGATACAGAGCCAGAGATCAGTGACCAGTTGTCAGTAACCAGTAAGCAGTCATCAGTTACCAATAACCAATTACAAATTACCAATCTCTCCTTCACCTACCCCACTCAAACCACGCCCGCCCTACAACCTTTAACCTTCAACCTTAAACCTGAAACTTCCATCGCCATCGTCGGACCAAGCGGTGCAGGGAAAAGCACCATTGCAAACCTGCTCCTCCGCTTCTGGGATTACAAAGTAGGAGAGATCACTCTCAGCGGAGAATCGCTCAAAGCGCTGAATCAGGATGAAGTCCGTGCGAGATGCGGATATGTATCGCAGAACACCTACTTCTTCAACACATCCATTTATGAAAATCTGCGCTTCGCCCGTAAGAAAGTCTCGCGTGAAGAAATCGAAGCGGCGTGTAAATCCGCACAGATTCACGACTTCATTTTGAGCCTGCCGAAAGGTTACGACACGATGATCGGTGAGCAGGGATTACGCCTCTCTGGCGGTGAACGTCAACGCCTGGCGATTGCGCGTGCATTGATCAAAGATGCGCCGATCCTGATCCTCGATGAACCCACAGCCAACCTCGACCCGCTCACTGAACAACAGGTTTTGGAGACGTTGTTCACGGTGATGAAGCAAAAGACTTCGCTGCTCATCACACATCGCTTGATCGGCTTGGAAAATATGGACGAAATTCTTGTGATGAATCACGGAGAAATCATTGAACGCGGTACGCATGCCGAGCTGGCAGGTAAAGACAGCTTCTATCGTCATCTGTTGGATTTGCAAAATCGTATACTTCTAGATGAAAATTAGCTGTGAAGCTTGCTTGCATGGCTTGCATGGAAGTGCTATAATTTGGTAGTTCCCCATATCGTTTAAAAAGCATTGCAGTGAAAGTAATTTGTAATATCGTTGTGCCTGTAAATTGAATCTCAAAATCTTAAACTTCATCCCACATCCTATCAAAAATCATTAGGAAACTCGCCAGCCCAAGCGGGGACTGGTCTTTTCACATTTCTCATCCCAAAACCAACCACATGCCAAATAAACCTACCAACACGCCCAATCGTCCCAGCAATACCACAAGAAGACCGTACAACCGTACACCGAAGCCAACCAATGGGAATCGTTCATTTGATTCGAACCCGCCTTCCAGCCCCGTCGTTGAATCTTCAAATATTCCCAGTGCCCCGATCCCTGAAAATTCATCTACGCCGAGAGAGAGAAAAATGAAAATATTAGAACTGGAAAACGAGCCCCTTGCCAAACTTCGTGCGATGGCAAAGGATCTAAATATTCAAAACGCCAATCGCCTCAAAAAGGAAACCCTCGCCATGATGATCCGCGAGGCAGAGGCACAGAAGGAGGGCATTGAACTCCGCGGCGGTATTCTCGAAATTATGAGTGAAGGCATTGGCTTTCTGCGAGCCACCAACTATAGAATAAGTGATCAGGATGTGTACGTTTCGCAGGCACAATTAAGGCGTTATGACCTTAGAGCGGGGGATCTGGTAATCGGACAAGTTCGTCCTCCCCGTGAAAGTGAAAGACATTTCGGTTTATTAAAAGTAGAATCCATTAATGGTTTAGAACCGGACGACGCAGCGCGTAGAACTGTTTTTGAAAATCTTACTCCTATATTTCCAGATAAACGTTTTGACTTAGAAACAGACGCAAAGACATTAGCTCCACGTTTGATCAATCTAATAGCACCCATCGGTAGAGGACAGCGCGGCTTGATCGTTTCGCCGCCCAAGACGGGGAAGACCACCATCCTCAAACAAATTGCAAATTCAATTTCAACTAAATATCCAGACGTTCATTTAATTATTGCCCTCATCGGCGAACGCCCTGAAGAAGTGACCGACATGGACCGCTCGGTGGATGCCGAAGTGGTCGCCTCCACTTTCGATGAGCCTGTCACCTCGCACGTTCGCACGGCAGAGCTTGCCTTAGAGCGCGCTAAGAGATTGGTGGAGATCGGTCGCCATGTAGTAATCTTAATGGACTCGATCACCCGGC
This sequence comes from Anaerolineae bacterium, assembly GCA_017303655.1. Classification (GTDB taxonomy): domain Bacteria; phylum Chloroflexota; class Anaerolineae; order Anaerolineales; family Villigracilaceae; genus Villigracilis. The sequence continues at coordinate 12,658 of JAFLCE010000070.1, forward strand.
TCGCCCGCGCCTACAACCTGGTGGTGAACCCCTCTGGGCGTACGCTCTCCGGCGGTATGGATCCTTCCGCGTTGTACCCGCCCAAGCGTTTCTTCGGTGCGGCTCGTAACGTGGAAGAAGGCGGTTCGCTGACCATCATCGCCACCTGCCTCGTTGACACTGGCTCCCGCCTCGATGATGTGGTCTTTGAAGAATTCAAAGGCACCGGCAACATGGAATTGCACCTCTCACGCAAATTGCAGGAACGCCGCACTTTCCCCGCCGTGGACCTCGAACGCTCGTCCACCCGCCGCGAAGACCTGCTTCTCGGACCAGACCTGCTCCAGCGCGTTTGGCTGCTACGCCGCATGTTCGTGCAGATGACGTCTTCTCAGCCCGCAGGCGCAGGCATGGACCCCTCCGTTGCCACTGAAGCCATTTTGACCCGTTTGGAAAGATCAAAGAATAATATTGAATTTTTGGAAAACCTTACAAAAGAAGCATAGCAATACGGATATAGAGTAAAACCTTAGATAAAATGAAACCGTTCTTTGAAAGAATCAAATCCCTGTTCCCTGCCAAAAAGAAAGCGGATGCCCAACAGCCTCAGCCTGTTTCGGCTGTGAATGAACCTATTACCACGCCGCGCAAAGAAAAGAAGGCGGATCGTTTTAGCATCATCAGTTGGGCAGTGACGGTTGTGCTGGTTGCCAGTCTTTTGGGCGGAACGGTCTATTATAAAAGCACGCTACCACCTGTTGTGGTGACGGTCGCAGCAGAGGCGACAGAAGCAGCTTCAGGGGAGGGAGAGCCCATAGTGGTAAACCCAGGCATGGTCGAAGATGGAAGCGGGGGTCTCTTCCCGATCATTTTCCGCAAATTACAAGTGAAGACCAATATCCCCGAACGCCCACGCTATGAGGCTGAAGTCTATCGCGTGGTGCGCGGTGATTCGATGTATCGCATCTCTGAGACGTATAAAGTGAAGTCTGAAACGATCTTGTATGTCAACGACCAATTAGACGATAACCCACACAGCCTGCGCCCCGGCATGGAGTTGACTATTCCGCCAGTGGATGGTTTGTATTATCAATGGCAGGATGGCGATACCTTTGAATCAGTTGCTAAAAAATTCTTTGCCGAGCCCGAAGATATTATTGAATTTTCTGGCAATCAAATTGACCTGACAAACCCGACAGTTAAACCCGGCACAGTGGTGATGGTACCCGGTGGCTCACGTGAACTTCGCAACTGGTCAGCCGATCTGGCAACGCAAGGAAGAGGCACAGGAACCGGTACAAGTGAAGTCGGTGGGAATGTCTGTGGCGGCGGCCCAGTTAGCAGTGGGTTTGGCTGGCCCGCAGATGACCACACACTCTCTGGTAACGCCTATGGACCTGGTCACCTTGGCATTGACATCAGCGCCCCAGAAGGCGCGAATGTGTATGCGGCTGGCACTGGTGTGGTGACCATGGCGGCAGGCGGCTGGAATTACGGCTACGGCAACGTTGTGCAGATCGATCACGGCAATGGCTATGTGACGGTCTATGCCCACTTAAGCACAATCTTTGTTTCTCAATGTCAGACCGTTGGGCAAGGCGGAGTTATTGGGCTGGCAGGCAACACGGGTAACTCTTTCGGCTCGCATTTGCATTTTGAAATTCGTGTCGGTGGGGCAAATATCAATCCGTACGATATTGTTCAATAATCACACAGACCTGACAGGTTTTAGAAACCTGTCAGGTCTTTTAAATTCATGAACGAATCCTCCCTCAAAAAACATCTGGCAAAATTTAATCTCGGTGGATTGCGCTATTTTGATTCTGTCGGTTCCACCAACGACGAAGCCTTGGCATGGGCGGCAAGTGGCGCAAAAGATTTCTCGCTTGTGGTTGCAGATGAACAGACGCAAGGGCGCGGGCGCTTGGACCGAAAGTGGTTCACACCCAAAGGCAGCGCCATCGCGATGAGCCTGATCCTGCGCCCCAGCGCGCCCATGCGCCCGCATCTTTCGCGGACTGTGGGCTTGGCAGCCCTCTCATTGGCGGATGCCTGTCTGAGGCTGTGTCTGTCTCCCAAGATCAAGTGGCCCAACGACATTCTTTTGGATGGCAAAAAGACAGCGGGAATTTTGGTTGAAACAGTCTGGTCTGGTTATGAAGCCGATTCATTGGTGATCGGTATGGGCATCAATGTTGAGACAGAATCTGTGCCGCCGAGCGAGTCGTTAAAATTCCCGGCTACAAGTTTGGAAGGTATGCTCGGCTCTTCACTCAAGCGTGAAGAGGTCATATCCCTGGTGTTGAGCGCAGTCATAAAATGGCGCGAACAGATCGGGTCAGATGGCTTTATAAAGGCTTGGGAGGATCAACTCGCTTTTCGGGGCGAAGCAGTTCAAATCCAGTCAGGAGCCGAATCGTCTATTTATGGTGTCGTAGATGGATTGGAGTCGGACGGCAGCCTGCGCCTGCGCGATGAGCATGACAAATCCGTAGTCGTTCGATTTGGGGATGTGAGTCTGCGCCCGGCTGCATGATATACTTTTTGTATACAGTATCGTAAACAGCAATTGTTAATTCAAGCCACAAAACGAGGTTGCCATGTCTGATTTCAATGATCTTCGAGAAGATGCCACAAAACAATACGAACAAAGTCAGGCAGAATACAAGCCTGCCGCAGGGACATACAGCGCTTCGCCGCGGGCAAGTTCACGAAAAATGTTCGGGATGACCTCCCTACAGCGCTTCATCATTTTGGTCATGCTGCTGCTGTCCACATGTATGATCGGCGCTTTGTGTCTATTCGCTACTGGCAAGATTGCGTTCTAAGTAGTCAACCCTATAAAAAAGTCCTGATGAAATTCATCAGGACTTTTTTGATTATACGAGTTTCGGTTGAGGCTCGGGTTCTTTCTCTTCGATCTGTGCGCCGGCCTTCTTTAAATCTTCGGCAGAGATGCGCGCTACGGATGCGACACTGTCGCCTTCCTGCGGCTTGATAAGATGCACGCCGCGCGTCGAACGCCCGGACTGCTTGACATCATTCACCTTAAGACGAATGGCGACGCCATTGGAAGTCATAATGGTCAGATCGTCATCTTTTTGTACCACGCGCGCCGCGGCGATCTTGCCGATCTCTTTCAGTGCTTTCTGGTCAATGGTGGAAATACCGCCTGTGGCACGTCCCTTGGGCGTGTATTCCTTGAGGGGCGTCTGTTTGCCGTATCCGTTCGTCGTTACGACAAGCAAAGCGCCTTCTTTTTCGACCACGTCCATGCTGGTGACGGCATCTTCCTTGCCAAGGCGAATGCCCTGCACGCCTGCGGCTTGACGTCCCATCGAGCGGACCTTTTCTTCGCCAAAGCGGAGTGCCTGTCCATTCTCGGTGATGATGATGATCTCATCCTTGCCGGAGGTCATTCGTGCCCAACCTAAAGTGTCACCTTCGTCTAAATTCATGGCGATCAAGCCCGAGGGGCGCACGGAGGCGAATTCTTCCATTGCCACGCGCTTGATGCGTCCGCGTCCCGTCATCAACATACAATATTGGTTGGGCGAGAAAACCCGAATCGCCATAGCTGCGGTCACTTTTTCGTTGGGGTCTAACGAAAGAATGTTGACCAATGGAATGCCTTTTGTGGCGCGGTCGAGATCGGGGATCTGGTAAACCTTTTCGGAGTAAACCTTGCCCTTATCTGAGAAGAACAGCATCGTATCATGACTGCGTGCCGGGATGAGCATGACGACTTCGTCTTCTTCTTTGGTTGTGTGACCCTTCACACCACGTCCGCCGCGGCTCTGCGAACGGAAGGCTGTCGCTGCCACGCGTTTGATGTATCCGCGCTCGGTTAAGCTGATGAGTACCGACTCATCGGGTATGAGGTCTTCTTCATGAATATCCTCGCGGGCTTCAGCAGAGATCTTGGTACGGCGGTCATCGCCATATTTCTCTACCATATCGTTCATGTCATCCTTGATGAGCGCAAGGATCTTCTTTGGGTTGGCAAGCAGGTCTTCGAGGTACTTGATAGTCTCTGAAACCTGTTTGTGTTCTTCTTCGATCTTCCAGCGCTCGAGCGCAGCCAGACGGCGCAACTGCATATCGAGGATCGCTTGCGCCTGCAATTCGCTGAGCTTGAAGCGCGTCATTAAGGCAGCCTTGGCGCCATCGGCGTCGTCGGCTTCGCGGATAGTCTTGATAATGGCTTCGATGTTATTCAGCGCGATCAGGTAACCATCCAAAATGTGGATGCGCGCCTTCGCTTTATCCAAGTCGAATTGTGAACGGCGGGTAATGACTTCATGACGGTGGTCGATGAAAATTTGCAGCAGACGTTTAAGCGGCAAAGTGCGCGGCTCGCCATCTACCAATGCCAACATCTGCACACCAAATGTGGATTGCAGCGCCGTGTATTTATAAAGCTGGTTCAAAACCTTCTTGGGCTGGGCGCTGCGCTTCAATTCGATAATGATGCTCATACCGCGTTTATCGGACTCATCGCGCAGGTCGGAAATTTGGTCGATCTTATCTTCGCGCACCAACTCAGCAATACGTTCGATCAACGTGGATTTGTTGACCTGATACGGGATTTCCGTGATATTGATCTGATAGCGCCCGGCTTTGGTCTCTTCGATGTGGGCAATACCGCGCATCACGATGCGACCACGTCCCGTGCCATACGCCGAGACAATGCCTTCCGTACCAACGATCATGCCGCCGGTCGGGAAGTCTGGTCCCTGCACGAATTTCATTAGGTCTTCGACACTGATATCGTCGATCGTTTCATAATTCTCGATCAGATAATTGATCGCGCCCGCCAACTCACGCAAATTCTGCGGCGGGATATTTGTCGCCATGCCCACGGCAATACCCGAAGCGCCATTCAACAACAAGTTCGGGAGGCGAGCCGGTAAAACAAGTGGCTCCTGAAGAGAATCATCGAAGTTGGGACCGTATTCCACGGTATTCTTTTCGAGATCCGCCAGCATTTCTTCCGCCATTTTTTGCAGGCGTGCCTCGGTATAACGCATCGCAGCGGGCGCGTCACCATCGACTGAACCAAAGTTCCCCTGACCATCCACCATCAAATAGCGTAATGAAAAATCCTGTGCCATGCGTGCCATCGACTCATACACCGCCGAGTCGCCATGCGGGTGATACTTACCCAGCACCTCACCCACGATACGTGCAGACTTCTTATACGACGTGTTCGAACGCAGCCCTAACTCATGCATTGCATACAAAATGCGGCGGTGTACCGGCTTCATGCCGTCTCGGGCATCAGGCAAGGCACGCGCCACGATCACGCTCATGGCGTAATCCAGATACGACGAGCGCATCTGGGCGTCAATATCCACAGCCTCGACATTTCCAGCGATCATATTTTCTTCAGCCATAATAAATCCTTTTGAGAGCCAAAACCCGGCAAATAGCCACCTTTTTTACGCAAAAATGGCATAAAAAGACACGAAGGTGGGAAAAACTTCGTGTCGCATTAGATGAAAGAAGCACTATTTTATAGTGCAATTATACCACTCTAGTCCGTTTTTGCCGTTGTGGATTAAGCCTCCAGCGTGGCACCAAGCCAAAGCGGATGAAACCGCCTCCTCCCCCGCTCGAGCCGGGTTCCATCCATCAAAAAAGACCCGCGTCTGCGAGTCTTTGTGTGCCGAAGGAGGGACTTGAACCCTCATGAACGTAAGTTCACTACGCCCTGAACGTAGCGCGTCTGCCAATTCCGCCACTTCGGCATATTCAATTGATTGGCGGGATGTATTTTATCCCAAAAAGGTGGAATGTCAATGTGAGGTGCCGATGGGCAAGACAAATGCGAGCGTTCGATCCTATCAACCATTGCATCGTCAAAAAAATAATACAGAAAAACCCTACTGTAGTAGTGGAACTATTTATGATGTAATTACGTTAAGTAAATATTCCTTTCAAAAACGTATTGTTAATCCATTACAGTACTGAAAGGGGAGTAGCTTTTTGTAAAAAAAATAGTTATATTGATTACAGAAAAAAGAAAGGAGTTGCACAATGTTCGTTCTTGCCGCAGTGGTCGTTGTACTACTGCTCGCTCTGGCTGGTTCCGATATGTACGTAGCCCAATACAGCCAGGATGAACTCAGCAATATGGGAGTTCACGAGCAATGATGGAAGACCACCCCATCCCCTAGCCCGACGCGCTTTGCTGATGCGTCGGGCTTTTTCTTTGCCCAAGCCTCCCTACCGAGCGGTAGGCTCCCAAAGTTTGGGATATAATACTCCTACTCGTGGATACAATGAATGTTTCCCGCTAGTACGCCACTCGCTCTAAGGAAGAACCCATGCTGATCACTCCAACGTTTACAAAAATTGAAAAAATTATTGAACTTAAAAAAGGGACGGTCGTCCTAGAAAGCTCCGATGGTTTCCCCATTCAAGAGACCAACCTGTATATGATCGCCTCGAATGGATCTGTCCTCTGGAAAGCTGAAAAACCGACGATCAATGTCCTTTTTACCAAGGTAAAGCTCAACGAAGACTCGACCATCTCCACCTTTACAAATAATGGGCAGTTTGCCGACCTCGATATGGAAACCGGCAAGATCATTAGCAGCTCAAGTTTCCGATAGAAACTCTACCTGCCGAAGCCGATTCACTCCCACGACGAAAATGAACGTTCACTTCATCGCACTGACTGACCCCACGCCAGAGATCGCACGTGCCTTCACCAAGTGGGAAAATTCCCCTGCTCTTGTCCACCTGACGCGCCCTAACCAAGACCAGGACGACCTTGAGCACAATCACATCGTCAGCGTAGAGGATCTCCTTGAACGCCTCAAGCACGACCATATCTACTTGATCTATCTGGACGGTCAACTCGTCGGCGAAATGGGATATCAGATCGACCCGCAGCACCTTTACAAGAAAGAACCCGGCACTGCATGGATCGGCATTACCATCGGCGAAGACTCCGCTCGCGGTAAAGGACTGGGTCCACTGGCGATGAAACATCTCGAAGATGAGATCCGTAATGCAGGCTACAAACGCATTGAACTGGGTGTCTTTGAATTCAATACACCTGCGCAAAAACTTTATCAAAAAATGGGCTACGCCGAGATCGGCAGAATCCCAAACTTCACCTTCTGGCAAAACAAAATGTGGACAGATATCCGCATGGAAAAGTATCTTTGAATATGACCCAACCTCCCCTCGGATTTGTGATTATCTTTCTATTATTTAGCTTTCTATTTATTTCGAACAGCTATAAACTCTGGTTCAAAACAGCGGAATACTATAAAGACCTGTATGCCAGCCTTACAAATGAAAAAATCCCCCTACCCTTCAAGGGATTTTTCTTGAAACGGTTGGAGAAGAAACAAAGCTGGTTATTTTGGCAGAAGGCATTTAGTTTATTGGGAATCGTGGCAGTTGTAGGTATGGATGTGTTGGTTGTAAGCGCGTATTTAGGATAAAAACAAACCACAAAGGGGCACAAAGGTACACAAAGGAAAAACATCATCCTTCGTGACTTTTTGTGACACTTCGTGGTTAAGAAGCATTTTTACAAGGAGCTTAACTTGAAAATCATCGCATGTATCAAGCAAGTCCCCGACTCGGAGGCGAAAGTTAAAGCCGAAGGCGGGCAGGTCTCATGGGGCGACGCGCCGCTGGTCATCAACCCGTTCGATGAATATGCGGTTGAAGGCGCGCTTCAGCAGAAGGAAGCTACAGGCGGCACGGTCACTGCCTTGTGTGTCGGACCCGAATCCGCGAAGGAGGCGCTCAAGCACGCCCTCGCCATGGGCGCGGATGAAGCCATCCTTGTCTCAGATGCGGCATTGAATGACCTTGACACCGCCGGCGCGGCGAAAGTGCTGGCGGCTGCCATCCAAAAGATCGGCAGCGCGGACATGGTCGTCTTCGGTCGGCAGACTCTCGACAATGGCGCGGGGCTCACTCCCCCGCAGACTGCAAGGCTTCTGGGTTATCCCATGCTTGGGTTGGCTGGCAGCATCAAGGTCGAAGGAAGCGCAGTCACCGTTGAACGCGTCCTCGAAGAAGGTCGTCAGATCATGAAAGCCAATCTGCCCGCCGTGTTGAGTGTCGTGCAAAGCATTGGCGAGCCGCGCTACCCGTCGTTCATGGGCATCCGCAAAGCCTCGAAGGCGAACATCCCCGTTTGGTCTTTGAGTGACCTCGGCGCAAGCGCCCCCGCCGCCGTTGTGACCCGCAGTGAGTTGGTCACGCCGCCCACGAATACGCGCGAAGTGGAAATGATCACCGGCGAAAGCCCCGCCGAGATCGCCGAAAAACTCGCCGACAAAATCATCGCGGAGAAGGTGCTATGAAAACGTTTGTTTATATCGATCACTTCAAAGGTGAAGTCCAGCCCGCTTCGTGGGAAGCGCTCGGTCTCGCAAAAAGTTTTGGCACAGCCGTTGCGTTGGTGTTTGGAAATGGCGTAGATGAAGTAGCCAAAGCCGCTGTGGAATTTGGCGCGGATGAAGTCCTCGTAGCGGATGATGCCTCGCTCGCAGATTACCGCGCTGAGACGTATGCCTCCACCCTCTCCGCGCTCGCCTCTTCTCATAGCCCGAACCTGATTCTGCTCCCCACCACTTCGCGAACCCGTGAGCTTGCCGCCATGTCTGCCATTGACTTGAACACCGGCGTGCTGACCGATCTCATCGGTCTCGAAGCGAACGGAGACTCGTTCGTCGCCACCCGCCCAATCTACGAAGGCAAGTTGATGGAAAAGACCGTCTGCTCTGGCAAGCCCGTCATGGCAACCATCCGCGGACGTGCCTTCCCCAAGCCCGAGCGCGCGGCTGGCAAAAGTGGAACAATCACCAAAATTGCCGCAGCAGGTGAAGCGAAATCTACAGTCGAAGGCTACTCTGCCTCTGAAAGCGCCGTCAACCTGGGCGACGCGGGCATCATCGTCTCTGGCGGACGCGGCGTTTCGAACAACCCTGCGCTAACTCCTCCCGCTGGCATGGACGAGAAGCAAGCCGAGATCTGGCGCGCCCAGCAAGGCTTTGCGCTGGTCACTGAACTCGCAAAACTACTTGGTGGTGCCGTCGGTGCAAGTCGCGCCGCCGTGGACGGTGGTTATATCCCCTACTCCCATCAAGTTGGTCAGACCGGTAAAGTAGTTGCGCCTGACCTGTACATTGCCAACGGTATCTCCGGCGCGATCCAACACTTAGTTGGCATGCGTAATGCCAAAGTCATCGTCGCCATCAATAAAGATGCCGATGCTCCCATCTTCAAACAAGCCCGTTACGGTGTGGTAGGTGATCTGTTCCAGATCCTCCCGGCGTTGACGGAAGCGTTGAAGAAGAAGTTGGGGAAGTAAAAGAGAAAGTAACGAGTAATAAGAAATGAGAGACCACCGAAGTCATTTGGCTTCGGTGGTCTTTTTTTATTCCCCAAACCCAGCCGGTGGGATGCCAAGTCCCTGAATGAGCCTTGCCCAAAAATTAACCTGCACCGCCGTGCTAACGAGGATGACAAATTCGCGTTCAGTGAAGGCGGCTTTTACTTTTTCGACAATATCGGGGTGGAATTTCAACGGCGTAGCAGAGATCAGACGAGTATAAGCAATCGCCAGTTTTTCACGTTCGGAAAACGAAGATACATTTTCAACATCCCCGCGCAGGGCTTGGGCTTCTTCGTCGGTGATGCCATGTTTGAGATATTCGTGTGAGTTCATGTCCACGCAAAAGGGACACGCAACCACTTGAGAAGCCGTCATGCGGATGAGCTTGAGCATGCGCTTGTCCATGCGCCCATCTTCGTGGGCAACGAGCGCCTCCATTACGCCAGAGCCAATTGCAGCTTTGGGATACCAAGAGAGAATGCGCGGTGGGAGCATGAGCCTGCCGGTCACTTGCTCTGAGAGCCAAATGCCCAAACGCAGGAGAAACGGAATTTTTGAAGGGGGAGAAATAAATGACATGCACAAAATTATAGTTCTTTTATAATCAGCGCATGAAACCATATCAGTTCGGAATAATCGGTGCAGGCATGTACGGCAAGGTCTTGATGAAATGGCTCCAACAAGATGAGCGAGCCCGCATCGTTTGGGTCAACAGCGCCAGCGAAGCTACGACCAAGGCCGCGGCGCAGGAATTCGGTATAGAGAAATGGGCTACGGATTATCGCGACGTGCTAAATGACACGCAGGTGGATGCGGTTATCATCGCCACACCTCCATTTCTACATGCAGAGCAGGTCGAAGCCGCGCTCAAGGCAAGGAAACATATCTTGCTGGAAAAGCCAATCGCAGAATCACGGGAAAGCCTCCAGCGAATTGTCAACGCCGTTGAAAGCGCACCAAGCTTAAAGGTGCTTGAGGCGTCCTGCCGTCACACGCGTTTGTCACAAAAATTTAAATTCATCAAGGACATCATTGATAGTGGCAAACTGGGGCAGGTCTATCACATCCACCATAACAGCCTCGGGCGCACCACCTTCATCGAATACAACCCAAACGGCGCGTGGGCGATGAATAAAAAACTGGCGGGCGGCGGTCCGTTTGCAGATCGAGGCGTGTATGATCTGTCATTCCATCTAGGTTTGTTGAACGATGTGCCGCAGTTAAAGTCATTGCAAAGTTTCAAACGCAATGACCTGCGCGATATGAGTAAGCTCGTCAACTTCAGTGACGTGGAGCAACATGGCGCAGCATGGATGGAGTTCGATACGGGTCTCACCTATTACTACGAGAACGGCGGAGGTGTACATCACGAGGTCCCCAACGAAACGCGCCTCTATGGGACGAAAGGTGGTTTACGCTTTCATCACTATAGTTGGGATCCGAATGAGGTCGAATTCTTTACCACCGAAAATGGTGAACTACGTAAAGAAAGCTTCAACATAGATATGAGTGATGCACCCGATGACAGCCAGGCAATCATCACCCACTTCCTTGACTATCTGGATAGCAAAATCGAACCACTAATGACAGTCCAGCGTGCGGCAAAACATATGGAAATTTTGTTCAAGATACTGGAAGGATAACAAAAAGGCTTCGAGTTTTGATCTCGAAGCCTTTTTTGTTTTAAAGCACCCAATGGTACTAGCGTTATATATAACCTTAAGTACTGTTTTGCATAAAAAGGACTTGCGTACCATTCAATCTTGAAAGGGACTGCGTAAAATCAGAATCATACTTATAACTGGAGATTGCGAATGAAACACCCAAAATTTAGAACGACCTTTTTATTGATATCGATACTTGTTTTCCTCATGGCATGCGGGCTACCCGCAGCAACTTCCACCGAGGTGGCTGCGACCGAAGCCCCAGCAACAGACGTAGCCATAGATGCACCGACCGAAAGTGCACCACCGACCACAGACGCCGCTCCCGTTATTCAGCATACTGATATTCCAGTCAACCTGCCGGAAAATCAGAGTGGGCAAGCTGGCGACTTTGACTCCTCCAAGGTACTTGAAACTAAGACATCCATCGGTGGAGACCGCTTTACGTTTGGGCGCTTTGAACGTCCCTTCAACGCCAATACCATGGATATGTACTACGCCGAACTCGATATTGTGAACACCGAAGTCTTACAGGACGACCTGTGGGTCT
>JAFLCE010000071.1 GCA_017303655.1 Anaerolineae bacterium
TGCTTCAAGCCCAATCGGTATTGTGGAAGATGGGCATTACCGGCATCCATGACTTTGATCGCCGTAATTCTTTTATGGCTTTGCAATCCTTGCGGGCGGCAAACAAACTAAAATTACGAGTGTGCAAAAATATCCCTGTTGAAAGTGTGGAACAGGCAAATGATCTCGGCTTGCGCACTGGCTTTGGCGACGAGATGTTGTGGATCGGTTCGGTCAAAGCATTTATGGATGGCGCTCTGGGTCCGCGCACGGCAGCCATGTTCCAGCCGTATGAAGGCGAGCCGGAGAACAAAGGCATCCTCAATATGGATGGCGAGGAACTTTTTGAGCATGCTCGCAAAGCCGCCGATGTGGGCTTAAGTATGACCGTCCATGCGATTGGTGATAAAGCCAACCATGAAGTCTTGAATGCCTACGAACAATTGCGCGCCTATGAAACACAGCACAACCTGCCGCATTTGCGACATCGCATTGAACATGTGCAAGTCATTCATCCCGAAGATGCGCCACGCCTCGCAAAGTTGAATGTCATCGCATCGATGCAGCCCATTCATGCCACATCGGACATGTACTCCGCCGACCGATATTGGGGCGGGCGCTCCAAGCTCGCGTATGCCTGGCGGACTCAACTAAATTACGGTGCGCTGCTTGCTTTTGGATCGGATGCCCCGGTGGAATCGCCCAATCCATTTTTGGGAATGTATGCCGCCATCACCCGCCAACGTGCAGACGGTTCCCCCTCCGCCGAGGGTTGGTACCCCGAAGAGAAATTGACCCTCGCCGAAGCCTTGTCTGCTTATACCTTCGGAGCAGCCTACGCCGCCAACGCGGAGCACCGCCTTGGGAAGCTGGCAGAAAATTACCTGGCAGATCTGATCGTTTTAGACGTAGACCCATTTGAACTTGCTCCTGCAAACCTGTTGACAATCTCCCCGACTGCTGTCATGATTAATGGGGAGTGGGTCGTTCAGTAGCATGGTTTGACCGGGACGCAAGAAAAACCGATAAGAACTTGGATGCCGTTCATGGAATCGAATTCACCTAAATTATCTCCAGAAATGTTAGTCCCTCGCTTGGGAGAATATCTCCTTCAAAAAGGGCTGATCAGCGAAGCAGATTTGCAGCGTGCTTTGGTGCACCAACAAAACATGGCAGCCATCGGTGGGCAATCCCTTTTAGGGCAGGCATTGGTAGAACTTAAATTGCTGGAAAAAGATACCCTCGATCAGGTCATCACTGAGTTGATCATTCAATTGCGTTCTGCGCTGCAATCATCGAACCGCAATCTGGAACAACGCGTCCGTGAACGCACTGCCGAACTGAACGAAGCCCTCAACCGCCTCTCCGAACTAAATCAAATGAAAGCCAACTTTGTCGCGAATATTTCGCACGAATTGCGAACTCCACTGACGCATGTCAAAGGTTATATTGAACTGTTGATCTCCGAATCCCTCGGACCGATCGCCGAAGAACAACGGCATGCGCTCTCAGTCAGTCAACGCGCCGCCGGGAAGTTGGAAGATATGATCGAAGACCTGATCATGTTCTCACTCGCTTCACGTGGTGAAATGAGCATGAAACTGGCATCGGTGGATATTCGCAGGCTGATTTCGCTGGTCGGCAAATCGGCGGCTCGCAAAGCTGAAGAACGCGGAGTAAACCTCATCGTCAACCCGCCGGAAAACCTTCCACTTGTGCAAGCCGATGCCGAAAAAATCAGCTGGGTGATCACTCAACTTCTTGATAATGGCATCAAGTTCACTCCCTCAGGTGGAACCGTGACCGTTACCGTCGAAGAAGAAGGGCATAACCTGGTTCAAGTTATGGTGGTAGATACAGGTATCGGCATCCCTCAGAGCCGTATGCAAGAGATCTTCGAACCATTTCATCAACTCGATGGCTCATCCACACGCCGGTTTGGTGGCACAGGGTTGGGGCTTTCCCTCGTGAGGCAGATCGTGGAAGCGCATGGCTCTCTGCTGGATGTCAAATCCGACGAAGGCAAAGGCACTACCTTCAAATTCCCACTACTTGCAATGCGAGAGTAACCCATGCAAAAAGAAACGCTTGCCGAGCTTGACCGCATCTTTCAAGAGGTGCAATCAAAGCAGGATTGGAAATCTGCCCTGGATGCGCTTTTCCTTTCAATGCGAGATTCCTTTGTGTTCGATAACGTGGCGGTCTATCTTACAGATCGCCTGACGCGCGGTTTCGACGTCATCTATGCCCGTGCTCTGGGGCGCGGCAAAACTGCCGAAGCGGATGCCGCCTGGGGCGAAGGCGTAGCGAGTGATGTAGTTTCTAAAGAACAGATGGTCGTTCGCGGACCAGAATTCGGCTCAAACCCCACCGATAGAATGTCGCAAACCTTCATGCTTGGGATTCCACTGTATGTGGATTCGAAACTACGCGGTGCCCTACTTTTCGTCCGTTTCGGCGGACCCGAATATTCAGATATGCATATCCATGTGGCGTCGTTACAAGCTGTTTGGGCGGCGGCTGTGATCGAACGAAAAGAACTACATGAAGCCCGCGCTGAATTGGATTCAGTCCAAAGGCAAATGCGTTTACAGGATGATTTCGTTTCCACCATTTCCCATGAGTTAAGAACTCCACTTGGGTTCATCAAAGGCTACAGCACCAGCTTACTTCGCCAGGACACCGTCTGGGATGATGCTACGCAGCGCGAGTTTTTGATCATTATTGATGAAGAAGCAGACCGCCTCACAAAGCTGATCGAAGACATGCTCGAATCTGCCCGGCTGCAAAGCAAGACTATTCAGTTTAAGTTCTCTCCGGTCCGGTTGGATGCATTGGTACGGGATGTGACCGCACGGGTGAAGACACATCATCCCAAACTTGAAGTCGAAATGAAGATCGAGTCGCTTCCGCCAGTATTGGGTGATGGCGTGCGGCTTTCACAAGTCTTTGAAAATCTTTTCAGCAACGCTATAAAATATGCACCAGGTTCAAAGATCACGATCCTTGGGAATTTCTCCGAGAAAAAAGTACGTCTATCTTTTTCCGATCAGGGTGAGGGCATTCCCGAAGAATTTATCCCCTTCCTTTTTGAGCGTTTTTATCGCGTGCCGGGTGAACGCACGGTTACAGGCACCGGGCTGGGGCTTTATATTTGCAAGCAAATTGTTATGGCACATCATGGTAATATTTGGGTAGAGTCAGTGTTGGATGGCGGTACAACGTTCTTAATTGAACTACCCGCTGACCCAACGCTTTGACCGGATCACATCACACCCTCAAGGAGTTGTTATGGCAAAGCGTATTCTGATCGTTGATGATGAACCTCGCTATCTGCGCCTGTTGGAAGCCAATCTTCGCACCGAAGGGTACGAAGTGATCACAGCGCAGGATGGTATGCAGGCTCTGGATGTCTTTTCTGCCAACCCGATCGATCTGGTATTGATGGATGTTATGATGCCGCGGTTAGACGGATTTGGCGCTACCCAGCGTTTGCGCGAGTTCACCAACGTGCCTATCGTTATTCTGACGGCACGTGGCGAAGAGCAAGACCGTGTGCGCGGCTTGGATCTTGGCGCGGATGATTATCTGGTCAAACCATTTTCCGCTACCGAACTGCTGGCACGGGTACGAGCCGTATTGCGCCGTGCGCATACTCCCACCGATGCCGGGCAGGTGCGCTTCTTTACACACGAAGATCTCAAGATCGATTTTGCCCGTGCCGAAGTTTGGCGTGGTGAAGAAGCCGTTTCACTCTCTGCCACCGAATACCGACTTCTGCTTCAATTTGCACACAACGTTGGCAAGATCCTTACCTCTGAAGATCTGCTGACAAGCGTTTGGGGCGCAGAATATAAAACTGATAAAGAAATCCTTTGGGTGAGCATTGCCCGTCTGCGCCAGAAATTGGAAAAAGATGCTCACACTCCAAAACATATTGTCACGCGTTCCGGGCTTGGATATTTAATGCCCCCAACCGAGGTGTGACGATTGCGTATGCCCTTGAAAGGCATGCGCAGGAAAAGATGCCATGCCGCAAAAGAAGATCTTAATCGTTGACTCAGATGTCGCGAGTCGAAACTTTATAGCCCGAAAACTTCAAGACTTGAAATTTGATATCCTCCAGGCTGGGTCTGGTAAGGAAGGATTAATTTTTACCTGGCGTGACCGTCCAGACCTGGTCATTGCTGACCCCGTTCTCACAGACATAAAAGGGGAGGAGTTTGCTGCCAAGCTGCGGGCAGATGCACGCACAGTCTCCCTGCCTTTGGTGGCACTCAGCAGTGACCATAACCCCATGCGTGTTCGTTCTTGTCAGGATGCCGGGTTTAATGAGTACATTACCAAATCTGGGCAGGCCGTGCCCATGTTGACGGATATCGTCAACCGCTTATTTGGGATAAGCAAGGCAGAAATGCAACAGGGCGGATTGATGATGGTCTTCTTTAGCGCGAAGGGAGGCACAGGCACCTCATCCCTTTGTGCGAATACCGCCATGAATATTTCCAAATCTCAACCTGAAGCACGTGTGGCGGTGGCGGACTTGGTATTACCTATCGGTTCCATTGACCGTATTGTGGGATATGAAGGCGTGCAGAACATACTCACAGTTTCTCAAAAATCACCCCTGCAAACCGACAAAGAATTTTTTCAGAAAGAACTTCCTTCCATTGAGTTGTGGAATTTCAACTTATTGGCTGGCTCCCCCGACCCGGAGTTAAGCGGTCAACTCGATGCCTCTCGGGTTTGGGACGTGATTATGGGGCTGAAACAATCCTATGATTACCTCCTTGTGGATATTGGTCGTTCGCTTTCAAAGATCACGCTGCCATTGCTTCAGCACGCAGACCTTGCCGTTATGATGATCAGTACCGATGTTAGCACCATCTCATTGACAGACACCGTCTTGGGTTATCTAGAAACGAAAGGCGTTTCGCAAGAGATGATCTACACCGTTCTCAACCGTCATGCCAGTCTGGAAGGGCTAAGCAAGCGCGAAGCAGAAACCATGCTTGGCATCCAGATCAATGCCGCGATTCCCTACCTGGGTCCAAATTTCGGATTTGCAAACAGCCAACACCGCCCTTTTACGTTAAAATTCCCTACTGATACTGCATCCATAATTTTTCATGAATCCGCCCGGGAAATGATAGAACTGGCTCGCAAACGTCGCAGCTGATTCATCGTCACTCACCGGTCGGATGGGAGAAGTCCATGACCATTGAATATGACGAAAAAGGCAAGTTCTACACGAATGTCATTCAAAAGGTAGCTGTCCCTGCAATTGTTCAAACCACAAAAAACCTGATCCGGGGGATGGTACATGTCCGTCAGGATGAACGCCTTAAGGATGAACTGGAAAACAGCGAAGATTTCATCGCCATGACGAATGTTGAAGTCTTGGATGGTGATGGGAAGACCGCTTTTAGCGGTTCTTTTCTGGCGATTCAAAAAGACCAGATCGTTTGGGTCATGCCCGCCAGCGGAGAAGCCGGGCAATGAACAGCCCAATCACTGGCACCTCGCAACGCCTCACTAGCCAGGACCTCATTCGATTAAAAAAATATCTGGCAGACACCCTTTTGCGTGCCTTGGAAATGGAAGGGGTGGAGGCTTCTCAACGCCCTGCCTTTATTCAGCAAAATATCGGGCGTGCTTTTGATTCGACTCAGCTAAAACTCCCTGAAGATCTGAAAAAAGATATTTTCTTGCAGGTTCTCAATGACTTGTTGGGGTATGGACCCATCCAGTCTTTGCTAGATGACCCCGATGTGTCAGAGATCATGGTCAATGGTCCCAAGAAAGTCTTTATTGAAAAAAAGGGACAGTTGACCAAAAGCGAAGTCACATTCGATGATGATGACCATGTCATTCGGATCATCGACCGCATCATCCTCCCATTAGGCAGGCGCGTCGATGTTGACTCTCCCACGGTTGATGCCCGCTTACCCGACGGCTCGCGTGTCAACGCCGTGGTTCGCCCGGTTTCCATCGATGGGCCTTCGATCACCATTCGTAAATTCCGAAAAGATAAATTGAAAGCTGAAGACCTGATCGCGTTTGGCTCGCTTACAAAGCAAATGTCCGACTTTTTAGAGGCATGTGTGAAGGCGCGATTTAATATTGTGATCTCCGGTGGAACAGGTTCTGGTAAAACAACGCTTCTGAATGTGGTCTCAGGGTTTATTCCAGAGAACGAGCGCATTATCACCATCGAAGATGCCGCTGAGCTTCAATTGCAACAAGACCACGTCATGCGCATGGAGACCAAACCAGCCAATGTTGATGGTGTAAATTCAGTCACCATTCGTGACTTGGTCAAAAATTCCCTGCGTATGCGCCCAGACCGCATCATCGTCGGCGAGGTTCGCGGGGGTGAAGCGTTGGACATGCTTCAAGCTATGAATACCGGTCACGATGGCTCGTTGACCACGGTTCACTCCAATAGTCCACGTGATGCGATTTCCCGTATGGAAACTCTGGTGCTCATGGCAGGCATGGACCTGCCGTTGAAAGTCGTCCGTCAACAGATATCTGCAGCAATTGATCTCATTGTTCAGCAGACCCGCCTAAAGGACGGAACCCGCAAAGTAACTGCCATTACCGAGGTGGCTGGTATGGAAGGGGATATAGTCGTTCTAACCGATATTTTCAAATTCAATCAGACTGGTGTTTCTCAAGATGGAAAAGTGCAGGGTGAATTGAAGCCTACCGGCATCCGACCGAATTTCTCCCCTCGATTGGACGCAGCAGGATACAAGCTCGGCGCAGAAATTTACATGGCGGGCAAGCCCATGGATACCCCCTCAAGGCGCTAAAACACTCTGCTATAATAGGAATTCACCTGACGAGGAAAAATGACCAACGCCCAACTTACTATTCGTGAAAAAAAATTAGGCTTGCTGATCCGTGACGCCCGTATGGCGGAACGCCGCAGTATCAAAGAGTGCGCCGATGCGATCGGTGTCAAACCCGGTATCTTCCGTGCTTATGAAGAGGGACGTCGGTCTATGTCCCTGCCAGAATTGGAAGCCTTGGTGTTTTTTCTAAAGATAAACATCTCCCAATTCTGGGCAAATGAGACCGTTTCCGATGCGCCCGAACCACTGACCTCTGAAGATATTACCCGTCTGATAGCCTTGCGTCAACGTATGATCGGCGCATTGTTACGGCAGGAACGCACCAACTCGAACATGTCCTTCCGCCATCTTTCCTCGCAAACGGGAATTTCCCAATCCAAATTAAAATCCTACGAACTTGGCGAACGCCCAATCTCAGTCCCTGAGTTGGAAAGTATCCTGGTTGTCATGAGCAGCCGCATCGAAAACTTCTTCGATCAAAGTGGACCCGTCGGCGAGTGGATGAACAGCCAGCAAGCTGCTCAAAAATTCAAGGACCTATCGCCCGAAGTTCAGGATTTTGTTTGCCAGCCTGTTAATCGTCCCTATCTTGAGCTTGCCATGAAACTCTCCAGCATGTCCCGCGATAAACTTCGCTCGGTGGCTGAGGGCTTGCTCGATATCACTCTATAACCTTGAGAAGTCACTGATGACCGACCCCGCCCAACTCGATGCAAAAGGCAAGCAAGCCTTTGAAAATAAAAAATTTGAAGATGCCGCAGAATATTTTCGACAGGCGGCAGAAGGCTACTCGTTAGGTCGGGCGGGCTTGCTCTCCGCAGAAATGCGAAACAATATGAGCGTCGCCTTGCTGCAAGCAGGCAAATCAAAGGAAGCCCTCGAAGCCGCCCTTGAAACCGATCTTGTATTTGCGGGCGCGAATGATCTTAAGCGCCAAGCCATGGCGCTTGGCAACCAAGCCGCCGCACTTGAAGGTCTCAACCGCTATAACGAAGCCATTGAAAAATATGAACGCTCCGCTGATCTTTTCGGGCAGGCAAATGAAGGTGACTTGCGTGCAATGGTCATGAAATCGGCGGCTGCGTTAAAATTAAAGACCGGCAAGATCACAGACTCCGCCTTCAAAATGATGGGCTCCATCGATGTCAAAGATAACCCCACGTTCTTTGAACGGATCATGAAATTCCTTCTTCGATTTATCAAATGATCAGCCTTAACCTGCAAGTCCGCCGCGCGGTTGCGCAGGATCACCGCCAGATATCCAACCTGATATACCAAGAATCGAATACACATCGCCACCTCGATTGGCGTCCAGCCCTCGAATGGATTGGCGTTGATAATTTTTGGGTGCTGGAAGAAAATGGATTCATCCTGGCAACGCTGGCCTGCCCAGAAGACCCACGTGACGTGGCATGGATTCGCCTCTTCTCACATCATTCGCATCTTTCTGGGCCGGATGCCTGGTCTGCCTTGTGGAACATTGCCCACACTCAGATATTTTCCACCAATCCCCAAGCCCGTGTGGCTGCAATCGTAATGAAGCAGTGGTTTTATTCAACACTCGTACATACCGGGTTTCGTTTGCGGCAAAACATTGTTCTCCTTGACCTGTTTGGCACGCAGTACAACCCACCGAAACACACAGACCATACTGTCCGCATCCGCCCCATGCAAGATGCAGACATGCCCATGGTGGAGCAAATTGACCGTGAAGCCTTTGGCGCCTTTTGGCACAACAGCATGGATGCTCTTCAACGTGCTCGCTTTCAATCTGTTTATTCATCGGTCGCAGAAGATGATCGTGGTTTGATCGGGTATCAGATCAGTACCGGGAATCCGATCGGGGCACACCTCGCCAGGCTTGCGGTCCGAATAGAAGCGCAGGGCAGGGGTGTTGGCTCTGCTTTGGTGCATGACCTCATCCAACACACACAAGTTCTTCCATCAGGTAGATTGTCTGTTAATACCCAGGATGATAACCACGCCTCTTTAGCATTGTATAAAAAATTGGGTTTCAATCGCACAGGCGAGTTTTACCCGGTATATGAATATTTTATGGATCACCAGGCATGACGCATATTGAATTTCCGACCCACATTATGTACCGGTTCGTCGAAACTCTTTCAAATGAGATCGGAAAAGAAACCTATCATGCTGTCATTTCAAAATCATCCATGTCGCGCGACTGGCGCTCGCCCGAATTTTTTCTTACTCTGGATGAAGGACTTGCCTCGCATGCGTACGCAAAATTACAAGCCGCATTACGCACCTATTATGGGCGCGGCGGGCGCGGCATCCTTTTGCGAATCGGTTCAAAATTATGGGAGCCGATCTTGAATGATGCGTCATTTCCCATCAAGGCTCAAGCCGCTCTTCTGCGTTCGTTGCCCAAATCATTAAGACGAAAACCTGCTCTGGACCTGCTTGCCAATATCCTTGGATCCAGACGTGGCGACATCACGGCTCATACCCTTGACCTTGACCTGTTATTTGTGGACCGAACATCCCCAACCACCATGGAGCAGACCGATGATTCGCCCGTTTGCTTCGTAACGTTAGGATTGATCCGTGAATGCCTGTTCTGGGCTACCGGCGATGAACATGATATTGAAGAACGTACCTGCCGTGCCATGGGTGCGCAGCAGTGTGAATTTACAATCACCATCGGAGCATAACTATGAAACATCAGGAATTGAACTGGAAATCGCACGACGGCTTGGATATTTTTGCGCAAGTATGGGAGCCGCAAGTGGTCTCTCCGCGGGCGGTGGTTTGTTTAGTGCATGGGCTGGGTGAGCACACATCGCGATATGCGCATGTCGCGGAAGCATTTGGCAAGGAAGGTTACGTCCTCTTTGGGTATGACTTGCGCGGGCATGGTCGTTCTGGCGGTGCGCGCGGTCATATTGATTCCATAGAAGATATGATGAAGGACATTGATCTGCTTTTGGAGCAGGCACGAACGCGTTATCCTGGGCTACCTTTACTGATTTACGGACATAGCCTGGGCGGAATTCAGGTTCTTTATCATGGCTTAACTCATAAGCCAGCGGTAAAAGGCGTCATTGCTACGAGTTCAGGTTTGCATACCGCATTGGAAAAACAGAGTCTGAAAGTGTTAATGGCAAAAATACTGGGTTCCATCATGCCAACTGCTGCAATTGCCAGTGGCTTGTCAACCGAAGCGATTTCACGGGATCCGGCTGTAGTGGCTGCCTATCGCAAGGATCCGCTTGTGCATGACAAGGTCTCTTTTGGTTTTGGTAAGATACTGCTTGGGGTCACCCAGTGGGCTCTTGAACATGCCGGAGAATTTTCACTGCCTCTGTTATTATTGCACGGCAAGGAAGACGCGATTGCCTACCCTTCCAGCAGTGAGGAGTTCGCGGCGGCACTCAAAGGACGTTGTACGCTCATCCTTTGGGATGGCGCCTATCATGAGTTGCATAACGAGCCGGAAAAAGCCGAAGTCTTTAAGACGATGATTATGTGGATGGATGCCCGCTTGCGGGAATAAAAATGAGAACTCCCTAACCGATTTCTGGACAAAACCATACTCGCGTGGGAAAATTAAAGACCTATAAAAATGTACAGGAGCTATTATGAGTGAAAAAGAAATGAGCAAGCGGCAAATGCGCCGTGAACAGATTCGGCGCAAGGAGCAACAATCCCGATTGGTTATGATTTCGTTGGTTACATTGGGAGCGTTGCTAGTTGCTTTCTTTATTATCTACCCTAATTTGAAACCGGTCGCGGAGTTCGTCACACCGGCGGAAAGCCCTCGTCCTAACGCTAGTTTTAATACAGCTGGCGACCCGGAAGCACCGATCACCATTACAGAATATTCCGATTTCCAATGCCCATACTGCCGAATCTTCTTTGAGAATACTGAGGCGCTTTTGATGGAAAAATATGTGGAGCCCGGCACGGTCTATTTTGTTTATAAGTCCGTCGGTGCTTTTATCGGACCGGAATCGGAAGCTTCTGCAGAAGCCGCTTATTGCGCTGGAGATCAAGACAAGTTCTGGGCAATGCATGACATTATTTTTGCCAATCAGACCGGCGAAAACGTTGGCGCCTATGAAGACCGCCGCTTAGACGCCTTTGCAGATGCCATCGGACTGGATCGTACTCAGTATGATGAGTGTATATCTTCAAACAAGTACAGTGATTTGATCGCGCAGGATGAAAAGGATGCTTCAGCTTCAGGTATTCAAGCAACCCCGTCCTTTATCATCACATATGAAGTGAACGGCGAAACTCAGACCCGTGTTATCCAAGGGGCTCAAGGAATCGACGTATTCACCACTGAAGTGGAAGCTGCGCTTGCAGAACTTGGCCAGTAATTTTTCATAACAATTAACAAAAAAGCACCGTCTGAACAGACGGTGCTTTTTTGTTAATAAACTTATTTTGTCGTGCTTTGCCGATTAACGATGCCCTGCTGCCAGGCATAGACAGCGGCTTGAGTGCGGTCTGCCAAATGAAGTTTGCTGAGGATATTGCTAACATGCCCTTTAACCGTATTTTCGCTGATGACGAGTTTTTCGGCGATCTGGCTGTTTGTCAGTCCGGCTGCGATCAATTTTAAGACGTCGGTCTCACGGTCGGTCAGCTCTGTGAACAACGGCTGTTCCTCGCCGTTCTCACCGCGGATGTTTTGCAAGACGCGTGAAGCCACCAGCGGATGCAGGGTCACTTCGCCCTGGACGGCACGATGCAGCACTTCGACCAGCTTTTCCATTTTCATATCTTTCAGAATATAAGAGATTGCTCCGGCTTTTAGTGCTGGAAAGATATGCGCGTCTTCATGGTAGGAGGTTAACACCACCACCTTGGTGCGCGGGCTGATCTGCCGAATGCGGCGTGTGGTTTCGATCCCATCCATTCCTGGCATGATCAGATCCAGCAGGACGATATCAGGAATAAGCTCTGAAACCATACCCAGGGTTTCTTCACCGGACGAAGCTTCGCCGAGCACGTGAAAGTCTGATATTTTTTCGAGGTAGGAGCGAATACCGCTACGCACCACTTCATGGTCATCGGCGATCAAAATACTGGTTCGATGGTGTTTCATTTCTAATCTCCTGGAGGTGCTTTGAGGGGAATTTGAATGATGATGCGCGTTCCCTGACCCGGCGCACTTTGAATTTGAAAGGTTCCGTGAACACTGCTTATTCGTTCACGCATCGAGCGGAAGCCCAGCCCAGTCGCTTTTTGATTGACGTTGAATCCGCAACCGTCGTCTGCCATGTTAACCTGAAGCTGGTCGGTATTATAAACCAGGGAAATGTCGACCCGTTTTGCATGACTGTGACGGGATACATTTGCCAACGCCTCTTGAATGACCCGATAAACGGCTTGCTCCATTTCGAGTGAAAGGGTGCGGTGATTTTGGGTGGTGAGATTGACAGTTGTATTATTGCGGCTCTCCCATTGAAAGACATATTCCCTCAAGGTGGTTTGCAGCCCTTGCTCTTGCAATGCGATCGGGTAGATTTCCTGTATCAGAAAATTCAGCTCCTGAATGACTTCATAGACCAGTGTTTCTGCCTCACTTAGGTGGGGTGATACCTCGGCAGGGAAACTATCAACCATGCCATTGACGGTGCCTAACTGTGCCAGGGCGGCAAACGCTTTTTGTTTGGCGCTATCATGCAGGTCCCGGGCGAGGCGGTTTCTTTCTTCCATCACCGCCAGGTCTTTGGTTTGTTCGAACAGTTCCATGTTGGCGATGGACATCGAAGCACGATTGACGAGTGCAGTAAACAAGCGAATCGAATCCTTCGTCAGGTCGTTGGGGCGGATATATGCCACATTGAATATCGCGATAACCTTCTCGTCCACGATGATCGGGAAATGAGCAAATGAATTCACCCCTTCGTTTATAAGGACTTCTTTGATGTCAGGTCGCAGGTCACAGTTATGAATATTCGCCACGACCACAGCTGCGCCTGATTTCATCGCCAGCCCGATCATGCCTTCATCACGGTCGAAGCACATCGCAGCCAGTGATTCGGGCTTAAAACCCTGACTGACACGCGGCATGACTTTGTTCTTTTTCGAGCTCCAGGTAAATACCACACTATGATCCGCTCTGAGTATGGTAACCGAAACATCAACGAGTGCCTGAAAGATCTGATTGAGAGTAACGCTACGCAGAATCCTTTCATCGGCTTGATACAACGCCTCGATTTCGCTGTTTCGTTTTTCGAGATCGGCAGTGCGTTTTCTAACCAGTCGTTCAAGTTCGCGGTTTCTATTCTCTACACTTTTTACCCGCCACCTTAACCCACCAGCCGCAGTGGCGATAAGGGAAATAATGATTAAGCCACTGAACCACCAGGTTTCCCAGAATGGCGGCACGACGGTGACCAGGATCGCCTGCTCCACTTCATTCCATGTGCCGTCACTGTTGGAGCCGCGCAGACGTAAGGTATATGTGCCGCCGGGCAGATTGGTATAACGACCATTGCGCCTCTCGCCGATCTCGATCCAATTCGGGTCGAAACCTTCGAGCATGTAGGAGTACTGATTCCTGGAGGGTTGTTCGAAGGCAAAGGCGGCAAATTCAAATTCAAATGAATCCTGCGGCGATTTCAGGGTGATGGTTTCGAGATACTCAACCCGCTGGTCTGAGGTAAATGGAATTCCATCTAACGTGAGGGAGGTCAATGCTACTTTGGGCGAGTAAGGATTTGTAATGATCTCACGTGGCTGGAAGATGTTTAGCCCATTGATGCCGCCAAAATACATGGTGCCGTTTTTATCCATTGCGAATGCATTTTGGTTGAATTCATTACTTTGCAGCCCATCGCTGGCGGTGAAGTTGCGGATCTTTCCGCTGGAGGGATTGAATCGTGATAAGCCAAAATTGGTACTCAGCCACAAGTCTCCATTTTCATCCTCCAGAATGCCATAAATGACGTTGTTAGGCAACCCTTCACTTTCTGTAAAACGGGTGAATGATTCGGAGGAAGGTTCATAGCGATTCAGACCGCCGCCGTGGGTGCTCACCCAGAGTACGCCGCTCGCATCCTGATAAATGCACATGATCGAATTTCCGCCAATGGAGGCGGGATTTTCCGGGTCGTTTAGATAAGTGATCACATCGCCGGTTTCAAAATCGATCTTTTTTAGCCCATCGTCTGAAGTGCCGACCCAAATGTTTTGATAGCGGTCTTCGTAAACCACATTGATCTTGTTATTGCTGAAACTATTTGCCGCCCGGCCACGAGGTCTAAACTCGGAAAAAGTACTCGTTTCACGATCGAAAAGCAGCAGCCCACGATTCGACCCGATCCAGAAATTTCCCTGTGAATCTTCCAGAATGGCGAAGACCGAAAACCTTAAGGATTCGGAATTTGTATCTTCCTCAGGGAAAAAATGGGTGAATGATTGGTTTTCGGGATTAAATCGGTCGAGGGCGCTGCCGGTGCCAACCCATAAGACGCCTCTTTTGTCCATGAACATTGAAATGATGGCGTTATTGCTGATCGAAGCGGGGTCATCTGGGTCGTGTTGGAAACGTCTAAATTCTTCGGTACGGGGATCAAAACGATTCAGACCGGCATCGAAGGTTCCGATCCATACATAGCCAATTGAGTCAGCCATAATATCCAGAATGAAGTTGCTGCTCAGGCTGTTGAGATCGTTGGGATTGTTTCGGAAGTAAGCAAAGCGGTCTTGTTGACGATTGTATTTGTTCAATCCGCCACCAAAGGTTCCGATCCATAACACGCCGCTGTCATCTTCATAAATGGCATTGACTTGATTATTGCTCAGGCTGTTGGAAATATTCGGCTGATATTGATGATGAATGAAATTTCCGGTAACGAAATCATAACGGTCGAGCCCGGAATTGGTGCCTATCCAGAGACCGTTAGCCTGGTCTACGAATAGGCTGTAAATAATATTTCCTGCAAGGCTATCTTCCACATTGCGCGAGTTCAAGAAGCGCGTAAACGTATTGTTCACTGGATTATGACGGTTCAAACCATTCGCTGTGCCAACCCAGACGATCCCTTCGCGTTGAACGAAACTGAGCACACGGTTGTGGCTCAAACTACCATTATCTTCGGAGTCATATTCGTACGTTGTTACCTGATTGCTTTGCAGGTCGAGAATATTAATGCCCGAATCGACTGTTCCGACCCAAAGTTTGTTACTTGTATCAAAAAGCAGAGTGGTAATGAAATTGCTGCTCAAGCGCAGCGGGCTTTGGGGATTATTACGGTAATGAGTGAAAGCCAGTGTTTCAAAGTTTAAAAAATCCAACCCGGCATTTGTGCCAACCCATAACCCTTTTTCGTCTATCTCAAGAGCAGTGACGTAGTTACTGCTAATGCTGAGATTATCTTCCCGGTTGTAATTAAAGTAGGTGAATTTACCGGTTGTTGGGTCAAAGCGGTTGAGCCCACCCATGCGGGTGCCTACCCAAATAATGCCATCGGAGTCTTCCACCATGGCTGTGATCGACCTGTCACTGATGCTGAATGGATTGTTTGTATCTGGCTTGAACACTGTGAAAGTGTAGCCATCATAGCGATTTAAACCATCATCGGTACCCACCCATAGAAAGCCCTTGCGGTCCTGAAGAATGGTGTTGACAACGCTCTGCGAAAGCCCTTCTTCGAGACTGATCTGCTCAAAGCGGATGTTCTTGCCATAGGGGATGAAAGGGTTCCCGGGTGTGGATTCAGCTAAAACGTCTGAAAGTGAGGCGGTGGGTGTGGCTTCTGGTAGCAGGGTAGGGGTTACTGTTCCGCAAGATTGCAGAAGCAGAGTCAGGGGGACGATCCATTGAATTACAGTCTTTCGCATGATGAGCTAATTATAAGCAATTTATCTCTTTCGAATTGTAAGCCACTCCCTCTACAGGAGGTTGAGCATACCCCTCTCTGGGATGGTCTTTTACTGTAGATGAGTTGCTGGCATGGCATCTGAATACTGCAATTGAACCATTCTAATTAATGAGTGAATCTGGTCATGCAGGTGCATGACACTCAAGCCATAGATTTGTATGATGATGTCTATGCGGATATGGTTTTCCTCCAAGAAGATAAGGCCGCATTCAAGAGGTGGAGCGCTGGGTGGTGGCCCGGTCTTCCGCCTCTTGTTCCTTGACCTGTGGGATGTAGGAGGTGAACGTTGAGCTGATGATTTTCCTGATTGCCGATATTCATATAACTAAAAGGAGAAAAGAGAATGAAACGAAAAAAGATTTTTAACATCCTCAGCCTGTTGGTCGTTCTTGGCATGTTGCTGGCTGCCTGTGCTCCCGCAACAGTAGAGACGCCCGCAGCGGAAGAACCCGCCGCGACCGATGAGCCCGCCGTCGTAACGGAGGAAGCGCCTGCTCCAACCGAAGAAGCACCCATTACCGAACGGACTGGCGGTTGGTTGGATGAGATCGTGTTTTCGGTGGTCGCCTCTGATTCTGCGGTTTCGCAATTACAGGCTGGCGCCATCGACTTCTATTCTTTCAACCTGTCATCCAATACACTTCAGCAGATTAAGGATGCAGGTTTGAGCTACACCCAGTCGTATGGCGGGAACTATGGTGTCAGTTTGAATCCAGCTGTGTTCGATGATACGACAGTTCTGAATCCGTTCTCGAATCGCAAGATCCGTGAAGCGGTTAACTGGCTGATTGACCGCAATTACGTTAATCAGGAAATTTATGGCGGCGGCTCATTGCCGAAGCTTCTGCCTATCACCACGCAGTTGGTGGAATATACAAACCTGATCGAAACCGCCCGGGCGTTGGAGACCAAATACGCGTATAACCTTGAAAAAGCACGCGCTCAGGTCACTGCTGAAATGGAAGCCATGGGCGCCACTCTCGGTGACGATGGCAAGTGGCAGTATAACGATGCGCCTGTGAATTTGATCTTCCTCATCCGCTCGGATGGTGATGGCACTCGTAAACCGATGGGTGATTATATTGCCAACCAGTTGGAAGAAGTTGGCTTTACAGTAGATCGCCAGTACAAGACCTCTTCTGAAGTTTTCCCGATCTGGCTGGGCTCCGTGGCTTCTGAAGGACAGTGGCACTTGTATACTGCCGGATATTTGCCTTCGGGTCTCACACGCGATGAGCGCGGGAACATTCAACAGTATTATCTGCCTACCAGCATTCAAGCCAGCGACCCATTCATTTCCAACGTGGCTGACCCTGAGCTTCAACAAATAGGTGACGATCTGGCTCAAGGGAATTTTGCCACAAAAGAAGAACGCGATGAAATGCTTGCCCGCGCACTTGAGCTTTCGCTTGAAGACTCGCTCTTCGTATGGGTGGTGGATCAGCTCGTGTATGCCCCATACAATAACAATGTTTCAGTGACCTATGACCTCGGCGCTGGGTATGAAGCGGCATTTATGGGCAACTACAACCTCCGCTTTTTGGAAGAAGAGGGCGGTACCATGAACGTAGGTACCAACGACCTTTTCACTCAACCGTGGAACACCATCGCGGGCAGCAACTGGGTGTGGGATTCCAATGTGATGCGAGCCACCAGCATGGGTGCAGCCGGTATCGGCGGCAGCCAGGGCTTGATGGGTGATCCTTACACGGGTCTTGCCTGGCCTCATCGCATCGAAAGCGCTTCTCTGGAATATCAGACTGGTTTGCCGATCACAAATAACAACCTGGGCTGGCTCGATGTTCAAGAGGTGGATGAAATTCCGGTTCCTGCTGACGCATGGGTGGACTGGGATGCAACCTCCCAGACCTTTATCACCGCCGGAGAAAAATTCCCCGATGGCAGCACTGCCAAGACCAAGAGTGTGGTCGTCTACCCGGCAGATCTGTATGAAACCGTCAAATGGCATGATGGCAGCCCGATTTCTGCCGCAGACTTTGTAATGGCATTTGCCATCTTCCTTGATCGTGCCAAACCTGAGAGCGCCATCTATGATGAGTCCGCGGCTCTCTCTGTGGATGCCTTCCTGCCTTCTTTCAAGGGTTGGCGCATCACCTCAACCGACCCGCTCACCATTGAATACTATTCCGACACCTTTGCCGCCGATGCAGAATTGAATGTTATTCCGCTGTGGCCTGGTTCACCCACTGGGCTGGCTGGTGAGAATAGCTGGCAGATCTTTGCCGTTTCCAATTTAGCAGAAGCTGCTGGCGAATTGGCGTACACCTCAGACAAAGCCGATGCATTGCAGATCGAGCAAATGAGCTGGGTGGGTGGTCCGAGCCTTGAGATTTTGAAGAAGTACATGGATCAGGCGCAGGCTGAAAGTGTTGTGCCGTTTGAAGCCACACTCGGCCAATTCCTGACCCCTGAAGAAGTTGCCTTGCGTTACGAGAATATGTCCAAGTGGTACGACGATCATGGTCACTTCTGGGTTGGCACGGGTCCGTATTATCTCGATCAGGTCTTCACGACCGAGAAATCGCTAGTACTCAAGAACTTTACAGACTTCCCCGATCTTGCCGATCGCTGGTCTGACTTCAAAGACCCGAAGCGTGCCACTGTGGTTTTGGATGGTCCCGGACAGGTAACTTCTGGACAGGAAGCAACCTTCGATGTGATCATCAACTTCCGTGGCGAAGCCTATGCCAATGAGGACATCAAGCAAGTCAAGTACATCCTCTATGGCAGCACAGGCGATGTACTCGCTGTCGGCGATGCTGAGGCTGTGGGTGATGGACAGTTCCAGGTCGTGTTGGATGCGGAAACTACATCCAAACTTGAATCGGGTTCTGCCAAGCTCGAAGTGGCAGTTGTGCCGATCCCGGTTGCCATCCCTGCCTTTACCTCGATTGAATTTGTCGTCGTGAAGTAAGCCATATTGCAGGTTGAATATTTTCAGGGTGGGGCGTGTCAAACGCTCCACCCTGAAACCTTTGTGAGGTTCCATGTCTGTCGTTGCGTCTACCCCTTCTGAAAAAAATACAGTTCGAAAGAACAGCTTGCTGGCAGCCATTACACGGATTTCGCGTTACATTGTTTTCCGTTTGCTGTCTCTATTTGTTACGGTTGTGATCGGTGTGTACCTCACGATCTTGATCGCGAATATGGGTGGTTATGTAGATAACATCATCCGCGGGCAGATCCGCGATACGATCACACAATCGGTCGCGAATAATCCTTCCTTGCGCAGTATGGACACCGAAACACGCAAGGTCTTGATCGATGAACAGGTTGCCCTGGAAGAAAAACGCCGCGGGTTGGATACACCCATCGCGATTCGAAATGTACGCCATCTTGTAAATGCGCTCAAACTTGATCTTGGACGTGCCATCAATATCACCAGTGACAGCGGTTCGAAACAAGTGCGCTTGATCTTGCTTGAACGGCTGCCTGCCACATTGCTGCTGATGGGAACCTCGCAGTTGTTCCTTTTCTTTTCCAGTTTGTTTATTGCGCTTAATCTTTCGCGGAATTATGGAAACTTTTGGGACAAGCTCGTCATCACCCTTTCGCCAACATCTGCCATACCTGCGTGGTTTTATGGCATTTTCCTGATCTTGATCTTTGCGGCAGGTTTCAAAGTTTTGCCGTTTGGCGGCATGGTCGATGCGCCGCCGCCTGCCAACCCGTTTGATTACGCCATCAATATTTTGAAACATCTCCTACTGCCGGGTGGGGCGTTGGTGATCAGTTCGTTCTTTTTGAGCGTGTATAACTACCGTACCTTCTTTCTGATCTATTCAAGCGAAGATTATGTGGATATGGCGCGTGCCAAAGGGTTGCCACCCAAAGATGTGGAACGCCGTTACATTCTCCGACCGACCTTGCCCAATATCATCACTAATTTTTCCCTGCTCATCATCAACTTATGGACGGGCGCTTTATTTACGGAAACCGTATTCCTATGGCCCGGGCTGGGGAGAACACTCTTTCAAGCGATTGGGCTGTATGACACGCCCATCATTGTCGGTTCTACGATCATATATGCTTATATGCTTGCCATGACAGTCTTCCTGCTCGATTTTGTTTACGCTGCAGTTGACCCGCGAGTCAAGATTGGAAATTAACCACGATGAACAATATTGGTCCTTCGCTAAAAAAAATATTGCAATATCCTACCGCCATAGTCGGGCTATTTGTCATCGGGCTGCTGGTAGCAGTTTCAATCTACACAGTCATCGCAATCCCTTACCCAGAAGCCATACGCATGTGGCGGGGCGGGGAAGAGGTCTGGTATCAGAATCCAAAATTCGCGCCGCCGACCTGGTTTAATTTTTTTTCCGCTAAAAAATATTCAGAGTCCTTTGCGGTCACAAGCGCAAGTGGTGAAATACAGGAAACCATTACACCTGGCAATGACGGCATGCAAACGCATGTGATGACCTATGAGTTTGACTTTGCGTATGATGTCTATCCACAAGACATGCTTCTTTATATCAATTCGTCGTTCGTTGAGAAACAACCTTTTCTTTCAGTGGAATGGCTGACTCCGGATGGGCGCACGATCCGTGTTTCAAATTTCGCGGTGGGGCAGCAATATACCTATCGCTTCTCTCAAGACGATAAACTGGCAGCCAAACTGCGGGTGGATGAGATCATTCCGGCTTTGTTCTCCAACCCTGAGACCGGTGAAGTGCTAAAGGGAAAATATAAACTCATCATCACTGGAACCACGTTTGAGCCCAATTCCAGCCTGGATGTGGAATTCGTTCTGCATGGACAAGTCTATGGGCTTGCAGGGACGGATCATGCTCGCCGTGACCTGACCCTGCCGCTTTTATGGGGTGCGCCGGTTGCACTGGCATTCGGCTTGCTGGCGGCGATCGGCACCTCTGTCTTGACGATGATCATCGCCGCCATTGGCACATGGTATGGCGGTTGGGTAGACCAATTGATCCAACGGATTACTGAGGTGAATCTTGTTTTGCCTTTCTTTGCGTTGATGATCATGATCGGAACGTTCTACTCGAGAAGCATCTGGGTCATTATCAGTGCCACGATCCTGCTTAGTATTTTTACCGGCTCGATCCTTGCCTATCGGTCTGTGTTCCTGCAAGTAAAAGAATCGATGTACATCGAAGCGGCAAAAGCCTATGGTGCTAGCAACTCGCGCATCATTTTCGTTTATCTGATCCCGCGCATGATTCCACTCCTCATCCCCAATCTTGTGCAAGCTGTGCCCGCTTTCGTCTTTCTGGAGGCTTCGCTGGCGGTGATCGGTTTGGGGGACCCTGTCTTGCCGACCTGGGGCAAGATCATTCAAGATGCACAAGCGAATGGCGCCTTATACAAAGGATATTACTACTGGGTGTTAGAACCTGCGATTCTCCTGGTGATCACCGGGCTTGCCTTTGCCTTTTTGGGATTTGTGCTAGACCGTATATTTAACCCGCGTTTGCGGGATGTATAAGGCTACATAGTCTCCCTACAAATCCATTTATGAGACTAGATGCGCGCTTCCTCATGGTGTTTGGCTTGATCCTGTTATTCTTGGGCATCGCCTTGCCTTTTTTGATGGTTATCAAGGTGCTTGCTTCAAGTTTCTTTTTAATCTTCTTTTCTTCGGGTTCTTCCACCTTGGGGTTGGCGCTTAGTATGGTCGGGCTGGCGCATTGGTCGCGAGAATCCAAGCGGAAATAATTCGAGGCAGTAAACCTGATATTCAGGTTTACTGCCTCGAATGTTAATTTGGAAAGAAGAAGCTTATGCTTTTAATTCATCCAGTGCGCGGAAACGGTGGATGAGATATACGGCTAACCCAAGCAGAAGGATAGCATTGGCTTGATGAAGCAGGGCAATGACGATGTTGACGTACGAAAGAATGGTCAACACGCCTAAGGTGATCTGTACTGCCACCACGCCCAATAACCAGAGCAATCCTTTTTGGATATCAGCCGGATAATTCTGCTTTTTAGCGTAGTAAAACAAGACGGCGACCAGGATAACACCCAGCCATGCAAACCAGCGATGGATGAAGACAATGGTCTGCGGTGTTTCAAAAATATTGATCCACGAGCTGAACAGATTCGGGGGAATCCATTTACCAAACATAAGGGGCCAGGTATCTGAGACATGACCGGCTTTGAGGCCCGCCGTCATGCCGCCGTATGCGATCTGGATCACCAATGCCACCAGCGAAAGCAAAGCAAGTTTTGAGGGGAGCGACCACTTTACTTTTTTGCCTTTTTGGTGAAAGCCATGCCGATGCCCCGTTGCAACCCAAATGGCGAGACTGAACAGGGTAAGCGCTAAAAGGAGATGGGCGGTCAGGCGAAAGTGACTGACGGCTGGGCGGTCGACAAGTCCGCTGTAGACCATCAGCCAACCCATCACGGCTTGCCCGATGAAAAGAATTCCCATCCAAAAATACACACCGAATTCTTTGAAGGGAATGGTTTTTCGAAAAAGGAAATAGAAGACGGGAAATGCATAGAACAGACCTGCCAGACGAGCGACAAGGCGATGGAACCATTCAATGTAGAAAATGTACTTGTATTCATCCACCGTCATGCCGGTGTTGATGAGTTGGTATTCAGGGGTTTCTTTATACTTGGCGAATTCCGCTTCCCATTCATGCTGCCCCATGGGCGGGATGGTGCCATTGATGGGATTCCACTCGACGATGGAAAGCCCGGAGCGAGTGAGGCGAGTAAACCCGCCGAAGACGACGAGGAAAGCTACAATCCCGGCGAAAATATAGAGCCAGAGCATTACAGCGCGGCTTTGTGCTGAGCTACTGGTTTCTGATCGAACATTTGACATATGAGTCTCCACTTATGAAGTGGCGGGATTATAGCATTGCGGAGTTAAGGGGGTGTTAGAACTTTTGTCACAATTGTTTTGTTAATTTGTCATGTAGCCAAATGCCTGGGTGGGCAACCCAGGTTGAGGTCCGGGGTGAGGCGAAAAAACAGCGCGGATGAAAAATCCGCGCTGTTTTTATTCAAATTAGAGTCCGCTGCGCATTTGGTTGAGCAGGGCGCGATAGTCTTCGACGTTGGGTGGGTTCATCAGCACGATCTGATTGATGACTTCCATGGCGCCTTGTTTGTCGCCTTTTTCGAGTAGGACTTCGCCGAGTTGGTCGAGAGTGGAGATGGCTTCGCCCATCCGCCCAGAGCGCTGCAGGAGGGCAGCGAGAGTGCGTTTTAGCAGGGGTTCATCGCCGTGGTCGCGGATGAGGTCTTCTAAAAAGCTGAGAGAGAGGTCATTTTTGTTTTGACTCTCAAGGTGCGACATGTAACTTTCAAGCTCGCCCAGGGCGCGGTCTTTTTGCCCCATGCGTAGGTTGAGTTCGATCAATTGCTTGCGGGCGGCATCATCTTCAGGAGCTAGAGTTCGGATCTGTTCGAGCACACGCAGGGCTTGTTTCCAGTCGAGGCGCTGCATGTCGATATCTGCCATGCGCTGTAAGATGTGAATGTTCCAGTCGCGGCTGGCATTGCCTTGCTGCACGATGCGCAGGGCATTGGTGTAGGTCTTGCGCGCCATATCCAGCTCGGCAAGGCGATAATAGATGGCGGCAAGCTCAAGATATTCTTGAATGGCATCGTCTACCTGACCGCGTGCTACGAGTTGATCAATGAGACGGTTGCGTGCGCCCATGTCCATCGGCGAGATTTGAATGATGCGGCGTAATAGTTTTGAGGCTTGCATCACTTCGCCGCGCACACTGTACGAATGAGCCACCACGCTATATTTGGCAATGGCTTCTGCCGTGTGACCTTCCTGCACGAGCAGGTCGCCCATGATGATGTGCAGCGGTAGGTAGGTGGGTGCGGAGCGCAGGGCGTCGTAGGCTTCATCCATGGCGGAGCGCAGGATGCCCATGCGTGCCAGTTGGTTAATGCGGTTCATGGATTCAAGCACAGAACTGGACTGTACCTGTAGGATCATCTCTGCTAGCGGAGCTGCGAGATCGCCATCTTGCTTGGGCATTTGTTCGCGGGTCTTATGGAGCTGTTCACGCCAATCTGGGCGCACAAGCAAGCCTTGGATGTTGTCGCAAATTTTCCGAAGGGTTGGGACGTCTGTTTGATTTTGGTAGGATTCAATCAGCGGCTCGTATTGCTGACGAATGTCATCGGCTTGATTTTGAGGAGCAGTCATTCCGTCGGCGAGTTT
>JAFLCE010000072.1 GCA_017303655.1 Anaerolineae bacterium
CGCGCAGACCGCATTCAGTGCAGTCATTGCCATGGATTTGCTGGAGCACGGTGTTTGGAAAGGCGAAGGCGTGCTCGGACCGGAAGCCTTCCCGCCGGATCCATTCATGGAAAAAATGGCAGATTACGGCTTCCCTTACGGGATGAAGGAAATGTAATATCGAATGGGCGGCTTGCAAACAAGCTGCCCGTTTTCAAGGGTTGGCAATGCATCAGAAGCAGAATAAAGCGTCGGTTAGGAAAGAGCCGGAGCAGTTTATGTAGAAAACTCCTGCTTAATGGTCAAAGGCTGTCGCTTTCGGCAAAAGCGTGTTGTAGGAAGTTCTATCGAATTGATATAATAGGGAGAAACAATTCACACGGAGGATGTCATGCCGAACGGTTATACCGGAAAGATCCTGCACGTTGACTTGACGAAGGGCGCGATGACGGTGGAAGAGCCGAACGAGGCGTTTTATCGCAAGTATTTGGGTGGGAGTGCTATGGGTATGCATTACATCTTGCGCGACATGCCAAAGGGTGCGGATGCGCTCGGACCCGATAATGTTTTGACGTTGTTCACGGGTGTGGCAACGGGAGCGGCTATTTCTGGACAAAGTCGTTTATGCGCAAATGCGAAATCGCCGATCAGCGGTGGCATTGGGGATGCACAAAGCGGTGGGTTTTTTCCGGCTGAATTGAAGTTTGCAGGCTTGGATGGCATTGTTGTGAAGGGGAAATCTGCCAAACCTGTTTATCTCTGTATTATTGATGGAAAATATGAACTGCGCGATGCATCACATTTGCTGGGAAAACTTTCCGGCGAAGTGGACGATATCATGCATAAAGAAGTGGACCCGAAGGCTGAGATCCTTCAGCATGGTATCGGCGCGGAGAATGGCGTGTTGTACTCGTCGTTGGTTTCCATGTCGAACCGCCATAATGGGCGCACGGGTATGGGATTGGTGATGGCATCCAAGAATCTCAAGGCCGTGGTGGTGCGTGGCAAGGGTAGGGTGAAAGTTGCTAATCAAAAAGCGATCACTGAGTTGAACCGCATTGGTCCGAAAGCCATCCCTGAAAATGGAGATATGGACGGGCTTGCCAAACATGGTACGGCGGTTGTGGTCGCATTCAATCATACGATTGGAACATTGCCGACCCGTAACTATAACGAAGGTCAGTTTGAAGATTTTGAACCGATTAGCGGCGAAGTAATGACCGAAACTATTTTGAAAGAACGTGACACCTGCTATGCTTGTGTGGTCAAATGCAAGCGCGTGGTGGAAATCAAGGACGGTCCTTACAAGGTGGATGCTCGTTATGGGGGACCAGAATACGAAACGCTTGGGACGTTTGGTTCCTACTGCGGTGTGAAAGATCTGGCAGCAGTTTCTCTTGCTAACCAAATTTGTAATGAATATGCAGTAGATACCATTGCGGCTGGCGCGACCATTGCCTTTGCGATGGAGTGTTACGAAAAAGGCATCATCACCAAAGAGCAAACTGAAGGCATTGATTTGAAATTTGGCAATGCTGAAGCGATGATCGAGGTGCTGTATAAGATCGTGAAGAGCGAAGGCGAGTTTGGTAAGACGCTTGGTATGGGTTCTGAACGTGTTGCCGCAAAGTGGGGAAATGGTGCGGACGAATGTCTAATCACGGTTAAGGGCGCTGAGTCTCCTGCTCATATGCCGCAAGCTAAACGCTCTTTGGCGTTAATCTATGCTGTAAACCCCTTTGGGGCAGACCACCAATCTTCAGAACATGATCCTTACTATGAAGAAGGTGTGGGCGATTTCAACCTTGACCGACTTAAAGAGATTGGTCTTGGTTCACCACAACCCGCTTACTCACTCACGGAAGAAAAGGTCTTGTTTGCATACAAAACTCAGCTTTTCTACTCGATGTTAGATTCAGCTTCATTGTGTCAATTCGTATATGGTCCCACATGGACGTTATATGATGCGCAGGATACTGCCAACATGCTGAATGCTGTTACGGGTTGGGATATCAGCGTGGATGAATTGCTTGAAGTGGGCGCGCGTCGTTTGAATCTCTTCCGTGTATTCAATGCTCGCGAAGGTCTTGACCGCAAAGCAGATAAATTACCCAAGAAGTTTTTCAAGCAATTACAGGGTACAGGTCCAACCGCGAATTTCAAATTGACTCATGAAGAAGTTGAAACGGCATTAGATAACTATTATCGTATTGCTGGTTGGTCGAATGATGGTGTCCCTACCCAACAGACATTGGAAAAACTCGACCTGGCTTGGGCTGTCTAATTTCAAAGGAGTAACGTGGAATATAAACTTTTGATCGATGGTGAGTGGATCGGCAGCGGGGCTGCGCTTGAGGTCAAGAATAAATACGACGGCTCTTTGGTAGGTGTGGTGCCGACTGCCAACAAGGATGATCTCAACCGCGCCATCGAAGCGGCGGAACGTACCGAAGATGTAATGGCAGATATGCCTGCCTATAAACGGGCTGAGATTCTACTTCGCACGGCGGCATTGATCCGTGAACGTGCTGACGACTTGGCGAAAACGGTTGCCGCCGAAGCAGGTAAGGGACTTAAGTTCGCACGCGCCGAAGTGGATCGCGCTGCCGGTGTCTTCATCATTGCCGCAGAAGAAGCCAAACGCTTGCATGGCGAGACTATTCCATTGGATGCTGTTCCGGCGGGAGAAGGCTATTTCGGTTTCTGGACTCGTCGTCCTGTAGGTGTGATTGCAGCAATCAGCCCATTCAACTTTCCCATTAACTTGGTCGCTCATAAATTAGCTCCAGCCATTGCTGCGGGCAATACGTTAGTGTTGAAGCCAGCGTCCACAACGCCGATTGCGGCAGTAAAGTTGTGTCAGATTTTGCATGAAGCGGGTATGCCTGCTGGAACGATCAACCTTGTAGTCGGTTCTGGTGGAACGGTGGGTGAATGGCTTATCACAGATGAGCGCGTGGATAAGATCACTTTCACAGGCTCGCCTGAAATAGGCCGTCATATTTTGGCGGTGGCGGGCATCAAGAAAGTGACATTAGAACTCGGCAATAATTCTCCGGTCGTCGTTGCTCCTGATGCTGATCTGGATTTTGTTGCAAAACGTTGTGCCTTGGGTGCATTTTATAACTCTGGTCAGGTGTGTATTTCTGTTCAGCGCATCTATAGCCAGAAACAGGTCTTTGAACCGTTCTCGGAGAAGTTTGTCAAAGCCACCGAAGCGATGGTGGTGGGTGATCCGCTCGATGAACGCGTGGATGTCGGTCCGATGATCGACTCAAAAGAAGTGGACCGCATCGAAAGCTGGGTCAAAGAAGCGCAAGGCTTGGGCGCAAGTGTCCTCACTGGCGGCAGGCGCGAAGGGACAGTGTATTACCCGACCGTGCTTTCCAACGTGGAAGAGGATATGAAAGTGGTTGCCGAGGAAACGTTTGGACCCGTCGCTTCGGTAATTTCCAGTGAAGATTTCGAATCCGCGCTGGCACAAGCCAATGCTTCAAAATTCGGTTTGCAGGTGGGGGTGTTCACCAAAGATATTGACCGCATGTTGAAGGCGGTAAAACGCTTGAACTTCGGCGGTGTAATCGTGAACGATACACCGAACTTCCGTGCCGATCATATGCCTTATGGTGGTAACCGCCAAAGCGGGCTGGGACGTGAAGGCGTGAAATTTGCCATGGAGGATATGACGAATATTCAATTGGTAGCCATTAAACTTAATTCATAAAACCAAAGGAGAGAACCAACATGAACTACAAGTTATGGATTGACGGCAAATGGGAGGACACAAAAGGTGGCAGTATCATGTCTGTGGAAGATCCGACTACGGGGAAGGAAATTGCCGAAGTCATTGATGCCAGTCGCGAAGATGTGGACCGCGCGGTGCAAGCTGCCAAACGTGCTTTTTATGATGGACGCTGGTCAAAAATAGCTCCCGGCGAACGCTCCAAGATCATCTGGAAACTTGCTGATCTGCTCGAAACCAATGCTGAAGCGCTTGCAAAAGTTGAGTCTGAAAATACAGGTAAGCCATATGCCTTTGTCAGCCTTGGCGGCGATATTCCATTTGCTGTAGATAACCTGCGATTTTTTGCAGGTGCTGCGCGTGACACACATGGTTCGCATGCAGGCGAATTCATGCCTGGGTATACCTCCATGTATCGCCGTGAGCCTGTCGGTGTGGTGGGGCAGATCGCGCCTTGGAACTATCCATTGATGATGGCGGCTTGGAAGATCGGGCCTGCTCTCGCAGCGGGTTGTACTATTGTGCTTAAGCCTGCTCCTGGCACTCCTCTGACAACTCTCATGTTTGCTGAACTCATCAAACAAGCGGGTATTCCTGACGGGGTAGTCAACGTCATCTCTGGCGGGAATGATGCTGGACAAGCCCTGGTTGAACATCCTGATGTCCGCATGATCAGCCTGACGGGTTCCACTGGAACTGGTAAGAAGATCATGAAGACCGCTGCGGATACCCTCAAGCGTGTTCACCTTGAATTAGGCGGCAAAGCTCCGTTCATTGTGTTCGATGATGCTTCTCCTGAACTCGTCGCTGCCAAGGCATCACTTGCCGCGATTATGAATACTGGTCAAGACTGTACAGCGGCGACTCGTCTCTATGTTGAAAAGAGCAAGGTCAAGGTTATGCAAGAAGCGGTGGTTGAGGCGATGAAAGCCATCAAGGTTGGGCTTCCGTTTGAAGATGGCGTCCAGATGGGACCATTGATCTCTGGCATTCAGCGCGAGCGTGTAGCTGGCTTTGTGGATCGTGCCAAGGCTCAAGGCGCTAAGATTCTTACTGGTGGTGGCGTACCCAAAGGCTTCGATAAAGGCTATTACTACGAGCCGACAGTTATCTCTGGCGTTCAGCAGGATTGGGAAATCGTTCAGCAGGAAGTCTTTGGTCCTGTTGTGACGGTACAGGAATTTACCGATGAAATGGATGCCATCTCTAAGGGCAATGATGTGCTCTATGGTTTGGCAGCTTCTGTTTTCACCAATGATATTGGACGTGCTATGCGCATCTCTTCTGCGCTTGAGTTCGGTACGGTTTGGATTAACGATCACCTGCCTTTGACTTCTGAAACCCCACATGGCGGTTTCAAGCAGTCTGGCTTTGGCAAAGATTTGTCTGCCGAGGCGATTGGAGATTATCAGATCACCAAGCATGTGATGATCGCACAGGGCTAACCACTTTATTCACTCAAAGAAATGGACAGGTCTTGTACCTGTCCGTTTTTGGGTAAAGGAGAATCATGACCAATCAACTCTATCAAGAAAATTTTCCCCACATGACTCCCGCATGGAGCCGCATTTTCAATTTCGTTGCTGACCGCGCCGAAGGGGCTTACATCTACACGGATGATGGCAAAAAACTGCTGGACTTTACCAGCGGCATCGGTGTGACCAACACAGGTCACTGTCATCCCAAAGTCGTGGAAGCGATCCGCGAGCAGGCAGGCTTGTTCCTGCATGCGCAGGCGAATATCGTCATCCACAAGCCGATGCTGCAATTGATCGAGGAATTACGCAAGATCGTTCCAGAATCCATCGATAGTTTCTACTTCGCTAACTCTGGCGCAGAAGCCTTGGAGAATGCGGTCAAGATCGCCAAAGCCGCCACGGGCAGACCGAATGTGATCGTCTT
This sequence comes from Anaerolineae bacterium, assembly GCA_017303655.1. GTDB lineage: Bacteria > Chloroflexota > Anaerolineae > Anaerolineales > Villigracilaceae > Villigracilis. Next base: position 5,624 of record JAFLCE010000072.1, read on the forward strand.
CAACGGCTCCTTTCACGGGCGGACTCATGCCACCATGGCATTGACCACCTCCAAGACGAGCTATCGCACCGGCTTTGCGCCATTACCCGGCGGGATTTACGTCTCGCCATTTCCGTATGCCTTCAATATGAAGATGAGCGAGGAACAAGCCAGTCAATATGCGCTGGAGCAATTGGAGTATTTGCTTGCTTCCCAAACTGCACCTCGTGATACGGCAGCGATCCTGATCGAGTCTGTGCTGGGTGAAGGCGGATATATCCTCCCGCCTACTTCCTTCATGAAGGGACTTCGCGAGATTTGCGACAAACACGGCATTATGCTTATTTTCGATGAAGTGCAATCGGGCTTCGGGCGTACAGGCAAGTGGTTCGCTCTCGAGCATTTTGGCGTTGTGCCCGATATCATCACCGCAGCAAAAGGAATCGCTTCGGGCATGCCGCTCTCTGCTGTGTTCAGCCGCACAGACATCATGAAGAAGCTCGATGTCGGTTCGATCGGCGGAACCTACGGTGGCAACGCAATCGCCTGTGCGGCAGGAGTCGCCACCATCCGTGCGATGCGGGATGAGAAAATGCTGGAAAATGCTACTGAGAAGGGAATCCAGTTAATGACCGGACTCCATAAACTTCAGGAAGAGTATCCACAGATCGGTGATGTGCGCGGCAAAGGCTTGATGGTCGGCACCGAATTCATCGTGGATGGCAGTCAGGCAAAAGCGAAGCCGCTAGTTAAGGAGATCATCCATAAAGCAGAAGAGCAGGGTTTGCTCCTGCTCTCTTGTGGCACTTACGATAATACCCTGCGTTGGATTCCGCCGTTGAATGTTTCAGCGGAGCAGATTAATACTGGCTTGCAGATTTTTGGCAAAGCAGTGAAAGCATCAGTTTAAAAGAAACCGATCTTGCGCGTGTTCGTGTCGTTGAATTCGAGTTTGTCATAGCCGAAGATATCAGCAAGGGTGAGGCTGCCCTCGACATTTTCATGACCAAGTTTTTTGGCAAGCGCCGCAGTCTTTTCAGAGGAAAGCGCAGAGAAGTTGTACTTCGCCACCATGCGTCCCTTGCGCAACAGCGCCTTGTCGATGCGATGAATATCGGTGTTGAAGGTACAAATGATCTTGATGTTGAGGAAGTCGCTAAAGAGCCCATCGGTGAGCTGTAGGATGGTTGAAACAACCGAGGTTTCTGAAGTATGGTCACGTGGCACAACGACCTTCTCGGCATCTTCGATGATCAATACGGCATTCTTGTTCTGAAGTAGAAAAGCGATGAAGCTCGGTTTGAGCAGATCGCTGACAAAATCGTTCTGTACGAAGATGAACTCACGTTCGGTGAACTTGCAGATTAAATGCTTGATGTAGGTGGTCTTGCCGGTGCCAGGCTCTCCATGCAGCAGAATAATGCCAGACTCCTGCTTGCTCATGAAGCCTGAGATGACCTTGTCCACTTCAACAAAGTCATCATTATACAGTTCGCCAATATTGATGGACTTGAAATCGTTCGTGCTGACATCTTCCAGACCGAACATGCCGTCTTGCTGCATGAGGACTTTGAACTGCGGTTTCTTCGGAATGCCAAATTTCGAGCGCAATTTATGGTTGATCGCCAGGATCCACTCCTCGCTTTCCTTGTGCTCGTGGTCATACAGAAATTCGACCGTCATGTAAGAAAAGTCGCGTGCCACGAAATGGATGACCATGTGTCCGTTTTCGCTGACGAAGACATACTCGAAGACATAATCGTCAACAGGTTTGGAATCCTGAAAGTCCTCAGTTGACCAGTTCTTGAAAACAACCTTGAACTCGTACTTCTCCAGTTCCATATCGTTGAGGATGGCATCTACGATCTCTCGTTTCTTTTCGGTCGAGAGCACAAGATGCAGGTTGGATGGTAGCGTGTTGAAGCACAGCGTGAAATATGCAGAGGTTTTGAAGCGCTTGTTCTGGTCAAGCGCATTGAGCAGGTTTACAGAAGGTAATCCGGACATTGGGTATTTTTCTCCAGGAAATTGAACTTGCATGGGCTTATGATTGTCCCGCACGTTCGGAACTATACAGTTGATTTGATGTTTTGACAATCCTATTTTGTACTGGAAATAAAATGAACAATACACTCGATCGTTCCAAACTTGAAATCCTTCTCAAAAAAGAGGAGGAACTCTTTCACAAAAACCACCCCAAGTCGTACGAATTGTACCAGCGTGCGCGCCGGTCTTTGCATGGCGGTGTGCCTATGTTATGGATGATCCGCTGGGCAGGTTCCTTTCCTGTTTTCGTCAAAGAAGCCAAGGGCGCTCATTTCACCGACGTAGATAGCAACGACTACATTGATTTCTGCCTTGGTGACACCGGCGCCATGACAGGTCATGCGCCTGAGGCTACAGTCAAAGCCATTACCGATCAGATCCAAAAAGGCATCACGCTAATGTTGCCCTATGAAGATGTCATTTGGGTAGGGGAGGAACTTCAACGCCGCTTCAAACTGCCATACTGGCAATTTGCCCTCACCGCCACCGATGCGAATCGTTTTGTACTTCGTATGGCGCGCCTTATAACCGGTCGCCCGAAAATTTTGGTTTTCAATTATTGCTATCATGGCTCGGTCGATGAAACCTTCATCACACTGGATGAAGAAGGCACGCCGATCTCACGTCCCAACAACATGGGTCCACAAATTGATCCGCGCGAAACCACCAAGGTCATTGAGTTCAACGACATCGGCGCGCTCGAAACCGCTCTCTCTGCGCGTGATGTTGCCGCCGTCCTCGCTGAACCCGCCATGACCAATATCGGCATCATCCATCCCAACCCGGGCTATCACGAAGCTTTGCGCGAGATGACTCGTAAATACGGAACCTATCTCATCATTGACGAGACTCACACCATCTGCACAGGACCCGGCGGATACAGCGCCTCTTTCGGTCTTCAGCCTGATTTTCTGACCCTCGGCAAACCCCTCGCTGGGGGCGTGCCTGCCGCGATCTATGGCTTCACCGAAGAAGTCGCTCAAGCCTTCAACGAGAAGCTCTCTGTAGAAGACTCAGATGTGGGCGGCATCGGCGGGACGCTGGCGGGCAACGCCCTCTCAATTGCGGCGATGAAAGCTACTCTCCAAAACGTGCTAACAGACGAGTTTTATGCTAAAGCAACGACATTGCAGGAACAATTCACAGCGGGAGTAGAAGGTGTTATCGCAGAATTCAACCTTCCCTGGATCGTGAAGCGTTTGGGCAATCGCTCCGAATATTGGTTCCGTCCTACCCCTCCGAAAAATGGAGGCGAAGCTCATGCTGCCGTTGACCCTGAATTAGACCGTTACATGCACCTATACGCGCTCAATCGCGGCATCTTGATGACGCCTTTTCATAATATGGCACTCATCTCGCCTGAGACCACCAAAGTAGATGTAGATTATCATACAAAGGTATTTAGAGAAGCTGTGCAAAGTTTGTTTGGATAAAATAGTCTTTAACCATAAATGGACAGAGAAACTATGAGTGAAATTTGGCGAGTCAATGTAAATAAACAAGAATTGAAGCGTGAACCCGTCCCCGAGACCTGGCAACGCCTCGGCGGGCGCGGATTGATTGCACGCATCATGGTTGACGAAGTAGATGCAAAGTGTGATCCACTTGGTGCAGGCAACAAGCTTATCTTCACGCCAGGTCTGTTGGTCGGGCATATTCTTTCTTCTACAGACCGCCTCTCGGTGGGTGGGAAATCTCCATTAACCGGCGGTATCAAAGAAGCCAATGCAGGCGGACGTACAGGCTACCATATGGCATTTATGGGCATCCATGCGCTCATTATCGAAGATATGCCTGAAAAAGATGGCTATTGGGTTTTGCATTTGTCGCTGCAGAATGGCGCGAAGTGGGAACCAGCTGATGATTTGGTTGGTCTGGGTGTCTATGAAACTGCGCCAAAACTGCTTGAAAAATATGGAGACAAGGTTGCTATTTCACTTATCGGTCCTGGCGGCGAGATGCGCATGAAATCGGCGGGTATTCAGAATTTAGACAAAGATAGGATTCCCTCGCGCATTGCCGCACGTGGTGGGCTTGGTGCGGTAATGGGCTCAAAGGGATTGAAAGCCATTGTGTTCGACCATACGGGCGGACACAAACCCGCCATTGTGGATGCCGACGCATTCAAAGTTGCACAAAAAGATTACACCCAGTCAGTGATGAACCATCCGCAGTCGGTTACGTATCGAGATTACGGAACTGCCGCCATGGCGCAAATGACGCAGCGTTTTGCCGCCATCCCTGCGCATAACTTCTCTCGCGGAACCTTCGATAACGTGGATGCCATCAGCGGTGAGCAGTTGCGCGAATTTACGTTGACTCGCGGCAAGCCCTCCGACCCAGCACATGCCTGCATGGCGGGCTGTACCATCAAATGCTCGAACGTTTTTGGCGGGGAGGATGGCAAGATCATCGTCTCACCACTGGAGTATGAGACCATCGGCTTGATGGGCACGAACCTCGATATCGACTCACTCGATTCCATTGGGCGCATGAATTGGCACGTCAACGACTTAGGGTTGGACTCCATCGAAGTGGGTGGGGCGTTGGGTGTTGCTGCTGAAGCTGGGCTGATGAAATGGGGCAGCGAAGAGGATGCTCAAAAATTGATCGACGAAATTCGTGCCGGATCAGAACTGGGAAGAATCCTTGGCGATGGCGCAGTGACCGTTGGCAAGAAATACGGTATTGAACGCGTTCCTGCCGTCAAAGGACAAGCTATGTCCGCGTATGAACCGCGTTCCATCAAAGGGACGGGTGTCACCTATGCCACCACGCCGCAAGGCGCAGACCACACTTGCGGACTTACCATCCGTGCGCAAGTCAATCACCTCGACCCGACCCAACAAAAAGATGCCTCCCTCAATGCCCAATTGAACATGGCTGGGTATGACACGTTGGGCGCCTGTATCTTTGCGGGCTTTGGCTATGCTGCCACTCCCGATGGCGTGGTGAAACGATTATTGAGATCTCGTTATGGCTGGGAAGATCTGCCAGATAATATTTTGCAGGCACTTGGCAAAGAAACCATCAAACTGGAACGTGAATTTAACAAACGCGCAGGCTTCACCAAAGAAGATGACCGCCTGCCCAAATGGATGACCGAAGAAGCCATCCCAGAGAATAGCTCGGTCTTCGATGTCAGCGAAGATGTACTTGATCATATTTTTGACGGGATCGAATAAAAAAACTGCGAGGCTTCAAAGCCTCGCGTTTTTCTTTAAACCGCTTGCATATTCTTTGTGCGATATTTGTAGAGGAGCCATCCTGCAATGCCAAAAAGGAAGGATACGAAAATGCCTTCATTGGTGGGAGTAAATATCGTTCCTAACACTCCGTTCGTCTTGATAAAGCCATTAATGAGCAAAGGCATACTGACGGCGTTGATAACCTGATGCAGCAGGAAAACCGTCCAGGTGGACTTGCTGATGAGGCGCAACTCTCCAAACAGAATGGAAGTGGGGATTTGTATAAGGTAGGCTAGCCCAATAAATACGGGAATGCTGGTGGTGATAGCGCTTTCCAATACGGCGCGATCGAGGTAGTAATAATAATAGGGCAAATGCCAACTTGTCCAAAGAACAGAGACGATGATGTGGTTAACCATTGGGTGAACTTTGGCGGCTTCTAGGCGAGGCGTGAGATAACTGCGCCAGGCGAATTCTTCAAAGAAGTTTTTCATCAGCGAGCCAACGAAGATCACGCCGATGGCAGAGAGATACGCATCGAAACCCTGGGCGGCAAAACCATCAGCAGAGATAAAGCCGAAGAGAAGCGCCAAGCCAAAAGTTAAGAGAGCGGCGAGCGGATAGACAAGAAGCGCCAGCAGATACCACTTCCAGCCTGAGGGGAGATTCAAGCTGAAGCCGGAATCCTTCCAGCCATCTCCACCAAAAGCACGCAAGAGAAAGCCAGAAAGGGCAGGGGTGGTAAGCCAGACGAGCGCGCCCAAACTTTGCAAGGGTGGCGCGGTGTTGCCTGTGACGTTGTTGAGCCAAATGCCCAACCAGCCGCCACCTACGGCAAACAGTGCAACGATGATAATGTTGCGAATAATTTTGTTCATTTTTCACCTATCTTGATTTTGTATTTTTTCTTTTCGACTCGTTCAATGGCAGACTTTAGCCATGCCGCGATGGATTGATTGTTGACATACCCAGCCTCAAGGGTGAGCACGCTTAAGAAAATAGCACGCGGGTCGTGGATGCGTTGCGGCGTATTTTGGATCATCTGATAGACCGACTCGTAAACAGCCAGCCGTTCTTCAACTTCATTAAGTTTGTGTTTCATTACTTTTAAGATTTCACCGTCGCTGACTTGACCTCCAAAATAAACCTGAATCAAAAATGGCTCACGGTCATCACGTTCGGGTTGGGGGGTGGTTAGCCAAGCATGCAGCTCGGCGCGCCCAGTTTCTGTGACGTGATAGATCTTCATGTCGAGTCGTTCTTCGCGTTCGACAATTTCTTTGGTGACGAAGCCGCCTTCTTCCAGCTCGGCGAGCGTGCGGTAAATTTGGCTTTGGTTGGCGGGCCAAAAATGCTGCACCGAGTTATCGAAGGCTTTCTTTAGGTCATAACCAGAAAGAGGCAAATAAGAGAGGAATCCGAGGATGGCGTGTTTGAGAGACATATGCGTATAGTTTATATAGTACTAGTAATATAGTATTAGTACTATATATTATTACGATATACCTGTCAAGGGGATTAAACGCCTCAAACCCAGCCCGGGCTTGATTCAAACCATTTGGCTTTTTATTCTGCTTTAGGCTTTTTGCTACCCAACGTGAAATAGAAGGTTGACCCCAGCCCTTCGACCGACTCTACCCAAATCTTGCCCCCATGCACTTCCACGATCCGTTTGACCAACGCCAGACCCACACCCGACCCGTCTGTATCTGGGTTGAGCTTATCGAACAAACGGAATATCTTTTTATAAAACTCTTTCTTAATCCCAATGCCATTATCCCGTACAAAAAATATCGGCTCTCCTTCAAATACTTCATGTCCGATTTTGATGATGGGGGTGGGCTGGTTGCCCATGAATTTGCTGGCATTGTCCACCAGGTTTTGAAGCACCTCAATGATTCTTTCCCGATCCACACTGACCACGGGGAAATTATTAGCAACTTGCACTGAAACCCGTCGCTCTGTCAATTGACCTTGCACTCTTTCCAACGCATCGGTTACAAGCTCTTCAAAGGGAATATCTTGCAGCGCATTCATAGCTCGTCCTATCCGTGAAAGTTGCAGCAGATCCGTCAGTAGGCTGTGCATTTTCTCGGTGGCATCTGAAACCTGTTTGATGTCTTTCTTCATTCTCTCCAGGTTTCCGGCAAGAGCATCTTTTTCGAGATAACCGAGAAATCCGCGGATGGTGATCAATGGTGACTTTAAGTCGTGCGAAGCTGTGTATGTGAAGCGTTCCAACTCTTCGTTCTTGATCTCCAATTCGCGGATGAGTCTTTCTTGAATGCCCAATTCCTGATTGAGCAAATCTTGTAAACGGGTCTTTTCAATCGCCACCGCCAGATTCGATGAAATCGTGGAAAGTAGACGCACATCATTTTCACCAAAAGCAAATTCACGGCTGGTGTTTTCCATGGTGATGACACCGAATACGTGTTCACTGGTCATGATCGGCACCGACACCGAAGATTTGACTGGCACATTAAGCGTATAAATGACGTTCAGTTCGCCGGCTTTTTTCACCCAATCCTTGTCAATAATGACCGGCTTTTTCATTTCCATGATGCGGGTGGTCATGCCGGTGCCATACCGAATGGGCGTGTCTTTACGTAAAACCCCATTTTCATAGTCATATGGAAAGTGGATGAGATTCGTACTCGGCTCGTGAATGGCGATCAAGACATTGTTTGCCATTAATGACAATCGAATCTGCTCGCCGGTTTCATGGATCAGGTTTTTCAGCTCGGTTTGCTGGATCAACTTCTCACTGACATCGTGCACGGTTTGGAGCTCTGCAATCCGGTTTCTAAGTTGTTCCTCTGCTGTTTTCCGTACGGTGATATCTAACATGAAACCTTGCACGAGCAGTGTATCCATATCTACAAAGACAAGGCTTTCATCAGAGATCCAGATATATTGCCCGTCGCGGGTTAAGAACCGATATTCAAGTTTGGGCATTTTGCCCTTTTCCAGAGCAATCGTCTCATCTGTTATGGTTCGATCGCGGTCATCGGGATGTACTTGTGCATACCATAACCCTGGGTTATTTACCCACTCTTTAGGGGAAAACCCTGTTAATGCAGTGATCTGTGGGCTGATGAAATGCCATTTGCCTAGGACGCCTGGCTCTGCCATGTAGGTAACTAGTGGGATACTTTCTACTAATCCACGGTACTTTGCTTCTGCTTCCTGAAGCTGGGTTTGGATTTGTTTACGGTTTTGGAGTTCTAGTTCTGCTTTTTTGATCATGTCGCGTAGTCGACTGATCACAAGCCATTGCAGCAATGTGATCAGCGCAACTGCCATACATAACATCAAGTAATCTAAAAAATCGTTGGTGTTATCTATTTTGCTTGTGACAACTCCACGTGCTACCAATTCACTATATATCCCAATTTCAGAGATAATCAATGCCCCAAAAAGGATCGTGCCTTTTTTCCCTGCTAGTAAGCCAGCGGCGATGAGAATAATGATTAATCCCATCATGGTACTGTCGCGGATGCCGTCACTTGTAAAGATAATAAAAGAATGGATTGAAAAAGAAGCTAGTATCGCCAGCCAACTGCCAGGGATGGGAAAGCCGAAATAGGTGAGAATAAGGGATAAGAAAAAAACTATGCTCAATATCAACATTAATGTGCGGTTGATATCGAGCATGCCAATGATCAACGAGCTGCCCAATGCGGTTAAAAGAACTGCCAGCGTAATAGAACGCGTATTGGTAACTTTTGTGTTGAAAAAATGAGCAATCGTCTCTTTACTTTTTTGCATGAAAATGGATTTCTATTAAATTTTACTTTATTATCACGTGAGCAGGATTTTAGTTTTGTATCAAAAGTATTAAAAGACAAGGAACCCGAAAATCGGGTTCCTTGGAAGAGCCACCAGTGGGATACGAACCCACGACCTGACGATTACGAATCGTCTGCTCTACCAGCTGAGCTATGGTGGCATTTTACTCTTTTGGGTTTTAGAGCGGGCGAGATTATAAAGGATTTGAACCAAACTCGCAAGTTTCTATGTTCTCGTGTCGTCTAACTGGATGGAGAAATAAAGATGCGAATTGCCATGCTTTCTTATCATACCTGTCCATTGGCTACTTTGGGCGGGAAAAACACCGGTGGAATGAATGTGTACGTCCGCGATCTGACGCGGGAATTGGGGCGGCTGGGGGTGCATGTGGATGTCTTTACGCGTTCACAAGATGAGCACGTGCCGCATGTTGTGCATGAGCTGGGCTACGGCAACCGGGTGGTTCACATCCCTGCCGGGCCGGAAGAACCACGCAGCAAGGGCGATATCACGAAATACATTCCGGAGTTTGCTGAAGGCATTCGGCGTTTTGCGGAGGAAAAGGGGATTTCCTATGATGTCATCCATAGCCATTATTGGATGTCTGGGTTGGCGGCAGAGGCCTTGAGCGATGCCTGGGGTGGGACGCCGATCATTCATATGTTTCATACGCTAGGGGAGATGAAGAACAGGGTGGCGCGTTCGGAGGATGAAAAAGCAGGGCAAGATCGACTCAATGGGGAGAGACAGGTTCTCCGGCGGGCGAACCGCATCGTCGTCGCTACACTGGCAGAGCTAACCCAACTTCGATTCCTTTATCGTGCCGACTCTAATAAGATGGTGGTCATTCCCCCCGGAGTGGATGTGAGTCATTTCTACCCGATCTCTGCGGATGAGGCAAAGCAATTTATTGGGTTGAAGCGTGAAGATCGCATGATTCTTTTTGTAGGACGGATCGAGCCTTTGAAAGGGGTGGATACGCTTATTCGTGCGATGTCTTGTCTGGATCTGAGCTTGACCAGCCGGAAAAACCCTGTCCATCTTGCCATCATTGGCGGTGAGCCGGATGCTGCTCCGCAAGATATGTCTGATGAGATGACGCGATTACAAGCCATGTGCGATGAATTATGTATGGGCAGTATGGTGATCTTTCTTGGCAAACGTGCACAGGATACATTGCCTTATTATTATTCGGCTGCTGAGGTGCTGGTGATGCCGTCATTATATGAGTCGTTTGGCATGGTGGCGTTGGAAGCCATGGCATGCGGTACGCCAGTTATCGCTTCGGAAGTGGGCGGGCTTGGGTATTTGGTGCAGGATGGTCTGACCGGTTATACCGTGCCTGATAGTGATGCGGGTGCGTTATGCGAGAAACTTACTTCCCTTTTGGGAGATAATGAATTGCGGCTCACCATGGGTAGGCAAGCCGCTGAATATGCTAAAGAATATGCGTGGGGGAAGATTGCCGCCTCTATCTTGGACGTGTATAAGGAAGTCACTGGCGAGGATGAAGCTATTCCTTCAGTTTGACATAGAACAAGGTCGAACCGTCTCTTTCCTGCAGGCGCAGGTCGAAGCGCTCTTTAAATTTGCTGATCATCTTTGATAGTTGTTTGTGTCCATAGGTGCGCGGGTCAAATGCCGGGTCAAGTTGATAAAGGGAATTCCCCATCGAAGCCAGTGATGCCCAGCCATCTTGTTGCACTGACATTTCAAAGGCTTGTGTTAACAAGGGCACAGGATCGGGCTCGGGTTCATCTTTTTTCTTGGCGCCGCCTTTGAGCGGTTTCTGCTGCACGCTGGGGCGTTTGACAGTGACCAGATTTTCTGTATAAACGAATACATCACAAGCGTTGACGAAAGGCTTGGGGGTTTTCTTTTCACCAATGCCCATCACGAAAATGCCGGTTTCACGGATGCGTGTGGCAAGGCGGGTATAGTCGCTGTCGCTGGAGACGAGGCAGAATCCATCAACAACGCTGCCGTGCAGAATATCCATGGCGTCGATGATCATGGCACTGTCGGTGGCGTTTTTGCCAATGGTATAACGGAATTGCTGGATGGGTTGAAAGGCATGGAAGTTGAGGATTTCTTTCCATGAGTTCATGCTGTTGGTGGTCCAGTCGCCGTAAATGCGGCGGACGGTTACTTGTCCGTGCCTGCCTGCTTCCACTAACATTTGCGGAAGTAAAGCCGCCTGGGCATTGTCGCCGTCGATGAGCATGGCAACTTTATTGCGTGATAAGTTATTGATCGGTTCAGATGCCATGAAAGATTTCCTTGTAAATTATAAAGAGATCGCCCATTCACCCTGACGCATCACTGGCTCACGGTGACCGTCTTTGGTGATGCCGTCGATGTCCATTTGTGGTGAACCGATCATGAAATCGACATGGTTGAGGCTGACATTGCCGCCAGCGGCGATAAATTCGTCGTCGTTCAACTCAGTTCCTCCGGCGAGGGTGAAGCGGTAGGCACGTCCGATGGCGATATGGCAGGAGGCGTTTTCGTCGAATAGCGTGTTGTAGAAGAGATGTCCGCGTTTGCCGATGGGGGAGGAAGCCGGTACGAGTGCGACTTCGCCGAGGCGTTGTGAGCCTTCGTCAGTATCCACTAATTTTTGCAGGGCGGCTTCGCCCTTCTTGGCAGTCACCTTGACAATCCGCCCGCCTTCAAAGGTCACTTGGAAATCTTCGATCAGTGTGCCGCCATACGAAAGCGGGAAAGTTGCAGAGATGATGCCATCGGCGCGGTTGCGGTCTGGCAGGGTAAAGACTTCTTCGGTGGGCATGTTGGCAGTAAATGCTACACCATTTTGCGCCATGGACTGGGCACTGATCCATAAATGTCCGCTGGGGAGACCAAGAGTAAAGTCGGTGCCGGAGCCTTTGTAATGAAGCGCCGTGTATTGCTTGGCTTGCAGATAAAGGGCACGCTCGCGCAACGCGGCAATATGTTTTTGCCATGCGGCAATGGGATCGGGCTGGTCAATGCGTGTGGTTTCAAAAATCGCCTGCCAGAGTTTTTCTTGTGCTTTTTCGGTAGAGAGATCGGGGAATATCTTTTTCGCCCAGGCATCCCCGGCGGCGGCAACGACGCACCAATTGATGGCGTTGGTGGTCACTTTCTCACTGATGGGACTCCAGTTTTCGAGGTGGGTTCTTTGCATGCGTCCGACCACTTCGGGGTCGAGCCCGCCTAACAGGTCGGGGTTGGCGCCGCCGATGGAGAGCAACGCATCGCCGTTCTCGATCATGTTCATGATTCCCTGAATTTGCCATTTGGAATATTCGCCAAAGGAATCTTTGGGGGCATGTTGTGCGCGCAGGCGCAGCATTTCTTCATCGGCAAAAATGACATCTACGAATTTAGCGCCGACTCCATAAGCGGCTTTGGCGATCTCTCTTACCAGCGGCGCAAATGGATGTGGTACGCCGCGCGTGCCTGCCGCAGTGATGATCAGTCGCTGCCCAGCGCGGAGGTTTAACCCGACTTTGACGACAGCTTCTGCGTATTTTTCAAGCATTTCCTGGTGAGTTTTTCCGGTCATTTTTGCCTCAGTCATTATTGAAAGTGTGCTTAAGTATAGCACGGAGGGATTTTTTATGCCGGTTTGTACATCGTTGCAAAAACGATGCTCTCGACGCGCACAGGGGTTATATATTTCGCGTTACCCAGACCAATCGTGTTGCAGGAGTGCATTCATGCTGAATATTGAAAGAGTGGATACAGAAAACAAAAAGCAGGTCAGATGTTTCGTTGAGCTGCCTTTTCGCATCTATGCGGATTGCCCGCAGTGGGTGCCGCCTTTGAATGTGGATGCCTACAACCAGCTCAACCGAAAAAAACATCCCTTCCACGAACATTCGCAGGTGGAATTTTTCCTCGCGGTTCGGGATGGGCAGGATGTAGGGCGTATTGCTGTGATCGAGAATAAACCCTTCAATCAATATCATCATGAAAAGACGGCGGATTTCTATCTTTTCGAGTGTGAGAATGATCTTGAAACAGCAACAGCTTTGTTCTCTACCGCTTTCGAGTGGGCAAAAGCGCGCGGATTAAATAAAATGATCGGTCCAAAGGGGATGGGTCCGCTGGATGGATATGGTGTGTTGACCTTCGGGCATGAACACCGTCAGACGATGACCATGCTCAATTATGGGCACGCCTACTACCAGTCATTGGTGGAGGCGCAGGGTTTTGTCAAGGAAGTGGATTTCGTCTCCTGTTATTTGCCCGCTGATAAATTTGAAATCCCTGAGCGGGTGAAGCGCATTACCGAACGTGTTATGCAGCGTGGACATCTTGAGATCAAGACTTTCAAAAATAAAAAAGAATTGCTGCGCTGGGCAGATCGCATTGGAATAGCGTATAACAATGCCTTTGTAAATAACTGGGAATATTATCCATTGTCTCAGCGTGAGATCGACTTTGTGGTTGAGAACATCATGACGATTGCCGACCATCGTTTGATCAAGATCATTATCCATGGTGAAGACGTGGTCGGGTTTTTATTCGCATTCCATGATATTTCTGCCGCCATGCAACGTGCCAAAGGGAATTTATTTCCGTTCGGGTTGATTGATATTTTGCTGGAACTGCGCCGGACGAATACGGTGTCGGTCAATGGTATGGGCATTTTGCCTGAGTTTCAAGGACATGGCGGCAATGCCTTGTTGTATTACGCCATGGGTGAGACTTTGTTGAATTTTCGTCAATTCGTGCATGTGGAGATGACCCAGGTGGCTGAGACGACCGAGCAAATGCGAGCGGACTTGAAGAACCTCAATGGGGTGGAATATAAAAATAACCGCGTATATAGAAAGTTGTTGGAGTAAATATACTGAGAAACAAAAAACGGATGGCTATGTAGCCATCCGTTTTTTGTTTATGTTTTTTGTGTATTGCCAAACTCAACTTTGAGCGGTTCGCTGATTCGCTGCGATTCTCCATTTTCAAGTTTGGTCAGCGGCATGATGACATGGAACTGACTGCCGGGGAAGTTGACTTCATCGTAGCCGGGGCTTTCGACCCAGATGCGTCCACCGTGTGCTTCGACGATCCCTTTGGATAATGCCAAGCCCAGCCCGGCGCCACTGCCTTTGAAGCGCGTCTTACTGGTGGAATGTTTGCCGAGTTCCCCCGGCTGATAGAACTTGGAGAAGATGACCTCACGTAGGTTCGGGTCTACGCCCACGCCGGTATCACTGACGATGATCTCAACGCCGCCGTTGGGCAAGTTGATGATGGCAGGGATATGTTTGCCAGTAATGGTGATCCAACCTTTGTTTGGCGTAAATTTAACCGCGTTGCGGATAAGGTGATGAAATAGTTTCTTGAACAAGTGCGCATCCGCTTTGACGAGCGGCAGGGTGGGCATATTGATGGAAAGGATCTGCTCGCGTTCGCTGACGGTGTTTTGATGATCCAGACACACTTCACGAATTAGTAAGCCAAAATCTACAGGTTGGAGATGCGGCTTCAGCGACCGGGCGTCGATCTGGGCAATGTCAAACATCGAATCCATGACTTCGTGCAGACGGATGGTGCCATCATAAATGCCTTTCATCATGGTCTTCAAGTTCTTTTCGAGCTTGGGGTCATCCATTAGCATTTCTGTGTAGCCTTTGATGACTGTGAGCGGCGTACGAAGTTCATGTGAAGCGATACTGATGAAGTCGGACTTTGCCTGATCGATACGTTGCAGTTCCTGATTATTCTTTTCAAGGGTGCGGCGTGCCTGGCGCAGTTCCTGGTTCAAGCGCATGAGGTTATCCACCAGACGGGCGTTTTCAAGCGCTACAGCGGTCTGGTTGGCGTGTGCGCCCAACACAGACAGGTCTTCCCGGGTGAAGCGATTGCCGCTTAATTTAGAACCGAAGGCAAGCATGCCGATCCATTGTTTTTTGGCAAAGATCGGAATATAGACCTCGCAGCGGAGTTCGCTGAACCAGTTCCGCTCCACGGTAGGAGCCGCCCTGTAGGTGGGGAGCAGGTCGAGGTCATATTGAAGAAGCGGGCGTTGTTCGCGGATAAAATGCGAAGCGATGACTCCCTCTTCTTCCAATTCCACCGCCACGAGCTGACGTTCCTCAGGGCTGCGCGCCGAGCGGAGTTTATAGGTCTTGCGCCCATCTGCCTGTCGTTCGGAATCTACTAAAAAGAGAAAGCCGCGTTCGATCTGCATGGCTTCGAGCATGATGCCGATGGCGATATTGGCAAGGCGGTCCATGTCGAGGATGTTGCTGATGCTTTCGCTGTATTGGTGAATGGTCAGGCTGGCATCGTATTGATCGCCTTTCATCCAGGTTGTGATCGTTCGCGAAACAAGGTCCGTCAATGGGGAGAAGATCAGCGCGATGAGCAATGCCACCACGGCACCCGCAACAAGCGGATTGAAATTTAGGGAACTGCCAAACAAAGCTTGAATGACCAAGAACCCCGCAATATAAAACCCAACGATGCCAATCGTACTGGCAATATAGATCAACGCTCGGCGAATGATATTTTTAAGGTCAGCGACATAGTGAGTGCCGACCACGTAAGCGATGCTGATCGCTACGATCAACCGCAACGGTTGACCGATAATAATGACACCTGAAAATAAGAGCAGATCCCCGATGACCGTGAAGAGAATTGGAACCCACCAATAGCTCAACCGGCTGCGTAGAAGCGGCTGACGGCTTTGTAAGCGTGCGTTTGACAAGGTCAAGACCAGGGCAATCGTTAGCACGAGCCAACCGAGGATGACCCAAGCTGGACCCAGCCGTGAATTGTATAAGATCAGCTCACCATTGGTCCAAACGACATCCGGCAGATTGAAGGCGTTCGTTAGGATCAACGCCAGACCCAGTCCCCAAACGCCAAGATACCCGATCCATGCCCACCAAAGATCACGATTCAAAAACAATTGCAGTGCCAGCATCAACACAATCGCGAGCAGGAACGAAACATAGGTCTGCAATTCCTGAAAAAGGAAGGTGTCTCCACGATCCTGCCAGACGGCCTCTGCAATGTTGATGACCATGGCAAGCAAGGCATAAATAATTACCAGCCATGCCGTGGGACCCTGGCTTTCTTCACGCCGTTGAATGGCAAAAAAAACGACCGGCAGATAAAGCAAGCCGATGAATAATAGAATGATGACTTGTGCTAGCGATGCGCTCATAGATGTTGTTGAAATTTTACTCGAATTCAGCGATAATCGGGTATCATTATTACCATGCTTACATCACGCGCAGCCCGCCTAAAATATAACTTCCCTCAAACTTTTTTTCGCCCCGATGGGCATGTCATTTTTACGGATATTTCCGCCGCCCGTGGGTTTGCCAACCAGATGTCTGCACAGCGAACCGAGCCGGTCTCTGCCACCGATCTCTATATCATATCGCTTTTGGATGAAGCCTATCACATCCTGCTGCGAAATTATTACAGCCGCTACACCGGTGCGATGGCACGTGCGATGGGATCGCTGCAATCAAACCTCGGTTCAAAATATGACCTGACCCTGACTCGCTTTACTGACGAATTCCCTCCGCTGTCAGTGTTTCGCGGCGAGGTGACCGCCGGGGTATACCTATCCATGAAGACACCCAATCATGGTGACTTTGGTCGTGGCGTGCGCGCCGCCGCGGTTGAAGAGATGCTGTTGGTCAATAATGCGAACAAAAACCCAGCCTTGAGTCAATACCGCGAACTCTTCGACGAAACCATAATGGGGAATTCAGCTTATAAAGAATTTGTATTCCACTTATTAGATTATTTTGCACATCAACCCGGCTTGGGCGGCACTCGTTCCGGGCAGGCGCTGACCCTTGCTGAAATTTTAGATGGACCCATTCAAGCTTCCCCTGATTCACTTGAAGGACAGTTGCAATTCATCCTCGAAAAATGGGGCTTCTTACTCGGCGAAGAATTTTCCGTCCGCATTTTGCGCGGCATGGATTATCTACGTGAAGATGTGATCCGCAAACAAGGACCGAGCGATACCTTCAATCAAGACACACCAATCCCTACTTTCACCGGTCACGATTATGCCGAGTACGAACGCTACAGCCCAGACCAAGAGTGGATGCCGCATCTTGTTTTAATGGCAAAAAATACCTACGTCTGGCTCGACCAGCTTTCAAAGAAATATCAGCGTGAGATCAAATACCTGAATGAGATTCCAGATGAAGAATTAGACCTGCTCGCCGCGCGCGGTTTTACCGGCTTGTGGCTGATCGGCTTATGGGAACGCAGCCGCGCTTCACAACGTATCAAACAACGCATGGGTCAGCAGGATGCAGTCGCTTCAGCGTATTCGCTGCATTCTTATGATATTGCTAACGACCTTGGCGGCTGGGAAGCCCTGCAAGACCTGCGTTCGCGTGCCTGGGCGCGTGGTGTGCGTCTTTCTGCTGATATGGTTCCCAATCACATGGGCATCGACTCGCAGTGGGTGGCAGAACATCCCGATTGGTTCCTTTCACTACCATTTTCTCCATATCCCTCTTATTCCTTCCGCTCCGAAAATCTTTCCGATGATTTGCGTGTGGGCATATATCTCGAAGATCATTATTACGATAAGACCGATGCTGCCGTTGTTTTTCAACGCCGCGATTTAAAGAACGGCGAACTGCGCTATATCTATCATGGCAACGATGGCACCTCCTTCCCGTGGAATGATACGGCTCAACTCGACTACAGCAATCCCGTCGTGCGTGAGGCGGTCATTCAAGTCATCTTGCATGTGGCGCGTAACTTCCCGGTCATCCGCTTTGATGCGGCGATGACGCTTGCCAAGAAACATGTCCAACGTTTGTGGTTCCCCGAGCCGGGCGCAGGTGGCGCGATCCCATCTCGTTCGCAATTTGGCATGACCAAAGCCGAGTTCGACGATAAGATCCCCGTCGAGTTCTGGCGTGAGGTGGTAGATCGAGTCGCTACTGAAGTGCCCGATACACTTTTGCTCGCCGAAGCCTTTTGGTTAATGGAGGGGTATTTTGTGCGCACGTTGGGCATGCATCGCGTGTATAACTCGGCGTTCATGC
>JAFLCE010000073.1 GCA_017303655.1 Anaerolineae bacterium
GTGAACTTAGTCATATGCATGATGTCAAGAACGTGGTGCAGGGGTCTTTGAAAGCCTGGTATGTTGCCAATGTTATTCTGCTGGTGCTCGCAGTCCTTGCTCAACGCGGCGGCTGGATGCCCACATACTTGGACGGACTACGCCGCGGCGGCTGGTGGATGATTGGGCTGGCGCTGACTTTGGCATTCATAGCCGGGGCAGGCATTCTGCTCAACCCTGATATTTTCTGGTCTTTCTTTGCATGGTTCCATTCCCTGTTCTTTGAAGGCGACTCCTGGCTCTTCTATTATTCAGACACCCTCATCCGCCTCTTCCCCATCCGCTTCTGGCAGGATGCGGTCATAGCCATGGCAGTCATCGCCTTGGGCGGTGGATTAGGTCTAGCCTTTGGGTTGAAAAAAAGTTGAAATCTAAAGTGACAGTCACCTCACAGGTGACTGTCACTTTGTTTGCCCTTCCGTTTCCCACAGCCCTCAACGGGGTTATTTCCACATTGATGTATAATTTCAATACAGGAGCCCTTACATGTCCTTCAACCTATCTTTAGAAAATAAAGTCGCAATTGTCACCGGCGGCTCACGTGGAATTGGTCGCGCCATTGCCCTCGAATTCGCAGAGCGCGGTGCGGCAGTGGTTGTAAATTACAACAAATCCCCCGAATCTGCCGAAGAAGTGGTGAAGAAAATTCAAGAAGCAGGTGGGAAAGCCGCCGCCTTCCAAGCAGATGTCTCGGATTTTAAACAGGCTGAGGCGCTGGTTAAGTTCGCCATTGATACCTTTGGCGATTTGAGCATTCTGGTCAACAACGCGGGCATTACCCGCGACCAGCTCATTATGATGATGCCTGAATCCGATTGGGATGCGGTTATCAATACCAATCTCAAGAGCACCTTCAACTGCTCGAAAGCCGCCGTCAAACATATGATGCGCAAACGCACGGGGCGCATCATCAACATGGCATCTGTGGCTGGGCAAATGGGTAACCCCGGGCAGACGAATTACTCCGCATCCAAAGGCGGACAGATCGCCTTCACTAAAGCTTTGGCTCGCGAAGTGGCAGCCCGCAATATCACCGTCAATGCCATTGCGCCAGGCTTTGTTGATACTGAGATCCTCGATGCCATGACACCCGAAACCCTTGCAGCCGCGCTTAAGATGGTTCCGCTGGCACGCAAGGGACAACCCGAAGAGATCGCTTTCACCGCTTCCTTCCTCGCTTCTGATGGCGCTGCCTACATTACAGGTCAGGTCATCGGCGTGGATGGCGGCATGGCAATGATGTAATAAGGAGAACCAATGACAGACAATCTGCAAGGCAAAACAACCGTTTCCCCCGAAGTGTTGATCACCATCGCCAGCCTCGCTGCCCTGGAAGTTCCCGGCGTCAGCCGCCTGGCACCGGTCAGTGGCGGGGTGAATCGATTCTTTCGGCGCGGCACCAGTGATGGGGTCCGCATTGAAGCGAAAGATAATACTGTTTATACCGACCTGTTCCTCATCCTCAAAGATGGCGTCAACATCCGTGAAGTGAGCCGCAATGTGCAATCTAATGTGGCGCGCGCCATTCAAGAAATGGTCGGCATGGAAGTAGGCGAAATCAACGTCCACATTGAAGATATAGACTTTGAAGGGGACGAGGCATAATCAATGAAACCTCGAACCCGGGCGCGCTCCATTGCCCTGCAAGTGTTATATGAAACCGATCTCTCTGCGCACCCTCCAGGCGAAGTTTTGAAAACAAGGCTTGAAGAAACCACCCTGCCTTTGGAACTTGCCGAGTTTGCACGTGGCATCATCTTTGGAGTGTTGCCCATTCGTGAACATCTCGACCGGGTCATCGCAAAATACGCGCCTGAGTGGCCCCTCGATCAGATCGCGGCCATCGACCGCAACATCATACGCATGGCATGTTGGGAATTCGCCATCTCAGGCGAAACGCCCGTAAAGGTTGCCATCAATGAAGCTGTAGAACTTGCCAAGTTATTCGGCTCAGATTCTACGGCGCGTTTCGTTAATGGTGTGCTCGGCACCCTCGTAGATCATGAAAAGGAAATCTCTCAGGTCTTGAAAAACGAAATTCCACAGGCAACGAATTTGGAACCTTAATCATGGAAATTCTTGGCATTGGAATGCCTGAACTTATTTTTGTCATTATTATTGCCCTGCTGATTTTAGGACCGAAAGATATGCAGAAGGCAGGCAAGACCATTGGAAAATTCCTACGCAACGTCATCACCTCAGACGGCTGGAAACTTTTCCAACAGACCTCACGCGACTTGCGGACTTTACCGAATCGCCTGATGCGTGAAGCCAACGAGGAATTGGAACAAGTGAATCGCGAGATAAAATCCGCCGCCTCTTTCCCCGACCCAACCCGGTCTGCCCCCGTAAACTCCCGTCCACAACCTCAGCCGTTTGCTGCCACTCCGGCACCGAAACCCGTTACTGAAAATAACAGCATCGCCCCGGTCGAGCCGGTGAAAAAAGACACCGAAAGCGACTCTCAGAACAATGCGTAAGTTTTTCACAGGCATTTGGCGGGTACTAACCTTCCCGTTCAGGTTGATATTTAATATCATCGCCTTTCCCTTTCGAGCCATTCATCGCTTTTATAAATTCCTAAATACCGAGCCAGACGAACGCCCCATCGCGGACCTGTTCGCAGACATCGCCACTCAAAAAGAGGTGCGCGACCAGCTTTGGGATCAAGTCGACGCTTTTCGAATGCATTTATTACGCTCAGTTGCAGCACTGGCGCTCTTTGTCATTGCTTCATTCTGGTTCACTACTCCATTAATGGAATTCCTTGCCGACCCAGTGGGCGGGCTTGAGAAATTGCAAGCCATTGAAGTCACCGAAGAGATCGGCGTCTTTATGCGTGTGGCAATGACCTCAGGGATCGCGGTTGCCTTTCCCTATATCGCCTTTGAATTCTGGTTGTTCGCCGCACCCGGCTTGAAACCACGCGAAAAAAAGATGGGCTTGGTGGGGATTCCACTTGCCTCACTTCTATTTTTGGTGGGTATGGCGTTTACGTTTCTGATTCTTCTCCCAGCTGCCTTGCCATTTCTGGGCAGTTTCACGACCATTTCTCAGTTTTGGTCAGCAAGAGAATACTTTACCTTTGTCACTGGTCTTATGATATGGATCGGTTTATTTTTTGAATTCCCACTTGTCATCTATGTCTTAACCTCCATTGGTCTTGTTAAGCCGAAATTCCTCGCCGAACAATGGCGGCTGGCAGTGGTCATCATAGCAGTCATCGCTGCGGCGATCACCCCCACCGTAGACCCTGTCAATATGGGCTTGGTGATGGCTCCTATGATTTTGTTATACTTTATCAGCATCGGTTTAAGTTACCTCGCCTACGCCGGGCGAGGAAAAAATGCTGAACCGCAGGAACCTGCCAGTGATGTAGAACTAGGTTAGGTTAAGTACGAAGCGCAAGTCAAAAGAGGAGAAAGAAATGAAAGCAGGTAGAACCCATCTAAAACGCCGCCTTGTCAGTGCGGCGATTATTCTTATCCTTGCAGGTCAAGCCTGCACCATTTCGCTTTTTAATCCACCGACCTCCATTACAGCCACACCTGAAGCAGGGATTAACATCCCGTCGCCGACACCCTACCCGGTTGCCCAAACGACATTCGTAGTCACCTTACCAGAGCCTCTTTTGGCTGGCGAAACGCTCGCCATTTCTGTTTTGGATGAAGTGACAGGGCTGTCGTTAAATGCGACCCAATATCCCATGTCGGCGCGCGACTCGCTGACCTATACAGGCACTCTTGCCTTACCCTATAACTCAGTCGTTAAATATCGTTATGTGCGGCTGGGCGGCTCGCAAAACAATGAAGACACGACTCTAGGAAGCACCATCCGCTATCGCATTCATAATGCAGTGGGTCCCGGTGAAGTGCAAGATATCATCGCCGACTGGAGCGATAAAAGTTTCACCCGCCCCACTGGAACCGTCCTTGGGCAAGTCTTCAACTCAGATACTGGAACACCCATTCCCAATGTATTAGTCACAGCTGGAGGCGTACAACAATTCACTGATTCATTCGGGCGCTTCGAACTTGCTGGTCTGCCGATCGGCACTCAACAATTAACCGCCTACAGCCTGGATGGCTTATATCTGCCCTTCCAACAAGGAGCGTTGGTCGCTGAGAATAAATCCACGATTGTTGACTTGCGAGTCAAACCAGCACAGTTGGTTAACGTTACCTTCATCACATCGGTCCCACAAGATACGGTACCCGGTGTGCCGGTTCGCATTGCCGGGAACATCCTGCAATTGGGCAACACCTTCGCCGACTTACAAGGCGGTGTTAGCGTTGTGGCAGACCGTATGCCCATTATGAATCTGCAGCCCGATGGTCGCTATGCCATCACACTGGGTCTGCCGGCAGGAACCCATATCCAATACAAATACACATTAGGCGATGGTTACTGGAATGCCGAGCGAAAAAGCAGCGGCGGTTGGGTGTTGCGAGATTTTATCGTCCCTTCACAAGACGTCACCCTTCAAGATAACGTAGAAACATGGCTGGCAAACAGCGAGTCAGGACCGATTCTTTTTGAAGTCACTGTTCCTTCTGTAACCCCGCCTAGCGATATTATTTACATGCAATACAACCTCTTCGGTTGGACCGAACCGATCCCAATGTGGCCTCTGGGCAACAACCGCTGGGCATATAAACTATACGGACCCTTGAACTTCCTGGGCTCATTCTCCTATCGCTATTGCCGCAACGGACAATGCAGCAGCGCAGACGACAATCAAACCGTCGGCGCATCCCCCACTGGTAGACTGGCAGGCACCAGCTTTTTGGGTCAGGATTTGCAAGATGTGGTCAACTCGTGGAAATGGTTTGAGAACCCTGAATCGTTCGCATTGGTAGGAAATACCATCGCCCCACGGGCTGCTGGCTTTGTAGCAGGTGTTGAATTCCAACCGACCTACCGCCCGAATTTTTCCTACTTTGCGCCACAGGCATTTGCAAACGCCAAAGCCATCGGCTCTAACATGGCGATCTTAACTCCAAGCTGGACCTTCGCGAATACCAGTATGTTGCAATTTGCTCCTCAACCCGGGCAGGATGCGCATTGGATCGACAATGCCATCATGATCTCACAAGCTCGTGCATTGGGATTAAACGTGGCGCTCTTTCCAACGCCTCATTTCCCGCCCACGCCTGATTCAGCGACATCAGCCAGTGCCGCCTTTTGGAAGTCCGCGCCCAAAGATGCGGCTTGGTGGCAGGCATGGTTCACTCGCTATCGCGCTTTTCTCGTAAACTACGCCGACCTCGCCGCTCAAACGGGTGCACAGTCCATCATCCTTGGCGGAGAATGGGTCACGCCCGCCCTCCCCGGTGGACTCCTGCCCGATGGCACCGCCTCCAACGTCCCCGCAGATTCCGAGGCGCAATGGCGTGCAATCCTTCAAGAAGTGCGGTCACGCTTCAAAGGTCAAGTTCTTTGGGCAATGCCGTATGAAAAATCCAGTTTTACAACGCCGGTAAATTTCCTGCGCGAAGTAGACGGCATTTACCTGCTATGGTCGGTTCCGATCGCCACCAGCCCCACCGCCACCAAAACAGACTATGCCAATGAAACCGGACGTCTGCTCGACAATGAAGTGGCTCCTTTGGCGACTCTGCTTGGCAAACCAATTCTCCTCGCAGTCTCATATCCCTCCGCAGGTGGTGCACCGAGTGGATGTGTGGCAAACGGCTCCGGCGGCTGCGTCGATTTGAATGCACTCTCCCGTCCCAACGCAGACCTCACTTCCGTCAGCATCAACCTGCAAACGCAAGCGGACTTATACGAAGCCATGTTCATTGCCATCAATGCCCGTCCCTGGGTTGGCGGATTTGTCAGCCGTGGCTATTACATGCCCACAGCCCTGCAAGACAAATCCACATCGGTGCATGGCAAACCCGCCGCCGATGTGTTGTGGTACTGGTACCCAAGGTTATTGGGAACCGTACGTTAGATTCTTAGAAATAAAAAAGCCCCACAGGTCTTTTTGCCTTGTGGGGCTTTTTTCATCACCACATAATGTGGAAACCAATCTCTAGTTTGCGGGTTTTCTACTCATCAGATTGGAATTCTATCATCTTCGTGCTAGCCAGCCTGATGGCTCGTGGCTATAATCACTACACTTTCCCCATTGGAGGCGTTTATGAAGAAAACTAGCAAGATCCTTGGTCGTATTCTATTAGGAGTATTGATCATTGCGTTAATTGGCGCATCAGCAGGCTTGTTCTATTTTAAGTCGTATCTTACCAACACAGTTGCTAAAGAATCTTTCCCACAGATCGAGGGCGATATTCAAGTGGAAGGTTTGGAAGGGCAGGTGGATGTCTATCGCGACCAGATGGGGATCCCGCATATTTATGCCAGCACTTCACATGATCTCTTTTTTGCACAGGGCTACGTCCATGCCCAGGAACGTTTCTGGCAAATGGATGCATGGCGGCACATTGGCTCGGGCGAACTCTCTGAAATGTTCGGCAATGGACAGGTTGAAACTGATGCCTTCCTGCGAACTTTAGGTTGGCGCAAAACTGCCGAAGCCGAATGGGAACAACTCGGACCTGAATCTCAAGCGATCTTGCAAGCCTATACGGACGGTGTGAACGCCTATCTCAAAGATCACAGCGATACAGCCCTCAGCCTTGAGTATGCCGTCCTCGGTTTGCTCAGCCCCGATTACGTCATCGAGCCGTGGGAACCTGTCCACTCGTTGACCTGGGGCAAAGCCATGGCGTGGGATCTACGTGGCAATATGGGTGAAGAGATCGAACGCGCTGAACTTTTGAAGACACTCACGCCCGAACAGGTTGCTCTGCTCTACCCCGAATATCCTAAAGATCATCCCGTCATCGTCAATGAAATTCCAGTCGCAGGTCAAACATCAATGGTTAAAACAGATTTGGGACTTTCGACGTTTGACTATTCATCGGCACTTGAAGCGACCGCCTACAACGCCTCTTTACTGGACCCGATGCTTGGTGCGCTCGGCGATGGAATTGGTTCAAACTCCTGGGCGGTTTCCGGCGAACTGACCGATACCGGCATGCCCTACCTCGCCAATGACCCGCATCTTGGAATCCAGATGCCGTCTATTTGGTTTCAGGTTGGTTTGCATTGTATCGAACGCTCGGAGGATTGTCCGTTCGAAGTGGCAGGCTTCTCCTTCGCAGGCGTTCCCGGTGTAGTCATTGGACACAACGACAAGATCGCCTGGGGCTTTACCAATGTCGGTCCGGATGTGATGGATCTATACATTGAAAAGGTTAACCCGGAAAACCCCAATCAATATGAAGTGAACGGCGAATGGGTCGACTTTGAATCGTACGAAGAAACCATCAACGTTGTCGGTGGAGAATCGGTCACCATCACGGTACGCAAAACCCGCCATGGACCAGTCATCTCAGAAACCTATGGCGCATTAAAAAATGAAGGCGACCCGGAAGATGAAGAGTTCATTGCCTTCAAAGACCGCGTGGGTGTAGACCTGCCGGAGCAATATGTGATTGCGCTTTCATGGACGGCGCTCACCCCCTCAACTCCTTTTGAAGCGATTTGGGGACTCGACCAAGCCCAAAACTGGGAAGAATTCCGCACAGCCGCCAGTAACTTCCATGTGCCTGCACAAAATCTTTTGTATGCCGATGTAGAAGGGAATATCGGGTATCAAATGCCAGGCGATATCCCGATCCGCAAGAATGGGGATGGCACGCTGCCTGTTCCCGGTTGGACGGATGAATACGAATGGACTGGCTTCATTCCTTTTGAAGAATTGCCATATGCCTTCAACCCTGACGAAGGCTATATCGTCACCGCAAACAACCAAGTGAACCCCTGGGATTATCCCTATCTCATCACCAAAGATTGGGATTACGGCTATCGTGCCCAACGCATTGTGGATATGATCGAAACTGCACCCGACAAGATCGACAAAGCTTATATCCAATCAATGCAGGGGGATGCCACCGACCTGAGCGCACAAGGCATTCTGCCGATCTGGGATGAGATTAATTATCAAGCTGCGAATTCAAACGAAGCGTATGCTCTCGACTTGTTACAAAAATGGGATTTCACCTGCCAGGCTGACTCACAGGCGTGTGCTGTGTATCAGTGGTTCTGGTGGAATCTTGACCAGAATACGCTCAACGATGACTTGCCTGAAAAGAATTGGGTCAGTGGCGGTTCAAAAGATTTTGAAACATTCCGCCTGCTCTTGCCCGAACCTGAAAACTTCTTCTGGGATGACAAAACAACCGCAAATGTGGTTGAAACGAGAAATGATATTTTCATTACATCACTAACGGAAACAGTTTCTCAACTGGAAAAAGAATACGGCAACAATCCCGCCAAATGGCCGCGCTGGGGCGACCTGCACACTGCCACCTTCCGAAATGGGACTCTTGGAGAATCAGGTGTCTCCTTGATCGAAGACCTCTTCAACCGCGGACCGTTTCCAACCGGTGGCGGTCAGAGTATCGTCAACGCAACTGGCTGGGATTTGGGAACCTCGTTTGAAATCGACTGGCTGCCCTCCATGCGCATGATCGTAGATATGGGCAACTTGAACAACTCTCTCACGGTTCACACAACGGGTCAGTCTGGTCACGCCTATCATCCGCACTACGCCGATATGGCACCTCTCTGGGCGGATGTATCTTACTACCCCATGTGGTGGGATCAAGAATCCATTATTGATGATGCCGAAGGGCATTTGATACTGAAACCCTAAAGTAATAAAAATCCCCAGAGATAAAACATCTCTGGGGATTTTTTGATTCAAACGATCATTTCACAACTTGCAGCCGCTTGCGGACTCTTAACCAAGCCAACCCGCCGAAGACAAGGATGCCAGCATAATTTGCCGCCAGGTCTGCCCACGAGGCATCGCGTCCACGAATAGGACCTTGCGAAATCTCTTCGAGCGTAAAAACTACAGCAAGGATAAAGACCGCAGAAAGCAGAACCCATTTCGGATTAAGAGAAGGAAGCGCTTCAACTAATGCAGAAGAGACCAGAAATGTCAGGGTTCCGATCAACAAAAAATGCAGGATCTTATCCAGATAGTCCACACGCGAAACAAGGAATAACACTGGGCGCAAAAAGCCCAAATCTGCCAAAAGGATGATCGTCAGAATGAATAGAGCAAAGAAGAAAGCAAGCCGCTTAATATTCAAAAGTCCTCTTAGCCAATGAACTGGCTGATGGACCAGCCACCGCCAGCAATAAGAAAGCCGAAATAGATGATCGTGGCAAGGTTGGCAACATGTCCAAAGATAACCGAGCCGCCATCACGTTCCATCATGCCGAGTGCAAAGAAGATCAGCGCCAGAGCAGGCAGGGTGTTACTGAACGGGATAAACCCAAACGGTGCCATGAGCAAAACCGCGGCGAGAATAAAACTCAAATTATTGAAAGTGGTCATGCCGCCTTCGGCAGTGAGTTTGTTTAAGCGATGCGGACGGCTGATCTTTTCGAGGCGATGCAGCCAAATAATGGCGCGTTTGAACGCCTCTTTCAATTTAGGAGCAGACAGTTTGCGATTCGCAATCGGCTTGGGTAACCAGAGCTTTCGCGCAAAGAGGTGAGTAATACCGATCAAAAGGATGGCTGTGCCGAAAACCGTGCTGACACCGGGAATGGATACCGGCACCAGAAAGATCAGAGACATGAAAATGGTCACCAGCATCAGGCTATCGGCACCAACAATATCCATGATCTCGACCAGGGTCACATCTTCTGGCGGGAGTTTTTCAACGATCAATTCCATTTTTTCAGCGAGAGTCTCCTGATCAAGTAAAGACTCTTCTTTGGAAGATAATTCAATGTGATTCAACTTAATGTCCTCATTCATTTATTTCTAAAGTAAAAATTCTTAATATATTATGCCGCTGATTTTTTCTCACTGCGATGCTTCCACCATTCGTAGACCATCGGTACCACCGAGAGTAGGATGATCACGATAATCACTAGTTCAAAGTTCTTTTTTACAAAGGGAATGTTCCCAAAGAAATAACCAAGCAGGGTAAAGAGAAACACCCAAGTCACGCCGCCGACAATGTTGTAGGTGGCGAAATACGCATAAGACATCTTGCCAATGCCTGCTACGAATGGAGCAAATGTACGCACAATCGGCACAAAGCGCGCCAGAAAAATGGCTTTGCCACCATGCTTTTCAAAGAAGGCATGGGTCTTTTCGAGATATTCCTTTTTGATCCATTTGATATTGTAGGCGCGGTCACCCAAATAATGACCAATCGAATAATTGACGGCATCGCCGAGCACGGCAGCAACGATCAATAAACCGATCAAACCCCAAACGTTAAAGGAGCCAAGCGCCGCAAAGGTACCTGCTGCAAAGAGCAGGGAGTCGCCGGGTAGAAACGGCATCACCACCAAGCCCGTCTCTACAAAGATGACGATAAAGAGAATAGCGTACGTCCATGCACCGTAGTTGACGATGATCTCCTGAAGGTATTCATCGAGGTGAAGAAACAGGTCAATAGCGCCGGTAATAAATTCCATAGTTTTTACTCACTTTCATGAAGTTTTCTGACAGCGGGCGAGGATTATACTCCGCTTTTATCGCCTGGTTTGTTGCTGCTCAGCCAATCGCTCAATGCCAACAAGAGCAAACTTCCAACCAGTCCGATTCCAATATCTAACACGCCGACTTTGAAGAAGACAAGCTGCAAGAGGATACCCACCCATACGGCAAGTGCAAACCCCACCAAACTACTTCCAAAATAAAGAAGCAAGCGCCAACCTCCCCCACCACGAACAGTGTGATAGAAGGCGCCTGCTAAGAGCGCGATCACCAAACCCAATAAAAGGCTCGGGAGCGTCATATGATTAAGGGTTCAGATGCTTTGCAAAGAAATCAGCGATGGCATTGTAGCAAGTCACGCGGTTGTTGTATTTCAACACATCGTGACCTTCATCTTCAAAGATGAGCAATTCGATCGGTTTGCCACTCGCTTTCAATTCACGCACTAAGTCTTCCGACTCAGCCGCCACCACGCGCGGATCGTTGCGTCCTTGAATGACGAGCATAGGCGCTTTCATCTTGTGCAAATGGGTCTTAGGCGAACGCTCGACCAAGTCAGCGCGTTCTTCGGGTTTGTCAATATCGCCGATGGCAATTTTGAAATACGGTTTCCACGTTTCAGGGATGCGCTCCGAGAATGTGACCAAATCATATGGGCCAAACATATCACACGAGGCTTTCCATAATTCGGGGTGTAAACCGGCTTGCATCAGGGTCATGTACCCGCCATAAGAACGTCCGACGACTGCGGCACGATTAACATCGAGACGTTTATCGTTCGGCAAAACCTTCGTCATCGCGTGGACGTGGTCAAGGCGATCTTGTCCGCCCCAATCGCGGTCGACGCGTTTTGTGTAGGAGAGTCCATAACCCGTGGAGCCGCGCACGTTCGGGACGAAAACGGCAAATCCTCGCAGGGTGAGGAATTGAATGAGCGGCATCGAGAACCAGGCGAAGTTCGGGCGTTCCTGTCCCTGCGGGCCACCGTGGATGTAACACACCACCGGGCGCGGACCTTTAAATCCGAGCGCTTTGGCGGGGAGATAAAGCCTGGCGGAAACACGCAAACCATCATGAGATTTGTAAGAGGCGTCTTCACCTTTGGAGAGCAACGCATCTGGGATTCCCAGAATCTTCTCGTTGGTGTGCAGATACAAATCCGCACGCTTCTTGCCTTCAATGGAATAGATCTGTGTCGGCGAGATGGCAGTGCAAAGCGAGAAGGTGTACATATCCTCGACCTTGTCATAATCCAAATGTTCGAGCGTGCCACCGTCAAATGGTTCCTGACCGATCAACACATGCTTGACTTTCAGTTCAAGCTTTTCCTCGTTGAAGACACATTCATACACCCATGTGCAACCATCAATATTATATTGAAGGGCATAGAGATTATCGTGAACATGTGAAACACCTTCCATTTCGCCAATGCCTTTGTGAACCAAACCCTTTACTGCAATCGGCTTGATCGCGCCGGGCTTTTTCAAGGCAAGATAGCCAGGGCTATAGGTATCTTCAAAGACCGAGCTTCCCACCAACACACCTTTGCCCGATGGCGAAAACACTGAACTGCCCAAACCGTTCAACGGAACTTCTTCCCCATCGGCACGCTCGTCCATCAACTTGCCATAAAGCGTTTCCATCTTGCCTTTGTTCCACAGGCAAAGCACACCATCACCCACAGAATAACCAGTTCCCAGCAAAAGTTTGTTATGGTCGCGCGAAAAATCTGCAACGCCAAAACCAAAATCACTTTCAGCGATCAAGGTCAATTCGCCGGTCTTCAAATTGCCGCGATACAGCTCATTCCACGGTCTATCACGTCGCTCTGCACCAAGATAAACAATGCCCTTCATACGGTCACATTCACCCAAATGCACACGATAGTCTTTGAAGAAATTATCGAACGCAGGTTCAGGGAAACCACCCTCCATTGAAAGCAACATCGGCTGATAGTTTTCATCACCATTATTGTCGATCATCACCAAAATCGTATCGAGTTCAGGGAAGGCATAAAACGCATGTCCGCCGATCAACTCCGGGTTTTGCAAAGCGATGTTCGGCGGCAACAACGGCTCGGGCACGCTGCCACCGTGATACATGGCATACAAACTCAAGTGCCCAGAAAGATTGCTCAAAAAATACACCCGGTCGTCGGCATATTGCGGCGCGACAAACAACCGGGCAGACATCAAAGACTCAATTCGATAGCTCATGTGATTCTCCTTTTAGTCAAACTTCCTATCAACTTCAATACCATCACAAAACTACATCCAAACTATCAATCTGGCTACGCGCAAAAACTACTGTTGGATAATTCCCCCGCCAAGCATTTTCTCCCCTATATAAAATACCGCCGCCTGACCCTTTGTCGCATCTCGCACAGGCGCATCAAACTTAACCGTTGCCTGATTCCTCTCCATCGGCGTGACCGTGGCTGGAACCTCTTTCGCCGTGTAGCGGATCTTCACATCCGCGCGGAACGGCTCAGACGGCACTTCCCCACTGACCCAATTAACATCGCGCGCAGTCAGCTCGGTCGTACCCATTTCTTCTAGTGTCCCAACGATTAGTGCATTGCTCTTAGCGTTCTTCGTGATGACATACAACGGCACCGCCGAAGCCACGCCCAGTCCCTTACGTTGACCAATGGTGTAATTCGCCAAGCCGTTATGTTCGCCAA
The DNA here is from genome assembly GCA_017303655.1 of Anaerolineae bacterium. GTDB lineage: Bacteria > Chloroflexota > Anaerolineae > Anaerolineales > Villigracilaceae > Villigracilis. Next base: position 13,263 of record JAFLCE010000073.1, read on the forward strand.
TCACTTTACCGTCTGGAGTTTCGATACTGCCCGGCTGTAATATCTCCGGCAGGTTGCGTTGAAGAAAGTTGCGATAATCTTCGCCTGCTAAAAAGCACAAGTCTTGTGAGTCCTTGCGTGAGGCAGTTGGCAAACCAAAGCGCTCTGCAATCGCCCGAATCTCCGGCTTAGGATAATCCCCCACCGGGAAAAGTGCGTGCTTCAGCTTATCTTGTCCCAACACATGCAATACATATGACTGGTCTTTCGAATGATCCACCGCCCTGAATAACTCACTCTCTCCTCTTTCATCTTTCTTTATCCGCACATAATGCCCCGTCGCCATAGACTCTGCCCCCAATGCCAAGGCATGATTTAGCAAAAACGTCCAGCGGATCTGACGATTGCACATCAAGCACGGATTCGGCGTTTCGCCGTTTGCATAGCCATCCAGAAAATACTGCACCACCGTCTCGCGGAAAACGTCCTTGGCATCCACCACATAAAAGGGAATGTCCAAAATCCCAGCCACGCGGCGTGCCTGTGCCATCGAATCAGGCGTACAACACCGGTTGGATTCTTCCTTGCCGGGTTCGCTCCACAGGCGCATCATCATACCGGTCACGTCATAACCCTGCTCCTTGAGCAAAGCCGCCGCAACCGAGGAATCCACGCCGCCAGACATGGCGACAACCACTTTCGTCTTTTCAGTCATTAAGAATGATTATAAACCACCGCGGTAAAAGTTTCTCTTGCCCGCCGGTCGTAGATAATGTATATTCAGGTCAGACAACTCAAGGAGAGTGACAGATGAGTACCAAGGCAGATTTTGTAGTAGAGAACGCTAAAGTTTTTACCAGCAACAAAGACATGCCACAAGCCGAAGCCGTGGCGGTTAAGGGGAATCGCATTGTTTATGTTGGCACCAATGCAGGCGTAAATGCTTATAAAGATGCAAATACGCGAGTCCTAGATGGTAAGGGACGTACCCTCACCCCCGGTTTCATCGATTCGCATTTTCATCTGCTTTGGGGTTCGATCTCCATGGGCGGAGCCCAGTTGTATGACGCAAAAAATATTGAGGATGTAAAAAATATCCTGCTTGAATTTGCAGAGAATAATAAAACCACCGAGTGGATCGATGGACGCGGCGTCCGTTACGACGTCATCGCGGATCGCCACGAGTTGGATGCCATCATCGCAGATAAGCCCATTTACATCAACGCCTACGACGGGCACACTTCTTGGGCGAACACCAAAGCCCTGGAACTGGCGGGCATTCTCCAGCCGGGCAAAGAAGCGGAAGGTAACGGCGTCATTGTCCGTGATGAGAACGGAATCGCCACCGGTGAACTGCGCGAAACCGCTATGGGACTCGTCTCCGACTTGATCCCCGAGCCGAGCGAAGCCCGCAAGCGCGAACTGCTCAAAATGACCATGGCACGTATCAACGCCACCGGCGTGACCAGCGTCCATAACATGAATGGCGATATGGAAGAATTGATGACCTACGCCGCTGTGGAAGATGCCGGTGAAATGACTGTCCGTGTGTACGAACCGTATCACATCAAACCAGAAACAACAGAAGCCATGCTGAACGAAGCCGCAGAGATGGCGAAGGTCAAAGGGGAATTTGTGCGCGGCGGTGCAGCAAAATTTTTTATGGATGGAGTCTGGGAATCATATACGGCACTCAACGTGGAGCCGTACGCAGATGTTGCAGATGCCAACCCAGATGGTATTTTCTCACTAGAACATTTCACGCGCATGGCGAGCTTATGCGACAAAATGGGCTTGCAGATCTTCGTCCATTGTTGCGGCGATGGTGCAGTGAGGCGAACGCTTGATGGGTACGAAGCCGTTCAAAAGGCGAATGGGAAGCGTGATAGTCGTCATCGCATTGAACACATCGAGGTCTATCATCCCGATGATCTGCCGCGCTTCAAACAATTGGGCGTCCTGCCATCCATGCAGACCAGCCATGCGCCCTTCAGTATTTCAGAAGGAGATGTGTGGCCCACACGTGTTGGCAAGCAACGCTGGCATCTCTCGTTTGCCTGGCGTGACGTCTTGAATGCAGGCAACCAAATCTCGTATGGCAGTGATTGGCCCGTGGCACCCTTTGACCCGATGATCAATTTGCATGTGGGCTTAAATCGCGAGACTTGGGCTGAGGGCATTCCATCACACAATCTCACTCTCGAAGAACTCATCATTGGGTACACGCGTGATGCCGCCTATGCCGAGTTCATGGAAAATGAAAAAGGTCAAATCAAAGAAGGCTATCTCGCTGACCTGGTCTTGTTCTCGCATGATCTATTCGCGCTCGACCCGAAAGATATTCTGACCGCCAAGCCGGTCTTGACCATGGTGAACGGCAAAATTGTCTTTGAGGCATAAATGACCACGTATGCGTTGCGCCGCATTCTGCAAACGATTCCAATCTTGTTCATCATCAGTATTCTATTGTTTCTGATGGTGCGTTCTGCGCCGGGCGGTCCACTTACGGCGGCGCGACGTAACCCGAACATTTCGAAAGAACAGCTCGAAATCATTGAAGAAAAACTTGGATTGAATGATCCCCTGCCCGTGCAATACGGACGTTGGCTGGGTAATATGCTTAAAGGCGATATGGGCGACTCGATCAAATTTCGGCGTCCTGTTTCAGACATGATCGGAGAACGCATCCCAAATACGTTGGTGTTGGTCGGTGCTTCATTTTTTGTGACCTTGCTGCTGGCGATTCCCATTGGGATTTTCTCTGCACGGAAACCGTATTCGCCTTTCGATTATTTCATGACAACGGTCACATTCATTGGGCAGGCAATCCCAGTTTACTGGCTGGGACTGGGCTTGATCGTTGTCTTTTACATCACGCTAAAAAATCCATTCACTGGCGATCCGCTCTTCCCGGTCGGCGGCATGAACTCACGCGGACAGGAAGGCAACTTGCTCGATACGCTCTGGCATCTTGTGTTGCCGGTCACTGCCTTGAGTTTGGGATGGATCGCCTGGTATTCCCGTTTTCTACGTTCAAGCATGTTGGATGTGTTACATGAAGATTACGTCCGCACGGCGCGTGCAAAAGGATTGGGCGAACACGGCGTGTATTTCAAGCACGCGCTGCGCAACGCCATCCTGCCTTTGGTCACGCTCATCGCTTTGGACTTGCCAAGTTTATTTGCAGGGGCATTATTCGTAGAGACCATCTTCTCGTGGCCCGGTATGGGACGTTTATTTTGGGATGCCGCGAAAGGTCGTGACTACCCGGTATTGCTAGGCGTGGTCATGATCACGGCGGTACTCATCATCGTCTGCAATATCCTTGCCGATCTCGCCTACGGCTGGCTTAACCCGCAGGTGAAATATGATTGAGCCCGTCATCACGCAGGAAGAAAATATGACGCTGCTGATCCTGCGGCGTTTTTTCAAGCACAAACTCGCAGGTATCGCCGTTGCTGTTTTGCTACTACTGATTGTTGCCAGTGCGCTTGCGAGTCTGAATCCATATAGCCCCACTGACCAAAACCCGACCAACAAATTTCAAGACCCCAGTGGCGAGCATTGGTTCGGCACGGATGAACTGGGGCGCGATGTCTTTTCGCGGATTTTGCATGGCGGGCGCGTTTCGCTGGCGGTTGGCTTGCTTTCTACGTTACTCTCGATCTTTGTCGGCGTGGTTGTTGGTTCCTTAAGTGGATACTTCGGCGGCTGGACGGACTCCCTGCTGATGCGCATCACAGATGCCTTCTTAACCTTCCCCACCATCTTTGTGTTGATCCTGCTAGGCGCGTTCCTGCGTGAACAACAATTGTTCATTTTGCAAAATAGCATCTTCGTTGTGGTCATTATCATCGCCGCTTTATCGTGGATGTGGCCCGCCCGTCTCGTACGCGGACTTTTTCTTGTGCTGCGCGAAAAGGAATTTGTGACGGCATCCCGAGCCATGGGCGGCAGTCCGTGGCGGATGATCGTACGCCATATCCTGCCAAATTGTGTGGGTCCGATCCTGGTGAGTGGGACGCTACAAATGGCATCGGCGATCATCACCGAATCAGGCTTGAGTTATTTGGGCTTTGGCGTGCAACCTCCCACCCCCACCTGGGGCAGCATCCTTTCGACAGCGCAGGATAAAATCTTAACTGCACCCTGGCTGGGATTCTTCCCGGGCTTTATGATCTTTCTAACAGTAATGGCGATCAATTACATCGGCGATGGTTTGCGTGATGCGTTTGATCCGTTTGTGATTCATGCTGAGTAGATATTAAGACCTGACAGGTTTTGAAAACCTGTCAGGTCTCTATGATTAAAAAGGAGAAGAGATGAAACTAAAACTGTTGACACTGTTCGTTGTAATGGGACTCATTCTCAGCGCATGCGGGGCTGGAAGCGCTGAACCCGCCGCGGGCGGCGAAGGAGGCGGGACGGTCGTCCTGATCCTGCCGGAAGAACCGACCACGCTGAACTATTATCTGGCAGATGCAGCCATCGTGCGTCAGGTGGCAGATTCAACTTCGATGACCGGTTTGGTGACCATCGATGAGACCGGCAATTTCCTGCCGGTGTTGGCGGAAGGTTTGCCCACGATCTCGGATGATTTTCTAACCGTGACATGGAAACTCATGGCTGACTTGAAATGGTCAGACGGTGAGCAGATCACATCGGATGATGTACGCTTCACTATCGAGGTTCTTTCGAACCCGAACTCTGGCGCGTTGGTTGGCACCAGTGGATTCGATTTGATCTCGAGTGTTGAAACCCCCGATGATCTGACGATCGTGCTGACGTATTCAGAACCTTATCCGGGTTATCTCGATCAGTTCGCTTATGGCTTGTTCCCGCGTCACGCCACGGGTGCGCCGGAAGATATGGCGAGTTGGGATTGGAATCGCACGCCAGTGTCGGCGGGTCCGTTCGTTGTGAGCAATTGGGAATCGGGCAAGCGCATCACGCTCACCCGCAATCCAAATTATTATGAAGAAGGCAAACCGGTTCTTGACGAAGTTGTCTTTGAGATCGTGCCGGAGGCTTCTGCCCAAACAGCGATGATGTTGAACGGCGAAGCGCAATTCCATTTGTGGCCCGGTGAATTCAAGGCGGAATATGATGAACTGCTGAAGGGCAAAGCCCAGCAGTATCTCATCCCTGGCATTTGGAATATGGCGATCGATTTCAACTTGAGCGCGCCCTTCGATGGTGACCCAACGGCTGCGACTCCGCACCCAATTCTTGGAGACATCCGTGTACGGCAGGCGATTGCACATGCCATCAATTACGGCTCTCTGCAACAGGATGTATTGCAAGGCAGTGTGGGCGATTCGACCAATCCCTTCGCGTATGGCTGGTACAAATGTGACTTGCCCCGCAAATATGGCTTTGATGTAGAAGCCGCCAATAAACTTTTGGATGAAGCTGGTTGGGTCATGGGTGATGACGGCATCCGTGTGGCGCAAGGTGCGATGTACGCCGAAGATGGCACCCGCCTCTCTCTGGAACTTCAAGGGTATACCGCTTTCGATCCTTTGCAGCTCACTGAAGAATTCCTCGTCGAAAACCTGAAAGCCGTCGGCATTGAAGCGCGCATTCAGAATTATGACTTCTCGATCATCTTCGGCACGTTTGAAGATAATTCTCCGCGTGCCGTCGGTGACTACGACATGCTCATCTTTGACCGCGGCTTCACCACCGAACCACAGGGCTACAACTTTGATGCGTATCATTCGTCGCGCATCCCCACTGCAGAGAATCCCACTGGCGGAAATTACTTCCGCTGGGAGAACCCGGCTGTAGATGCCGCGCTCGAAACAGCTGGCTCCAGCTTTGACCTTGAAACCCGCAAAGCCGCATACTGTGAAGTCGGTCAGGCTGTGATCGATGACCTGCCGCAGGTATATCTGTATCTCTTCCAGGATAATTACGGCATTGCCGATAATCTTGAAGGTTACGTGCTCAATACTTGGGGCAGCATGAGTTGGGGCATTCAAAACTGGAAGTTCAAAGACGCTCAGTAAGAAATAAAAATCCCGCCCTGAAAAACAGGGCGGGATTTTTTGTACTAAAAAGTTGTGCTACTACCGCAAACGGGTGGCTTGCTTTACAAGGTCAACAAATTCTTCCATTTCATCGTCACGATAGAGATAATCTTCCAGGCGGCGGGCTTCATCATAGACATCGTCCAAAGAGCTATCCTCCGCCCAATAACTGCCTTTCAGGATCTCGGCATATTCTGCCACAATGACAGCACGCTGGAAATACGGGTCGGACTCACGGAAGTCACGCACAATCTGTTCGGCAAAATAATCCTGCGAGATCTCCACGACTTGATTCGTGTCCGGGTCTTGCCAACGCATGTAAACCGTGGCGATCTTTCCGTACGCATCGGGGTATAGTTTCACTTCATAGAGCGCCGTTACAGAATGACCCGCACCGATCTCGCCCGCATCCACACTGTTATCGCGGAATTCATCATCGTCCACGGCGCGGTTCTCGTACCCCACCAGGCGATAATTTTTCACCACCTCGGGGTTGAACTCCACCTGCACTTTGGCATCCATGGCAATGGTTTGCAGTGTGCCAGTAATCTCATCAATGAACAATTTACGTGCTTCGTCGCGGTCATCCACATAGGCATAGAAGCCGTCGCCATTATCCGCAAGTTGTTCCATCAAGGTATCGTTGTAATTATCCATGCCAAAGCCGATGGTCGTGAGTGTGATGCCTTCGGCGACGTAGTGATCGATCTCTGCAAGGATGGCATCGGGTCCGGTCTCACCGACGTTTGCCACGCCATCAGAGCAGAGGATCACCCGATTAATTCCACCCGGCATGTAGGCTTCCATTGCCATGCCGTACGCGAGGCGAATACCCGCTTCGGCGTTGGTGGCACCTTCGGGGCTAAGGCTGTAAATGGCGTTGAGAATTCTCCCAGAATCAGAACCCCGTGTCGGCTCAAGAACGACGCGTGCTTCTGATCCATAGACAACGATGCTGACAGTATCATCGCGGTGCAATTGTTCCACCAGCATCTCAAGGGATTGTTTGACCAAGCCCAGGCGGTTGTCCATGTCCATCGAGCCGGAGACATCTATAACGAAGGTCAGAGCCGCGTCTTTGCGTTCATCCGCTGGCACATCGTAGCCTTGAATCCCGACGCGGATCATGTCGTAGCGTTCGGTCTGGGTAAAGGGAGATGGTCCGCCATCGATGTAAATGCCAAACGTCTGATGCGCAGGCGGAAAGGTATATCCCTGATCGAAGTAATTGACATATTCTTCAACGCGCACCGAATCTTCGGGCGGAAGGTTGCCGTCATTCAGATAATTGCGCATGACGGTATAGGAACCGGTATCCACATCTAATGCAAAGGTGGAAAGATTGTCATCTTCGGTATCAATGGACGGGTTGACGCCATAGTTTTCGAAGAACATATCGGTTGGTTCGTTTTCAGTTGGGGGATTTCCACCTTGTTGAGGTGAAGCCGCAGGCTCTTCATAAGCATCATAGGCAGCGGCTTCTTCGGTGGCGGCGGGTTGTTCGTAATCGTACTGTTGAGCTGGGGATTCTGTTGACGCTGGTGCCCCACATGCGGCGAGAAATAGCAGCAGAAATACGGCACAAAAGCCAAATGCTTTGCGTAAAGTGAACATTTTTCTTCTCCTAAGAAAAATCAAGATTGTCCTGTTTTGACAGGAGGTTTATAGGTTATTCAACATGAGTACAGAAGACCAGCAGACGGCGTTCCGCTGTGCTTCAAATGTGGATATGTTAAGTCATAGAGCCTCCTTTCATGGAAGGCAGTCCCCCACTCAGCCAGTTTATGTTTCTTATGAGACGTATACTTTGCGGGGAAAGTTCCCCCAAACAAAAGACTTGAGTTATTGTGACATAATTCAGAACAAATTTCAACTTTCACTTTTGATATATCCAGCGATACAATCCATATGCAATATCTTATAAAGAATGGACATCTCTAAAACATGAAATCGTTTGAAAACACTGATAACAAGGAAATCGAAAAATTCGACAAAGTCTCACAGATCTGGTGGGACTTGCAAGGCGAGATGGGCACGCTGCATGTGATCAACCCGTTGCGGACTCGTTTTATCATGGAGGTGCTGCCGCCCAACCCAAGAATCCTGGACGTGGGCTGCGGTGGGGGCATCCTTTCTGAGGCGTTGGCAAAGGCTGGGGCACAAGTCACAGGCTTGGACTTGTCTGAGGCGTCGCTTGATGTCGCCAGAAAACACGCGCAGAGTCAAAACCTCCAGATCGAGTATCGCTATGAAAGCGTGCAACAGATCGCGGATGAACAAGCGGGCAGTTTCGATGCCGTCGCCTGCATGGAAATGCTCGAGCATGTGCCCGAACCGGCAAAGGTGGTGGCTGCCTGCGCCAAAGCGTTGAAACCCGGCGGGCGGGTCTTCTTCTCCACCATCAACCGCACGCCTAAGGCATTTTTATTTGCCATCGTCGGCGGTGAATACATTTTGCGTTTGCTGCCGCGAGGCTCGCATACCTATTCCAAGTTGATCCAACCGCGCGAACTCAAAAGCTGGGCGGGCGCAGCCGGGTTGCAGTTTGAACAACTCGCCAGCCTGATCTACAATCCTTTCATGCGTACGTTTAAAGTTGCACCGAACGTGGAAGATGTAAACTACATGGCACATTTCAAGAAATAATCGTTCACCTAACGAGACGAGCACCATGAGCCTACCCTGGTATCACAAAACGACTATCTATCAGATCTACCCGCGCTCGTTCAAAGACAGCAACGACGACGGCATTGGCGACCTGCAGGGCATCATCCAAAACCTCGATTACATAAAAGATATGGGATTCGAATCGATCTGGATATCCCCCTTCTTCTCATCCCCACAGGCAGATTTTGGCTACGATGTTTCCGATTACTTAAACATATCGCCAGACTACGGCACGATGGACGATACAATTCAATTGATCGACGAAATTCATAAGCGTGGAATGAAGGTCATTTTCGACCTTGTTCTCAACCATACCTCAGATCAACATCCGTGGTTCAAGGAGTCACGTTCCTCGCGCAACAACCCCAAGGCAGATTGGTATCTCTGGCGTGACAAACCCAACAATTGGCAAAGCATGACCGGCGGCAGCGGCTGGCATTACGCCAAAGAACGCGGACAATACTTCTGGTCGAGTTTTCTGCCATTTCAGCCCGACCTGAATTGGCGCAACCCCGAAGTAAAACAAGTGATGTTCAACATGGTCCGCTTTTGGCTTGGCAAAGGTGTGGATGGTTTCCGGTTGGACATTTTCAATACCATCTACAAAGATGCTGAATATCGAAACAACCCATTTACCTTTAAACTCACGCCTACGCCTAATGACCCCTCTGGTTACTTTCAAAAGATGAAATACTCACAAGATCAGCCGGAGAGCATGGAACTTGCGAAAGAATTCAGGCAGGTTTGCGAAGAATTCGGTGAAAAATTGATCGTTGGCGAAGTTCAGGCAAAAAGGGATATCGTCCGCAAATTTGAAGGCGAAGAAAAAA
>JAFLCE010000074.1 GCA_017303655.1 Anaerolineae bacterium
AGGCAGACAGCCTGGGATATATCTTCGAAGAAAAATCGCGGCGTCCTTTTCTTGCAGAAAAGGCAGATGCCTTGGGCGTGCCATTCGGTCCTGAACGCAAGGCGCTCGTTAATGGAGAGCCTGTCACTTTGGCGGATGGAAGACGCATTATGCCGGAAGAAGTGTTGGGTGACTGGGAAAAAGGCAGCAAGCTGGTGATCGTGGGCGATACCGGTCGGACCGACAACCTGATCGAAGCCTGCAAAGACGCAGATGTCGTTGTGATCGAATCCACTTATTTAGATGAAGAAGCAGAGATGGCGAGTCAGTTCTCGCACCTCACTGCCAAAATGGGAGCGGAACTTGCCCAAAAGGCAGGGGTTAAGAAGCTAATCCTTACACATATTTCGCGTCGCTATCGCGGAAGAGATGTCCTTGCTGAAGCGCAGACGATCTTCCACAATACTGTGGTGGCACGTGATTTTGATACTTTTGTAATAAAGAAAGAAATTTAGAATGACAGAAAAGAAAATGACTATCGGTGTATTAACTTCGGGTGGCGATGCCCCCGGCATGAATTCCGCGATCCGCGCAGTGGTGCGTACGGCGTTGGCGAATAACATGGACGTGATCGGTGTAATGAACGGCTATGAAGGCTTGCTAAATGGCGAGTTCAAGCCAATGGGCGCACGCGATGTCGGCGGGATTCTGCAGCGCGGTGGGACGGTTCTACAGACCAGCCGCAGCAAACGCTTTCAAGAACCTACAGGTCAGCGTGACGCCATCCGCAAGATGAATGAAGCAGGCATCGATGCCCTCATCGTTATTGGCGGTGAAGGCTCCATGAACGGCGCAAACGCACTATCGAAACAGGGCGTGAAAGTGATCGGCATCCCCGGCAGTATTGACAACGACATCTGGGGCACGAATATCGCCATCGGCACTGATACCGCCATGAACACCATTATGGACGCTGTGGATAAATTGCGCGATACAGCTTCTTCCCATCAGCGCGCCTTTTTAGTGGAAACGATGGGGCGTAACAGCGGCTATCTCGCCATGATGGCAGGCATTATCTGCGGTGCAGAGATGGTCTTGATCCCTGAATATCCAGTGGAACAACAAGAAGTAGCCGTTGCCGTAGAAGATGCCTACAGACGCGGTAAGACTCATGCCATTATCATCAATGCCGAAGGTTCAGGGTTGCGCACGACAGACCTGGCTGCCATGATCGATCAAATGGACTTGGGCTTCAAGACCCGTATGACCATCCTCGGTCATATCCAGCGCGGTGGTTCGCCGACCGCTTATGACCGTCTGCTCGCCTCTCGTATGGGAGTGAAAGCGGTCGAAGCGTTAATAGAAGGAACCCACGGCGTGATGACCGGACTCAAAGGCAAAGGCGTTGACTTCGTCTCGCTGAACGATGTCATTACCAACAAGCGCAAAGTGAACATGGAGTATTACCACATGGTCAAGGTGCTCGCGAGATAGGGTTAGCTTTTAGCGATTGGCTATTAGCGTTTAGTTATTAGCCTTTGGCGATTGGTTGTTAGCTATGGCTTTGTTTTAACTTTTGGATAAAGGCATTGAGCATTTTGCGAATTTCAACCAGTTGGTCATGCAGTTCCTGATACTTTCCGTCGCTGAGATAACTTAAATCGCGCGAGAGAAGAAGCAGGTATTCCAATTCGCTGGAAGAGCCCATCGCGATCAAGCAATAACGCTTAAATTCTGCATCGCCATCCTTGCCTGCACCTTCAGCAATATTGGTTGGGATAGATGTTGCTGCCCTGCGGATTTGGCTGGTCATTCCATAAAGTTCATGCTTGGGAAAAGCTTCTGTTTCTTTATAAATCTTCAACACTAAATCATGCGATTTTTCCCAAACCTTTAAAGACCGAAAATCTTTCATAGTTCTCCTCTACTATAGCGGTTGGCAGTTAGCTTTTGCTAATTGCCAACCGCTAACGGCTATTCGCTAATCGTCACTTGAATCACTGCCGTATCCACCACTTGATCTGTACGCACAACAATTAATTGCACCGCATATAAGCCGTTCAAACCAGTTGTATCCCACTCTGCAAGCAAGCCGCCATCCACCGGAGTGAAATTGTCTTCGCCCAACTGAATCCATTCTTGTGGGTTGAGCCCTTTACCCACTTGCACACGATAGTACATGAAGTCAGCGCCAGAGGCGGCACCGAGAATAAGCACTTTGCCATCCACCTCTGCGAACAATTGCGGAGCCGTGATATTGGCAGAGGGATTCACCGGCGGCGCCTGGATCGCATCATACGATGTCGGCGGAATATCCATGCCGGCGCTCAAGGCCCATTCCCGCGCTTCTTCAGGGACAAGCATATACACACGGGTATCCACCAATTCAGGCGGAGTAAACACCGTGGCAAGCAAACCCGTTTCGCGGTTGATCGAAAATTCACGGAACAAGGTATCTACTTGAGTCGGCTCACTACCGTTCAAGAAGATCTCAGTCACCAAATTGGGGCACTCTCTTGTAGGCAGCATGCCCGATGGATCACAAACCGTCAGCGGGGTGATGCCTTGCGGAGTGCTCCACCCATCTGCAGGCAGGTCCGCCGAGGCGCTTTGCATCAACGCATTCCACAACACTGCCGGAAAACGTGGTGTGACCGCATCTGATCCGCGCACACCTGTCCACACGGCTACAGAAAGATAAGGCGTATACCCAACGACCCAAGCGTCGTTACCGTCAATTGTCTGCCCAGGCTTCACGCCAGAGGGTCGCCCAATTTCAAGCGCATTCTGCCTGCCCCACGTTTCCCAACGGGCAGGTTCATCGCTAAGAACATTCGTCATCAAGTAAGCCATCGCGGGCGTCACCACGGTTTGCGCTTCAGGCACAGACCAATCGAGCAATACGCCACGATCCACGCCTTCCACACGCAGTACGGTCACCGGCACAAATTCATCCTGCACATATTGACCGAACTTCACGCCTTGCGCAGCGAAGACGCCATAGGCACTTGCCAAGTCAACCATCAAGGCATTCTCATTCAGGTCAATGCCAAACGATGAAGCAATCTTGGTCACATTCTCAATGCCCATTTGCGTTTTCAAAATTTCAACCGGCACCTGATAATCATTTGCCAGCGCTGTGCGTAAGCGCAACGCGCCGTGATACTCGCCATCAAAATTCTGGAGGATGCCTTCGCCGGGAATGTCCCAGGTCAACGAGGCTGGACTCAAGCCGCGGGTGAATCCCGTTAAATAGACAAACGCATCCAAACTGGACCCAGGGTTGTGAGCACTGACCAAAGGTGTTTCTACGCCTTGAACGGTTTCTCCCACCAATGCCAAGACTTGTCCTGTCTTCGGGTCGAGGATGAGCGCACTGGCAGACGAATCAGGGTACGTACTAGCAGGCGGCAAAGACGGCAAGAGTCGGGCTGCTTCACAAATCTCATTTGGTTCGGGCAGACCAGCCAAGCGTGTCGCATAGACTTCGGTCACGCAGGCGGCGTTCTTTTGTAATTCAAAATCCAATGTAGAGATGATGATCATGCCGCCACGTTCCACTCGTTCGCGCGGGATCTGCGAATCGACTTGAGCGAGGACAAGGTTCAGAAACGCTGGAGCCAGCTTGGGCGGAGTCCGAGGCGTGGTTGCGAAAATGGGAGTCTCTGCCAGCGCTTGAGCAGTCTCGTCGCTGGAGATGAGTTCAAGGTCATTCATCACATACAACAATTCACGCCCACGTTGGGTAGCTACTTGTGGCGCATCAAGCGGATTCAATGCCGGGGTTTCGCTGACGGCTGCGAGAATGGCGCACTCGGCAAGGGTGAGTTCATCGGCAGGTTTGCCGAAATAAAGCTGTGCAGCGGCATCGATGCCATAGGCATAATTGCCAAAATTCACACTGTTGAGATACCACTCCATCACTTGGGTGCGCCCGAATTGCGCTGTGATCTGCGTTGCAAGCAGTCGCTCGCGGATGGCACGCTTGAGTGAATGCGGCTCGTTATAAAGCACAAGCTCATTGATGAGTTTCTGTGCAATAGTAGGATGCAAGTTGGTGTCGGTTAACCCATCAAGCGAGTAACCCGAATGAGTTGCAAATTGAGGGTCGGCAACGGCAATGACGGCGTTCACTAATTCTTCGGGGATATGCTGTGGGTTTTGTTCGTTAATGGGAATGTAGCGGCGCGGCAATTCATTTTGTGCAAAGGTGGCAAGCAGTTGCAAACCTGTGCGATCATAGACACGCGTCGGCTGGAGTAGTAGCCCATCGGGCGGGTTGAGCAGACGCGGAAGAATCTCGGTGGAAGGCAGGTTGCGAGTCACATCGGCATAGGCAAAAGCGGCAAGGATGATGACTCCACCCAGTAAGATCGAAAGCAGAATGCCTACGCTTAAGATCGTGCCGCGTGTGCGATTATCGTTCCGCTTTTGTTTTTCAAGCCTGCGTTCGCGCCGGGCACGAAGAATTGGTAAAGTGGAGGGCATGGGTAAATTGTAAAGTAGGAATTAAGAATTGGCTTAGCCAGAATAACTGACTCTCGCCCATATCTTATTCACCCAACAAGTCATCTAAAAAGCCGAATAAGCCACCCTTTTCTTCTTTGACTCCCGGCAAGTTGGCGCGAACTTCGCCGTTCTGCCCGTTGATGAGGACTAGATACTCTTTTCCGTTTTGCGGGATCTCTGTCATCCAGACCGGCAAAAGATTGAGCTTGAATGACTCGACCATTAATCCAGCCGAGGAGGTGCGGATGACTTTGTATCCGCTTAATGAATTGGGAATATCACGCTGAGATTTTTTATATGCGAGGCTGCGTGCGTCGAGCGAGGCACCTGCCATGGGCAGGTCGTAAATATCGGCGGGCCAGTTGGCGAGATAACGCGGGTCGTAGAGCTTAAGGGCTTTTAGGTCAAAGGTGGGCACCAGCTTCGAGTAAACAGAGCCCAGCTTTCGCGCGGCAGGAACCGGAATGTCATTCGCTATTACAGGATAGTGTTCTGTGATGCGCAGCGTCTTGGGCTGACTGCGGCTAAAGAGCGAATCTTCATCATCATTTTCATAGCGGATCAATTCAGCGGTGTATTCGATCGCGCCGCCAATGTCGAAGGTCCATAAGGGCAGGTATAAACCGCGCGGCAGGTCCACCTTTTTTTGCGGCGTGATGCGATGCGTCTCGACCCATTCGATCAACAAACGCGTGGCTTCGCGCTGGTCGAACTGATGCGGGAGGATGGCGTCGGGCGCGAGCAGGTCTTTTACATTTTCCAAACTGACGACATGCACCGAACCACAATACACACAACTGGCAGAGATGCGCCCGGGCGGCAAAAAGAATTCCGCGCCACAGCCATCACAATGAAAAGCCTGCTCTTGCAGTGGCTTGCCATGTCCCTTCATCGTAGCCATTGCCATGATGAAGTCTTTTTCTTCTTCGCTTGTTTTATCTGCCAGTGCATCTTTGCTTGCACAAAAATCACAGACTAACGATTGACCATCCGGCGCAAACGACATGCGTCCGCCGCAATTGGGGCAGATGAAACGATCCGCTTTTGCATCGCGAACACCATCCACAGATACAGGCAACTGATCGGGATTCACAAGGTCATCCGCTTTAAGTTTGCCGTCGAGGATGGCAAGCGCACGCCGCGCACGGGCATGATGCAAATCATGCGCCAGACAATTCTCCAACGCCTTGCGTTTTTCGGCGGCATCCTCGAGCACTTCACTCATCCAAAACCAGCCATCAGCAAGATCATCATGATCTTCCAGCATCGAAAGTGCGCGGTCAAAATATCGCTGGGCTGAAGCACGACTACCTGACTTGGCTTCGATGATACCGCTGCGTAAAAGCTCTTTGCCGTAATCTTCGCTCATTGCATCCTCACGACTGCATCCGTCATTTTTGCCACGCGCGCCATCTCCTTCACATCATGCACGCGGATAATATCCGCGCCGCGTGTAATGCCCACTGCCACCGTCGCAGCGGTGCCTTCCACTCGTTCATGCGGCGGCAAGTCAAGTGTGAATCCAATAAACGATTTTCGAGACGTCCCTAACAAGATCGGATATCCCAATGAGCGGATCTCCCCAAGGCGGTTGATCAGCTCAAGATTATGTTCACGGGTCTTTCCAAAGCCGATACCTGGGTCGAGCATGATCTGCCTTTCCTCCACCCCAGTTTTAAGTGCGATCTCTACACTTGCGAGTAATTCCCGTTTTACATCTTCAAGCAGATCATCATACTCAGCACCAAGATAAGTGCCGCCCAGTTTTTCGCGGACTTCTACACTGGCAGGGTTGCTACGGTTGTGCATCAAAATAACCGGCGTTTTATATTTCGCCGCTACAAGTGCCAAATCAGAGTCGGCTCGAAAGCCCCAAACATCATTAATAATGTTCGCCCCCATGCGGAGCGCTTCTTCTGCAACGCTAGCTTTGTAGGTATCCACTGAAATCAAGGCGTCTGGGAAGTTCCTGCGCAACACATCGATCACAGGTAACACGCGCTGCATCTCTTCTTCAGCACTCACTGGCGCTGAGCCGGGTCGTGTGGATTCACCACCCACATCTAAAATGTCTGCACCGTTGGCAAGGAAGCCGTGAGCCTGTTCCACAGCCAGTTCAAGCACCTGCCCAGTTGCGAGCATACCGTCCCCTGAAAACGAATCGGGAGTCACATTCATGATTCCCATCACATACGTGCGGGAACCCCAGTGGAATGTAAAACTCCCGATCTGAAGAGTATTTGATTTCATTTGCAAAAAATGCTCAGGCAGGGCTAAGCCCCTACCTGAGCCGGGTTGCACATTAAGCGATCTGATCCAATGGACGTGCCAGCCAGGCTTCGGCGGCATTGATATCGGTAAAGATCTTCATCGCCGAAGCGGACTCAGTTTCTGCCAGGGCAGCCACCTTGCGGATGCCATCTGCCATGGCTTCACTCGCCACCACCACCGCCACTCGGATATTTCGCGCCGAGGGGTCGCTGTTGGCTTCTACCGCCATACGAACTGCCTGCTCAGGAATCTCTTTCACGGCGCGCAAGTCGTACAAATTGCGTGTGCGACGGTCTGCACTGAATAGGTGATCGAGCGCAAATTGATGCCAGTGCGCCATTGTGCTTTCAGAAAGATCAGTAAAGGTCAGGGTCATCCCGCCATCACCGCGGCGAACCACGGAATAGCCAACAGCCGGGTCAGATGTCCAATTGAGGGGTTTCGGGTCAGTCATGAGAAGTCTCCTATTTGGTATGCATGATTATACCCAGCGGCGTGGTAAATTGTATTTTTCAAAATTACAAAAGCATACAAGGCAAAAAACACAGTCACATGCTATAATGCCCGTCACCCGGGTGCTTAGCTCAGTTGGTTAGAGCACTTCGTTTACACCGAAGGTGTCGGGGGTTCGAGTCCCTCAGCGCCCACAAGCCTCATCCATGGATGAGGCTTTTTGTTTTTTTCATCAACTTCCCTCTGCTATAATCTTTGCCATGATTCTTATCACTGGCGCAACCGGCTTCATCGGACGTGCCCTAGTACGACAGCTTTCCGGCATTGGCTACCCCCTGCGCGCACTCATCCGCCCCTCGGCACGCACGCCGCGCCTGCCCAAAGGCGTCCCTGTGGAAGTAGCTGTGGTGTCGCTCGCTGATACACGCGGTCTACGTGCCGCCATGCGCGACGTGGAAACAGTGATCCACCTTGCCAGTGCAGAGACTCAAGGCGCACGTGGAAATCTACTCATCACTGATATTCAAGGGACACAAAACCTGGTGGAAGCCGCTGCTGATGCCGGTGTGGATCGCATCTTATACCTCAGTCATCTGGGCGCGGCACGTGCTTCTGGCTACCCTGCCTTCAAAGCCAAAGGCATCGCCGAAGAATCCATCCGTGCCGGAAAGACTCCCTACACCATCATCCGCACGTCATTAGTCTACGGACCCGAAGATCATTTCACCAATAACCTCGCCAGCCTCATTCGTTCCGCACCGGGAATTTTCCCCGTCCCCAACGGCGGACGGGTAGTGGTTCAACCGGTTTGGGTCGAAGACCTGGTAACTTGCATGATCTGGGCGTTGCAAAACGAAAGTACGGTCAACCAGGTGTACGAAGTCGGCGGCAATGAATTCTTCACCCTGCAACAGATAATCGAAATCATTATGGAGTCGACACAACGGCGGCGGTATCTCGTTCCGCTTTCGCCAATCACCTTGCGAGCCCTGATCGTTTTTCTCGAAGGCATTCTTCCACGTTTTCCGATTTCATCCTTCTTTCTGGATTATTTCGCCGTCAACCGCACCACCGCTGTGGATGCCATGCCAAGACATTTCGGCTTGATGCCTGCACGCTTCTCGTATAGACTCGATTACCTCATATACAAACGCTGGTATCAGCGCCTATGGAGCGCCATCAGCGCACGACTATCCCCTCAGAGAAAAAAATAAAATGTCCCTGCCAAATATCCGTTTACTTGAAACCCCCGATGAAATGCAACTAGTGGAAGAACTTCAGCGCCAGGTCTGGCCCGGTTCTGAAACAGACGTCGTTCCAAGCCATATTCTCATCACCGTCGCACACAATGGTGGGCTAGTCTTGGGCGCCTTCGAAGAAGAAAAAATGATCGGCTTCGTCTTTGGCTTTCCCGGTCTTGAAACAATTCCTGATGGTCCCCGACCCAAGCATTGTTCACACGCCATGGGCATTCACCCCGACCACCGCGACAGTGGCATTGGCTTCGAACTCAAACGCGCGCAATGGCAAATGGTGCGTCATCAAGGGCTCGACCACATCACCTGGACCTATGATCCTTTGCTCAGCCGCAATGCACAACTTAACATCGCCAAACTCGGTGCCGTCTGCATCACCTATCGCGAATCGGAATACGGCGAAATGCGTGATGGTCTCAACACCGGTCTGCCCTCCGACCGTTTTCAAGTGGATTGGTGGATCAACTCGCGCCGGGTCGAAAAGCGACTTAGCAAACGTCCACGTCCCACGCTCAAGCTGGATCACATCGCCCGCAGCGGATTGCGCCCCTTTTACATGCCTCAACTCTCCGCCTTAGGCTTGATCTGCCCGCCCGAGCATGTCCCTACCTTTGACGACCGCCTCCTACTCGTGGAGATTCCCACCAACTTTATGGATATGAAATCAAAAGATTTTTCACTGGCACGCGATTGGCGCTTCTTCAGCCGCGAGTTATTTGAAACTGCCTTCGCTCAAAACTACATCGTCACCGATTTTATTTTTGATAACAACGCAGGCAATCCGCGTGGATTGTATATTCTCACTCATGGAGATAGCACACTGGAAGACTTCGAGTAAACACTAACTCCGTCATTGCGAGGAGGGTGCCCTTCCCGACGATGCAATCTCATGATCTAGGTTAGAGATTGCTTCGGGCGAAGAACAAGAGCGCCCTCGCAATGACGAAAAAGTTCTTTAACGCATGAGCCACCCTTTCGGGTGGCTCAGCGGTTGGATGGAAGAGGATCGAGAAACCTTATCGCGTTGACAAGGACTATCTCCGTACAGAGGGGTTGTTCTTGCTGTCGCTCATGGCAGCCATGCCTACGGGATGATAGGTCGGCTCGGGGCGATTGGCACCATAGGCAGGCATGGGGTTCGGACGCGGCTGAGGGCGTGGATAATTTTCCTGGCGTGGAGCAGGTTGCGGCGCGCGGGGTTGAGGCGCAGTATAGGTGGAGGCTGGGGTATTGCGATACGTCGAGTTGCGCTCGTACATATCCGCCATTGTGAAGAGACGTTCACCAGCGACGGAAAAAGTACCGATCAACAGGACGCGGATCAACCAGACCATGCACGCGACAAAGATGGGCACGGCTGTGGTCATAGTGGCTTGCCCCACCAAAGAGCCGCCGACGGCATTGTGATTTTGAATGGCGACCGAAACGCCCCACCAAGTGAGCATGGCATTGAAGGCAGCCGCAAGCAGCCAGGCACCGAACAGATACCAAACTTCGGCGGGTTCATCGCGGCCTTGCTCAGGGGTGAAGATGCGGGCGATACCGGCAAAGTCGATGGCGCAGAATGCAAATGCCAGCACAGATGACCAATACATCCCCATAAATTTCAGATCGCCCAGCACATCCCGCAATGCAAATGAGGTGGTGCCAAAGTTAAAGACCTCGAATGCCAGCAGGGCACATAGGATCATGCCGCCAAAGATCGCGCCGCGCCGCAGCGAGACGTTTTTCAAGAATGGCATCAATTGGATGTGGAAGGAACGGTTCATGGGGATCTCCTTTTAGGAACCTGACAACGGGACAAATTGGCTATGTCTCTATATTAGAACACTTGTTCTAGTTTGTCAAGTTAACGTTTATTGCAGGAGAATTGCATGATGGATAACTCCCCCATTAAAGCAGACTTCCGAAGTCTTTGAGACTTCGGAAGTCTTTCATTCAAAGACCTTTAATCGCGGCTGCGTCCGCTGATGAGTGAAACGTAGTAAAGCAATTGCAACACGGCAGTGACCAGCCCTGCTACGTAGGTTAAAGCAGCAGCATTAAGGACATTGCTCACACCGCGCATTTCGGCGTCAGTTTGGATAATGCCGCTATCGGCAAGCATGCGTCGGGCGCGGGCAGAGGCGTCGAATTCCACGGGCAGGGTAACGAGCGCGAAGAGTGCGCCGCCAGAGAAGACCAGGATGCCGATCCATGCGAGCTGTGTCAATTGCAGGAATAAGCCGATCATGATAAGGATCCAGCCGAGGTTGGAACCAATGTTCACGAGTGGCACCAACACACCGCGGAATTTGAGCGGGAAGTATTCCTCTGCATCTTGCTGGGCATGACCGAGCTCATGTGCGGCGATTGCCAAAGCCGCTACGGAAGCACTATTCGCAACTCCGTTTGAAAGATACACGGTTTTGTCACGCGGGTCGTAATGATCTGTCATTTCGCCGGGTGTGGACTGGATCTTGACGCCATACAAACCACTTGAGTTGATCAAGCGCTTTGTGGCTTCAGACCCGGTAAAGCGACTGCCTGCCGCAACGCGACTCCATTTGTTGTAGGCTGCCTTCACATACCAGGAGGTGATCGCCATGAGAATGAAGGCGGGGATCATATACATTAAGTAGGTAGGACTCAAGAAAAACATGTTGTTCTCCTTTCTCTATATTGGTTCAGGGTATTTTTATTGTCCGATCAATTCCAAAAGAATTCGTACGGCTTCGTCTAACTGCGGATCTTGATCGGCTTTGCGGTCATCTTCGGTGAGTTCCACAGGGTAATCTGGGGTGAGACCGATTTCATGGATAGTGTTCTCATTCGGCGTCAGCCATTTGGCAATCGTCACGCGGACCGCGCCGTTATCGCCGGAAAGTGGAATCCAATTCTGTACCGAGCCCTTGCCGTAGGATACAGTTCCAAGCAGCTTCGCGCGACCTGTGTCTTGCAAAGCACCAGCGACGATCTCAGACGCAGAAGCGGAACCTTCATTGATAAGCACGATCATCGGGATGCTCGTATCAGTTGCCTGCCCACCCGAAATGGCTTCATAGGTATTGCGTTTGCCATCTCCGTATTGTTCGTAGAGCACAACTCCTTCGGCAAGGAATTGCGAAGTGACTTGCACAGAAGTTTGTAAATAACCGCCGCCATTGTTACGCAGATCAAGGATGATGGCTTTGGGATTCTGCGGCATCAATTCATTCAAGGCTGCTTCCAACTCGGGCATGGTGTTAGGACCAAAGGTCGTCACCTGGAAGTAGGCGATATTTCCTTCGAGCATTTTGCCAGTGGCAGATGCAATGGTGATGGTCGCACGCACGATCGAGAAGTCCAGCGGTTCCTCCGCGCCTTCACGCAGGATCGTCAGAACCACGGTGGAGCCTGCGGGTCCGAGAACCTTGCGACGCACCAGTTCGGCATCAATGCCGGTCATATCTTCGCCGTCAATGGCAACGATCTTATCGCCGGGCAGTATACCTGCCGCCTCTGCCGGTGAACCGGGAATAGGGCTGGTGACCGTCAGAAAATCGGTGGTCGTATCGACATAAGCACCAATGCCTTCATACGAACCTTCGAGGCTCTCATTGGCTTGCTTGAAATCTTCGGGGTCCATGTATGAGGAGTGCTGGTCGCCTAACGCTTGCATCATGCCGGTGATCGCACCGCGCATCAACGCGACATCATCCACGGGTTGGTCTACATAATTGACATGGACGAGATTCCACGCCTCCCAAAACGGAACGAAGAGAGTTTGCACATCTTCGGGGGTTGCGGCTTGCTGTTCCGCAGAAGTGGTCGGAATTTCGATTGCGGATGGTTCTTCGATTGCCACGGCGGCATCCCCGCCAAAGGGCATGAGATGCCCGGTTACGAACCCGCCCGCAAAAGAGCCGAGCCCAACCAGGAGAACTGCCAAAACAAGCAAAACTGCTTTTAATCCTTTATTCACACTAGCCTCCAATTCTTGATACACATACGGTTCAAGATACCATTTGGTTATTAAAGATTGCTGAATGAATTGTTCGATTTGCGTAAGAATCGATCTATTTATCAGAGTCCCCGTTCGTCTTTTCCTTACCCTTGTTCAACTCATCGACCGTACGGCGTAATTCTTCCATTTCGTCATCTTTCTTCTTTTGGGCGGGATTCATGGCTTTCATCATCTTCAACAAGGGGTCGTCCTTGCCGCCACGCATCACACCCCGGACGATGCCATACATCACCACGTTGACTCCCAAGATCATCAAAATAAAAAGCAAGGCGGCAATTGCAGTTTTACTCATTTCCATGTTGGCTCTCCAAAATGGGGATTAACTGATTCCAATCCGTCAGGTGCGCATCGGCGCTGCCGGCGGGGAAGTCTTCATGATATAGAATGCTGAACAAGCCTGCTTCTTTCGCGGCGCGGGTAGTGCGGTGGATGTCATCGATCATGACGCATTTGGAGGGGTCTGTCTCTCCGGCGGCTTGCATGGCACGTTGAAAAGACTCGGGCATGGGTTTACAGTAAGGATCAATCGCGTTCACATCCACGATGATCTCAAACAGGTCACGCAAGTTGAGCGCCTTCAACACTCTTTCAGCGTGGTGAACGTCTGCATTTGTAAAGATCAGGTTACGGGTCGGGAGCGAGGCGATGATCGAGCGTAGAGTCGGGTTGGGAGTTAGAAAATCCTTGAGCGGCAGATCATGCACAAAGGCGAGGAAATCCTGCACATCGATTTTATGATGAGCTTGAAGTCCACGCAATGTGGTGCCATATTGCAAAAAATATTTTTCGCGGATGTGCGCGATTTGGTCTTCGGGAAAGCCCATACGCTCGCGCATATAAATATTCATGCGCTCTTTGATGGCTTTCCACAAACCGGTGTTGGATGGATAAAGCGTGTCGTCGAGGTCGAAGAAAATGGTGGTGAAATGCATCCGGCGATTATAATCGTGCCATGCCTATTCGATTGCTTTCCTCCGAAGTCTCGTCACAGATCGCCGCTGGCGAAGTGGTGGAACGTCCTGCTTCCGTCGTCAAAGAGTTGACTGAAAACTCTTTGGATGCCGGTGCAAAGAATGTTTCGATTTCGGTTGCAGATGCCGGGCGGACTCTGATCGAAGTGGCTGACGATGGACATGGCATTCCCGCAGGTGAATTGGAATTGGCAGCGGCTCGACACGCAACCTCGAAACTGATTCAGTCCGATGACCTGTTTCACATCCAGACTTTGGGCTTCCGAGGCGAGGCGCTGGCTTCGATTGGTTCTGTCTCGCAAATGAGCATCACCTCGCGCGTGGAGTCTGCGAATGAAGGCGCGCGCCTAAAAGTGGATGGCGGCATTGCCAGCAAGGTAGAAAAAGTCGGCGCGCCAATTGGGACAGTAGTTCGTGTGGAGAATCTTTTCTACAACGTGCCTGCGCGTTTGAAGTTCTTGAAAACCGATACCACCGAACGCCGCGCGATTGATTCATTGGTAACGCGTTATGCGTTGGCGTATCCAAATGTGCGCTTCAAAGTAACGGACGGAAAGCAAGTCACATTGCAAACTGCAGGGGACGGCGACCGACGCGCAATTCTCGCCGCGCTATACGGCGTGGACGTTGCCAAGCAAATGTTGGAAGTGATGGCAACTGAAGAAAATATGACGATTACCGGCTTCATCAGCCCGGTTTCGTTGACACGTTCGAATCGCAGAGAGCTTACCTTTTTCATCAATGGTCGCTGGGTGCAGGAGATTTCTCTGAACTCCGCTTTACTGCAAGCCTATCACACGCTGTTGATGGTTGGACGTTATCCGCTCACGGCGTTGTTCCTGGATATGGCACCCGAGGATGTAGATGTGAACGTCCACCCGACGAAAGCTGAAGTGCGTTTCAGAGCGCAGGACAAAATATTCAGTTTTGTGCAACGTTCGGTTCGCAAAGCATTGCTGGCATATACGCCTGTTCCATCGGTTTCGCCGCAGTTGTGGGGTTCGCGTTCCACGCCTTCTGAACCGCGGACGGTAGGGATTGATTGGTCGATTGGGCATGACTCTCAGTTGACGGTGGAAGGTGGACAGTTGACCGTGGGTGGTGATGATGAATTTGGAGAAACCAGTTACCAGTCGCCAGTGAACAGTGAACAGTCGTCTGCGGTCAATGGTCAATCGTCCTTTGCTGGCGTACCGTTATTGCGCCTCATCGGTCAGATCGGCTCGACTTATATTGTGGCAGAAGGTCCCGATGGCTTGTATCTCATTGACCAGCATGCGGCGCATGAACGGGTATTGTTCGAGAAGTTAATGGCACAGCATGACAACAAGAGCATCCCTTCGCAGTCTTTGCTTGCGCCGGAGATCGTGACCCTGCCGCCACAATCCTCGAAAATATTGCTGGAACAATTGCCATTCTTGAACAAGTTCGGCTTTGAAGTGGAAGAGTTCGGGACAAATACGTTTCAAGTGCGCTCCATGCCGATGTTGTTCGCAGGCGGCAGCCCTGCCATGGCGCTCAAGGCTTTGGTGGAGGATTTTGAAGAGGATGAGAGTCCGCTTCAGGCGGAGGTGGAGGCGCGACTGGCGGCGCGAGTCTGTAAACGGTTGGCGGTCAAAGGCGGACAGGCGCTTACATCCGAAGAGCAGAAGAGTTTATTGAACGACCTTGAGAATTGCCAATCACCGCGGACGTGTCCGCATGGCAGACCGACGATGATTCATCTCACTGTGGATACATTAGAACGGCAATTCGGGCGCAAAGGGGCGCGCTGATTGGGTTTAATTTTTTGCAAGGTTTGGGTTACTAATTTTGTAAGGTGCAAAGAAAATACTTTCTGAATACGCTACAATTGGGCCATGCATAGTCTTGCTGATCTCTCAAAACACGATCTTGAAACCCTGTTTGATCACATCCAGGCTGCCATTGCATTGGTGGACCGGGACGGGAATTTGATCTCATGGAATTCAGCCTTCGATAGCGGCAAGCGGCTATTCCCCAATTCAAAAAACCTAAAAGATCTTTTTCTTCAAAAAGATGCCGAGCTGATCCACCTTAAATTGCAGGAAGGCAGCCGCGAACATTGGGCGGGCGAGTTTTCCGTCACTGAAAGGGATGCCGCCGCTCTCTGTGATTTTTGGCTGATCCCCACCACCAAAGAGTTCATGATCTTCGTGGCAGAACGCATCGAATCAGAAGTCGATGCGCAAGACATGGTGGAAAAACTACGCAAGCAGGTCAAGCTCTTCCAAGTGGAAAGTGAAACGTCAAAGAAGATCGCGCGCAACAAACAGATCGAAATGGAAGCCGTGCTGGCGCAAGCAGAAGAAGTGGCGCATGTTGATGCACTCACCTTCCTGCCAAACCGCCGGACGATCATCAAAGACCTGCAAAATGAAGTCATGCGCGCCGAACGATATCATTCGTTGTTTTCCATCTCTGTGGTGGATATTGATAACTTCAAAGCGATCAATGACACCTATGGGCATCCGGCGGGTGACGAGGTCTTGCGTGAAGTCGCCCTGCAATTACGTGACAGTATCCGCCACCCTGATGTAGTGGGACGATATGGCGGCGAAGAGTTCATCATTCTGCTACCCAACTCAGACAAAACTTCTGCTGCCGAACAAGCAGCTCGCCTATGCCGACAAATTCGCAGCCGGGTCATCCGCTCAAAAGAGCATGACCTGCATGTGACCTTGAGCATTGGCATTGCCCAATTCAGAGTCGGTGAAGACTCATGGCATAGCCTGCTCAAGCGAGCCGATAACGCCATGTATGACGCCAAGAACAATGGTCGCGACCGTTCGGTAGTTGCAGAATAAAGTCACTGAAATAAAAAAGAGGCTTGCAAAAAATTGCAAGTCTCTTTTTCTTATCGATAAATCCCGAGCGGATTGTAATTCCCAGAGAAGCCGGGGAAGATGCTTTCGATATTTGCATTGCCAGTGCGTTTGGCAAGCAGCTCGCTCAAGACCTGCCGGTAGTCGGTGGTGACGGCAAGATCGGCATGATCATACAACTGGTCGTTGTTCAAGCCGGGCCAATTGCCAAAGACCTGCCCGCCATTGACGTTGCCGCCCAAAGTGAACATAACGCTGCCATGACCATGATCGGTGCCATAAGACTCGTTCTGCACCAAGCGGCGACCAAATTCACTAACGACCACTACAGACAATTTTTCTGTATACCCCGAATCAAGGTCAAGATAAAAATTCGCAAGTCCCGAAGCAAGGCTGTTTAGCAACTCTGCCATATAACCGCCATCGCGGTCGTTCTGATATTCATGCGTATCCCAGCCGCCAAAATCTACAGTAGCAACTCGCAGACCAGCTTCAAGCTTGATCATTTGAGCAACGGTCTTCAATTGCCGCCCGAAATCATCGTCGTTGTAATAGGCACCATTCGCAGGTTGATAGCCGCCACCCGTCAACGGGCTGACGATATCGAGCGCATCCAACGTCCGCAGACCGGCGCGATGAAGCAGACTTTCTCCGGCATACATTTTCCGCAACGCATTGGTATGTGATTCGCGCAAGCCGTTATCCCACAATGAAAAATCTTCAGGCGTGCTCAAACTGACGGTCGGGACAAAATTCAACAACGAAGTCGGCTGCCCCGCTGTGGACAGAACCGGCAGGATGGATGAAATACCACTGGCTTGCAGGTGACGAGTGATCCAACCGGACGCTGTGTTCTTTGTGCCCGGCGTGCCCAGCTCAATATATTCCTGCGCATCAAAATGACTGCGCGTGTCGATATCCAAACCAACGGCATGGATAAAGCCCGCCTTGCCAGCCTGATACAAATCATATATAGGTGACATGGCAGGATGCAAACCAAATTGATCATTCAGTCGCAAAAGATTGGGAACCTGAATATCAGGGCGGGATTTTTCGTAAAAGCCACGGTCATCGCCTTCCATTGGCGGGACAACGTTAAGCGCGTCCCAACCGCCGCGCAAAAAGACGACCACTAATGTATCAGATGGATTATCCTGTTTTGCAAACGCGAGGTTGGTTAACTTTGCACCTGCCATGGCGGCAATGGCAGCGGAGCAACCTTGTAAAAATTGTCGGCGGGGAAAAAGATTCGTCGTCATGTTATCTCCATTGAAATTCTGGGCTCATCAAGATCACTTCAACCATGGCAGGCAGCACATACTGCACATGCTCTTCAGGCAGAGTCTCGTCCCAGTCATATTCCTGCGCCATCACCGCGATGACGGCATTGCGGCTTTCTTCGGGGAGAGTCTGATTCAGGATGCGTTGGATCCAATAATCGGCGAGGGAAGAAGCGCTTCGAATCTCCGCCGGGGTTTGAGCAAACACATCCGAGCGGATCTTGTAGCCGGTATTTTCATCGTCCATCCAATCCTCGGTGAGCCCCACCGCTAAATTCCAACGATACAACAACGACATGGAATTCGCCCAGGCATCGCGTGTATCGGGGTAGCCATCCGGCGGACGGCGTTCAAAGAGAGCTTGCCCCATCAAACCCAACATCCAATTGACACCGCCAGGGATGCGCGTGAAGTCAGAGTTCAATGCCCGCATCATGGACATTGCCGCCTCGAACGGACGTTTGACCTTGCCGCCCCAACTGGCTTTGAACTCCGCCGAAAGCAAGATCGTCTCCATCACACGTTTAAGCTGGTCGGGCGCATCTTTGAATTGAAGAAACGTATTTGCCGCAGCTTGCACCACAGACTCGGGCGGGATATCTGAAATAAAACGGCGACAAAGTTTGCGTGAAATAAAACGTGCCGTGCCCGGGTGAGTTGCTAGTAAATCTAAAACATCATAGCCATCTTTTAAATCTTCCTGATCGGCGGGAATGTATCTGCCGAGCACTAGTTTATTGAAGCGGTCATGCCAGGGTTTGTGATACAGGAAGTTGCCGGTCTTTTCAACACCATCTTCCCAATCACCGAGATCATCATCAATGCGCCAACCGGTCAAGCAGCGCGCCGCTTCGTAGACGTCGTTATCGACATACCCGATGGCGATGCCATTCGCATCCTTCTCCACCGAGTTCGGGTCTCGCACGCCCAAATAGTTTTCTGCGCCAAGGGTGTGCAGTTCGAACAATTCGCGCGCAAAATTCTCATTCGGACCCGCATCACTGCTGTTGTTCTGATTCAAGTAATACAACATGGACGGATGCTTTGCCACCCCTTCAAGCATCTGCCGGAAGTTGCCAAGCATGTGTTTCCTCAGCACATCGCGGTTATAGGAGACCAGCAACGGCACACCATCATCTTGCCAAAAATAGACGTTGAAATGGTTATGCCAGAAATCCGCCAGCAGTTCCACGAGTTGTTTTTTGCTATGAACTGCCCGCAGCATGGTTGCATCTGACAGTTCATAGGCAGGTTTGCTGTACCAATCCCAATAGGTATCGTCGTTTGAATCATAGGGATTGGCGGCAATATGGTCGTAATACAGTTGTTCGTGGGTTTTGTGCAAAGTTTCAAAACCGGCGCTGTTATAGCGATTCTCGAATTCACTATCATCAATGGTATCTGGATTAAGTTGTTGCGTTACAAAATTGAGCAGGCGTTCATCATCCGTGGCGCCGAGTGCGTTGAAGGCTTCCACGTCCCCCGGGCGGATGCCAAAGGTCAGGCGGCTCAAGGCCAATATCGCCATCGGAACTGATGGAAGAGCCGTCTGCGCTTCGGGTGTGATGACTACATCCTGCACGGATGTATCCACTGGAGCCGCGATGGGATTATTTTCTTCGCCCGGCGCGCAAGCCGCCAGCACAGACGTTGCCGCTAATGTCCCACCTACTTTGAGGAAATCTCTACGAGTCAGTTTTTTAGTTTGCATATGTACCTCATATAATTTTATAAAGGTTCGGTTTTATTCTATATATCCCGCTTAAGTACCGAATGAGTGTTAAGGCTTTACTGTGAGTTTTCAAAAATTGTGCAAAAGGCTTCGCGGACTATCTGCTTAACCTCTGGCATGGAAGGGACGGGATCAAGCAAGTCTGCCAAAGAGACGACTGGCTCAGGCAAGCCGCAAGGGATAATGCCATTCCAGTATTCCATATCTGGGTTCACATTCAAGGCGAAGCCGTGACGGGTGACACCATGCACATCCACTTTGATACCAATGGCGGCGATCTTGGCTGGTTTTTGTTTATCTTCAGGTTTGCAGTTTATACAGCGCGAATGGACATCGGCTTGGATCCATACACCTGTCTTGCCCGGTCGTTGACCAGCAGCAATGCCATACCACATCAAAACACCGATCAGCATCTCTTCCAGTTTACGGATGTAACCAACATAGTCAGACCTGACAGGTCTTTCTGCGTTTTCGCCATCCATCACTTCACCCTGAGATCGGTCAGGTCTTATGGGGTTAAGAGGAATCAACGGATAACCCACCAACTGACCCGGTCCGTGATAGGTGACGTCTCCGCCGCGGTCCACCCAATGCGTGGAGATGCTTTTTTCTTTTAATTGAGATTCATTCCAAAGTAAATTATCCGCATTGCCTTTGCGACCGAATGTATACACATGCGGATGCTCCAACAAGAGCAAGGTCGGCGGACGTGTTCCCACTGCAATTCCCGCCGCGTATTCGTCCTGAAGTTTCCAGGCGGTTTCGTAATCGATCAATCCGAGGTCTTCAACAATAATGTTTTTCATACCATCACGCATCACGTTTCACTCATTACGTAATCCGTGATGCGTGAAACGTGAAAATAATCAACCAAAAATTCTGCGATATAGATCTGACTCCAACAACCCGTTCGGGTCACAGCGTTTTTTCAACTGCTTAAACTTCTTCACGGTCTCTTCACCATAGAATGCCGTTGCCGTTTCTGTCGTCGTTTCACTATTCTTGGCAAAATAAAATCTGCCACCATTGGCGATGACGATCTGATCGAATTCCAGCAGCATAGCACGGAGTTTGGAACGAGTAGCACTCGTCACTTTGAAATCCAACGCTAGCGAGAAACCATCCACAGCATGAGTAAGTAAAAATTTGTCGGGTCGGTGGCGTTTGGTCACGCCAAGGTAGGAGGGCATGCCGCGTTTCTTTGAGAGCGCAAGGATCTCCGTCCATGCGGCTTCGGCGGTCTCTTTGGGCAGAAAGGATTGATATTGGATCAATCCGCCACTCCCGTAGGAGAGTTCCCAATTTGGGACATAATCTAAAAGAAAGTGAAAAGCTGCATGAGGTTGTCGGAAGGTATGCGTCCGTAACGAGGCGACATACTTTGCCAAGTTCACCATGCTCCAGCTCAGGTTATTCGCAAAGGGCTTCATAAATTGATAAAGCCAGCCTTTGGGGAAGACACCAAAAATACGCGGAGGCAGAATCTGATTTTTCAATTTCATCGTTTCGCGCGGATTCTTGTCTTCACCTTCGTGCAGGTAACGCGCGGCATGAATTTGTCCACGCCCGAGCGAAGAGCCACCTGCAAAGGTGTCGAGCCAGCCCACAATGTAATCATTGTGCGGCGCGCCGTCTTGCAGGGCAAAAAGGTGTCGGCGAAGATTCGGCACCGGGAAGGCATCCACAGTCAAAAGACCGGAGTGGAGGCGTTTCATCTGTAACGTCACCGAGGTAAAAATGCCAAGCATCCCATATCCGCTGATCATGGCGTAGAACAGATCCGAATTCTTTTTGGGCGAGCAAGTGATCTCTGCACCGGTGGGCAGAATGGCAGTGAACTCGATCACGTGTTCGCCGAAGGTGCCCATCTTAAAATTATTTTTTCCGTGAATGTTCGCAGAAAGACAACCGCCCAGGGTCGTCTTCATCGTACCGGAGACGACGGGGGGCCACCAGCCATCGGGCTCGACTTTTTGCCATAACAACTCGAGCGT
This sequence comes from Anaerolineae bacterium, assembly GCA_017303655.1. Lineage (GTDB taxonomy): Bacteria > Chloroflexota > Anaerolineae > Anaerolineales > Villigracilaceae > Villigracilis. Next base: position 21,274 of record JAFLCE010000074.1, read on the forward strand.
GACGCCAGGCTCGCCTCGCACGACGCCGGTAGTTGGGTTCCATTCCTGAATCAGATTCATCGCCGACATATCGAGCACGACGCCGCCGCCGTTCAATGAGGCGTCGTTGTAACTGCGTCCGGCTCCACGTGCGGTAACAGTGAGTCCGTTTTTCTTGGCGAGTTGAAATGCAGCGTGAATGTCTTCACTCGTGCGCGGCTGAATCAAATAAGCAGGTGCGTTGAGGGAGTGACCGAAATTTTCAAGTTGGGTGAAGGTGGTTTGCATTTTGTTTGAAAGAAACCCTAAAGGTCTTAAAGACCTTTAGGGCTTAGTAGTTAGAACGACAATCGTCTGAAAATGAATGACGGCATGTGTTGAATAAGAAGCATGATATACCGCCAAAGGAACAAGGTGTATATCGTCTGCTTGCGTTTGCGCATGGCGTTGTAAATATCGTCGGCGGCTTTTTCAGGTGTGATGGCAAAAGGCGTGCCGCCCTGAGCGGCTTTGAGCATTTCGGTTTTGACGAAGCCCGGCTTGACGGTGAGTACATTCACACCATGGCGAGTTAAGCGATTGCGTAATGCTTCGAGATAAGTATGCAAAGCAGCTTTAGAAGTATTGTAGCCGGGGTTGCCCACACGTCCACGATCACCAGCGACGGAGCCGATGCCTACGATCTGACCGGCTTTGGCATTGTGGAACATCTCTGCCACCGGGCTCAACCATGCCATGGCGCCAATCAGATTGACCTCGATCATTTTGCGGTCGTTCTCAAAGTTGTACTTGTCATTGCCACCGGGTGGGTAATTGACACCTGCCATGAGGACAAAGACATCCAAACCGCCGAGTTCTGCGACGATCTTTTGTAGCAAGGCGGGAGCTTCTTGGTAATTGGCAACGTCGTGGGTGTAAGCTTTCGCGCGGACTTCCCCGTTGGTATTGATCTCGGTGCATAAGGTGTTTAGCTTTTCGGTCTGGCGGGCGAGCAAAGCCAGGCTGTAGCCTTCTTTGGCAAGTTTACGGGCAAGGGCAGCGCCGATCCCTTCGGAAGCGCCTACGATGATGGCGCGTCGGCGTGGATTCAGCGGGGTGGCAGGAGCAAGCCTGGATGAGTCGGACACGTTTTACCTCGAACAAGTGGAGTGATTTTTCATTCTAACACAGTCCACACATTGAAAATTCTAGCATCCCATTAAGGTAGCAAGGTTATAATAGTACAAAAGATGTCTTGAGTCTTTTCAAATACTGTACATAATTATCAAAATGAACGATCCTCACGTTAAGTCTGGCACGGTTTTCTCACGAGCCTGGGAGATTATCTCTCAGGAT
>JAFLCE010000075.1 GCA_017303655.1 Anaerolineae bacterium
TAATGAGTCCCGCGATTACAGCCCAAATAAGCGCAGTTTGAATCTTTGCATCAGGGCTTTCTGAAATTTCAATAAAAGTTTGTTCATTTGGCTTTGTTACTGCCATGATCCAAGTCTGAATCCAACCTGCAGGACCCGGTTTGGATACACCTATAGGGGTATTCGAGGGCATTTGTTCCATTTTATTCTCCTTATTGGTTAAGTTGGTCAGCCTCCATTTTACGGCAGATTTGGTCGAAGTCAATCGCCGGGGATTTGTTTTGTAAGCGCGACTCGCCCTGTGCCGTTTACGGTAAAATTGCCGCCAATGGAAATTTCCGAGAAGTTACAGGGCATTCTTGCCACCCTGCCTACCAAGCCGGGTTGTTATCTGTATCACAACGCCGAAGGGACGATCATCTACGTCGGCAAGGCGATCAATTTAAGGAATCGTGTGCGGAGTTATTTCCACTCCGATTCGAGCCACGATAACAAGACCCGCCGCCTAGTGCGCGACATCACGGATATTGAGTGGATCGTGGTCGGATCGGAGCTTGAGGCGCTCATCCTTGAGATGAACCTCATCAAGAAGCACCGCCCGAAGTACAACATCCGCCTCAAAGATGACAAGCGTTACCCCTACATCAAAATTCATTGGAATGACCCCTTCCCAAAGATCACCGTCACCCGCCAAATGGAAGAAGACGGCTCGCGCTATTTCGGTCCATATACCTCGGCGTGGGCGGTATATCAGACTCTGGAAGTGTTGCGCAAGATTTTCCCATATCTAACTTGTGACCGCGAAATCACTGGCAACGATCCGCGGGCGTGTTTGTATTACGACATCAAGCTTTGTACTGCGCCGTGTATTGGCGCTATTTCAAAAGACGGCTATCGCCAAATGATCTCTGATCTGATGGAATTCCTCAGCGGTCATAGTGAGCCGGTCATTCAGCGGGTGGAGCTCGAGATGCAAAAAGCATCCGACGAGATGCGCTTTGAAAAAGCTGCCGCCTTGCGCGACCAACTCAAAGCCATGCAATCCATTATTGAAAGACAAAAGATCGTCTTCGGCACCGAATACGCCGACTCAGACGTAATTGCCATGGCACGTGAAGACGGTGAAGCCTGCGTGCAGATATTTTTCATCCGCGGAGGCAAGCTGATCGGGCGTGAGTACTTCATCCTCGAAGGCACAGAAGATACAACCGACACGCAGGTGATGGGAGAGTTCGTCAAGCAGTTCTATACCGAAGCGGCGAATATCCCCGAGCAAGTGATGTTGCCGCAGGAAATTGAAGAGCGCATCATTATTGCGCAGTGGCTGCGCTCGAAGCGTGGCGGCGAAAAAGTAGAGTTGCTGGTGCCGAAGGATGGTCAACCCAGAGACCTCGTGCAGATGGCTTCTGAGAATGCGACCGAGACACTACAATCGCTCCGCGCACAATGGCAGGCAGACGCACACCGACAGGAACAGGCACTTTCAGATCTGCAAACGCATTTGAAATTATCCGCCCCACCGAATCGTATTGAGTGTTACGATGTTAGTCATACACAGGGCGTTGCGACAGTTGGCGCAATGGTCGTGTTCGAGCAAGGTGTACCCGCGAAACGGCTGTATCGCAAGTTCAATATTGACAGTACCAGCATCGGCGCACCCGATGACTTTGCCTCGATGGAAGAAATGCTCACTCGCCGCTTCCGGCGTTGGAAGGGCTCACAGGAAACCGCATCAGAAGTCGGGTCCAAGAAAGACGAGGCGTTTTCCTTCCTCCCAGACCTGATCATCATTGACGGTGGTAAAGGTCAACTGAGCAGAGTCGTCAAAGTAATGGAGCAATTCGAACTCCTCGATAAGGTTCCAGTGGTGGGTCTTGCCAAACAGGAGGAAGAAATTTTCTTCCCGCATAAAAGCGAGCCGTTGCTGCTACCCCGCCATTCACAGGGACTCTACCTCGTACAGCGGATCCGCGATGAGGCGCATCGCTTTGGGATTACGGCGCATCGTAAAAAACGCTCGAAACTGGGTCTGGCTTCTCAACTGGATTCCATCCCGGGCATTGGACCCAACCGCCGCAAGGCACTCTTGAAACATTTTGGGTCCATCGATAAGATCAAAGAAGCGAGCATTGAAGAGCTAATGACGGTTAAAGGCATGAATGAGACAGCCGCAAAAAATGTAAAGGCGCAAATGGAATGAGCAAGGAAGTCTGGATCGTTGACGATGATGATGAAATGGCACGCGCCGTTGAGCTTATGTTGAAATTGCTCGAGTACGAAACGAAGCACTTCAATCATCCGCGCCCGGCGGCGCAAGCCTTGTTGGCAGGCAAACGCCCTGGGTTGATGATTTTGGATATCAATATGCCCGAAGTGACCGGGCTGGATATGCTCGAGTTCCTGCGCCGTCGCCCCGAGTGGAAAAACCTGCCTGTCATCATGCTTTCTTCCGAAGCCGCTGACGTAATGGTGGAAAAAGCCATGAAACTCGGCGCAGATGGGTACGTCATGAAACCTGTTACAATCGAGGAACTTGAGAAGGTAATGGCGCAAGCCTTCTACCGACATCTATAAAAACACGCCTGCAAAGGCTAGTTCAATCAGTGAGTAAAAGAAAATGGCATCAAAAAATTCAAAAAATCAAAGACAATTCAAATCTGCAGAGGAAACAGCCTCCAAAAGGCAAAAGTTGGCACAGATCTTATTTGCCGCTTTTGCGATCGTCCTTATCATTTCCATGGTACTTTCTGCTGTCGTAAACTACTAGCGTCATTTTTTTGTATACACCGCTGCGCGGCGCCTGTTCTGGTGCCGCGCTTTCTTGTGCAAATTTAAGCAAGGCGACATATTATATTGCCCTACCCTACCTTGAGGACTGAACCATGCTCGATAAACTACAAGCCATTGAAGATAAATTCGAACAACTCGGCAGCGAACTGCTCGAGGTCGGCAACGATTACAAACGCGCCACCGAGATCAGCAAGGAACGCACCAGCCTGGAGCCGCTGATCGAAAAAGCGCGAGAATACCGTCAGGCAATGAAAAGCCTCGACGAAGCCAAAACAATTATCGTCACAGAAAATGATGCGGAACTTGTCGCTCTCGCCAAAGCCGACGTGGATGATCTAACTCCAAAAATCGAAATCCTTGAGAAAGCGATCAAAGGTCTGCTCGTGCCGAAGGACCCGCGCGACGACAAGAACGTCATTGTGGAAATTCGTGCGGGTGCAGGCGGTGACGAAGCCGCCATCTTTGCGTGGGACCTCTTCCGCATGTATACCCGTTTTTCAGATACGCAAAAATGGAAAACCGAGATGATGTCTGAAAGTTCCATTGGTGTGGGCGGATACAAAGAAGTCATTTTTGAAGTAAAAGGCAAAGGGGCATATTCGAAGTTGAAATATGAATCCGGTGTGCATCGTGTGCAGCGCGTTCCTGCTACTGAATCACAAGGACGTATTCACACCTCCACTGCTACAGTGGTCGTGATGGCAGAAGTTGACGATGTCGAAGTGAATATCCCTGAAACAGATATCGAGATCGAAGTCTATCGCTCCTCCGGGGCTGGCGGTCAGAACGTGCAAAAGAACTCAACGGCTGTGCGTTTGTATCACAAGCCGACTGGCATGATCGTGACCTGTCAGGACGAACGCTCACAGTTACAGAATAAACTACGCGCCCTTTCCATTTTGCGCGCACGCCTGTATGAGATCGAAGAACAAAAGCGCCGCGCCGAACTCGAAGCCGACCGCCGTTCTCAGGTGGGTTCGGGCGATCGCTCCGAAAAAATCCGCACCTATAATTATCCGCAAAGCCGTGTCACCGATCACCGCATCGGATTCTCAAGTTACAACCTATCCGCCGTAATGGATGGTGATATTGACCCATTCATCGACGAACTCTCCACTCGCGATGAGGCTGGCAAACTTGCCGCAACTGGTGTCGAAGACGACGAATAACCAAACTCAACAGGCTGGAGGCTCCAGCCTGTTTTCAGTAATCCATAAAGTATTACAATTCAAAGGGAATGAGAGGATATAAAGTATCGCCATGAAAAATTTCCAACTTCCCATCCGAGTCTTTCTCATCGTTACAGTTCTCATCGTCGCAGGCGCATTTCGAGCCCGCGCGGTTCAATATCTCAATATTGACTATGATGAAGACGACTATACCCGCGCCGCGCAGGAATACGCGCATCTCATTCGGACCTCGAACTGGTCCGGCTTTCTGGAAACGAACTACCGCCCCGAACATCCCCCGCTGGCAAAGATAATCATGGGCGTGAGTCTTCTCACTGCACCAGAAAAAGACCTTATCGCAGACCGTCCAACTTCCTCTGAACCTAATAAATATTTGCCGCGTGTCCTCCTTAAACCCGAGCGGACCGTCAACGCTGTCTTTGGCTGGTTGACTGTGGTATTGCTGGCATTCGTCAACCCGCTGGCAGGGCTTGCCCTCGCCACGCATAGCATGACGATTAAGTACAATTCGCAAGCCATGTTGGAAGCTCTACCTGCATTGACCAGTTTCTGCATGGCGTTGGCGTATCTGCAATTCAAGAAAAGCCGCAAAACAAGTTGGCTGGTCACCTCTGCTGTATTTCTCGGGTTGACCGCCGCCTCAAAATATCTTTACTGTGTCATCGCCCTCGCCATCCTTGCAGATTGGTTTTTCACTTCAAAAGAACGAGACGAAGTCAAGTCATTCTTCAAGCAAGCCTTGCTCTGGGGTATGTTGGGGATTCTCATCTTTATCGTGGCAAACCCATTCCTATGGGCAAACCCAGTTCAAAAGTTGAGCGAGTCGGTCTTTTATCATGCCGGGTATTCCTCGGGCGCAGAGGAAGTTCAGGATGCTGGTTTTCCAGTTTGGCAACCAGTCCAATGGCTGGTGACCAGCGCTGCAGGCTGGGAACCGGATGCGTTCTTCTTTGGTCCAGACTTTCTAATTACTTTACTTGCCACTTTCGGGCTTGCGCGTTTATGGAAGAAAGAACGCTTGTATGTTTTATGGCTCGGCTTTGCTTTGGCTTTCCTATTGTTCTGGTCTACCAAGTGGCCCCAATATATTTTGATTTTGACAGTGCCGCTTTCACTCGCCGCCGCGGAAGGACTTGCTCAAATCTGGCAAAATACCATCGAAGCGTTCAAAGCGAAAAAACCTGTATACAACAAAAAAGAATCTCGCCAAGCCATCCCCTGGCTTGTGCCGGGATTAATCGCTTTCACGGTATTGACCCTACTGCCCTTTTTCTTTCAACTTGGCGTTTCCATCACCGATTTCAGTAGCACCTCCATACGAGATGGTTTTCAAGGCGGCATTTGGCGTGAAATAAGCGGTGGGATTACAGGTGAGATCGAACCCACACCGCCTGAGTCTGCATTCAATTCAAAAGAAGTTCAATACATAGGAATCCAGGCGTATCAACCAATATTTGAAAACATTGTAGTAGGGCAAGGCACATTTATCTTTAATATTCTTTGGATGATTGCATCCACGGGGCTTCAAGTCATTTTAGGGCTGGGGCTCGCCATATTACTCAATCAACGCGGAATAAAACTTGGTAAGTTTTGGCAAACCCTTTTTATCCTACCGTGGGCGATCCCAGAATTTATAGGCGCTTTGATGTGGTTGAATATCTTTTTGCCAAAAAATGGATGGTTAAATCTCGCGGCAATAAAATATGGAGACGCCTTCCCACTGCAATTTCTAATTGGTTGGGATAAAACCCCCAGTTTGTGGTTTTTTGTTTTACTCATCCCTGCCGTATGGTACGGGTCACCATTGATCATGTTAGCTTCAAATGCGAGCCTCAAAATGATACCTAAAGAAATTTTTGAAGCCGCAGCTATAGACGGAGCCAATAAATGGCAAACCTTACAACATATGACCCTGCCCTTGATACGACCCGTTCTACTGCCTGCCATTATCATCCGCGGCATTTACGCCTTCAATCAGTTCTATCTATTTCAAGCCCTGCCTTCTAAAGAAGGAACCCTGGCAAACCTTTCTTATAATTTTTTCAATCCCTCTCGCGGCTTTGGAGGCGGTGGACAATTCGCAATCTCTGCCGTCATTAACATCATCACAGTTCTGATCCTGATCGTCTTGGTCAGTGCGTTCAATCGCCGCATGCAAACTCGTGAGGAGTTCATTAATGCGTAACATTTCCATCACTCGTCAGATCATCACTCAGTTGATTCTCGTGCTGGTAGGTCTCTTTATCCTCATCCCGGTATGGAGCACCTTCCGCCTCGCCTTCGACGGCTCGTTACGCGGACGTCCCACCGAGTTCACCTGGTTGCCAAAAGAATTCTCCACCGAAGCATTCACAAAAGTCTTAGACCGCCCCTATCAATCAGTGGAGTTCAGCATCCTCTTACGCAATAGCATGATTGTTTCAATGGGTGCCGCAATTCTTGCTGTCATACTTGGCATCACCCTTGCGTATGGATTTGCACGTTTTCGATTCCCAGTAAAACAAACCGGCTTGTTCGTTTTACTGCTAGCCGCATTGCTTCCGCCCATCGCATTCGCCACGCCTTTGTATATCATCTTAAGCCTGCTACAGATCCGCACAACCTTAATCGGTCTAGTCATCGTCTACGCAGCATTTGCCATGCCATTCGCCATTTGGAATATGCGTGCCACCTTCGCAGCCATTCCAAAAGAATTGGAAGAAGCCGCTTATATAGATGGTGCCAATCATTTCCAAACCTTTCTCAATATCAGTTTGCCAATTTCGCTGCCGTCCATTTCAGTGACCGCCATGATCGCCTTCCTCATGGGCTATACCGAATTCGCCATCGGCTGGCTCTTCGTAGACAAAGCCGATAACGTCACGCTTTCCATGGCAGTGTACGCGCTCGTGGCGGGTCAATTCTCCGGCGCACAACCATGGAGCTATCTCGGCTCGCTCGCCATCATCATGTCTATTCCGGTCATGATCATCTTCATCTTCTTCCAGCAAACCTTGATGGAACGACTGCTTTTCCAAGAGCCCGCATGACCCTCAACGAATATCTGATTCAAGCCATCCCCAACCTGCCCGATTCATTAACCGATCTGGATGCGCAGATCCTGCTCGCCCATGTGCTGGGACATCCACGCACTTGGCTGCTCGCCCACCTCGACTCGCCTCTTTCCCCGCCCATGCTTGATTCAGTCAACCAGGCATTTTCTCGTCTGAAAGCGGGTGAACCACTACCTTACATTTTGGGTCACTGGGAATTCTTCGGCATGGATTTCGACATCACCCCCGATGTGCTCATTCCGAGACCCGAAACCGAATTCATGGTAGAGAAAGCCATTAAGTGGCTGAACGCCTCATCCGAAAGAAGAACCGTAGCAGATGTTGGCACTGGCTCGGGCATTATCGCTACAACCCTTGCCATGCACGTCCAAACTGTGCGCATCCTCGCGACCGATATTTCTCACGCAGCGCTGAAAGTGGCAAAGCACAACGCCGAAAAATTTCACGTCCAGCATCGCATCGATTTTCTCGAATGTGATATTTTGCCCCAACACATTGACCCGCTCTCCACGGAGGGTCACTTCGACTTGATCTGTGCCAACCTACCCTACATCCCGACCGAAACTCTCAGCGGGCTGCCTATCTTCGGTCGTGAACCAACTCTCGCCTTGGACGGAGGCGCAGATGGTCTCGATATCTATCGCCGCCTGCTGGATATCGCTCCCGCATGGCTCGCACCGCATGGCATGATCCTGCTTGAGATCGAAGCGACCCAGGGTGTCAAAGCCCTCAATCTCGCATACGACAAATTCTCCGAAGCCTCCATCTCGCTGCACCAAGATTATGCAAAACGCGACCGCCTGCTCGAGATCCAATTCGGTGCGCAAACGGATTAATTCGTAAAAGTTATAATGTCATATTAATGAAGACCAAACGAGAGCCTTTCACCTGGCGCGGACTTTTCCACCTGCTCTCCAATGTGGATAGCCCAGACCCAAATATACGACGCAAAGGGCAGTTGCTTGCTCTTTTCATTGGGTTGTGCTGGGTATTGCTTATTTATTCCCTGCTCAACACTTTTTTTATCTATATCATTACGCCCAGTCAGGAATACCTTTTCTATCTGATTGAGAGTCTGCTGGTATTTATTCCGTTTCATATTTTCTGGCGGATGAATCAAAAAGGGCAGGTCTTGCTTGCCGCTAAGCTTTCCATCAGCTTCATCATCATCTTTGGGGCTGCATTGAGCGATGTCAAGTATATGGAATATCTGATGGTGGTATTCGCGCTGCCGATCGGAATGTCAAGCTTTATCATCCGTCCAAGCAGCTCATTTTCATTTGCTACACTGACTGCAATTTGTTACATCGTCGTTAGTGTTTTAAGCGGCTATATTTGGGAATACAATCTGACCGCCATCCTGGCTCTTTTTGCACTCGCCTTAATGACCTGGGCAGCTGCCAGCCTCCTTGACAATACCTTGGCGCACAACGAAAAACTCGTCAGTGATTTGCAAGGCTCAAACCGTGAGATCCAATCTGCCTACGAAACCACGCTGGAAGGCTGGTCACGCGCACTCGAGATCCGTGACCGCGAAACGCAAGGTCATACCAAACGCGTCACCGACCTGACTCTTCGGATTGCAAAACAGATGGGATTCGATGAAGAACAATTAACTCATATCCATCGTGGCATATTACTGCACGACATTGGCAAGCTCGGCATCCCGGATGATATTTTGCATAAGCCTGGTGCGCTCACTGAAAAAGAATGGCAGATCATGCGTCTGCATCCGCAGATCGCATATAACTTAATTTACCCGATTGAATACCTTCGACCTGCTCTCAACATCCCAAGGCATCATCATGAAAAATGGGATGGAACCGGCTACCCAGATGGGCTGAAAGGCGAAGCCATTCCGCTTGAAGCCCGCATCTTCGCACTGGTAGATGTGTACGATGCCCTCTCCTATGACCGTCCCTATCGCAAAGCCTGGGAAAAAGAAAAAGTTCTCGCCTACATCAAATCTGAGTCTGGTAAACACTTCGACCCTGCTGTGGTGGAACTTTTTATCAAGGAAATCGGCGTATGAAAACTGAAATTCTCCCGGCTGCCAACGTTGAACCTGCACTGAACATCCTGAAACTGGGTGGTCTGGTCGCATTCCCCACCGACACCGTGTATGGCGTCGGCGCACTTGCCTTCAACAACACTGCCATCGAAAGCATCTATGCCGCCAAAGACCGTCCCATTGAAAAAGCCATTCCGATTTTGATCGGTGATTTGAGTGACCTCGAACAGATTGGAAGCGATATCCCAGACATGGCTCTCCGTCTTGCTGCACGCTTCTGGCCCGGACCATTGACCTGTATCATCCCCAAAAAGCGGACTCTCCCTCCAGCCGTATCTGCCACTGAAACCGTCGCCGTCCGCATTCCAGACCATCCAGCTGCACTTGCTTTGTTACGTGCAGCAGGTCCCATGGCGGTCACGTCTGCGAATATCTCAGGGCAGCCAAGCCCAGCCACCGCAGAAGAAGTATTTCGGCAACTCCAAGGACGAATCCCTTTGATTCTAGATGGCGGGACGACGCCTGGCGGGGTTCCGTCCACATTAGTGGATTGCACCGGGCAGTCTCCGGTGATTCTGCGTGAAGGTCCGCTAACTATGGAAAATTTAATCTCCGCCTTGCGTTAAACGGGTTTTTGCAAATAAAAGACCCTGACAAGGCAGGGTCGCTTTTGGAATCGTTCAAATATCCGAATATCCTCTAATCGAATCCTTAATCAACCTTCAGGAACCATTAAACTCGGAGAATATAATAAACATTGCATTCTCCTGATGTCAAACCCTCACTCGCTTGGGCAAGCGGCTGGGGGTTTGAACTTTTAAACGACGAGTGCATCGCACCCATTTACGAAAGCGGCCAGGCGGGCAGCACATCCATCTCCATCTCGGAAACATGCCCGAGCGCGTAACGGAAATATCCCGCCGCGCCGATCATGGCGGCATTATCCGTACAAAGCGAGATGGGCGGGATATGCACAGGAAACTCGGTCTGTCCCTTGAATGCCTGTCGCAACGCACGGTTGGCAGAAACACCGCCCGCCACTAAAATCTCTTTCGCGCCAAATTCACGCGCCGCATTCATCGTCTTTTTGAACAATACGTCCACAACAGCTTTTTGGAAGGATGCTGCCAGGTCATGCACGGGGATTCCGCCGCTACGTTTTTTCAATTCTTGCACCTCGTACAGCACAGAGGTTTTTACTCCACTAAAGGAAAAGTTCCAAGTTCCATCAAGCCAAGCCCGAGGGAAGTTGAAGCGGGAGGCATCGCCTTCCTCCGCCGCCTTCTGAATGGAAGGTCCGCCGGGATAAGGCAGCTCCAAGAGTCGCGCCACTTTGTCGAAGGCTTCACCAGCCGCATCGTCCAGCGTGGAGCCGAGGCGTTGATATGTGAGATGGTCGGTCATCAAATTCAATTCGGTATGTCCGCCGGAAACCAGCAGCGCCATGAGTGGGAATTGCGGCTCGGGCGGCGTAATCTCACCCGCCTCATATACCCAGGCAGAATAAATATGCCCTTCCAAATGATTCACACCGACAAGCGGTTTATCCAACGCCAGCGCCATACCTTTCGCCATATTCATGCCCACAATAAGCGAGCCAGCGAGACCTGGTCCCTGTGTAACGGCGATGGCATCAATATCATTGAGTGTGAGGTGCGCCTGCGCCAGTGACTGTTGCACGACCGGGATGATGCTCAAGACATGCTGGCGTGACGCGACTTCGGGGAACACGCCGCCATAGCGGGCATGGATTTCCATTTGAGATGCCACAATAGACGAAAGCAAAGCACGCCCATTTTCGAGGACGGCACAGGCGGTCTCGTCGCAAGAGGTTTCAATGGCAAGGATTCGAGCTGGTTTCAAGGCATTCATTTAATGATTCTTTTCTTTCTTCGGACTGGTTTCTTCAAGGTGTCGTACCGCCGTTTTACGGCGTCCATGGCTTTTTCCCAGACCAGTGAATAGACCTGCAAGTCTGTGGATGAGATATTGCCGTCTTCCATGGCTGCCACCACTTCGTTCAGCGATTCGAATAAACTGCGTTCAATATACTGAACTACACGCAGCTTTTTGGTATAGGTCAGGTCTGCAAGCAATTTGGCAAGTTCCAAATTATAGTGAGAGGCTGTCGATTTTTGCCGTTCTTGAAACCGGGCAAGCATGGCAAAGTAGATAGACGCCAGAACAGGACCAAAGGTTAATAATAAACTCAGTAAGTTGTAATAACGCTCGAAAAAATCTGGGGGATCGCCATTGTAATGAGTCATCGCACCGGGGTGGATGGCGGGCAGGATCGTTTGATACTTTACCGGAGATTCGATCCAAATACCCTGAGTTGTTTTTTGGACAATATCATTCTGGTTATCAAATAACACTTCAGTAAATAATTCAACAATCGCAGGATCCACATTTGTATTGGCAAACAAGACCGTTGGCACGCCGACGATCTTTGTATCCTGCAAGGGAGTGACAGGGTTGGCTGCAAGATAGGTCCCTTTCGGGATGACATATTGAAACAGATACGGGAATTGGATACGCATCGAGTCAAATTGCTCAAGCTCAAGAAAGCGAATCTCCGTAGTAGCGGCTAGATCGCGAAAGCCATCACTGCCGATGGTGTTGGCACGGAACATGGCATCCACGTCGCCATTGAGAAATGCAGCATCGCGCAGGTCTCCATCTTCAAATGGAATAACCTCCACTTCGTCATCATCCACGCCGTAATAACCAAGTAATTCAAATGCAGATTGATAACTGCCACCGTTTTGAGAAGTGGTGGCAATCTTTTTCCCTTTCAAGTCTGCCGGGGTGCGAATATCCGAATCCGCTTTGACGACCATATGGAAGACTTGCGGATACAACAATGCTACAGTCTGGATCTGGTCGTTCAACTCAGCATCCAACTGCGCTGTACCAAAATCCGCTTTGCCGGTGCGCAACAACTCCATGATCTCAGCCGAGCCGTTGGTCTGTATGATCTTGATGCTGACGCGGTCATCGGCTCGGCGCACCGATTTCGCCAACGCATCCATGATGATGTAACTCTGACTGCCTTCTTCATTTGTAGCGATCACCACCGTGCGAATGCGATAGGTGTCGTACAAAAAAAGTCCGCCAACTACAAGCGCCAGTACAGCCGACAACCCAATGACCAGATAAAGAAAAGTTCGTGACTTCAGCATACAGAATATCCTACTATAAATGCCTTAAATAAGATTGCGGGTTATCCAAAAAATCCTTCGTTAATCGCACGTGCTCAAGGTCTTCATATTTTACTTGTTTTATCGTGCCATTCTCAAAGCTAAGGATCTGTGCCTCCGGATAGGCAAGGATGATCGGGGAATGCGTGGCGATGACGAACTGCGCCTCCTGCTCAACCATTTGCCTGAGTGCCGCAAGGAAGCTGAGCTGCCGGGACGGTGAAAGCGCAGCCTCGGGTTCATCTAATAGATACAAACCACTGGGGACGAAACGCGCCTGAAACAAAGTGAGAAAAGCCTCGCCATGCGAGAAATTATCCAAGTCTTTGCCGTAGCGATGCTTCATCGCCGCCAACTGACCGGAGTATGCCGAACGCGCCAGGTCTTGCGCAAGCTGGGAGCGTCCTTTGTAATCACGGTCTACGTTCGATAATTCTTCTTCCAATTCTTCGCGGGTCTCACGCATGGAACGGGCATAGCCGAAGAAATCTTCGGCGCGCATGAAGAAACCTTTGCGCGTGCGCTTTGTCCATGCCAGTTTGAAGTATTTTGCCAGCTTGCGGATGGGAGCCAGAGTCTTATCCGTCTTGACGCTTTCACTGCCCACCGTAATGGATTCCACGGCACAAGCGAGTGCCTCCATCACTGTCGATTTGCCAGAGCCGTTCTCGCCTACAAAAAAAGTGACAGGAGTTGTAAATCTGATCTCCTTTAACGCTCTTATAACCGGAACCGTAAATGGAAATTCTTCCAGTTCATTTTCAAGGAAAGGGCGTAAAGTAAGAGTTTGAAGGTGGGTCATTAATTAATAATTACTAATATATTCAAGCAACAAAGCCAAAACTAGGCATCCACCTGAAAAGAGCGCCAAAACAACAAAGGTAAGAAATGATAGTTTCCAACCTCGAAGACCAATCTGAATATTCTCAATTTTTCCGAGCTTTTGTTCAAATAAAATTCTGGCTTCCTGCTCCTGCTGAATTGACTCAAACGCTCTTTTGGGAATAATTTGAAATGCATTCTTATTTACTGAGTAAATTAGGAAGTAATATTCCTTTGTCTCCACCACTTTATTAAAAACACTCCAATCCATTTTGTTCTCAGCAACTTGATTCACCGTAAATATCCGGTCATTATCCATTTCGCAGGCAATTGGCTGCATTAATATCGGTTGCTTTGATGCTTTTCTTTTCGTTAACCACCCAGATAAATAAGGCGCAAATGGAATCAAAATAAGAATAAAAAGTATCGGCAAGGAATAAATAACAACCCTATCTTTAAGATTCAATATAATATTGACCACAAAGAAAAATATCATTAATAAAATAAAACCAGTCGCAACGGCATTCCTTCGTCGTCTATTTATTAAGAATATACTTATGCTGTTTGCATAATCTTGCGGAAGAAGAGTATATTGAAATCTTATTTTTTCCATTTAAATCACTTTCCCTTCCACTTCTTCATCGGCAACACAAAATCATACGGATAGTCCGCCAGTTTTTCCATCACGCCGTCAGGGCGGACCCAGAGCGTATCTTCGATGCGGAAGCCCATCCCTTTTTCAGGGTAGTACAAGCCCGGTTCCGAGGTAATGATCACGCCGGGTTTGAGGCGCTGATCGTCGCCCGCGGTCAAGCCGCTAAATGGGCGTTCATGGATGTTCAAGCCCACACCATGCCCCAAACTGTGGACGTAGCCTTCAATCGGCGCTTTGGTATTCATTGGGGTTTGATGTCCTTTCGAGTCAAAATAATCGCAGGTCATCTTGTTGTAATCTTTGAAGGCCACATTCAAGTCAAAGTTATCGTTCAAGGTATCGTAGATCTCTTTTACTTGGTCAAACAATGCCTGAGCCTCAGGAGTGGTATAGCCGAGACTCCAGGTGCGGGTGAAATCATAGTAATAGCCGCCGCCCGCTTCGGCGGGATAAATATCAAAGACAATCGTCTGACCGAGGCGCATCAAATCATTAGGGTTGCCTGCGGAGTGCGGCACACCTGCATCACGTCCGATGGCAAAAATGAATCCAGAAGGAAGTTCCGCGCCATGTTCTGCCACCCACAAGCGGATTCTTGAGTGAACATCTCCCACCGAGAGCGGTGTACCGTCTTCTTTTAGAAGGACTTCATCGTCACGTACATCACAGGAAGTAAGATACTCGCGGACTTTCGCCACAACCGCCGTGGTGACCTGTCCCATCTTGCGAATGCGCGCCACTTCGTTTTCATCCTTCGTTTCCATGGCACGCAAGAAGATCGACTCATCCCGCGCCTCCCCAACGAACTCAAGCCCTGGCATCAACGTTTGCAAATGCTGCAAAGCACCAAACACCGAGCTGACATCGTAATGCCCATACACCCCTACTTGCCCTTGAGTTACACCCGCATCTGCAAACATGCGCTGATAACGCATTGCGCTTGCGAGAAGCTGATTGTTATCCGCCTGCTTCATCATTTCGTTATAGTCATATGTTGTATATGGAATTAATTTCAAGCCGCTCTTGGCAGCTTCATCACGTTCCATATCGTTGAAAAAATAGACCGGCTCCTCCCCACGCTTCTTGATGATAGTGGCATGGCTGACATGTCCGCCGCCGGTCAGGTAATACATGGGTGGGTTATTCTCGGCATTTCCAAAAACAATGAAAGCGTCCAAATTACGGGCTTGCATAATGGCATCAAGATCAGATTTCATGAGGTCTCCAATTGATTAAGTTTCGCGAATTCTCGCGCGATCTCTTCATTTTCAAATTCAAATTGCAATATTTTTTCTTCAGTCAATAAATTAACAGATATTCCAATGAATTCATCGGTTGCATGAAAAAGGCTAAAGACCGTTAACGGACGACGAGTAAGGGTCTTGCCATAAAAAGGCATTGCCAGCGTTTTAACGATCACTTCAACGATCGTTCCAAAGATCACACCAACGATCAACCCAACCAAACCGCCAAACACGACCGGAAAATTCAAGGTTTGCGGGGTCGTTCCTTCAGGAGAGATGAACATGGCTGGAACAAAAGCGATCACACCAAAAATAAATCCGCCTACAAGAAAAGGAACCAAAGTCACTTTTGCGATGCTGCGTTCTTTTTCTGCACATGCCTTACACATCGGAACCTTGAACGCCAGCACCTGCGGCAAATTTCGCACTTGCGAGCCAGTGTGCAAACTCAAAGTCAAGACCTCTTCATGCGCCTTTCCACAATTCGTGCAGCGTTGTGGGAATTTTAGACCATGCGGCTTTTTTAAATTACGAACAGGAATTTGGATGAGCATATCATTTAATTCCTCAGCAGATTTTTCAACCCGACCAACAACGCGCCTTCTTGTTCTGGCAGAACCGTGCGCGGATCGAGCAAAATCTTTTCATTCTCTGTACGCGCAATAATAGGTGGGTTATTTTTTCGTAAACCACGCAAAAACTTCTCTGCAGATTTCACTTGTAATTCAAGCAAAAAAGTTGGGATGGATTCATCTGGCAGCGACCCGCCACCCACAGTGGATTGACCTTCGACGACCGATCCCTGCCCCAACTCATCGCGCCACGCCTCAGCCCGACCTTTGACCTGTTTCAGCGTTAATGACATCATCTTCACGATGGGAATTTCCCGCTCCGCCTCATCCTTGAGATAATGCGTGAGCGTAGCAGACAAACCCGCCAAACAAGCCTTATCCGCACGGACAGCTCTGGCGAGTGGATGTTTTTTGATCTTATCAAGTAAAACTTTTTTGCCGATGATAATGCCCGCCTGCGGACCACCAAGCAATTTGTCACCGGAGAAGAGAATCACATCCGCACCGGCTTGCATGGACTCTTGCACCGTCGGTTCGTGAGAGAAGCCATATTTGGCGGTATCGTAGAGCGCACCCGAACCGAGGTCATCCACAACAGGAACACCTGCTGTGTGTGCAGCATCGACAATATCTTTGAAATCGGGTTCTTCGGTAAAGCCTACGATCTTGAAGTTGGAGCGATGCGCACGCATGACCAATGCAACGGATTCCTCGAGAGCAGATTGGTAATCGGATACACGGATTTTGTTGGTAGTGCCCACTTCCACTAGTTTCGCGCCGGATTGTTTCATCACATCGGGTACGCGAAAGCCACCGCCGATTTCAACGAGTTGCGAGCGGGCAATGACCACACGCTTTTTATTCGCTAGTGCAGAAAGAGTCAACAAGACAGCCGAAGCACAGTTATTGACTACGAGGGCAGATTCTGCGCCAGTGAGCTTTTGCAAAATAGACTCTGCATGGATCAAACGTGAGCCGCGCTTTCCAGTTTCAAGGTCAAATTCGAGGTTGGAGTAGCCACGTGAGACAACTCCCATGGCATGAATGGTCGCTTCGCTCATGGGCGCACGCCCGAGGTTGGTATGCAGAATTACGCCGGTGGCGTTGATGACGGGATGCAGAGTAGAAGCCGCCCATGCGGTGAGGGTGGATTCGGCTTGGGTGAGGATCGATTCGTTAGATGGCAACCCAGCTTCGGGATTAAGTTTGAAGCGCGCGCGAATCTCATCCAGGGTTTGGCGGAGAGCATCCAAGGTAAGCGGGCGACCAAAACGAGCGATCAATTGCGCGGTTGTCTCGGTTTGAAGAAGCTGTTCGACGGAGGGAAGATTACGAAGGGTTGTCATCGTGGATTACAGGCGGGCGGCGATTGGCTTTTTCGCGAATGCGGATGAAATATTCGGCGGCAATGAGACCGCCTGCGAGACCGAGGATTATGTAAAGCGTGACAAGGCGACCGAGTTGCAGCCAGGCAAGCGTAGCGCCGTAGACGCCAACCCACATGGCTTGACGAATGAGGACATTGGCGTCGGCGGGTGGGTCTTCGGGAAAGCGTTGATGCAGATAATAAACGATGGGAAGCGCAGTGCCGGTAAGCGCCATGAGCAACAGGGCGAAGAATCCCCAGCGCGACCAGACGAAGGGCAGGGTCATGTTGATGACCAAATATAAACCGCCCCAGCCGATGAGAGCCAGAGCCAGGGCAGACAAGCCGAAGGGCTTGAATTGAAGTTTTTCATCCATTGAGGGAATTATACCCGCATCAGATTTTGCGGATTGATGTGAAAGGAAAGTTACAAAAGCGGATTCCACAAAATGGAAAGCATGATGGCGAGCACGATGAAGAGCGCAGCAAACGCTGCAAAGAATACGCTGATCTCTGTCGTTTCGGTGACAGTGAATAGCTGGGTCGGCAAGCTGTCGAACACATCTTGCAATTGCTCGGAACTTTCAGCAAGATAATACGAACCGCCCGTCATGTCAGAAACCTGCTTGAGAGTCTCTTCATCGATCTCACGGCGGAAGTTGCCGCCACCACCCCCACCGCCGAAACCAAAGGAGGGATCAATCGGTTCTGCAAAGGGAGCATATGGATTGCAGTTCATCGGCGAATTATTATTGACGGTGCCAAAGCCAATGGTATACACACGCACACCACGGTCCGCAGCCATTTGCGCCGCATCCAGCGGGTCAATACCGGTCGTGGTCACACCATCCGTTAAGAGGACAACAATAGCAGGTACGTATTGACCTTCTGCAACCGGCTCAATAGAGGCATCCGAATATGGGCTGACCACACTATCATCAAATTCGGCGATGGCATCTAAAGACACAATAATGCCTTCGCCAATAGCGGTACGGCGAGCCGTGGTTAGATTTTCAATCGTCGTAGCAAGCAGGTCTTTATCAGTGGTCGGAGGCTGCGCCACCACCGCGAACCCGGCAAAGACAACGATACCGATCTGGGTATCCGAATTTTGCGATTTGATAAAGTCCAACGCGGCAGCTTTGGCAGACTCTAATCGGTTCGGGGCAATATCGGTAGAGCACATACTGCGCGATACATCCAAGGCAAGGATGATGGTGGCATTCGAAGCAGGTAACGTGAGGACGGTGACCGGGCGTGTCATTGCCATGATGAGGCTGGACATCGCCAACAGGAACAATGCGAACGGAAGATGCCGCTTCCATTGGGATGAAGCGGGCTTGGCGGCGCGGATCAACGACAGGCTCGAATAGCGCACAGCGTAGGGTTTACGTCGCCGCAAGACCAAGACATAAACAAGGATCGAGATCGGGATCAGCGCAAATAGATATAAAACTGGTGACCAGAGTAATTCCATTAAAACCTCCAGTGCCGTTTTGTCATCCCAAGAGATACTTCACTACTAAAATGACTCAACTTGGAATTACGGCACACGGCTAAACCACAACAAAGACAACATACCACCGATGAGTAAGATCAAAATACTCACACCTGCAAAGACCGCAGTGACTTCCTGTGCTTCCTGCTCGATCTTCAAACGCGGCTCAATACTTTCGTATACTTCTCGCAAGTCTTCTTCATTTTGAGCGTTGTAATACATGCCCTGCGTAATCTCAGAAATTTGCTGTAGACCGGCTTCATCTACCTGAGTAAAGACCGTGAAGCCATTGACGGTCAACTGTGTGCCTTCAGGGCTGCCAACCGCAATTGTATGAATGCGAACTCCACGTTCGGCGGCAAGCAAAGCCGCCTCAATCGGGTTGGGATCCATATTATTCTCGCCGTCTGTAAGCAGAACGATAACCGCAGACTGATCGGCAGAGACCACAGGCGCACCATTAAGCGGAGCCGGAACCGCGCCGCCTTCAAAACCGACAATGGGAGGTTGCCCGGTCAGGTTAGCAATCGTATTCAACGAAGCAATGATCCCATTGGCGAGTGAGGTACCGCGTTGAGGTTTCAAACGTTCGATGGCATCAATAATGGTGGTCTGGTCTTCAGAGGGAATTTGTACAGAAAGTCCGCTTTCACTGAATGCCACGACCCCAACCTTCACCGTAGAAGGCTGACGTTCCACAAACTCAATCGCAACCGCTTTGGCGGCTTCGAGCCGGTTCGGTTCAAAATCTTCAGCCGCCATACTGCCGGAAACATCAAAAGCCAGGATGACGATGCCTTCCACCTTTGGCAGTCCCACCACCATTTGCGGACGGGCAAGCGCCACGAATAAAACCGTCAGCCCAAGCAGAAAGATTAGCGCAGGGATGTGTCGACGTATGCCCATGCCTCGTCCGGATGCTTTTTGTACCAAGCCCAAACTTCCGTAACGCAGCGCAATCTCATGCCTGCGTTGTTGCATACTCAAATATAGCAATGCCAGCATGGGAATCAAGATCAAAGACCAAAGCAAAGGAGACCAAAGAAATGTCATATCACTTTGATCTCCGGCGCTGACGTCGCAGCATCACAAAACTTGCAATCGCATGGATCAAGTCCGCTTCGGTGGAAAGGGACAACACATCCACACCGGCACGCTTGAAAGCTTCGCTCAATTCCGCTTCTCGCTTTTGCGCGGCTTCCATAAATCGCTGGCGGAATTTTTTATCATGCGTATCCACATAGATCTGTTCCCCAGTTTCAGCATCTTCCAAAATGACATGACCCACATCCGGCAGAGTCAACTCACGTGGGTCCACTAAACGGATCGCAATGACCTCATGCCGTTGGCTGAGCAAACTCAACGAACGCTCCCAGCCCGGCACACTAATAAAATCTGAAACCACAAACACGAGCGAACGCTTCTTGATGGTATGCAACCCGCCTTTAATCAAAGCAGAAAGATCGGTGATGGGAGTCTGTGTGAGATGCGGCTGCTTGAGCAGATCATTAATCAGACGTAATACATGCAGCCGCCCGCCTCTTGCTGGGACCTTGTGCTGGATGCCGCTCCCAAACATTACCGCCCCGACGCGGTTCCCATGCCGCGTGAGTAGACGTGAGAGTGTGCCAACAAAATCAATCAACACATTGCGCTTCTGGTTATCCAACGTGCCAAAATCAATGGACGGACTCAGGTCGAGCAGGAACCAAGCAATGATCTCGCGATCTTCCATATACTCGCGGACATACGGCGTGTCCATGCGCGCACTGACGTTCCAGTCAATGTAGCGGATGTCGTCCTGTGGCTGATACTCACGCAGATCGGCAAAGTCCATGCCAGAGCCGCGGAACAAGCTGCGATAATCACCCTGCAAATATCCGTCTAGACGGCGAATCACCTGCCAGTCCAGGCGATGCAGGATGCGTTCAGGAGTTCGCGCGGACGTTGAAGTGTTCATTCAATGGCACCACCGGGACAGGGATTCGGTCGAGGATCTTTGTGAGAATTTCATCACTGCTCACTTCATCGGATAATGCTTCGTAGGAAAGCACCAGTCTGTGCCGGATGACATCCAATGCCATATCCACCACATCTTGCGGCAAGACGTAAGTTCGTCCGCGCACAAAAGCGATTGCTTTAGCAGTCAGGATCAAATTGATAGAAGCACGTGGGCTGGCGCCAAAAGTGATATACGATTCAAGATCAGGCAAACCCACAGTCTTAGGACTGCGTGTGGCAGTCACCACTTTGACGGCATACTCAATCAAGGACGGATCTACATAGACCTGATCGACCAGCTTTTGCAGTTCCAGTAACTGGTCGGTGTTAATCACTTTTTGCACTGCTTGAATCGCGCTCGTCATGCGTTCCACGATCACAAATTCTTCGGTAGAGGTTGGATAACCGATCAATACCTTGAGCATGAAGCGATCCACCTGCGCTTCAGGCAGAGCGTACGTCCCTTCGGTTTCAATCGGGTTCTGAGTCGCCAGCACCAAAAACGGATTCGGCACTTTGAAGGTCTCACGCCCAATCGTCACCTGGCGTTCCTGCATCACCTCCAGCAAGGCGCTTTGCACTTTGGCAGGCGCACGGTTGATCTCATCGGCAAGCAGGAGATTCGTGAAGACCGGTCCTAGTGACGTGTTGAACTCGCCCGTCTTCTGGTTGTAAATACGCGTACCGATCAAATCGGCTGGGACGAGGTCTGGTGTGAATTGAATGCGCTTGAACTCGCCGCCAATGGTATCTGCCAGCGTTTTGATCGCCATCGTCTTTGCCAAGCCCGGCACACCTTCCACGAGAATATGTCCGCGTGCCAACAATGCCACGATCAACCGCTCAAGCAAATGATCTTGCCCGACAATGACCTTCTTGACTTCATACAACACACGTTCCATTGGAAGTTTGTTCTCGCGATTTGTTTGTTCCATGCTTGCGTCTCCTTTAGTTATATAAAAGTTCTCATCACCTACGACTAATACGGTGGCGAGCCGCCCATCCCACCAACAGCAATATTGATGGGAACTGCAAAGCCAATGCCAACAAAGAAATTTTCATCCGTGGGGTTTACCAGTCCGGTCACAATGCCAATGACATGCCCCGCTCGATTCAATAACGGACCGCCAGAATTACCAGGGTTCGCCGCCGCATCAAATTGAATCATGCCAGGAATTTCGATATTACTGCTCGGAACACGAAAGGTTCGGTCGAACCCAGAGATTACCCCGGAACTCATCGAACCATATAAGCCAAACGGATTTCCCACCACATAGGCTTCATCCCCAATTCGCATCGTACTAGGGTTACCTAATGTAGCCGGAACAATCACCAAAGGTGTATCCAACGCTTGGATGACCGCCAGATCCAACTCTGGTATCTCTGTCATTACCTGTGCTTCAGACTCCGTCCCATCGGCAAACGTGAC